>JAZRMM010000001.1:0-12154 GCA_045647535.1 Alistipes sp.
ATGTGGCTATGCCTCTCTTGGCATATATCCCCATACTATCCAAGTGTGGGGCATTGTATTCGTTTATTACTGTCAGGTCTTTCCACAACCTTCTTGTAGATAAATGAAGTCATCTCCACACTTTCTTTTTATATATACTAATTAACCGCATAGGAGATGGAGCGGTACAACTTGGTAAAAATGTCATATTCACACTTGTTTGTATTAGATCCACTCATTAAGGCAAGAGAAGATAAGGATGGCGTCTTTGATTATTATAGGGATAGTTTGATATATATATTAGCTAGTGATGAACGCCTCTCGGATGAATATGCTCTGCTTAGGGCAATAGTCATAAACGAGCATTTCAATTTCGATGAGCATGCGATGTCAATAATTAATAATAGGATGATAGAGGAGTCCCTGCCTAAAACTGATGACACAAAACATGATTTCTTGCAACATTTAGCAGTGTTGATTTTAGTATGCAGTGATAAGTGTCGAGTAGAAGATGTAATAATATTTGATGCGATTGCTCGCAAATATGGTTATTCATTGAAAGTTTTAGATGATGTCGTAAATACTATAGTGTCAAGAATCGGCAACTCAAATGAATATCGCATAGCTCTTAAAGATAGTATAATTTCATCTTATGCACGAGCTAAGGAGGTTGATAGAAAGATGTTTATTAATACTTATCTTCAAGAGTCAGTGGAGTGTGAATATTGGGAAAACACGAGGTTTTAAAACAATTAAAAAAATATTAGTTATGTGGTTGCTTAAGGTTATTGGCTTTATCGGAGCATTCATATTGGTAAGGTTTATTATTGACTTGATTATTCAATCTAGAAAAATGAAAGCTCAAGGAGGTGCAAGGCAAAAGTACTCTAAAATTGTAGATTATATTTTGTCTTCACATAATGATAGTAAGATTTTCCATCAAGATAATACATCTGTTGTTGTTGGAGTTCAGGGTATTGCTGGCTCTCAGGTGTTCTATATTACAAAAACTTTTGATGTCGTTAATATTCAAATGAAAGTTAAAAATAATCCATTATGCGGTAATATTGAAAGAGAGTGGAAGTTCCCCGAAAACATGAATCAAGAAAAAATAATAGAGCAGATGAAGAGGGATATGAGCAAAGATTTGGTGATGACCTTGAAAAATTTGTGGTTTGAAGCCGAAGAGTCAAGCTCATTCCAAGATACAACCCAAGCACCCATATCTAAAAAAAGCGGAGAGGTAGATGATGTCTCTCATGATTGGTGGAAAGCAATGGAGAAAAAGTGCGGAATAACCAAAGAAGGTGTAAAAGAAACATTAGAAAAGTTGAATCTTGCCCCAGACCTTTCGAAGAACAACGAACTAGAGAATAAATTGTTTAATATAGCAAAACAAGGTGTTTCAATGATTGAGTCTTCATTCAAAGTACTCCCTGAAGGAGGTTATGCTGAGGCCTTAATCTATTGCAGTTCTATTTTAGTTAACTTGGGAACAGAACATAAAAATTCGATAGACCTTGACATCTTTGAAGATAGATATTTTCTTCTTTTACATGATGAGGTTTTGTGTCATTCGAATGTCGATAATGTTCTTGAATACATCAATAACAGAGTTGAGTTTTATAATGAACAAGAGATGAAATTAAGGTCAAGTTCTTATTTTACACCAATGTTTATATACAATACATTTTATATGAATCCAGGGTGTGATTCTCCTAGTTATTTAAAAAACTTCAATGAATCACCTGCGGTACTTATGACTATGCAAACAGTCCTCAACCAAACACGGTTTATGATGGAGAAAAAAGCTATAGAGATTGGCTATCAATTGCCATCTATTGATGATCTGATATAAAATATAGTATATAAAGACGATTTTTATTCATTAGAATATTATGAGTGCAACGTTAATTTTTTGGTTATCATTTATTGTGTTAATAGGTCTTCAGCTATGTGTTCCTGAAAAAATATCTGATGCAAATGGAACTTACAAAGATGAACTGGCGGAAAAATATTGGACAGATAATAATTGGCTGAGGATACTATATGGTTGGTCGGTGTTGCTAGGTTCGTTGTCTGTAATTGCAGCAGCAGGATACTTAACCTTTGCTGAACATTGGTGGTATATATTAGTATATATTGGAGCTATTATCGGTTCTAAAATAGGTGCTTTTATATTAAAGTTAGGATTAGTCGTTATACTCCCTCCGATGTATATGTATGATAGATTAAAAATTTGTCGTATTGTTGGTTTGATTATCATTTATGTAGCACTAATAATGGGATTTTTATTAAGTTAGAAAGAGTATGAATTTTATTAAGAATTTTTTTAGAAAGAGATTAAGTCAAGAAGAGCAGATAAGACTCAAATTTCGTGATGCGTTTGATAATTGTGTTAAGTCTAAAACAGTCCGTTCAGCTTTGACTGGAGATTCGTTTTCGGATGGGATGCTTGTATATGCTGCATTAGTAAACACACATAACGCAATGAAAGATAGTGAGCATATGCAGATATTGTCTACGGTGTGTATGCTAAAACATGGCTTTGATCCTTGCGTATTACTAGATGAGGAATTATCTAGGGCGTTAAATAAGTATTGTGGAATGGGTGTAGACAAATTTTAATAACCTATGAGTGTATATAAGTTAGTAATTAAGCATCATTGGCTGATAATGGCCGTTATACTACTAACTTGTTTGTTTGATATGCCATATGGCTACTATCAATTGGTGCGTTTTGTGGCAATGATAGTGTTCGGCATTAATGCTTATAACTATGGTGTAAAGGAGAATAGTTTGCTAATGATAACGATGGGAACTTTAGCTCTCCTATTTCAGCCGCTGTTCCCAATTACTTTAGGCCGAGTGGTATGGAATATTGTTGATGTTGTTGTAGCGATATTCTTACTTTATCTATGGTATAAAGAAGGATTAGATAAAGAAAGAAAGTGCAGTTAAATAGTATATATGAAGCTACAAAAGTGGCGTTGGATGATATTTATGGCAATGATGCAAAAACCTCCGTATGGGCTATTATCCATACGGAGGTTTAGTTATTAAGTGGTCGATCCCCTTCCGCTTACTTGCGGACCTCGGCGCCGGCCTTCTGCTCGAGCTGTGTCTGCAGGTTATTCATAGAGCGCTCGATCTGCTTGTCGGTGAGGGTTTGGCTCTTATCCTCAAGAACGAAGCTCAAGGCGTATGACTTCTTGCCCTCAGGAAGTTTGTCGCCCTCGTAGACATCGAACAGTGATACCGACTTGAGGAGCTTCTTCTCTGTAGCAAAAGCGATAGAGCGTAGCTGCGAGAAGGTGACGTTCTTATTTACCAAGAGTGCCAAGTCGCGCTTAACCTCGGGGAACTTAGAAAGCTCCACAAACTGCACCTTCGACTTCTTGGTCATCTTGATAAGCTGGTCGAAGTCTATCTCGGCGAAGTATACATCCTGCTTGATGTCGAACTTCTTACGCACGATAGGCGATACAACACCCATGCGCAACACCTCCTTAGGACCCTGCTTATAGACGATAGCATCGGCGTAGAGGTCGCACTCGAGGCTATCCGACTGCAAGGTGTAGATGTCGATGCCGAAGCGCTTCAAGAGGCGCTCAACAGCGGCACGCAAGGTGAAGAACGATGAGCTCTCGGCCTTGCTATTCCAGCTGAGTAACGACGACTGGCCTGTGACGGTGATACCTATGCGGTAGCTCTCGTTATACTTGGCGAGGGTGTTCTCCTCCGAAGCCTTATCAGCGTCGTATGCGTAGCAGTTGCCCACCTCGTACATGCGCAAGTTGCCATTGCGGCGGTTTACGTTGAGCTCTACGGCCTCCAAGGCGTTGAAGAGCAGTGTCTGGCGCATGACGTTGAGGTCCTGTGATAGTGGGTTAAGTATCTTAACACAGCGCTCCACAGGGTAGCTCTGCGACTCCTCGTAGTACGAAGCCTTAGTGAGCGAGTTAGACATAATCTCGGTAAAGCCATTTGCTGAGAGGTAGTCCGATGCCATATTCTGAAGGCGTGCCTTGTCGGGCTTTGGTGCGTATGACAAGGTTGAGTTCACGTGGTCAGATACCTCGATGTTATTGTAGCCGTATACACGAAGTACATCCTCCACGAGGTCGGCCTCACGCTGTACGTCCACACGGTATGGTGGCACGGCAACATGAAGGGTGCTACCCTCACGGCCTCGTACCTCCACGTCAAGAGCCTGGAGTATTGTCATGAATGTCTCCTCCGAGAGCTCCTTGCCGATAAGGCGGCAGGCACGCTCCATAGAGAAGTCGAACTCGAAGTGCTTAGCTGGGGTTGGGTTGATGTCGATAATCTCGGATGTTATGCGACCACCCGCCAACTCCTGCATGAGCATTGCGGCACGCTTGAGGGCGTACACCTGGATGTTAGGGTCGATGCCTCGCTCAAAGCGGAACGATGCGTCGGTATTTAGACCGTGGCGCTTAGCGGTCTTACGCACCCATACGGGGTGGAAGTAGGCGCTCTCGATAAATACGTTTACGGTGTTGTCGTTAATGCCTGAGTCCTGACCGCCATACACACCAGCGATGCACATAGGACGCTCCTTAGAGCATATCATAAGGTCGTTGGCGCTGAGTGTGCGCTCCACACCATCGAGGGTCACGAACTTCTCGCCCTCAGCAGCTGAACGAACAACCACTTTATTGCCCTCAATCTTATCGGCGTCGAAGGCGTGAAGAGGCTGGCCAAGCTCGAAGAGTACGTAGTTGGTGATATCCACAAGGTTGTTCTTGGGGTTGATGCCCGCAGCACGCAACTCATTCTGCATCCACTCGGGTGATGGGGCTATCTTACAGTCGCTAACGGTAATACCAGCATAGCGAGGTGCTGCCTCCTGGTTTACAACCTCCACCTCTATGGTGCGTGAGGTGTCGTCGACCTTGAAGCCATCGACAGAGGGTAGGGTGAACTCCACAGCCTCGCCACGGCTCTTGAGGTATGCTGCGATGTCACGAGCAACGCCGATATGAGATGCTGCATCCACACGGTTAGGTGTGAGGCCAATGCCGATGAGGTAGTCGTCAGCGATATGGAGGTACTCCTTGGCAGGTGTTCCCACCACGGCATCTTCAGGAAGCTCCATGATGCCCTCGTGGTTGCGGCCAATGCCCAACTCATCCTCGGCACAGAGCATACCGAGTGACTCTACACCACGAATCTTGCTACGCTTAATCTTGAACTCCTCCTCCGAGTCGATAGGGTACAAAACAGCACCTACGGTGGCACACATAACCTTTAGGCCCTTGCGGCAGTTGGCAGCACCACAGACAATCTGCAATGGTGCCTCGCCACCAACATCAACGGTGGTGATGTGTAGGTGGTCAGAGTCGGGGTGGTCCTCGCAGGTGAGTACCTCGCCTACGACAACGCCCTTGAGGCCGCCCTTGATGGTCTCAATCTTCTCGAACTCCTCGACCTCAAGACCAAGCTCAGTAAGAATCTCGGCCATGCGCTCCGCTGAGAGGTCGCTCTTAAGGTAGCGCTTTAGCCAGTTGTATGATACGTTCATAGTATGATAGTTTTTAATTATTTGCCCATTTATTGCGCGAACGCTATAATCGCACAAAGATATGAAAAAAATGGATAACCACAAAATATATATAGGTAAAATGGTTGCATGGCGAGGATATTGGTATCAATGAGGCGTAGTAGCGAACGGGGCGAACGGAGCGAACGGAGCGAACGGAGAAAAACCGATAGGTTCTGATAGGTTCTAATGGGTTCTAATAGGGAAAGCGCTCCCCACCAGACCCCACCAGACCCCACCAGACCTCACCAGACCTCACCAGAACCCAGTCCGCCTGAACGCCCTCGGCTCTCCCCTCGGCTGACAGATGCCCACGTCGCTATTGCTCCTCGGCATGACGGTAGAGGGTGATGTCTGTCGTGGTCGGGTTGTTGGTTGGATGCAATCTCCATAATTTCGCCCCGTGTGTTATTGGAAAAATTGGCAACATCTTTGACTTTATTTCTTTGTGGTAGTCGCCGATTGTGTACTTATAGAAAAATTTTTATAATAAATTTAGTTGAAGATAGATTGTTATAAAAGTCTATATATCAGTGGTTAGCATTTCAAGGATGGGGTGTAGGTGAAAATAAATAATGAGAAAATTGGTTGAATATTTCGTGGTCTAAATAAAAATTAGTATCTTTGTGCCATTGAACTGAAATTATTCAAAACACAATAGACTATGTTGGATAGTAATTTAATCAAGATTTTCGAGGAGAGCTTCCGCAAGAATAGTGATGCTCCAGCTCTCTCCGACTACTTCAAGAAGGAGACATTGACATACTTCGACGTAGCGCAGGACATTGCCAAGTTGCACCTTATGTTTAAGGCTGCGGGCATCGAGCGTGGCGATAAGATTGCCCTTATCGGCCGTAACAACACTCGTTGGTGTGTGAGCTACCTCGCAACAATAACCTATGGTGCGGTGATCGTGCCTATCCTCCAGGACTTCAACCCTAACGACGTAATCAACATCATCAACCACTCGGAGAGTAAGATGCTCTTCCTTGGTGATAACTTCTGGGATGATATCGAGGGTGACCAGATACCTGAGATTAAGGCTGTATTCTCGCTCACCGACTTCCACGTAATCTACGAGCGTGAGGGTAATGCAATTACCGACTACATTAACAATATCAACGTGCACTTTGCAGCGGCATATCCTAAGGGCTTCACCATTGAGGATATCAAGTATGACGAGGTGGCTAACGACAAGCTATGCTTGCTCAACTACACATCGGGCACTACCGGCTCATCTAAGGGTGTGATGCTTACGGTGAACAACCTCACCGGTAACATCATCTTCGCTCGCGATATGGTCAACCCTAAGACTGGTGTCAACTACTTCCGTGCTGGTGGTCGCTCATTGTCGTTCTTGCCTTTGGCTCACGCCTTTGGCTGTGCCTTCGACTTCCTTGCGCCTATGGCCTGTGGTATCCATGTGACACTGCTTGGTCGTATCCCATCGCCAAAGATTCTTATCGAGGCTATGAAGAGCGTTAAGCCAAACATCGTATGCTCAGTGCCTATGATCTTGGAGAAGGTATATCGCAAGAGCATCCTCCCTATGTTGGAGAAGACTCCTATGAGTATCGCTATGCGTATACCTCTTATCAACACCGCTATCTACTCAACCATCCTCTCACGCCTTATGGAGCAGTTTGGTGGTTGTGTTGAGATATTCATCGTGGGTGGTGCTGCCATCAGCAGGGAGACTGAGGACTTCCTCCGCAAGATTAAGTTCCCACTTACCGTGGGCTACGGCATGACCGAGTGTGCTCCACTCATCAGCTTTGAGGTGCCTTCGGCCTTCAAACCGGGTTCATGCGGTAAGGTGCTCCCAGAGCTTCTTGAGGCTAAGATTCTCTCGACCGACCCACGCAACATCCCAGGAGAGCTTCTCATCCGTGGTGAGCACGTCATGATGGGCTACTACAAGAATGAGAGCGCTACAGCATCTGTTCTTGAGGAGGATGGCTGGTTGCACACTGGTGATATGTGTACTATGGATGCTGACGGCACACTCTACATTCGTGGTCGTTGCAAGACCATGATTCTCTCGGGCTCGGGTCAGAACATCTACCCTGAGGAGATTGAGGAGCGCCTCAATAACCTCTATATGGTTGCCGAGTCTTTGGTTATCGAGAACAACGGTAAGCTCACAGCATTGGTTGTTCCCGACTACGACCTTGCGAATGCCGAGCATGTCGACATGGAGCGTCTCCCCGAGATTATGGAGGAGAACCTCAAAACGCTCAATACGTTGGTGGCATCGTACGAGAAGGTTGCCAATATCGTTATCCACCGTGAGGAGTTCGTCAAGACCCCTAAGCGTAGCATCAAGCGCTACCTCTATACTGCTGAGCGCCTAAACCTCTCGAAGTAGGGTAGCGGCACTCCATCGGGGGCTCTCCGATAGGCGGTATCTGCTAAACCTGATAGTAGACAACCCCAAAATAAAATACCACCCTGTGATAGGGTGGTATTTTTGTTGTGTCAGCTCCTGTTGACTACATGTGTATAGCGCAGCCAAGAGCATCCTCCGCAGCCTCCATCACTGCCTCATGCATAGATGGGTGTGCGTGGATGGTGCGTGCTATGCGGTGTGCGTTGACACCAAGGACCTTAGCGAGGGTTGGCTCGCCAATCATCTCGGTGACGTTATGACCCACGAAGTGAGCGCCAAGCAATCGCTCCTCACTATCGAAGATGAGCTTCACGAAGCCGTCACGCTCGCCAGCAGCCGTAGCCTTGCCCGATGCGGTATATGGGAACTTACCCACCTTATACTCTATGCCCTGAGCCTTTACCTGTGCCTCGGTCATGCCCACAGAGGCAACCTCGGGTGATGTGAAGATGCACGATGGGATGGTAGAGTAGTCGACAGCCTCGGGGTTAAGACCGCAGATGTGCTCCACGCAGTGGATAGCCTCGGCAGAGGCAACATGTGCAAGGGCTGGTGTTGCGATGATATCGCCGATGGCATAGACGCCGTCAACCGATGTTTGGTAGTGCTCGTCGACCTTAACCTTGTCGCGCTCAATCTCGATGCCGAGCTCCTCGAGACCCATATCCTCGATGTTGGACTTGATGCCCACAGCCGAGAGTACCACGTCGGCCTCAAGGGTCTGCTCGCCCTTCTTGCCCTCGATGACTACGTCGCACTTGCCATCCTCACGCACGGCTACCGACTTAACGGTAGTGGATGTCATCACCGTAGCACGTAGCTTGCGGAAGGCACGCTCCATAGCCTTGGCGGTATCCTCGTCCTCCAAAGGCATAATCTGAGGCATATACTCGACGATGGTCACCTTCACGCCCATGGTGGCGTAGATGTAGGCGAACTCCGAGCCGATAGCTCCTGAGCCCACCACGACCATAGTCTCGGGTAGCTCGGGGAGCACCAATGCCTCCTTCGATGATATGATATGCTTGCCGTCGATAGGCATGAATGGCATAACACGTGGACGTGCGCCTGTGGCGAGGATGATGTAGTCGGCCTCGTAGTCCACACCCTCGACCTCCACGGTGTCGGCAGCCTTGAGGCGACCGAAGCCTGCGATAACGTCGATATTGTTCTTCTTGAGGAGGAACTGAACGCCCTTGTTCATGGTTGTTGCCACCATGCGCTCACGCTCTACCATCTTTGTCCAGTCGGGCTTAACCTCGCCCTCAATGCTCACGCCGTAGGTTGCTGCGGCCTTGCAGTCGGCGAATACCTGTGCCGAGCGTACAAGAGCCTTTGTGGGGATGCAGCCCCAGTTGAGGCATACACCACCAGCATCAGCCTTCTCAACGATAGCCACACGCTTGCCACACTGGGCAGCACGGATGGCTGCAACATATCCGCCAGGGCCCGAGCCAATGACGATAATATCGTATCTCTCCATATTATATATGTGTATTACTATTTAACAACCTTCAATACCTCGCCGTTGTCCTTAGCTACGGCACGCTTCCATCTCTCGGTGTAGCCAGGCTGCTCGATAACGCCAGGGATATCCTTGCCGTTGCCGTTGTCCACAAACTTACCATTCTCCTCGCCCTTGATGTTGCCGTCGATGTACTTAACCATGAGGTACTCGTCCAAGCCCTCCCAAAGGTTGAAGAGCTGCTGAGCCTTCTCCACGCTGAATGCAGTGGCCATCTTACGAGCCTTCTTCTCGCTGAGTGCTGCTATCTCCTTGTCGAATGCCTCGACAGCCTTGATTGCTTCAATCTCCCATGCGTCTACATGGTTGCGTACGGTTGCACCCACGGTGTTGTAGCGCAAGTATGCGAACTGAGCCACACGGTTGGTAATCCAGAACATAGATGTGTCTGAGTACTTAAGCATGGTGCCATTGCCCTCACGCAAGCACTCGGGAACCTCCAACGAGTTAACGTAGATAGGTGTAAGAGGTGATGTTGCAGCATCGTCGGTACCGAACCAGAGGATGCCCACCTTACCAGGACGTGCCTGGCCTACAAGCCAGAAGCCTGTCTGCTGTGTGGCGATAGCACGCTCGTTGCAGTACTCCACGCCATCAACCTCGAAGTACATAGGACGCCAGCGGTAGGGGCAGCCCTCGCCACCAGCACCGATATCAGCGGTCATATCCATAGGTGTGCCCTCGTAGTGGTCGCGCATAGCATCCATAACGAGCTTGAGGCTCACCTTCTCGCGTGGCATAACCCACAAAGGCATGCGGTTAGCGGCGTTGTGACCCATGGCATAGTCGAGATACTGGTCCATGTCGTCAGCCACCATGCGGAAGAATGCCCATACACGAGCCTCGCAGCCACGCATAGCGCCGAAGTCGAGGGGTGCGTAGGCATCAGCAAAGCTGAAATCCTCGTTCGAGCCCTCATACCAGCCCATCTTACGAGCTACATCCGCAACATCGGGTGCGTAGAGGCAGTTCTCAGGGTCGTTCCATGGGAAGGTGGTGATGCGTGCCTGGTTGGCGTGTGCCGATACGTAGCCATCGGGGATGCGGCGTGCCACCCATACGATACCCTTGTCGTTAGGACCCTTGCCTATAAGCTCCATGATCCATGCCTCCTCGGTGTCGGCGTTAGAGAACGTCTCGCCCGATGAGCAGTAGCCATAGGTGTTGGCATGGTAGACAATCATGTCGATAGCCTCGCGTGCGGTCTTACAACGCTGCAAGGTGATGTAGATGAGCGAGCCGTAGTCGATGCCACCATTAGGGTCCTCCAACTCGTGGCGGCCACCAAACGTGGTCTCGGTGATGAATAGTGAGTGCTCGTTAGAGTTGCCAAGTGTGCGGTATGTCACAGGCACCTGGTCTATCTGACCGATGTAGCGACCAGTGTCCCACTCGGTTACATCCATCATCTTGGTGTACTTGCCTGTTACATACTGGTACAATGAGCCATAGAGACCGTGTGAGTCGGCCGCATAGGTCACAATGTTTGAGCCATCCTGAGAGGCTCCCTTGGTAACGATGATGTTGGTGCAAGCATCGGCAGTAGCCACCGAAGCCATGAAGGCGCCAACAAGAGCAACAAGCTTAAAAAGTCTTTTCATAGATGTTGTTTTAGGTTATTATTTATTAATTAGTTTTCACACCATATAGGCATATTAACCTTCAAAGATACTAATTTATTTTGAAATAGTTGTATCGTTGCCCAAGATTTTGTACATTTGTGCAACAAAATGGATAAATATATGAGTATTGCCAAGCGTCTCAACGACATACGCCAGAGCTTGCCTAAGGGTGTGAGCCTCGTTGCTGTATCAAAGTTTCACCCCTCGGAGCGCATTATGGAGGCCTACGAGGCTGGTCATCGTATCTTTGGTGAGAGCCGTCCCCAGGAGATGGCAGCCAAGGCCGAGCAGCTGCCCAAGGATATAGAGTGGTCTATGATTGGCCATCTGCAGACCAACAAGGTTAAGCTTATTGCACCCTTCGTATCGCTCATCGCCTCGGTGGACTCCGAGCGCCTTGTGGCCGAGATTGAGCGACAGGCGGCACGCTGCAACCGTGTCATCGACATACTCCTCGAGGTGCATGTTGCACAGGAGGAGACGAAGTCGGGCTGGGATGCCGACGAGCTACGTGGCTTCATCGCTTCAGGGGCTTTGGATGCCATGGAGCATGTGCGTGTTCGTGGCGTTATGACCATTGCTACAAACACCGATGATGAGAGCGTTGTGCGCAGTGATTTCCAGCGTATTAGAGATATTTTTGAGGAGCTTAAGCCTCGCTTTGGCGATAGCTTCGACACCCTCTCTATGGGCATGTCCGACGACTATCCCTTGGCCTTGGAGTATGGCTCGACGATGGTGCGCATAGGCACCGCCATCTTTGGCGCAAGAGAGTATTAGGAATTAGTAATTAGTAATTAGTAATTAGGAATGGAGAGCGCTGAGGCGCTCTTCCTTTTTAATGGGGCACTGTTCAGCGTTCAATCGTTCAATTTCCCTATGTTTTTGAACGATTGAACGCTTAACACGATAATAATAACAATAATAATATATCAGTATTGGTAGTAATATATCAATAAGAGATATATAGTGGTTGGCACTCGACAACCCTCATCTCAGTGTGGCCGTATACTACCACTCTATTGATACTAATAATAGTATATATCAGTGATTATATATATTTATATATATAA
>JAZRMM010000002.1:0-46981 GCA_045647535.1 Alistipes sp.
AGAGGAGAAGTATCAGATTGTCGTTAAGCAGTCTGCTTCTGATGTAGAGGCCTTCACTTACGAGATTCTCTCAAACGAGTCTACAGCACTCTCAATCGAGGTTACTCCTGCAGATACTGAGACTGCCTTCATCTGCCGCACCTACACCAAGGCTCATATGGAGGCATTCGGTCTTATCTACGACGAGGGTATCATCAACTACGACCTCGACGCTATCGCTGAGGAGGCATACGCAGCATCGCAGACAACTCTCAACTACTTGCAGAACATCGCACGCAAGGGCCAGGTTATCGTTGACTTCACTGGTCTTGTGCCAGATACTGAGTATGTAGTTTACTGCTACCACATCAACCTCTCTAATGGTCAGGCTACTGACTGGGAGGTTTACACTGAGACTATCCGCACAGCAGCAACTGAGACTATCGACGAGAACATCACTATGTCGTTCGAGGTTCACGGCGCTCACATCACACAGACTGTAACAACTGAGAACCCTGAGACATACTACTACACAGAGTGCTGGTCTATGAACGACTTTAATTCATACTTCGGTGATGATGTTACACCCGAGGAGATCTTCCCACGCCGTTGGAACGAGCAGGTGACAATCAAGCGTGATATGGGCTACCAGCCTTCAAGCATCATCGCTGACCTCTGCAAGCAGGGTACACAGACCATCGAGTACAACGAGCTCAAGGGCAACGAGGAGTATGTATTCTACGTATTCGCCGTAGACCCTGCAACCGCATTTACCGCTACTGAGATCGTTACCGAGAGGGTTACAACCGAGAATGTAGCAGACTCTGGCGTGACAATCGAGATCGAGGTTAAGAACATCTTCAAGACTACTGCCGACATCTACTTCACTGCAAGCGATCCTAATGCTACATTCCGTCGTACAGTGCTTACCAAGGAGCAGTACCTCGCTTGTGGTTCAACTGACACTGAGCGCTTCGCAGCATTCGAGGCTAATGGCTATATCAATGCTTACACTGCAGTTGGTTCAACTGATATCAACTACACTAAGGGCCAGCCTGGCGTTACCTTCGTAGCATTGGCATTCGGCGTTGAGGGTGAGACACCTAACACTCGCATCTTCGTTAAGGAGTTCACCTTTATGTCAGACACCCCTGGCACATCAAACATCAACTTCTCATACACCGAGCACTACAATCTCGCTGAGGTAGCAGCCGTAGATGCTGATCACTGGGGCAACTACACAGCATACGAGAACTATGCCCTTGTGCCTATGACCATCAGTGGTGTTCAGGAGGGTGACCAGGTATACTATATGGTTGACACTCGTGTTATCGACTGGCAGAAGGAGTCACAGTGGTTGGCTGAGGTAGCACAGGAGAAGAACATCAAGAACCACTACCACAACTGCTACTTCACACTCGAGTATGGCAAGGAGTACACCATCGTTGCAGTTGCCAAGGATAAGAATGGCAACTTGGGTACACTCTACCTCGAGGAGATGATTGTCTATGCAAGCGACTCTGCAGATGTTGCAGGATACAGCTACGTAGAGGTTAAGTAAGTAGTTAACTAAAACAATGATAGGGGCAAGGACTTAGGACTTTGCCCCTTTTTTTTGTATCAAGTGTTGCGTGGTCACGATATTTTATTTAACTTTGTAGCTCAGTTAGGAAAATTCTAAAAACTATAACACAATGAGAAATCTTTTTACAGCCCTTGCCATGGGCTTTGTCTTGCTGTTGACAGCATGCGAGACTCAAAATGAGACTGGGACATTGAAGCACCTAAGCATAACCTCCGAGAGCGTTATCCTGATGGAGGCAAAGGGTGGCAATGCGGCTATCACCTACAACATTCGTGAGGCTATCGCAGGCCAATCGGTAACAAGCACCATCATCAATGGCAACGAGATGATTAATGGCATCTCCTACCCCACTACAGGCGTTATTCTCGTGGATGTCAAGGCTAACAATGGAGCACAGCGTGTAGCCATTATAGAGATAAGCTACGGCGAGGAGTCTACCAACATCACAATCCAGCAGAAGGGCTCGGGCAGCGGCTCGGACAATGGTGGCAACACCGAGGCAGATGTAGAGTTCACTGCATCGTCACTCGATGGCTATTACTATGGTGAGAAGTATGGCGATGGCTCGGACCGCTACGCCTTCTTCCTCTCGGACCAGGGCCTCAACAATGGTGGCCAGGCATACCCTAATGGCACATACTACTACATAGATTGCTTCTCACCCGCTACCAAGAGCCTAACACTACCATTAGGCACATACACCTTCGATAGCTCGAATACAGGCGAAGAGTACACCATTAATAGCGAAAACAGCCAGCTTATCCTCACTGGCGACAGCGTAGAGAGCACCGTAACCAAGTATATGAGCGATGCCAAGATGGTGGTTTCAGCAAACAAGATTGTCCTTGAGGCAACCATCGATGGTAAGCTTCACAAGGTGACATTCTTTGGCAGCCTCGAGCTTGAGGATGTTAGTGGCGAGAACCCCGATAATGGTGGCAACGATGACCCTCTGGGCGGTCAGGATGGCGAGGCGCAGTCTACGCTCACGGGTGACCGTCATGTGAGCTTCGATGGCGAGCACCGCGCAAAGTGGGGCTACGAGGGCGACTACTGGCAGACAGGCTACTCGAACTATACTATATATATAATGAATAAGGCGGGTGGCTATGTATATGGCGACACGCTTCAGTTCGACCTTGTGACCGACAACTCATCTACCGATGGTAAGTTTGCGGGCAAGTACACCATCTCGGATAAGCCAGGCAAGCTCGTCATGGTGGCTGGATTTACGAATAAGTACGCCCAGGCTGTGGGTAGCTGGTTCTATGAGTATGGCGGTGGCTCGGCAAGTGGCTACAAAAATTACGCTATGATTAAGAGTGGTACAGCAGAGTTCATCGACAATGGAGATGGCACACACACCGTAATTCTCGACGGTAGAGACTACAAGGGTAACAAGATCACCTGCAACTGGACTGGCGTTATCGAGAAGGACTAACTAGGTCTAAAACCAAATTTGGTTTAATGAAAAGTTTTGATTATATTCGCACTATTAAAACAGACAGAACAAATCAAATACTTATTAACAACTAAACTTTTACAACTATGGATTTCAACAAATTGATTCCTGATTTCGGCGCATTTGGCCGTACAGATTGGGCTAAGCCATCTATTAAGACTGGTGACAAGAACTGGCTTATCGCTGCTGGTCTTGTAGTTTTGATGCTTGTATTCGTATTCCTACCATGGTGCTCAGTATCATATACAGTGAATGGTGTTACATCAGCTGGCTCACGTCTTGGTATCAGCACATGGTTTGGTATCATCGCATTCATTTGCGCTATAGTAGCTGCTTACGGCGTACTTTACGAGCAGAAGCAGTTCGTATTCTGCGCTTCAGTTTTGGGTGCTTTCTTTGGTCTTCTTGGTATCTTCCTTTGGGCAGATGTTACCTTATTTGTTAAGGGTACTGAGACAGGCAAACTTATTAGTGAGAATGTTGCTGCAGCTAAGTTGGCTGGTGCTTCAATTGGTCACATTGGTGCTATCTTGTTCATGCTCGCATCTGCTGGCTCTGCTGCATGGTCATTCTTGCAGATCAAGAACGAGAAGTAATATATCGTTTCATGCGATTAAACCGACAAGCGCATCCTTCGGGGTGCGCTTATTTTGTTATATAGGGAGGGTAGACTGTACCGTCTCGCATCACTATCGCCCCAGAAAAGGGGAATGCTGGAGGCTAAAAACAGACAATTTGTAAGAAAAATTAAAAAAAGTTGTAAAAAAGTTTGCAAGTATAAAAATTATATCTATCTTTGCACTCGCTTTTAGAGCAATGGCGAGATAGCTCAGCTGGTTAGAGCGCATGATTCATAATCATGAGGTCCCCAGTTCAATCCTGGGTCTCGCTACACCATAAGCACCTGCATTAGTTTGCAGGTGTTTTTTTTGCTATCTACCCCACCCCACATAACAAAGCGAACAGGGCGAACAAAACGAACGCATAAAAAAAACAATAGGTTCTGATAGGTTCTAATGGGTTCTAATGGGGAAAGCACTCCCAACCCAAAGCCCACAAGAACCCACAAGAACTCATAAGAACCCACAAGAACCCACAAGAACCCACAAAAAAAACAATAGGTTCTAATGGGTTCTAATGGGGAAAGCACTCCCAACCCAAAGCCCACAAGAACTCACAAGAACCCACAAAAACCCACAAGAACCCACAAAAAAAACAATAGGTTCTAATAGGTTCTAATGGGGAAAGCGCTCCCAACCCAAAGCCCACAAGACCCCAGTCCGCCTGAACGCCCCGCACCCCGCGACAACCCTTTGCACCCCATAAGCGTTCTCAATTTCCCCGATCATTGTCACCATTTAGCAACATCTTCCACCAATTACAAAAAAAATGTCGCTTTTATTTTTGCATATCATAAAAAATGATTATCTTTGTGTGACTTGCAATATGCTTGTCAAAAACCCCGCAACAAAGCAAAACAACGAACAATACATAATTTATTTTTTACCAACAAACTTAAAACATTTTAAGACTTATGAAACACAATTTCAACGCAGGTCCTTGCGTACTTCCAAAGCAGGCTGTCGAGGCAGCTATCGAGGCTATCCGCGATTTCGACAACACTGGTATCGGTATCCTTGAGATCTCTCACCGTACTCCAGGTTGGGAGCGTGTAATGGCTGAGGTTGAGCAGCTTTGGCGCGACCTTTTGAACATTCCAGATGACTACGCTGTATTCTTCGTAGGTGGTGGTGCTTCAACTCAGTTCTTCCAGGTTCCTGCAAACCTTCTCAAGACTAAGGCTGCTTACTTGCAGACTGGCGTTTGGGCTAAGAAGGCTGCTAAGGAGGCTAAGTTCTATGGCGAGGTGGAGATTGTTGCATCTTCTGAGGACAAGACTTACAGCTACATCCCAAAGAACTTCACTATCCCAACTGATGTAGACTACTTCCACATCACAACTAACAACACTATCTACGGTACTGAGATCCACGAGGATATCGACTCACCTGTAACTTTGGTTGCTGATATGTCTTCAGATATCATGTCTCGTCCAGTAGACATCAAGAAGTATGGTATGATCTACGGTGGTGCTCAGAAGAACGTAGGTCCTGCTGGTGTTACTTTCGTTATCATCCGCAAGGATCTTCTTGGCTCTTCAGAGCGCAAGCTCCAGTCAATGGTTGACTACGCTACTCACTACCCAGAGGAGGCTCGCAACCACTCTATGTACAACACTCCTCCAGTATTCCCTATCTTCGTTATGTACCAGACCTTGAAGTGGGTTAAGGAGATCGGTGGTGTTGAGGTAATGTACAAGATGAACAAGGAGAAGGCTGAGTTGCTCTACAACGAGATCGACCGCAACTCTATGTTCGTAGGTACAGCTGCTAAGGAGGACCGCTCTTTGATGAACGTTTGCTTCGTAATGGCTCCAGGTAAGGAGGAGTTCGAGAAGGAGTTCATGGAGTTCGCTAAGGAGAAGGGTATGGTAGGTATCAAGGGTCACCGTTCAGTAGGTGGTTTCCGCGCATCTATCTACAACGCTTGTCCAAAGGAGTCTGTTGAGGCTTTGGTAGCTTGCATGAAGGAGTTCGAGGAGCTTCACAAGTAATCTAACACTCTATTATTAAATATAGGTAGCCCTCGGGATAAAACCCCGATGGCTACCTTAATAACTAAAAATTTAAAATAAGAAAAACCTATTATGAAGGTACTTATTGCAACCGAGAAGCCCTTTGCTAAGACAGCCGTTGAGGGTATCGAGTCAATCTTGAAGGAGGCTAACTACGAGGTAGTACGTCTTGAGAAGTATACAGACAAGGCAGAGCTCTTGGCAGCTGTTGCTGATGTTGACGCATTGATCATCCGCAGCGACAAGGTTACTGCTGAGGTTATCGAGGCTGCTAAGCAGCTCAAGATCGTTGTTCGCGCAGGTGCAGGTTTCGACAATGTTGACCTCGCTGCTGCTACTGCTCACAACGTAGTAGTTATGAACACCCCAGGTCAGAACTCAAACGCTGTTGCTGAGTTGGCTCTCGGCATGATGGTATTCATGGCTCGTAACCAGTTCAACCCAGGTACAGGTTCTGAGCTTCAGGGCAAGACCCTTGCTATCCACGCTTACGGTAACGTAGGTCGCTTGGTAGGCTTGAAGGGTAAGGCTCTCGGCATGAACGTTGTTGCTTACGACCCATTCATCACCGACGAGGCAGTCTTCGAGCGCGATGGCGTTAAGAAGATGAACTCAGTAGCTGAGCTCTACGCTGCTGCTGACTACCTCTCACTCCACATCCCAGCAACTGCTGAGACTAAGGGTTCTATCGGCTACGACCTCGCTATGTCAATGCCTAAGGGTGCTACCATCGTAAACACTGCTCGTAAGGAGGTTATCAACGAGGAGGGTCTTATGAAGGCTATGGAGGAGCGCGAGGACTTGAAGTATGTTACCGACATCGCTCCAGATGCTAAGGAGGCATACGCTGAGAAGTTTGGCAAGCGCTACTTCGGCACTCCTAAGAAGCAGGGTGCTGAGACTGCTGAGGCTAACGTAAACGCTGGTCTTGCTGCTGCTCGCCAGATCGTTGACTACTTCGTGAACGGTAACGTTCGCTTCCAGGTTAACAAATAGTCTAATTGGATATTTCGACGCCTGCCTCGATTGAAAATTAATCATTTACCTCGAGTAAACTGCGCATTTTCAATCTTCGAGCAGTCGCCAAACTATCTCAATTATACCACTTGTTAATATAATAATAGGGTGTCAAATAGCTTGACACCCTTCCTAAGAAAATAAACCAAGCTAAAACTATTTACAAATATGGTAAGAATTAAGCCCTTTAAGGGTATCCGTCCTCCAAAGGAGTTGGCATCAGAGGTTGCATCACGTCCATACGACGTTCTTAACTCAGTAGAGGCTAAGGCTGAGGCTGGCGAGCGCTCTTTGCTCCACATCATCAAGCCTGAGATCGACTTCGATCCTATCGCTGATGAGCACTCACAGGAGGCTTATGAGAAGGCTATGGAGAACTTCCGCATCTGGAAGGAGAAGGGCTGGTTGGCTCAGGACGACGAGGAGTACTACTACATCTACGCTCAGACCATGAACGGCCGTACTCAGTATGGTATCGCTATGTGCTGCCACTATGAGGACTACCTCTCAGGCGCTATCAAGAAGCACGAGCTTACTCGCGTTGATAAGGAGGAGGACCGTATGATCCACGTTCGCAACCAGAAGGCTAACATCGAGCCAGTATTCTTCGCTTATCCTGATGAGGCTGAGATCGACGCTATCATCTCTAAGTGGGTTGCTGAGCACGAGGCAGACTACGACTTCGTTGCTGAGGATGGCTTCGGCCACCACATGTGGGTTATTCGTTGCAAGGAGACCAACGATCGTATCACCGAGTTGTTCAAGGGTATCCCTGCATTGTATGTTGCTGATGGTCACCACCGTACAGCTGCTGCTGCTCGTGTAGGTCAGGAGTGCGCTTCAAAGAACCCTAACCACACTGGCGACGAGGAGTACTGCTTCTTCTTGGCAGTTACCTTCCCAGCATCACACCTTCGCATCATCGACTACAACCGCGTAGTTAAGGATCTTAATGGTCTTTCAAAGGAGGAGTTCTTGAAGGCTGTTGAGGAGTCATTCGTAGTTGAGAAGAAGGGTGCAGAGATCTACACTCCTAACGCATTGCACAACTTCGCAATGTACCTCGATGGCGAGTGGTACTCAATGACTGCTAAGCAGGGTACTTACGACGATAACGATCCTATCGGCGTACTCGACGTATCTGTTCTCTCTAACCTCGTTTTGGATAAGGTCCTCGGCATCGCTGACTTGCGTACATCAAAGCGTATCGTCTTCGTAGGCGGTATCCGCGGTTTGGGCGAGTTGCAGAAGCGTGTTGACAGCGGCGAGATGAAGGTTGCCTTCGCATTGTACCCAGTATCAATGCAGCAGCTCTTCGACATTGCTGACACTGGCAACATCATGCCTCCTAAGACTACATGGTTCGAGCCTAAGTTGCGCTCAGGTGTAGTTATCCACTCTTTTGAGGAGTAGTGACTAAGGTCTTATAGACCGTCATAGAAGAGACGAACCCCATGGCAAGAGCTATGGGGTTCTCTATGTTTAGGAACAATAGGTGACATAAGGCACAACGCATAATAAACTATGGCTCGGTCTTTGCCATGATATAGGCAAAACCTTTAAGCCTATGTTACGCAAGATTATCATCACCGCAGGTGCCATTGCAGCCCTCTCGGCAGGCGCAATAGCACTACAACCATCTGAAAAAGAATACAGTGCAACACAGACAACAACGACAGCCGAACCCAACCGCAATAGTGCGGCCCACCAACAACGCATCGAGCAGCGCGCAGCACGCCTTGCCGCTTACGAGCGACAAATAGACTCTATCATCATGTCGCGCAGCTATCGCTTTATACCGCAAACCATGCAGCAGCTCCCCGCCGGCATGATGCGCAACCTCAATAGCGATATGTATGAGGTGACAGTGATGACCGATGCTGTAGATGTATTCATACCCTTCCTCAAGGGCTACGTACCACCCTACTACCCCGTAGTCTTCAACTATGTATTGCCCTCGGTCGAGAACTATCACGCCGAGAAGAGCAATAACGGCTGGCAAATATCCTTCCAGACAACACTCTTCTCAGCCACCGACTACACCTTCCTCTTTGAGGTGTCACCCCACTATGGCAATGTGGTGCTAACCATATCATCGCCATTCTACAACAGTGTGCAGTATACGGGTAATATCGTAGATATCTAAACATATAGAGGGTGTCCAACTAATGAAGTGGACACCCTCACATATGTTATGAAGTTGTATAACAAGAGTTAGTTTTAGGCGCACGAAGTACGAAAAACCGCAGTTTACTTGGCGTAAATGAGGATTTAGAGTACGAGTGCAACGCCAAAATAACCTTGTTAGACAACTTATTATTTATAGATTGTAGTATAACTCCTCTACCTTGTCGACCATAGCCTCCCATGTGAAACGTTTGCGCTCCTCGACCATCGCCTCGCTAAACTGCTCAACCCTGCCGGGCTCATGCATACGCCCCAGAGCATCGGCAACACCCTCAACCGTAGGGTCGCAGACATAGCCCACACGACCATCGGGCACAATCTCCTGAAGACCACCTACACGAGTGACAATCACAGGAGTGCAGAAGTTGTAGCATATCTGCGTCACGCCACTCTGCGTAGCCGTCTTATAGGGGAGTACCACGCAGTCGGCAGCCGAGAAGTAGTGCTTGACATCCTCATCCTTGACGAAGAAGTCGTGAAGAATAATATCCTCCTTGAGACCAAGTCGCTCGATCTGCTCTACATACTTATCACGTGAGGTGTAGAACTCACCAGCAATGATGAGCTTATGTCCCTTACGCCTAAACTTTGCCCACGCATCAATGAGAGTATCAAGGCCTTTGTAGTCACGAATTAGACCGAAGAATAGCGAGTATCTTATCTCGGGATTAAGCCCAAGATGGCTACACGACTCATTGCGTTCTACCCTATCACCGAAGTTATCGAAGAGGGGATGTGGTGAGAAGAGTGCCGGTGCCGAGGTGTAGGCCTTAAGCTCTCCATGCACCTGCTCCGACATATATATGAAGCCATCTACCGAACGTAGGAAGTACCTATTAAACATACGGTCGGTGAGGTGGTGTTCATGCGGTTCAACGTTATCTATCTGACATATTACCTTACTACCACCTTTGCGCGCCATGCGAGCCACCTTGCCGAAGCATGGAGCCATAAAGGGTGTCCAATACTTCATGAATACGATATCGGGCTTCATGCGCCTGAGCTCCCTGCCCACTCTCAACCACGAAAAAGGATTTACGGTCGAGAGACGACGACGTATGCTCAAATCAGTGGGTGACGGAGTATCCACCGTTTGGCTCTTACCAGGGAACAATAACGAGGGGTACTGTAACGTAAAAGTCACAATATCAACATCATGGCCACGCCTTTGAAATTCACGTGCCATACTATGCATGATGGCTGCCAACCCACCACGATAGGGGTGAGCAGGCCCCACGATTGCAATCTTTAGCCTACGCTTTTCCACTAACGAAACTCTATCTTTGCCCTACACAACACCCTCTCCTCGGAGGTTATCTCAAACTGCCATACGCCCGCCTCATCCTTAACCGAGCCAACGGTGATGGTATCACCATAACGGGCCTCGGCCAAGAAGTTAAGATCAATACGCATACCAGCATTGCTTTCAATGAGGCCCAATGGGAGGGTATCGAAGATAAGGTCAATATAGCGCATAGTGTTCACATGACGATTGAAGTCTATATCGCTATATACCACAGGGCGTGACATCTTAGCCGTTGGCTCAATAGCACGCAGACGTGCTGGCATGGCAATAGGCGATGGAGCATCAACCATGGCCTTCATGTATACATCCTTGAAGAGAGACATATCCACCGACTGACGCTTCTCCATGTCGAACATACACCACTGCGACACACCCGAAGCCAAGCATCTCTCACCCTGGTGCATCACGAAGTTACGCGTAGAGCTCAGGCGATTGAAATCGTTAACCCATGTATCGATCTCGACACTCTCATACTGATTGGGCTGCACGGCGATGTCTACTGCCAAGCGTGACAATACCCATGTCACCGACTGCCCCATGAGGGCATCTACACCAAAGCCCTTGTTGTGGGCATCCAAGCCCGCCACATTGAGCATATAGTTGATTATTGTAGCCACCGAGGCACGCTGCGTAAAGTCAACATCCTGGGGTTCTATGCGATAGTTATAAGTTGTAATCTCCGCCATAATTGCTAATTATTTCATGCAAATATACAAAAAAACATAATATGATGGAAACAAACTCGTTGATAATTATGAGGCGTGTAAGCAAAACTTATTGAAGCATAAGAAAAAAAAATAGCAATTTTTGTTGTAAAACAAGCAAAAAATAGTACCTTTGCTTGACTTATTGTCGTTAAACAATGTAAGTTAGGCTTTGAAAGAGAAACAGAGATAAAACTTAATTTTATTTATTAATTTCAAATCTATGAGAAAACTACTTTTTTCACTCGTAGCATTCGTATTTGGTGTTACTTGTGTATGTGCTCAGGACCCTGCGGAGCAGATGCTTCCATTGGATCCAGAAGTACGTGTAGGTAAGCTCGACAACGGCATGACCTACTACATTCGCCACAACGAGAAGCCAAAGGGTCAGGCGAGCTTCTACATCTACCACGATGTAGGTGCTATCCAGGAGGACGACGACCAGCAGGGCTTGGCTCACTTCCTCGAGCACATGGCCTTCAACGGTACTAAGAACCTCCCAGGCAAGGACATCATCGAGAAGCTTGAGCTTATCGGTGTTCAGTTTGGTAACAACCTTAACGCCTTCACATCATGGGACTGCACACAGTACATGGTTATGGACTGCCCAGTAACTGAGGAGAACGTAGACCTCGCTCTTCTTATCCTCCACGACTGGTCACAGTTCATCGCATTGCAGCCAGCAGAGATCGACTCAGAGCGTGGCGTTATCATGGAGGAGCTTCGTACTCGTGACGGTGCAAACCTTCGTGCTCAGAACGACATGATCCAGAACCTCTTCAAGGGTTCGCTCTACGAGCGTCGTAACCTCATCGGCTACTTGGATGGTTTGAAGTCTTTCGACCAGCAGGCATTGGTTAACTTCTACAAGAAGTGGTATCGCCCAGAGTATCAGGCACTCGTAATCGTTGGTGACATCGACGTTGACCAGATTGAGGCAAAGATCAAGGCCCTTATGGCAGACATTCCTGCTTCACCAGCAGATGCTGCACAGAAGGAGGTACACATCGTACCTGCTACCGAGGAGCCTATCGTATCTGTCTTCACCGATCCTGAGTTGACTCGCTCAAGCGTTATGATGTTCGCACGTCGTAATGCACTTCCTAAGGAGTACAACAACACTATCACTGGTTACTCTTACAACCTTGTATGCACATTCGCATCTATGATGATGAACGAGCGTTTCGAGGATATTGCACAGGCTGCTGATGCTCCATTCCTCAATGGTGGCATGAGCGAGGGTGGCATCGGCATCTGCCCTACTATGGAGTCAACAATGTTCTCTGCAACTGCTCACGATGGTCGCATCGACGAGGCGTTCCGCGCTATGTACACCGAGATGGAGCGTATGCGTCGTCACGGCTTCACCGCTGGTGAGTTCGAGCGTGCTAAGCAGGAGATTCTTCGTTGGTCAGAGCGTCAGTACACTAACCGTAACGACGTAAGCAACGCAGAGTACGCACAGCGCTACCTCGACAACTACGCTGATAACAGCCCTATGATGGATGCAGAGACTGAGTGGCAGCTCGACCAGGCATTCATCAACAGCCTCAACGTAGACGTTATCAACCAGGCATACCTCTCTATGGTTGCTCCTAACGAGAACCTTGTAATCCTTGTTCGCTCACCAAAGAAGGAGGGCTTGGCAGTTCCTACTGAGGCAGACATCTTGGCTATCAAGGCTGAGGTTGAGGCTTCGGAGATCGCTCCATTCGAGGATAACACCGTTATCGAGCCACTTATCGACCCCGCACTCAAGTTGAAGGGTTCTAAGGTTAAGTCTACCAAGACCAACGAGTCACTTGGCTACACTGAGTGGACTTTGAAGAATGGCATCAAGGTTGTTGTTCGCCCATCTACATTGAAGGCTGACGAGGTTATCATCGCAGCTGAGGCTAAGGGTGGTAAGTCTATGCTTTCAGATGCTAACTACTTCCACGGCGACTACCTCCCAATGGTTATGCAGCAGTCAGGTATCAGCAAGTTCTCTGCTACAGAGCTTACTAAGCAGCTTTCAGGTAAGAGCGCATACGCATCAACAAACGTTAGCGAGTACGACCACTCTGTAAACGCTGGTGGTTCACCAAAGGATATCGAGACTATCCTCCAGCTCATGTACCTCAACTTCACTGCTCCACGCTTCGACCAGACTGACCTTGACAATCTCAAGAAGATGTATGCTCCATACTTCCGTAACATGGAGGCTGATCCAAGCTACCTCATGGGCAAGGCATTCAACGAGACATTGTATCAGAACCACTTCCGTCGTCAGATCACCTCTGCAGATCAGATCGAGTCTCTCAACCTTGAGACATTGGCAGCAGTACACAGCGAGCTCTTCACTTACGCTGATGACTTCCGCTTCGTGATCGCTGGTAACGTTGATCTTGAGACCTTGAAGCCACTCGTAGAGAAGTACATCGGTTCACTCCCAACTTCTAAGAAGGTTAAGTACGACGTTGTGGACGATGGCGTACGCATGGCTGAGGGTAAGGTGACAAACGACTTCCGCGTTAAGATGCAGCAGCCTAAGGTATCTGTATACCTCATCTTCAACGGTGCTATCGAGGACAACGCCAAGAACCGTCTTGTTCTTGACCTCCTCACACGTGCACTTGACTCACGCTACATGGTATCTATCCGCGAGGAGAAGGGTGGTACCTATGGTGTACACGTTCAGGGTGGCATCCAGAAGTACCCTGTTGAGGGCTACATGACAGCTATCATCTTCGACACCAACGAGCAGCTTGCTGATGAGTTGGTGGATATCTGCGACGCTGAGATCGCTAAGATTGCTAAGGAGGGTCCTTTGGCCGACGACGTAGCTAAGTCTAAGGAGTTCTTGCAGAAGAACTACGCTAACGTTTTGGAGAACAACAGCGGTTGGATGTCAGCTATCTACCGTTGGTACGAGGAGGGCTACAACTTCAAGGAGGAGTACCTCGGCGTTCTTGAGAGCATCACTCTTGAGGATATCCAGGCTATGGCCCAGAAGCTCCTCGACGATGGCAACCGCACATTGGTTATCATGCGTCCTGAGCACGCTAACGAGTAATCGTTTAGCCCTGATTATAGATAAGAGCTGTCCCTCGGGGCAGCTCTTATTATTTGTGGGTTGTAGATACCCTAAACGGGCTATGCCCAACAACTACCACAACAGCCTATATACCAACTATCACTACCCCTTCTCATCAGTACTATGAGCATAACAAAGGTGAACTACACTATATAGCTAACACGTGCGAACTAATGACGTCACCATGTGTTATACGCACTCTATATGCTCTATTCGCGCTCATCGCACTACTCTACCTGTTGTCATCATGGCTTGCACCAATATAAAACAACTCGCCCTAACCGATATAACATCGATTAGGGCGATATTTAATTTACCTTATATATCTTTGCGTTCGTTTAGTTACCGGGCTTCTCCTCCTCAGCCTCATCACGACGACGATCGTTGATACGCATCATACGACGTATTGTCTGCTGGAGACGTAATGGGTCTATATTACGGCGGATAACCGAGTCGTGAGCGATAGATATGCCACCTGTCTCCTCCGATACTACTACGATGATAGCATCCGACACCTCACTCATACCCAAGGCTGCACGGTGGCGCATACCGTAAGACTTTGGCACCTCCTGCTGCGTAGAGGGGAGGACACACTTAGCTGCGACTACCCTATCACCACTGATTACCACACCACCATCATGGAGTGGTGCATTCTTAAAGAAGATGTTACCCAAGAGCGCCGATGAGACCTTAGCATCTACAGCAATACCACTCTCCACCACGACACCCAGGTCGTTAGACTGCTTAATGATGATGAGAGCACCCACCTTCTCGGCACTCATCTCCATACACGCCTCAACTATAGGCTGAAGGTCGATCTCCTCCTGAGCCTTACGATTGCGTATATTGAAGATACGGCTTAGCCACTCGAAGCGACCACGCTGGCGGCCTATGACCTGCAAGAAGTGGCGAATCTCGGGCTGAAAGATGATGAGTATGGCGATAACACCCACCGAGATAAGTTGTCCCAAGATTGTAGAGAAGAGGACAAGGTTAAAGGTGGTGACAACGATCCAAACAAGATATATCACAAAGACGCCAACCATGATGAATGGAGCGCTTGTACCCTTCATTGCACGATATGCCAAAAAGAAGAGTGTAGAGACCAAGATGATATCTATGAGGTCAATAAATGTAAATGGTATGAAACCCATTGTTTGGATTATTAGAGTGTTATTATCATTAGTCTATCTCCCTATAGAGTGCATACACACACTATCTGGGTGCGAAGATAGTCAAAAAAATGCCGACTTGCAAAGGCAAATCGGCAAAATGATATAAAATTTAGATAAATGTCGATTAATTGAGAGCACCCTCGTCGTACAACTTATCCATCTCTGCAAGTACAAGAGCTGAGATATTGAGTGACTCATCTGCGTCGATAATCATATCGTTGGTCACAACCATCTTGTACTGACCCTGGCTGTTTACGTTCTCAACAGCCGTCTTAAGCAGAGTTGTGAAACGTGTACCAAGAACCATCTGCTCCTCAGCTAAGGCCTGCTCCTGCTGCGCAAGTTTGTTAGCCTCGTTCTGTACAGAGTTCTGGAACTCAGCATAGCGGCGCTGCAAGTCCTCACCCTTCTGCTGTGCTGTGATGCTTGTGATCAAGGTCTTCTGATAGTCGTCCTGAATCTTAGCAGCCTCAGCCTGGAGAGCCTGCTCCTTAGCCATCCATGCATCGTTAGCTCGCTTAAACTCAGCCTGGTATTCCTCAAGCTTAGCCTCCAACGCCTTACCCTCAGTTAGGCTCAACTTACACTGTGCAGAGAGATATGCCATGTCGACATAGACAATATCACCTGAGGCATCTGGATTTGATGTTGGCTCGTTAACAACATTCTGCTCCACATCCTTTTTCTCCATAGAGGTCTCCACTACACCCTTATCATCAGAGCGCTTATTCTCACTCTTTTTGTCCGAGCCACACGACACCACAAGGGCTGCCGCCATGGCTACAAATAGAACTTTTTTAATCATAACTTATTATCTGTTTTAGTTAATTTTCAATTCCGAATGGCAAAGGTAAAAAATTTTATTTACATTTGTAGAAAATTTAGATATTTTTAGAAATACAGACACCAACTATGTACGAATATATTCGAGGAAAAGTTGCAGAGGCAACACCCACATACGCTGTTATCGAGGCTGCGGGCGTGGGCTACTTCATTAACATATCACTCAAGACCTACGCCGATATCGAGCAAAGCGATGAGACACTGCTCTATGTTCACTACATAGTGCGCGAGGACCAACAGTCGCTCTACGGCTTTAGCACTAAGCTCGAGCGTGAGCTCTTCCGCCAGCTCATCAGCGTCTCAGGCGTAGGTGGCAACACCGCACGCATGATTCTCTCGACCTACACATCACACGAGTTGCAGAATATCATCGCCACCGAAAATGCTGTACTCCTAAAGAATGTCAAGGGCTTAGGTTTGAAGACCGCACAGAAGATTATTGTCGAGCTCTCGGGTAAGATGATAGAGCTTGGTGCGAGCGACATGCTCCTCACACAGACACAGCGTGGCGCACGCAACGAAGCCTATGATGAGGCCCTTGCAGCCCTGGCCATGCTCGGTTTCCAGAAGAGCGCATCCGAGAAGGCCCTCACTGCAATCTTCAAGGAGTCGCCAGCGATGAGCGTCGAGGAGGCTGTGCGTGCTGCACTGAAGAGGTTGTAGTATCGCTTTTTTTTCGAATAAAATAGGGTTGTTGCAAAATATTTATTAAATTTGCACGATTATATAGATATGAAGCATATAGCAACCATAATAGTAGGAATTATCTTTAGTCTTGTTGCGACACTCCCTATGGGGTGCAGTAACGAGACTGACACTGCGCTCACCTCGCAGCAGAACTCAATATCGAAGTATCTTACAGGCTCTCACCAGCCACGACTAATTCCCGAATCGGAGTTAGCATCGTCGCTTGAAGAGCAGCCACAATACTTCACACAGTGGGGCTTGGACATATATCGCTACATATCAACAATGTACGAAGAGGGTCGCGAGGAGAGAGCCATTGCCGAGCGAGGCGATGAGCTAAGCATCACCTATACGGCCTATGTATTCTCAAACAACAAGCCCTCAGCAGCTAATATGTTTGCCACTAACGACCAGGCATCCATCGACCAGCTTATAGCTTTGGGTCTCACCCCCGACTACGGCTGGACAAACGAGCCTGTGACAATCCGTTTAGGCCATGGCGACATCCTAAGCTCGCTCGACACAGCACTTGAGGGGTGTCGTGAAGGCGACAACGTAGAGATATACCTCACATTCGAGGAGGGCTACGGCAAGCATCATGTAGGCATGGTGCCAAGTAAGTCGGCACAGATGTGGGTCATAGATATTAATGCTATCACAAAACGATAAGATATAGTAATGAGAAATATAGTATCCCTTGTGAGCATCATGCTCACCACCCTACTCCTCGCCACCTCGTGTATCGAGGAGCCAACCACGACCTTTGAGGAGGTTGAGCAGCGCTCGCTCAAGGCGTGGGTAGAGAAGCATAGACCCGACATTGCCGGTAACTACCAGCAGGAGGGAGGCTACTTTGTTGAGGTCCTCGACTATGGTGTAGCCGACTCTACAGCCGTAACAGGCAAGGATGTGTGGTTGTGGTACAACTTCACGGGACGTGACCTCGATGGCAACATCTGTGAGACACGTAGTGCCAACCTTGCAACACAGCTCGGCACATTCACTAACTACACACACTACATCCCCGCCTTCCGCTTCAGCGGTGCTGAAAGCCACAGCATTCACGAGGGTACATATCTTGCCACCTTCAACAAGCTATGGGTCAATGGCGACTCTATAGAGGTGCGCTACGGCACTAAACTACGCCTATACCTACCATCGTCAGTAACCAAGGGTAATAGCGCTACAAGTGATGGTGGCTACGAGGGTCAGTTCGCCATGAATGAGAACATACCTATGATTGTTGACCTTGAGGTATTTGGCCATGTAAGCAACCCTGTGGCCTACGAGGGCGAGTATGTAGATAGATTTGCTGAGGCCAATGGTGAGTTATGCACCGACCACCGCGCAGAGGAGGAGAAAAATGAGGCCGAGAAGAGCTATCGCCGTCGCTATATCTCACGCACCAATAGTGAGGAGGGCGACGAGGAGGTAGATACACGCCCATTGGAGTTCTTCGATGGTCGCTGGCACCAGCCTGTGGACACCATGGCTAAGCTATACGTTAACTATGCGTACACCCCCAAGCAGAACTTCAACTACCGAGTTCTCGGCACAGACACCCTCAAGTATCCTAACGAGGACCTATATATTGGTGGTAACATCTACGCCAATGGTGCTTCGATGGAGGATATCGACCGCCGCGTAAACGAGGCTCTCATCAAGCGTTTTGGCGAGGGTATAACCTACGACGAGGTGCTCACAACAGATTCACTCAAGGAGAAGCCCACAGCCAAGGTGTGGTACGTGGGACGCTTCCTCGATGGCTTCATCTTCGACACCAACATCGATGAGGTCAAGGAGATCATCTACGGCAAGGTGGAGAGCAAGGGCACTGCCCTATCCTTCAACATGAACAATAGCAAGGATAATAAATATATAGCAGCCTGGAACTACTCTATCCCCACACTCCGCCAGGGTCAGTGGGCAGCTATCCTCACCAGCTCGAACTATGGCTACGGCATTTCAGGCATTGTAGGCTCGCACACATCGTCAACAACGAATAACAACAACGACTACTACAACTACCTGAACTACCTCTCGTACATGAACACGATGAACCATATCTATGGCAATAGCTATAATAATATGTATAACTATGGCTACTACGGCTACGACCCATACTATTATGGCTACGGCTATACAGGCTCTACGGAGGATAACTCGGTGACAGTAACTACAACATCTACCGAGATACCCGCCTACACCCCACTACTCTTCCAGGTGTTTGTGGAGTAGGACGTAGCTAAAGGCTTCGGATATTCAGAGTTATAAACGGCGTGTCCCTATCACTGGGCACGCCTCTATTTTAGAGTATGACACACAACAATATTATAGTGCGCAAAGCGACACCCGAGGATGCCACCATAATTGCCCAGGTGGTTGCCATGGCTATTGGCGACGAGGAGGGTGTGCGCCACTACTGCGGTGATGATTACATCGGCGTGCTCACCGCTATTGCCTCATGCGACAATACGCAGTATAGCTGGCGATATGCCCTTGTTGCCGAGGTTGACAGCCATGTTGCAGGCGCTGTTGTGGGCTATGATGGCGCCGAGCTACGCACACTGCGCAATGGCACCTTCGAGGTGCTGAGCAAGACCATAGGACGAGTACCCAACATCGTGGACGAGACTGAGGCTGGCGAATACTACCTCGACTCCGTAGGCGTGCTTCCCGAACATCGTGGCATGGGTGTAGGTCGTGCCCTCGTAGAGGCCTTCTGCAAGCGAGCCTTCGCCTCAGGACATAGGCGTGTGGGGCTTATTGTCGATATGGAGAACCCCATGGCCGAGAGTCTATACACCTCGCTTGGCTTTGAGCGTGTGGGCTCACGCCCATTCTTCACCCACCAGATGTGGCACTTGCAGCGTGAGGCACATAACGACAGGAGATAGATGACATTATATATATAAGAGTATGCGACGAGTATTTGTTACAGGAGCGGGACACGGTATTGGGCGTGCCATTGTCGAGGCCTTCGCAAAGGAGGGTGACCGTGTAGCGTTTTGCGATATAGATGCCCAGCGTGGCGAGGAGGTGGCAGCAGCTACTTCAGCACGATTCTTTCACCTTGATGTCTGCGACACAGAGGCACTGGAGCGAGTCATTAAGAGCCTATTAGATGAGTGGGGCGATATAGACATCATTGTGAATAATGTGGGCATTGGCGGGTTTGAACCTATCACCACAACAAGCGTTGAACACTTCGAGCGAGTGATAAACACCAACCTACGTTCAGCATTTATCACCTCACGACAGCTCGCCATACACCGCGAGAAGATGGGGGCAACAAACCCCTACGGTCGCATTATAAACCTCTGCTCAACGCGCTATCTGCAGAGCGAAGCAAATAGCGAGGCCTATGCAGCATCCAAGGGTGGCATACACTCTATGACACACGCCCTCGCCATATCACTTGCCCCATACCACATCACCGTAAACTGCATAGCACCAGGATGGATAAGCGTCAACGAGGAGGAGATACTCCGTGCCGAGGACCACGCCTTTCATCCATCGGGTCGTGTAGGCAAGGCTGAGGATATAGCCCATGCGTGCCTCTTCCTATGTGATAGGCGCAGCGACTTTATTAATGGCGAATGTCTAACCATCGACGGTGGCGTAACCAAGAAGATGATATACCCCGAGGAGTAACACATAATAATAGAGAGTAGGGCTATCCAATAGTTGGATAGCCCTACTCTCTATATAAGCAAGTCTATTACTTGTACTGAACGAGTGACTCACCTGTCATCTCCTGAGGCTTAGCAAGACCCATAAGGTCGAGGACCGTAGGTGCTACATCCGCAAGGATACCATCCTTGACCTTTGCTACCCTATCCGATACAACAACGATGGGCACAGGGTTGAGTGAGTGTGCGGTGTTAGGTGTACCATCGGCATTAACAGCGTTGTCGGCATTACCGTGGTCAGCAATCTGAACGACCTCGTAGCCATTCTTCTTAGCCGCCTCAACAACATCCTTAACACACTCATCCACTGCCTTAACAGCCTTCTCTATTGCCTCGTAGACTCCGGTGTGACCCACCATATCGCCATTAGCGAAGTTCAAGCAGATGAAGTCGTACTTCTGCTCACCGAGAGCCTCAACGAGCTTATCCTTAACCTCATATGCCGACATCTCAGGCTGAAGGTCGTAGGTAGCAACCTTAGGAGAGGCTACAAGGATGCGATCCTCATTAGCAAACTCCTCCTCACGACCACCATTAAGGAAGAATGTAACGTGAGCATACTTCTCAGTCTCAGCAATACGCAACTGCTTCAAGCCCTGAGCAGCGATATACTCACCAATGGTGTTCGCAACATTCTCCTTGTCGAAGAGGATGTGCAAGCCCTGGAACTTAGCATCGTAAGGGGTCATGCAGCAGTAGTACAAAGGCATGGTGTGCATACCCTCGGCTGGCATATCCTCCTGTGTGAGTACGATAGTAAGCTCCTTAGCACGGTCGTTACGATAGTTGAAGAAGATGACAACATCCTGAGGCTTAATAGTACCAATGGCGTTGCCCTCAGCATCTACGTTAACGATAGGCTTAACGAACTCGTCGGTGATGCCCTCGTCGTATGACTTCTGCATAGCCTCAACCATGTTTGGAGACTTCTCGCCAAGCCCATTCACAAGCTGGTCGTATGCGATCTTAACACGCTCCCAACGCTTATCACGGTCCATAGCGTAGTAGCGACCGATGATAGAGGCAATCTTACCTGTTGACTTTGCCATGTGCTCCTCTAAAGCTAAGATGAAGCCCTTACCGCTACGAGGGTCGGTATCACGACCATCCATGAAGCAGTGTACGAAGGTGTTATCTATGCCATAGTGCTTAGAGATGTCGCAGAGCTTGAAGAGGTGGTCGAGTGATGAGTGAACACCACCATCCGACACCAAGCCCATGAAGTGAACATTCACGCCATTAGCCTTAGCATACTCAAAGGCAGCAACAATCTCCTTGTTCTCGAGGATAGAGTTATCACGGCAAGCACGGTTAATCTTAACGAGGTCCTGGTATACAACACGACCAGCACCAATATTGAGGTGACCAACCTCCGAGTTACCCATCTGACCCTCTGGCAAGCCTACATTCTCGCCATCGGTCTTGAGCTCAGCGTGGGGATACGTTGCGGTCATAGCATTGATATACTCAGGGTTTGTAGAGTAAATAACATCTGACTTCGAGTGGTCGCCATTACCCCAACCATCCAAAATCATCAACAATACCTTATTGCTCATATTCTATATATATAATAGTCCTAAAAAATTACTTAACCTTCTCTATGATGAGCTCCACAGCCTTCTCCATAGCAGCCTGCAAACCATCAGGATTCTTACCACCAGCCGTAGCGTAGTGCTTCTGGCCACCGCCACCGCCATTCATCAACTTAGCCGACTCACGAACGATAGCACCAGCATCAACGCCCATAGCAACCATATCGTCCGAGAGCATGATGTTAAGCGTTGGCTTACCCTCGTAGAGGTTACCCACAACCATCACCAAACGCTCCGACACACGCTGACGCAAAGCAAATGCCAAGTCCTTCATCACCTCTGAAGTATGCTTTGTTGTGAGTGTGATGAGCTTAACGCCATCGCGCAAAGGTGTGTTCTGGGCTAAGTCATCAGCCACAGATGCAACCTTCTCCTTACGCATCTCCTCAATCTCGCGAGTGAGGGCATCGTTCGACTCCATCATCTTCTCGATAGCCTGAACAACCTTGGGGTTGCGAACGAGCTGCTCGATAGAAGAAATCATATCCTGTGCACCATAAATCAAAGCCTCAGCACCCTCGCCTGTAGTAGCCTCGATACGGCGTACACCTGCCGAGATAGCGCTCTCGGATACGATCTTAAAGAGACCAATAGTACCAGTAGCCGAAGTGTGTGTACCACCACAAAGCTCAGTTGATGGACCGAAGTTCACGATACGAACCTTATCGCCATACTTCTCACCAAAGAGCATGATAGCGCCAGCAGCCTCAGCCTCAGCCATGGTAGCCTCACGGTTCTCAACCAATGGATAGTTGGCACGGATAAGCTTGTTCACAAGACGCTCTACCTCACGAAGCTCCTCTGCAGTCACCTTCTGGAAGTGTGAGAAGTCGAAACGCAAGCCAGCAGGTGTCACCATTGAACCCTTCTGCTCAACATGTGAGCCAAGAACGGTACGCAAAGCGTAGTCAACAAGGTGTGTTGCAGTGTGGTTGTTGGCAGCCTTCTGACGAGCATCTGTGTTGACAACAGCACGGAACTGTGCTTCGGGGTTCTCTGGAAGCTGCTTAGCGATGTGGATGATAAGACCGTTCTCCTTCTCGGTAGCAACAATCTCAATCTTCTCGTTAGCGCTCTCGATATAACCGATATCACCAATCTGACCACCCGAGTTACCATAGAATGGGGTGTGGTTGAAGACGAGCTGATATGTCACGTTGTTCTTGCTCTTAACACGACGATAGCGAGCGATGCGAACATCAGCCTCGAGGTTATCGTAACCTACGAACTCGCTCTCAGCGATAGCCATCACCTCCTGCCAGTCGTCGATATCCTGCTGTGCAGCGTTACGCGAACGCTCCTTCTGCACCTGCAACTCCTTCTCGAACTCCTCGATGTCGACCTCTACGCCCTGCTCCTTAGCGATAAGCTCGGTAAGGTCGATAGGGAAACCATAGGTATCGTACAACACGAAGGCATCCTTACCCGAAATCTTGCCACCTGCTGACTTCTTGATAACACCCTCCAAGAGGTTGATACCTGTAGCCAAGGTGCGGAGGAATGATGCCTCCTCCTCCTCGATAACGCGCTCGATGAGTGTCTGCTGCGCCACGAGCTCTGGGAACTGATGACCCATCTGCTTCACGAGGCCATCAACAAGCTTGCACATGAATGGCTCGGTGAAGCCAAGGTATGTATAGCCGTAGCGAACAGCACGACGCAAGATACGGCGGATGACATAACCAGCCTTTGCGTTAGCTGGAAGCTGACCATCGGCAATAGAGAATGATATAGCACGCAAGTGGTCGGCGATAACACGCATAGCCACGTCGCACTTCTCATCCTTGCCATACTCCTTGCCCGAAAGTGCTGCGATGCGAGCGATTGTAGGCTGGAACACGTCGGTATCGTAGTTCGACTTCTTACCCTGCATAATCATACAGAGACGCTCAAAGCCCATACCTGTATCGACGCTCTGCGCAGGTAGTGGCTCAAGAGAGCCGTTAGCCTTGCGGTTGAACTGCATGAATACAAGGTTCCAAATCTCAATAACCTGAGGGTGGCTCATATTTACCATCTCGCGGCCAGGGATCTTGGCAACCTCCTCCTCGTCACGCAAGTCGAAGTGAATCTCGCTACATGGACCACAAGGACCTGTCTCGCCCATCTCCCAGAAGTTATCCTTCTTGTTACCACGAATGATGTGGTCCTCGGGCAAGAACTGCTTCCAATAGTCGTAAGCCTCCTGGTCGAAAGCTACGCCATCCTCCTCGCTACCCTCGAATACAGTAGCATACATACGGCTCTTGTCGAGTTTGTACACCTCGGTAAGAAGCTCCCATGCCCACTCGATAGCCTCCTTCTTGAAGTAGTCGCCAAACGACCAGTTACCGAGCATCTCGAACATGGTGTGGTGATAGGTATCGTGACCTACCTCCTCCAAGTCGTTATGCTTACCCGATACGCGCAAACACTTCTGTGTATCGGCAACACGTGGATACTTACGGGGTGCGTTACCCAAGAAGATATCCTTGAACTGATTCATACCTGCGTTGGTGAACATCAACGTGGGGTCGTTCTTTACGACCATAGGAGCTGAAGCAACAATCTGGTGCTGCTTCGACTGGAAAAACTCCAAAAATGCCTCTCTAATTTTGTTTGATTCCATGATATATTGTAATTTATTTTTTACCTATATTTTATACGCGGTTGCAAAATTACATAAATTACCTTAATTTTGTAGCGCAAAACCGATATTTTTAATATTTTTATTTTTTTACGATGACAAACAACAGCAATACCAGCCAGTCTACCCCCAAAAGGAGACCTCCAAAGAGCGTTCGTATTGCTATTAAGCTCGTCATATCGCTACTCATCGCCATAGTTCTCAACATAGCGATAACATCTATTACCGACACCCCCGAGATGGTAAAGATACGCCAGGAGAACCACCGCTTGGAGCATAAGTTTTCGGCACTGCAGCACAAGATAGCCTCGGCACAGCGCACAATTGACGACATCATTCAGCGCGACCAGCAGGTATATCGTCCTCTCCTGGATATCGACACTCTACACATCGCACAGGTATACGCCGAGTATAACGATAGTAAGTATGCCAACCTGGCAGAGGATAAGTTATATGGCACGATGATTCGTCAGACATGGCTCGACATCGACAAACTATATCGCAAGCTATACTACACCTCGCTATGTCTCGACCAGACACAGGCTCTTGCCGAGCACAAGGAGGAGTACTCGTTTGTGATACCCGCACTATTCCCCATCGACAGAACACAACTGCGCTCGATAAGTAGCCCCTATGGCTATAGACTACACCCCGTACTTAAGTATCGTGTTATGCACGAAGGCATTGACCTCGCAGCGCCCACAGGCACAGATATTTACGCTACGGGAAATGGCACCGTAGTGAAGGCCAAACGAGAGTCAAGCTACGGTAATCTCGTAGAGATAAACCATGGCTTTGGTTACCGTACGGTCTACGCCCATCTATCTAAGATATTCGTAAAGGCAGGCGATAGCGTAAAGCGCGGTCAGGTGATTGGACATGTGGGAAGCACTGGACGAAGCACTGGACCTCACCTGCACTACGAGGTGCGCTATAGAGGCACACCCGTGAACCCAGAGATATACTTCGACAAGAATCAGGATGCGGGCCTTATAGAGCAGATTAACCCCATAAATAGCGACGAGAATGAGATTGAAGAGCAATAACACGGTCAAGCCAAGCGGTAAGCGTCGCTACATCCCAATGTTTATCAAGGGCATGGTATGGTGCTCTATGATACTAACGTGGTACATCGTGCTAACGATAGCCTTCGACACGCCCAGCGAGAATAGACTTCGCCACTCTACCGACAACCTACGCAACGAGTACAATCGCCTATCGAAGCAGTACGACGAGATTGATGAGGTGCTGGACAATGTCGTAGAGCGCGACGTAAATGTTTTTCGTAAGCTCTTCGAGTCCAACCCCTATGATTTGGGTGCTGCCGACGAGCGTAAACGTTACGAGCTATACGAGGAGCTGATAGCACTATCTACCGATGAACTAATCGAGCGTTTCAACTCTGATATGAGCAAGACCAACAAGCTTGTAAAGGAGCTGAGAGGCTCGTATAATGAACTAAATAAAGCCTTAGAAAACAATAGCTTAGCAATAAGTAATATTCCCGCCATACAGCCCATCAACAACCGACAGCTTACCCTTCTTGCTGCGGGCAAGAAGCCACTCATAAACCCCTTCTACCACATCGAGAAGGAGCACCACGGCATCGACTACCTCATACCCGAGGGACAACCCGTATATGCTACGGCAGATGGCACTATTGAGTCGGTAGACAACGAGGAGTCGTCGCACGGCAAGCGCATTGTTATTGACCATGGCAATGGCTACAAGACATCCTATAGCCACCTTTCGGATATTCTGACAAAAAGGGGTAACAAGGTCAAGCGTGGTGATGTCATCGGACACTCGGGAAATAGCGGACTATCGTTTGCCCCACACCTACACTACGAGGTGGAGCATAAGGGCCTGCGTGTAGACCCAATACACTACTTCTTCTTGGAGCTCACCCCCGAGGAGTACAAGCGCATTAAGCAGATAGCCATATCAAGCATGCAATCATTCGACTAACATGGCACAACTAAAGCTCATAATTCTTGACTTCGACGGCACCCTTGTTGACACTCGTCGTGCCAACGCTTTGGCCTACATCGAGACTCTTCGCGAGAGAGGCATAGAGCTATCGGAGGAGGAGTATCTACGTAGGTTTTTTGGTGTGAGATGCATCGAGTTTATGCAGATGATGGGCTTCACGGATATGGCTGATATTCAACAACTACGCCGCCGTAAAGTGGAGCTTTACCCCAACTACTTTGAGCACATTAGTTTAAACACCGAACTGTGGAATTGGTGCCAGATGATGCGCCGCATGGGAAGCAAGGTCTACATAGCCTCAACAGGACACATTCAGAATATTCGTAATGTCATACACCACTTAGGTCTGGAGGAGGGCATCGACGCCATTATATCGGGCGACGACGTATCGCACCCAAAGCCACACCCCGACTGCTTTCTCCTGGCCATGGAGCGTGAGGGTGTCACCCCCGAGGAGAGTATAATCTTCGAAGACTCGGAGGTGGGCCTCGAGGCTGCCAAGCGCAGTGGCGCACCCTATGTCAAGATAACTTTATAGGGCAGACGGACGCTCCCTAACATTCTATTTGGTCATTAACAAGATTTTTATTATCTTTGCACAGGCTCTATAGTGAGCCTACCTTCATCATTGATGAAGATATGGAGATGTGACTAAAAATTTGAACTAAATAATTTTAAGTACCAACACATGAAAAATCTAAATTTTTTGTGGGCACTATTAGCAAGTGTGCTCCTTGTTGTGGGCTGTAACCCCGACAATCATGGAACTGATGAGCCAGAGCCAGGTCCTAACGACCCTACCCCAACCGAAAAGCCTGAGATCACACTCACCGAGGTAGAGGCGGCTTTCGACTCATTCACCTTTGAGGCCACAACAACCGTGGCTGGTACTCTTGGCTACGCAGTGGTGGCTGAGGGCTACAGCGCACCAAAGATCGACGAGCTCTATTCGTTGAACTCTATCGAACTTGCCGACAAGGCAACTATTAAGATTGAGGGTCTCAATGATAACACCAACTACACACTCTACGCAGTGTTGCGTGCTGGTGACCAGCAGAGCGCTCCAAAGACCTTGAAGTTTACCACACCAGATGATGGCAAGGTAAACCCTATTGTCATCCACAGCGCAACATACGACACCATCTCGTTCTCTATCAACATCGATGGTAGCTACGTCTTCCAGTGTATCGACAAGGCATACCTCGAGTACAACAACCAGACTCCTGAGGAGTATATCTCTGTTCTTGGCATCGGTATTCCAGCAAAGGGCCCTATCAATGTTGATTGGATAAATGGCGGTGTCTATGGCAACTACAACACGAACGTGCGTGAGGATAGCGACTACTATGTTATCGCAGCTATAGCTAATGGCCAGGAGGTTGTGGGTGACATCTACTACGAGACTGTTCACACACCAAAGCGTCCAGTATCAACAGCAGGTCTTACAACTGAGTTAACCGACATCACCTCTACAAGCGTAAAGATTAAGACTACTCCCGATAGCAGCGTTACTGACTACTATATTTTGGTGCGTGACAAGGCGTGGTCTGACAGCATTGTAGCGGGCTATGGCGAGTCGATGCTTGCAACACTCGTAACATACCCATCATCAGGTGCATGGCAGCTCACAGGTGCTAACGAGGCTGTATGGGGCGGTCTTGACCCTAACAAGGAGTACATCTGCCACATTGTGGTTAACGACAACAAGGGTGCTCAGGCATTGTCACTCGTACCTTTCTCAACACTTGAGCCATCGGGTGCTGCTCCCGTTATCGAGGCAGACCTTACTTCCGACCAGGAGAATGGTCACTATGTTCTCAACCTCAACATCTTCTGTGCGGAGGCTGCGACCGTGAAGTATGCATTCAACGCTAAGGCCGATGTTGACGACGTTCGCACTCAGTTCAACTACTCTGATTCGGACATCGCACGCATCTACGGCATGGAGCTCAACGCCGAGCAGGTGGAGGCTATTCGCACTACCGGTCTTACTCTCAAGCAGGAGGATTTGTATCCTGGCGTAGAGTATGAGGCAATCATCAGCGTAAAGAACGCCGAGAACACCGAGACAGCTATCACTGTAACTGCTACAACTAACGCTAAGCCTGTTCCTGCACGTGTGGAGTCAGACTTGTTCACATCATTGCTTGGCGAGTGGGAGGTATCATACTCACTCACCCAGTTCAACGGCAAGGCAGTGGACATCAAGGGTGCAAAGGTTACTATCGCACAGGGTACTGACGAGAACAGCGCAGACTACTACCGTAGCCACAACCGCCTTGTAGTTCAGGGCTGGCCATTCAACGTGGAGGCTGACGGCCAGCACGCTTCTATGCCTTACTACTCACCTTCAGACCTTAAGGATACAGACGACTACTGGGCAAACAACCCACAGCTTGCTGAGCGTGACTGCGGTCCAAAAATCTTCTTCGAGATTGCAGAGGGCGATGTTGTGACTGTTCCATCGTCAAAGTCAGAGTTCTTCTACAACTGGTCATCTGATGGTACATTCTACTTCTTCGGTGCCGACACTACAAATGGTTGGACTGCACCTGCTACATTCCCTGTAACTGTTTCACCTGATGGCAACACTATCACTATCGGTGCATCAGAGCCTGTGGAGCAGTTTGGCAATGGTATCTACCGTCCATCGGTATTCCGCTATGGCACAGAGCCTTGGGCTGTGGCAACAGGCGATATTGTCATGAAGCGTGTAAAGTAATAAGCAGATTGGTACCTGGTGGGGTGTAAGCTCTGCCAGGTTCCTTTTATTAAAACTATCTATTAACTATGAAGAAAATTCTTTTTGCTCTGGTTGCGTTGCTCGGCTTTGTGGCGTGTGACACGAATGAGCCTACTGTAGAGCATACTTTATCGCTAATAGTCGACAAGAGCGAGATTATCGCTAATGGTGAGGATGCAGTAACATTCGCTGTTAAGAGATTAGACACTCGTGAGTATGTGGAGAATGCTACAATTCACTTTGCCGACACACATGAGGCTTTGGAGGGCATGACCTTCAAGACTAAGTATGCGGGTGAGTATTCGTTCTACGCAAAGCTTGGCTCGGAGACCTCAGAAGTATGGACTGTTGTCGCCAAGGAACCAAGCAATAACGAAGACCCTAACGACAAGCCCAACGATGACCCCGATAACCCAGTTAAGAAGGAGTATCTGCTCAGCGTATCACCAGCATCAATCGTTGCTAATGGCCAGGAGAAGGCCCTGTTTACACTAAAGGCCGATGGCGAGATTGTAGAAGAGTACGATATCTACAACGCTGCTGACGACACCCAGCTCACTGCTAAGGAGTTCTCTACTACCGAGGCTGGCACCTACTCATTCTACGCTATGTGCGAGGGCGAGAAGTCGAACAGCGTGGAGGTGGTGGCTACAGAGGTTGTTGTTGAGCAGCAAAAGCCTATCACACTCACAGCATCGAAGACAACAATCAAGGCCAATGGCGTAGACTTCGCACAGCTAACCGTAACCGAGGAGGGTGGCACAGATGTAACAAGTACTGCAACCATCTTTGTGAATGGTGGTGTGCTCAATGGTAAAAAGTTCGCTACAACCACACCTGGCACATATACCCTCTACGCAACAAAGGGCGAGATGAAGTCTAACGAGATTACCATCACTGCCGAGGAGGTAGCAACAGGTACAACAACCGTATTCGCCAAGGGCGTAACGCTCACATCGGGTTGGTATGATGTAAACAAGAAGAGTTCACCTAATAGTTCTGGTGCAGATGCCATGATGTGCTGGGCAGCATCATCTTCGAACATCATACAGTGGTTCCAGGACCGCTACGTTGCGGATGGCAAGACACTTCCCGCGGGTTGCCCTAACGGCACATCGAGCAAGTATGACTACGAGCTTCAGATTATGGATGTCTTCCGCGACAACTGGGATAACCTCGCTCGCGGCAACTGGACAGATGGCGGTGTGATATGGTACTTCGAGGGTCGTGATGTATACGAGACCAATGGCAAGGAGTCTTGTGCACATCCTCGCAGTGGCACAGGAGGTTACTTCAAGTCACAGTGGAGCAGCATCTATGCCAATATGTACAAGTATGACAATGGTTGGGCATGGCTTACAGGTGAGCCATATACCTATGCCACCGAGATCAACAACTATAACTGGCGTGGTAGCAGCGTTGCCGACCCATTGATGAAGTTCTCGGAGTATATCATCAGTGCATTTGAGCACGGTATGTCAAGTATGGCGGTTGCCATGTCGTCAAACTTCAACGGTGCACACGCTGTGACCATCTGGGGCTACGAGGTTGACAACGCCACAGGCTATGTCACAAAGCTCTATATCGCCGACTCGGACGATGGCTCAACACCTATTTTGCAGCCATACACCGTGAGCGCTGAGAGTGGCAATGCAAAGATTGTGCTCAACGGCTATACTGCATACTATCCTTTTGCACTATATCCTGTATCGGGTTATAACTCAGCAAAGATGTAACAAATCATGCTAATGGGAGGCTGACACAACGTCTTTAACGACTTTTGTCAGCCTCCTTATAATTTATACGGTTATGAAAGATAGATACACATCTCCAGATATTGAGATTTTGGAGTACTCCATAGAGGAGGGTTTCAGAATTAGCGACGTGGAGACACCCGACTTTGAAAACGAAAACGAGCTATAAACCGGTGATACTATGCGTAGATATTTATATATAATAGGTGCGGTAATCACCGCCATGCTCTCATCGTGCAGCAACGATATAGAGGAGGTAGCAGACCCATCACCCAAGATGGTGGATATCGCTATTGTTGCCCAGACCGAGGAGGAGGAGACTCGCCTCGACGTCGAGGGCAACACCACTCGTTGGGAGGTGGGCGACAACCTATCGCTATACCTCATAGCAGGCTACAACAACACTGCCACCGCAACGCTAAGCATAACATCGGCAAGCGACATATCCGATGATGGCAAGCGTGCAGTATTCCGTGGTAGCGTCCCCGAGGGTTACTACTATGGCGTAACAGCCCTCTACCCCGCTGTTGACAACTCAACCACAACACCCACTCTCGACAGAGAGGCAGCCAACAACATATTCATGGCATCGTACAAGCAGTATGACAATGCTCTACAGGTGACAGCCAACAGCAAGATCCCCATATCGTTTAGCCACCTGATGCACAAGGTAGACTACCACCTCTCTTTGGCTGATGGCTACATAAGTGACGACCTAAACGCCGAGAGCATAGCCGTGGAGATGACAGCCACAACACAGGGTACGCCCATAGACTTTGCCTCAAAGGTTACATACAATGTACGCTCCAATACCATTAGCACCTCGGCGACCACAAAGTCGATAATAACCTATGGCAAGGGCAACGAGTTGCAGACAATGCTCTTTCCAATGAATACCACAAAGGGTGTAGCATTCACCTTCAACATCTATATTAATGGAGAAAAGAGGTACGAGATAAAGAGGCCTGATAGTGGCACAATAAACACCTTTAAGATGTCGGCGGGCAAGACAACCAATGTAAACCTCGTGTTGAGCAAGGCCAATAGTGTGGGTGGTGGCGATATCATCGAGCAGAGAGCCCTCATCCTTAGCGCATCGAAAAGCAGCATAGATGCCAACGGCGTGGATAGTGCAAAGCTAAGTGTTGTAGAGGAGGGCGGAGGCGATGTTACGGCGCAGTGTACACTATACATGAACGGTGGTACAAAACTCACCAACTCAACATTCGCAACCACAACACCAGGCACATATACCTTCTATGCCGAGCGCAATGGAGTGAGAAGCAATAGTCTGACAATCACCGCAAGAGAGGTAACCACCACAGGCACTACCACAGTATTTGCCGAGGGTGTAACACTCACATCGGGATGGTACGACGTGAACAAGAAGAGCACCTCGCAGCAGGCAACAGTAGATGCTATGATGTGCTGGGCAGCATCATCGTCGAACATCATACAGTGGTTCCAGGACCGCTATGTGGCTGATGGAAACACCCTCCCCACAAGTTGCCCTAACGGCACATCGAGCAAGTATGACTATGAGCTTCAGATTATGGATGTGTTCCGCGATAATTGGGATAACCTCGCTCGCGGTAACTGGACAGATGGCGGTGTTATCTGGTACTTCGAGGGTCGTGACCTATACACAACAAATGGCACAACTAATCGTGCATACCCACGTAGTGGCACAGGAGGCTACTTCAAGTCGCAATGGGCATCAATTTTTGCTGATATGTACCAATATGAGGATGCCAACTGGGGATGGTTGTACAACCCTACAACATATATCACCGAGATCAACAACTACAACTGGCGTGGTAGCAGCGTTGCCGACCCATTGATGAAGTTCTCGGAGTATATTATTGAAGCCTTCGAGCACGGCATGTCATCAATGGCCGTGGCTATGTCGTCGAACTTCAACGGTGCACACGCCGTGACCATCTGGGGCTACGAGATTGACAATGCCACAGGCTATGTCACAAAGCTCTATATCCCCGACTCGGACGATGGCTCAACACCTACATTGCAGCCATACACCGTGAAGTCGGAGAGCAGCAACGCAAAGATTGTACTCAACGGTTATGCTACCTACTACCCCTTTGCGCTATACCCCATGTCGGGTTACAGTTCAGCTAAGTAGCGAGCATCTAATATATATCATAGGAGACCGACTTCAGATTGTTAGAAGTCGGTCTTCCACTTTTTATAGAGCCAACAATGTTGTATTTAAGATAAATTTTATACCTTTGCAAAAATGTACAAACAACCATAAAATATGGAGGAGATTATTGTAAACTATAAGCGTGAGGACCAATATAACGAGGAGCGCATAGAGCAGCTTAAGTATCACTATGGCGAGATATTGCGCCTCTTGGGTGAGGACCCAGAGCGTGAGGGCCTCATTAAGACCCCTGAGCGTGTAGCCAAGGCTATGTCGTTCATAACCAAGGGCTACTCACAGGACCCTATCGCCATACTGCAGTCGGCAATGTTCAAGGAGGAGTATCAGCAGATGGTACTCGTCAAGGATATAGAGCTATTCTCGGTATGCGAGCACCACATGCTACCATTCATAGGCAAGGCTCATGTAGCCTACATCCCTAATGGCCATATCACTGGCCTTTCGAAGATTGCCCGTGTTGTGGAGTGCTTCGCTCGTCGTCTCCAGGTACAGGAGCGCCTAACAGTGCAGATTCGCGATAGCATACAGCAGGCCCTTAACCCTGCGGGTGTTGCCGTAGTCATCGAGGCGAGCCACACATGTATGCAGATGCGTGGTGTGGAGAAGCAGCGCTCGGTGACCACAACATCAGCATTTACAGGTTGCTTTCTCTCGGATATCCGCACACGCGAGGAGTTCATGCAGCTTATAAAATAAAGAGTAACAATTCATTATGCGCATCGTAGTAGGACTTTCGGGAGGTGTCGACTCCTCGGTGGCAGCCTATCTTCTTAAGGAGCAGGGCCACGAGGTGATAGGACTCTTTATGCGCAACTGGCACGACACCACAGGAACGCTCGAGGGCGACTGCCCATGGTACGACGACCAGGTGTTTGCCGAGCTTGTTGCCAAGCGTCTCGACATAGAGTTTCACTACGTGGACCTCTCGGAGGAGTATCGCAAGCGCGTGGTGGAGTATATGTTCTCGGAGTATGAGGCGGGACGCACACCCAACCCCGATGTGCTCTGCAACCGTGAGATAAAGTTCGATGTATTCCTCAAGGAGGCACTCAAATTGGGGGCCGAGCGTGTGGCTACAGGACACTACTGTAGGCGCGAGGAGTGGGTTGATGATAATGGCATCACGCACTATCGCTTGCTTGCGGGCAGCGACCCCAATAAGGATCAGAGCTACTTCCTTTGTCAGCTAACACAGGAGCAGCTAAGCTACGCCATGTTCCCTATAGGCGACCTATTAAAACCAGAGGTTAGACGCATTGCCGAGGAGCAGAAATTGGCCACTGCCAAGCGCAAAGACTCTCAGGGCATATGCTTCGTAGGCAAGGTAGACCTACCAATATTTCTGCAACAACAACTCAAGGCCAAGGAGGGTAATGTTCATGAGATACTACCCCACTCGCCACGCTTTGTGCGCAACTGCCAAGAGGATGATTACAAGGCTCTTGCCGAGCCATATCGACTCACGGTACGCGACGGCAAGAAGATTGGCACGCACCAGGGAGCACACTTCTACACCATAGGTCAGCGCAAGGGCTTGGGCATAGGCGGACGCAAAGAGTCGCTCTTCATCATAGGCACCGACGTAAAGGAGAATGTGGTCTTTGTGGGCGAGGGCGATAGCCACCCAGGACTACACCGCAAGGCGTTGCGCATCCTCCCCAACGAGGTACACTGGGTAGACCCCGCGGAGGCTATGCAGGAGGGTGAGAGACGCAAGTATATGGTGCGCATACGCTATCGTCAGCCACTGCAACAAGCCGAGCTTATATGCGACAGCGAGGGCTTGTACATACTCTTTGACGAGCCACAGAGAGGCATCACCGCAGGACAGTTTGCTGCATGGTATAATGGCGACGTATTGGTCGGCAGTGGTGTGATAGAGAGATAGAAATTATAAAATTTAGTGAACTTAGGGAGTTTAGGGAGGGGCAAGTGCCAATTCCTTAAGCTCCCTAAACTTATTAAAATCCTCAGATACACCCCTATTTTTCTAGTATAATTATTGCATTTTCGAAAAATATTTTTTACTTTTGTAAGCTATTCGTAGACAAATAGACCAATTCGAATAGCACATACAAGTCAATTATCATATTAACTAATTATAAAACAGACGATTATGGCAGATGTAAAGCGTGTCTATACCTTTGGCAACAAGGAGGCTGAGGGTAATGGCAAGATGCGAGAGTTGCTTGGCGGTAAGGGTGCCAACCTCGCCGAGATGAACCTTATCGGTATTCCTGTACCTCCAGGATTCACCATCACTACCGACACTTGCTCGGAGTACTACAAGGAGGGCAAGGAGCGTGTTATTGAGTTGTTGCGTCCTGAGGTGGAGGCAGCTATCAAGAACATCGAGAACCTCACAGGTCGCAAGTTTGGCGACTCAAACCTTCCACTTTTGGTATCAGTTCGTTCGGGCGCTCGTGCCTCAATGCCAGGTATGATGGATACTATCCTCAACCTCGGTATGAACGATGAGGCTGTGGAGGCTGTAGCTAAGCTCTCGGGTAACCCTCGTTTCGCTTGGGACTCATATCGCCGTTTCGTACAGATGTACGGTGATGTAGTTCTCGACATGAAGCCTCAGTCAAAGGAGGATCACGATCCATTCGAGGTTATCATCGAGGCTCAGAAGGAGAAGCGCGGTGTTAAGGCCGATACTGACCTTACTACCGAGGATCTCAAGGAGCTCGTTGTAGCATTCAAGGCTGCCGTTAAGAAGCAGACCGGTAAGGAGTTCCCAACAAGCGCATGGGAGCAGCTTTGGGGCGCTATCTGCGCTGTGTTCGGCTCATGGATGAACGACCGTGCTATCCTCTACCGTAAGCTCAACAACATCCCTGAGGAGTGGGGTACAGCAGTATCTGTTCAGGCGATGGTATTCGGCAACATGGGCGAGAACTCAGCTACTGGTGTAGCATTCTCTCGTGACGCCGCTACTGGTGAGAACATCTTCAACGGTGAGTACCTCATCAACGCTCAGGGCGAGGATGTGGTTGCAGGTATCCGCACACCACAGCAGATTACAATCGAGGGTTCTAAGCGCTGGGCAGCTGCTCAGAATATCTCTGAGGAGGAGCGTGCATCAAAGTACCCATCATTGGAGGAGGTTATGCCTGAGGTATACGCTGAGCTTAACGGCATCCAGAAGCACTTGGAGACATACTTCACAGATATGCAGGATATCGAGTTCACAATCCAGGATGGTAAGCTCTGGATGTTGCAGTGCCGCAACGGTAAGCGTACAGGTGCTGCGATGGTGAAGATCGCTATGGATATGCTTCGCGAGGGTCTTATCGACGAGAAGACTGCAGTATTGCGTTGCGAGCCTGAGAAGCTCGACGAGCTCCTCCACCCAGTATTCGACAAGAAGGCTATCAAGAGCGCTAAGGTTATCGTTAAGGGTCTTCCAGCATCTCCAGGTGCAGCTACTGGTCCAGTAGTATTCTTCGCTGACGACGCTGAGAAGGTTCTCAACGAGACAGGCCAGAAGGCTATCCTTGTTCGTATCGAGACCTCACCTGAGGACTTGAAGGGTATGTTGGATGCTGCAGGTATCCTCACAGCTCGTGGCGGTATGACATCACACGCAGCCGTTGTTGCTCGTGGTATGGGTAAGTGCTGTGTATCAGGTGCTGGTGAGTTGGATATCGACTATAAGGCTCGCACAATCAAGGTTAACGGCTACGAGATTAAGGAGGGTGATTGGATCTCATTGAACGGTTCAACAGGTGAGGTTTACCTCGGCCAGGTAGCTACTCAGGCTGCAAACCTCGACGGCGACTTCGGTCAGCTCATGGAGCTCGCAGGTAAGTACGCAACAATGAACGTTCGCGCTAACGCTGATACCCCACGTGATGCTGAGCAGGCATTCGCATTCGGTGCACAGGGTATCGGTCTTTGCCGTACAGAGCATATGTTCTTCGAGGGTGACCGTATCAAGGCTATCCGCGAGATGATCCTCTCTGACGACGAGGCAGGCCGCCGTGTGGCATTGTCTAAGCTTCTTCCTATGCAGCGTGGCGACTTCGAGGGCTTGTTCAAGGTTATGAACGGCTACCCAGTTATCGTTCGTCTGCTCGACCCACCATTGCACGAGTTCGCTCCTAACACCGAGAAGGATCAGCGCGATATGGCTGAGGCTATGGGTATTCCATTCGAGAAGGTTGTAGCTAAGGTTGAGGCTTTGCACGAGGTTAACCCAATGCTTGGTCACCGTGGTTGCCGTCTCGGTAACACATACCCAGAGATCACCGAGATGCAGGCACGCGCTATCATCGAGGCTGCTATGAACGTTAAGGCTGCTGGTACACCTGTTAAGGTTGAGATCATGGTACCACTCGTTGGTAACCACAAGGAGCTCCGCTACCAGAAGAACATCATCGACGCAACTGCTGAGGCTGTATTCGCAGAGCGCAACGACCGCATCGACTACCTCGTAGGTACTATGATCGAGGTTCCACGTGCTGCTGTTACCGCTAACCAGATCGCTGAGGTTGCAGAGTTCTTCTCATTCGGTACTAACGACCTTACTCAGATGACCTTGGGCTTCTCACGTGACGATATCGCTAAGTTCTTGCCAGTATACCTCGAGAAGAACATTCTCAAGAATGACCCATTCAAGGTATTGGATCGCAACGGCGTAGGTCAGCTTGTTCGTGAGGCTGTATTCAAGGGCCGCACAACACGTCCAGATTTGAAGTGTGGTATCTGCGGTGAGCACGGCGGTGAGCCTTCATCAGTAGAGTTCTGCCACCACGCAGGCTTGAACTATGTAAGCTGCTCTCCATTCCGTGTGCCTATCGCACGCCTTGCAGCAGCTCACGCAGCATTGAGCCAGAAGTAATAGATACTCACTCTATACGAAAGACCACTCCGCCTTAGGGGTGGTCTTTAATATATCATATAAGGAGAGGTCTACCCTGCGGGGTGGGCCTTTTTTTGTCGTTACAACCTACCCTATCAACAAATAAACACTACATCGTTATGGCAACGATAGCGAACTAATAGCTATACAGAGAAAAAATATTTCACTTTTTTGGTACACCATACGATTATTTTTCGTATATTTGTATGAAATTATGGAGTCGTATATAGTATACGCTCCTAATAGGCTATGAATTAATAGAATAAACTATATAACAAACTACAAACTTCACTACAATGGACAATGTAAATGCTATGCAGTTGCAGGATGTGGTTATCCGTTTCTCAGGAGACTCAGGTGACGGTATGCAGCTCACCGGTACCCTATTCTCGGATACATCAGCACTGCTCGGAAATGGTATCTCTACCTTCCCAGACTATCCAGCAGAGATTCGTGCTCCGCAGGGAACTGTAGCTGGCGTATCTGGTTTCCAGGTACACATCGGCTCATCGCGCGTGGATAACCCAGGTGACTACTGCGATGTGCTTGTGGCTATGAACCCAGCAGCTCTTATCGCTAACCGCAAGTGGCTCAAGCCATCGGCAACAGTAATCCTCGACGGCGACACCCTCACAGAGGATAACATCGTAAAGGCAGGCTTCAAGACAATGGATCCTATTGCCGAGCTCAACCTCCAGGACTACAACGTAGTAATCCCAGCCATTACAACAATGACTAAGGAGGCGTTGAAGGATAGCGGCATGGATAACAAGGCTATTGTTAAGTGTAAGAACATGTTCGCCTTGGGTATCGTATTCTGGATGTACAACCGTCCAGATGACTATGCTAAGAGCTACCTCGACTCAAAGTTCGCTAAGAAGAACCCATTGGTAGCTGAGGCAAACAAGAAGGTTATCGAGGCTGGTTACAACTATGCAGCTAACACTCACCAGTTTGCAAACAACTATACAGTAGCTCCAGCAGACCTTGAGAAGGGCGTATACCGCTCAATCAACGGTAACACAGCTACAGCATGGGGCTTCTGCGCCGCATCTGAGAAGTCGGGTCTTCCACTCTTCTGCGGCTCATACCCTATCACTCCAGCAACCGTAATCCTCGAGGAGCTTGCTAAGCGTCGTGACCTCGGCGTTAAGACCGTTCAGGCTGAGGATGAGATCGCTGGTATCTGTACATCTATCGGTGCTGCCTATGCAGGTAACTTCGCCGTGACTACAACATCAGGTCCTGGTATCTCACTCAAGAGCGAGGCTATGGGTCTTGCTGTTATGGCTGAGCTTCCATTGGTAGTTGTTGACGTACAGCGTGGTGGTCCATCAACAGGTCTTCCTACAAAGACCGAGCAGAGCGACCTCAACCAGGCACTCTACGGCCGTAATGGTGAGTGTCCTATGGTTGTCATCGCAGCATCTTCACCAAGCGACTGCTTCCACTATGCATTCATGGCAAGTAAGATTGCTATGGAGCACATGACACCTGTTATGCTTCTCAGCGACGGCTTCATCGCCAACGGCTCAGAGCCATGGAAGATTCCATCAATGTCTGATTACCCTGCTATCGTGCCCCCTATCGTTGAGCCACGCAAGGAGGGTGAGGGTGAGTTCATGCCTTATGCTCGCAACGAGAAGCTCGCACGCGGCTGGGCATTCCCTGGTAAGGAGGGTCTTGAGCACCGTATCGGTGGCTTGGAGAAGGACCGCATCAAGGGTAGCATCTCACACGATCCTAAGAACCACCAGGAGATGGTTACTACACGTCGCCGCAAGGTTGAGATGGTGGCTGACGAGTTGCCAAAGTTGGATGTATTCGGCGCCGAGCAGGCAGACGTTCTTATTGTTGGTTGGGGCGGTACTCGCGGACACCTCCACAGCGCTGTTAAGCAGTTGCAGGATGAGGGTAAGTCAGTAGCTCACCTCCACTTCAACTACATCTACCCATTGCAGAAGGAGGCTCACGACATCATGAAGCGCTACAAGCGTATCGTTGTATGCGAGCTTAACGAGGGTCAGTTTGCAGGCTACTTGCGTCAGCAGTTCCAGGATCTCAATATCGAGTCTTATGGCAAGACCGAGGGTCAGCCATTCACCGTTATCGAGATTAAGGATAAGGTAAACTCAATGTTATAAGAACACCACAAACAACTTAAAAATAGAGAAACTATGGCAGACTTTAAGTATACACCCGCTGATTTCAAGAGCGATCAACAGGTAAAGTGGTGTCCCGGATGTGGCGACCACGCCATTCTCAACGCTGTGCAGCGCGCTATGCCCGAGGTGGCAGACGCTCTGGGCAAGCCTCACAACAAGTTCACTTTCGTGTCGGGTATCGGTTGCTCATCACGCTTCATCTACTATATGAAGACCTTCGGCTTCCACACCATCCATGGTCGTGCTAACGCCATTGCAACAGGTATCAAGACCGCTAATCCAGACCTCTCGGTATGGGTATGTACTGGTGATGGTGACTCATTGGCTATCGGTGGTAATCACTTCATCCACGCTATCCGTCGTAACATCGACCTCAACGTTATCTTGTTCAACAACGAGATTTACGGTTTGACTAAGGGTCAGTACTCTCCTACTACCAAGCTTGGTAAGATCACTAAGACCTCTCCATTTGGTACTGTAGAGAAGCCATTCACCCCAGGTGAGTTGGTTATCGGCGCTAAGGGTACATTCTTCGCTCGTACCATCGACCAGGAGGTTAACCTTACTAAGGAGTGCTTGTTGGCAGCTGCTAAGCACAAGGGTATGTCAGTTACCGAGGCATTGGTTAACTGTATGATCTTCAACGATAAGACTCACGCATTATTTGCTGGCGACAAGGCTACTCGCGAGGAGAACACAATCCTTTTGAAGCATGGCGAGAAGATGCTCTTCGGCAAGGATAAGAACAAGGGTCTTGTATTTGAGAATATGCGCCTCAAGGTTGTTACCGTAGGTGAGGATGGCTACACTATGGACGACGTGCTCACACACGACGCTAAGTGTGCAGACACTACCCTCCACACAATGTTGGCAGCCATGAAGTACCCTGAGTACCCAGTAGCTGTAGGTGTTATCCGCGATGTTGACGACGAGAATGTCTACGATATCAAGGTAGCTGAGCAGGTTGAGCAGGTTAAGGCAGCCGCTAAGATCAAGTGTGTTGACGACTTGTTGCGCTCGGGTCAGACTTGGGAGATTAAGTAAAAAAGAAGTAGAGGGGTGCCACTATATATAATATATGTATGGTGGTACTCCAACACAACTAATAAAAACCAAAACTATTAACAATCAATAAAATTACAGTCGTATGGCAAAAATCAAAGGAACAGTTGTCGTCGATACTGAGCATTGTAAGGGTTGTGGCGTTTGCGTAGCATCATGCCCTACTAAGACACTCGGTCTATCGAACGAGGTAAACGGCAAGGGTTATCCCTTCGCTATGATGGTTGAGCCGGATTCATGTACTGGTTGCGCATCTTGCGCTATCATCTGTCCGGATAGTTGTCTAACGGTGTATCGCCAAAAATTCGAGTAAGCTATGGCAGAGAAAGAGGTAAAACTTATGAAGGGCAACGAGGTGATTGCTCACGCAGCAATTCGCTACGGTTGCGACGGCTATTTCGGCTACCCTATCACACCTCAGTCAGAGGTTATGGAGACCCTTATGGAGGAGAAGCCATGGGAGACTACCGGTATGGTTGTTCTTCAGGCAGAGTCTGAGGTATCTTCAATCAATATGGTTTATGGTGGTGCTTCAACAGGTAAGCGCGTGATGACCTCATCATCATCACCTGGTGTCAGCCTTATGTCAGAGGGTTTGAGCTACCTTGCTGGTGCTGAGCTTCCTTGCGTTATCGTTAACTGCCAGCGTGGTGGTCCAGGTCTTGGTACTATCCAGCCTTCACAGTCTGACTACTTCCAGGCTTGTAAGGGTGGTGCGCACGGTGACTTCCACCTTATCGTACTCGCTCCTAACTCAGTTCAGGAGATGCACGACTTCGTGGCAGACGCTTTCGACCTTGCGTTCAAGTATCGCAACCCAGCTATGATCTTGGCTGACGGTTGTATCGGTCAGATGATGGAGAAGGTGGTTTTGGCACCACAGCGTCCACGTAAGACCAAGGAGGAGATCGCAGCAGAGTGCAAGAGCTGGGCATTGATCGGTAAGACTGATGACCGCGAGCGCAATGTGATCACATCATTGGAGCTTAAGTCTGAGGTTATGGAGGTTAACAACCAGCGTCTTCAGGCTAAGTACGATGCTATCAAGGAGAACGAGGTACGCTATGAGGCTATCGAGTGCGACGATGCAGAGTATGTAATCGTAGCATTTGGATCATCATCACGTATCTGCTCTGCTACTGTTGAGATGGCACGTGCTGAGGGCATCAAGCTTGGTTTGTTGCGTCCTATCACCCTCTACCCATTCCCAACTAAGGCTATCGCTGAGCTTGCAGAGCGTGGCGTGAAGGGCTTCCTTTCAGCTGAGCTTAACGCAGGTCAGATGGTTGAGGACGTTCGCCTCGCAGTAAACGGCAAGGCTCCAGTTGAGCACTTCGGCCGCATGGGTGGTATGTTGTTCTCACCAGATGAGGTACTTAAAGCAGTTAAAGAGAAACTTATAAATCGATAAGACTATGGCAGAGGTTGAAATCAAAAAGGAGAATTTGGTATTTGGCAAGTCTAAGCTTATCTTGCCTAATGTAATGCACTACTGCCCAGGCTGTAGCCACGGTACTGTGCACAAGCTCGTTGCCGAGGTTATCGAGGAGATGGGTTTGGAGCATGATACTATTGGTGTATCACCTGTAGGTTGTTCAGTATTCACATACAACTATATTGACATCGACTGGGCACAGGCTGCTCACGGTCGTGCTTGCGCGGTAGCAACAGCTATCAAGCGTGTTAACCCTGATAAGATGGTATTCACATACCAGGGTGATGGTGATATGTCAGCTATCGGTACTGGTGAGACTATTCACGCAGCTGCTCGTGGCGAGAACATCGTTGCTATCTACATCAACAACGCTATCTACGGTATGACAGGTGGTCAGATGGCTCCTACTACCCTCTTGGGTATGAAGACCGCTACAACACCTTATGGTCGTGATCCTAAGCTTAATGGTTACCCATACAAGATTGCTCAGATGTTGGCACACTTGGATGGTGTATGCTACGTAACACGTCAGACTGTTCACACTCCAGCTAACGTACGTAAGGCAAAGAAGGCTATCCGTCACGCATTCGAGAATGCAATGGCAGGTAAGGGCTTCAGCCTTGTTGAGATCGTTGCTACATGTAACAGCGGTTGGAAGCTATCACCAGTAGCATCTAACGAGTGGCTTGAGAAGAACATGTTGCCATTCTACGAGCCCGGAGACTTGAAGGATACAACTAAAGAGTAAGCAGTTATGAAAGAGACAATAATCATTGCAGGTTTCGGAGGACAGGGTGTCCTCACTATGGGTAAGATCTTGGCTTACTCTGGAATTATGCAGGACATGGAGGTAACATGGATGCCTTCATACGGTCCTGAGATGCGTGGTGGTACAGCTAACGTAACCGTTATCCTCTCGGATAAGGCTATCTCATCACCTATCGCTCACGAGTTCGATTGCGTAGTGGTATTGAACCAGCAGTCTATGGATAAGTTCGAGGCACAGGTTAAGCCAGGTGGCGTTCTTATCTACGACACTAACGGTATCACAAGCCACCCTACACGTACCGACATCAGCATATATCAGATTGATGCTACTGCTGAGTGCGCACGCTTGGGTCAGGCTAAGTTGTTCAACACCATGATCTTGGGTGCATACCTTAAGGTACGCCCCGTTGTTAAGATGGAGAACGTTATGGCTGGTTTGAAGAAGACCTTGCCAGAGCGCGCATGGAAGATGCTTCCACAGAACGAGGAGGCTATCAAGCATGGTGGCGAGATCATCCGTCAGATTCGCTAATTAACGAGCCTTACGGTAAACGATTGGGAGTGTTCCATTTACGGAACACTCCTTTTTTTGTGTATGTAGCTATAAAGTATTGTGTATTTCGGAAATTCTTTTTAATTTTGTAATGTATATCGTTAAATACTAACCACAAAGCATATGAAATTACAACCAGGCACACTACTCCAAGGCGATAGATATCGCATTATAGATGTCCTCGGACAGGGCGGCTTCGGCATCACCTACCTTGCGGAGCAGGTTATGGCAGAGCGCAAGGTATGCATCAAGGAGTTCTTCCCTAAGGAGTACTACAACCGCAACGAGGACTCACGAAGCATATCGCTCGGCTCACAAGGTAGCGCTGAGATTATGGACCTCTATAAGGCGAAGTTTATCAAGGAGGCCAAGACAATAGCTAAGCTCGACCACCCAAATATCATACACATCTTTGACGTCTTTGCCGAGAATAATACGGCATACTACGTTATGGAGTATATCGACGGTGAGTCACTAAGCGCACTGGTTAAGAGTCGCGGTGTTCTTCCTGAGAGTGAGGCTATTAGCTATATCAAGCAGGTGGCAGCTGCCTTGGGCAGTATCCACGAGCAGAGGATTATGCACCTCGACATAAAGCCCGCCAACATCATGCTACGCAAAAATGATGGCAAGCCCGTGCTTATCGACTTCGGTCTCTCGAAGCAGTACGATGCCGAAGGTAACCAGACAAGCTCTACGCCTGTGGGCATCAGTGCCGGCTACGCCCCAATGGAGCAGTACCAGCAAGGAGGTGTTAGGGAGTTTTCGCCTGAAACAGATATATACTCGCTTGGCGCAACATTATACTACCTGGTAACAGGTGTTGTACCACCCCAGGCGGCCACCATTGTTGACGAAGGCCTACCCGAGTTACCAGCGCACCTATCAGCAAATGTACGCAACGCCATCGAGCGCTCCATGGAGGTTCAGCGCAAGCGTCGCCCCCACTCTATCAAGGAGTTCTTGGCACTGCTTGAGGATAACAACCCTGTCGTTGAGCCTATTCCTACACCTGCGCCTACACCAGTACCTACGCCAACTTCGGCACCTGCCTCAGCTACGGCGGATGATAAGACATCTGTCGCTGCCTCTGCCCCTGTGACGGATGATCGTACGGTCGTTAGCACTCCAACGCCCAAGGCTCAGCCAACACCACAACCAAAGAAGGAATGGGTACCTAAGTATAGCGCAGAGAAGCCTAAGAAGAGTAACTCGGAGGATGAGAAATCAAAGTCAAAGCGCCGCCTACTGCTATGGCTGTTCATAGCTATTGCAGTGGTGATTGTCGGTGTCGTAATAGGACTTGGCGGTAGTGGTGATGACTCGAAGAGTAAGCAGAAAGACGTGAACAACACATCTGCTTACAACAACACCTCAGAGACACCTGTGACAACTGAAAATGCTGATAGCAATTTAGACGCTCTTGTTCAGAAGACTGTTGAACCTACGGTTGATACAAAGGATGTAGATGCCAAAGTAGAGCAAATTCAACAGAGTAATGAAATTTGGTATACATCAACTGATGGATCAATTGTTAACCCAAACAGTAAGAATGTTTTTGGTGCAACGATTATATCAAATACTTATGAGGGAGATTTTGGTATTATTACCTTTGACGGCGATGTAACGAAAGTTGGAACACAAGCATTCTATAATTGTAAGAAACTTAAAAATGTGACACTTCCCAACTCTGTAACAGAGATTGGAAGCTTAGCATTTAACAGCTGTGGTAAACTTTCTAATATTTATATTCCAGATAGCGTAACCAAAATTGGAGAAAATGCATTTGCGTACACTGTTATCACTGAGATAGTTGTGCCTAAAGGTGTAACAAAGTTGGGATTTAGAAGCTTTTCAGGTTGTTCATCCCTCAAAAGTGTCAATATCCACAATGGAGTAACAGAAATTGGCGATGAAACCTTTTATGAATGTAAGAGCCTATCAAGTATAACTATCCCTAACAGTGTAACAACGATTGGAGATGCTGCATTCTCTTATTGCGAGAGCCTAACCAGTGTTACTATCCCGAATAGCGTAACAGCGATTGGAGATTGGGCATTCGCAGATTGCGAGAGCCTAAAGAGTGTCACTATTCCTAATAGTGTAACGACGATTGGAGATTATGCATTCTATCGTTGTGAGAGCCTAACCAGTGTCACTATTCCGAATAGTGTAACTACGATTGGAGAGTTGGCATTCCGTGGATGTAGTAGTCTAAAAGAGTTTAATGGTAAGTTTGCGACACCAGATGGTAGATGTTTAATTATCGATGATATACTTGTTGAGATTGCTCCTGCAGGAATAACAGAATATACTATTCCATATGGTGTAACGAAGATTGAATCTGGAGCATTCGCATATTGCACCAACCTCACCAGTATCACTATCCCGAATAGTGTAAAGACGATTGGAGAGGGAGCATTCGCATATTGCACCAACCTCTCCAGTGTCACTATCCCGAATAGTGTAAAGACGATTGAAGGGGGAACATTCGAGAATTGCTATAACCTCACCAGTGTCACTATCCCAAATAGTGTAACGACGATTGGAGGTTATGCATTCAAGAATTGCTTCAGACTCACCAGTATCACTATCCCGAATAGTGTAACGACGATTGGAGATTATGCATTCTATGGTTGGTATAAATTGTCGGAAGAGACAAAGAACAAGATTAAATCAATTAATCCTAATGCATTGTAGCACTCTGCGGAGCATAAGCTCCGCATATGTTTTTTTGTAGGGTTTTGAACGGTGGGTTACGTGAATTTTGGGGGTGTTGTTGTGGGCAGTAGTGAATTTAGGGAGTTTAGGGAAATTAGTGAGTAGTATGCTCCTTAAATTCCTTAACCTCCTTAACCTCACTAACTTCTTCCGCCCCCAAAAAACAGTCCCCC
>JAZRMM010000003.1:0-61967 GCA_045647535.1 Alistipes sp.
ATGAGCATTTCAAAGATTTTGTTAAATGGTATCTGTACCTTCAGAGTAATCAGGGGAAAATCGCCAAAAAATATGAGCGAGAGAAATAAATCTCTCGCCCATTTTTAACCTCAAAAAGCGCCACTTTTTGCATCATTACCATATAATCAGTGAGAGGCCGAGAATGACTCCTGGTTTATTGGTCAAAATTAGCAGATAAATGTGGGTATTTCCTTATCAACCCTGAAACAATTTGTTGTCAGAAGGGCGCCGAGTGCAACACTCGGCAAAAATGCCGTCGATGGGTAGTACTTGGCGTACGTCCCATTGACGGCATTTTTTGTTAGGGGCCGCAATCGACCCCTTATCACAACAAATTATACTTTGATGAACTTCTTAATACCTAGATCCTTCGCCTTCTTAATAAGCTCCTCGTTATTATCAGAAACCACAAGAAGCTTATCACCAGCCTGCAAGCGAGTGTGTCCTCGTGGCACGAAGTAATTTTCGCCACGACATACCATGACTACAAGAGAGTTACCAGGGAGACTTATGTCTTTGAGGGAGTCGCCCTTTTTAAGCATATCGGGGTTTACCTCAACCTCGGAGAACTCGCTACGTATATGGTCGGGAACGGAGAGCTTGAAGGTACGCTCGGGCTCCTCGAAAGATAGATCTAACCAGTTAGCCATAGCACTCACGGTGGTACCCTGCACGATGAGGGATATGATTGTAACAAGGAACACCACGTTGAAGATGTAGTCGGCATTAGGTATATTGCTGGTCACTGGATAGAGGGCGAAGATGATGGGCACAGCGCCACGCAAACCCACCCACGACACGTAGACGCGTGCCTTGGTTGTGTAGCCCCTGAATGGCGACATACATAGCATCGTGGCGATGGGGCGTGCAATAAGAATCATGAAGAAGCCCACGGCAAGACCCATAAAGAGGACATCTGGCTTTATAAGATTATCGACATTGACCAAGAGTCCCAGTGCAAGGAATAGTATAATCTGTAGTAGCCAGGTGAAACTGTCGAAGAAGTTACTTAGCATGGTGCGATATACTATGCGGAAGTTACCCACAACAAGACCTGCGATATAGACTGCAAGGTAGCCGTTACCATTCACCATGGATGTGAATGAGTAGGTGAAGAATGCGCAGGCGAGCAGCAACACAGAGTATAGCGAGGGGTTGCTACGTATGTTTATGCGGTTGATGATCCACACGGTAGCACGACCAAAGCCATAGCCCATGGTTGTACCCACGGTCATCTGCACAATAAAGGTACGCACAGCATCTACCCAGTCTACGCTCGAGCCATCGGCGACGATGCCCACAAGCATAACGGTGAGGATGTATGCCATAGGGTCGTTACTACCACTCTCAAGCTCAAGGAGCGGACGTAGGTTCTGCCTAAGTCCCTGCTTCTTGGAGCGCATAATGGAGAACACGGAGGCCGAGTCGGTGGATGACATCGTGGCGGCAATAAGCAGCGCCATAGCGAAAGAGACCTCTACGCCTATATGTGGGGCTACGAAGTAGATAAAGCTACCAACGATAAGGGTGGTGAGCACGACGCCCAGCGTAGCCATGATAACACCATGGGCAAGCACTGGTCTAATGTCTGAAAACTTGGTATCCATACCTCCAGAGAAGAGGATAATACACATAGCCACCATACCTATAAACTGTGCACCCTCGACCGAATCGAAGAGGACAAAGTTGTTATAGCCAAAGAGCATACCCACACCCAAGAAGAGCAAGAGGGCAGGAGCTCCAAGGCGATAAGCTGCCTTTCCCGCAAGGACGGAAACAAAGAGCAGCAAAGAGGCTACAAGTAGGAAGTTTTCAGTCATCATGCTTCTTTATCGTTTATTTTCTTATACTCAATTTTTAGTTTGTAAAAATCTTAGGTTCTTGAACTAATCTATAGCCAAACTCCTTATACTCATACTCATATATCGCATAGGCCGTACGCATATTGGCAGGCGAGCTATAAGTAATGAGCACCAACGACGATACGTTGCTCACGGGCAGACGCTCGATAGCCTCCTTGTCGTCATGCTCAATGGCCTTGACAAGCTCAGCGAGATGCTCCACCTCGTAGTAGCGCTCCTCGTAGCGCATGAAGCACTTGGCCTGCTCGTCGTAGGGCGATGTTCGCTTAGTGACAAGGCGGATGATTGAGGTAATCACACCATAGAGCAGCAGTAGCACCCCTATGGAGATGAGCGTCATTGCTGTAATGCCATCCGAGTCATCAATGGCTAAAAGGTTGACAATCAAAAGAACCACGCCAACAGCAGCTGCCACCGCTGGCACAACAATCGTTTTGCGTCGAGGTGTTACAACGCCTCCAGGCAAGGCATACAAAGCCTTGCAAATATCCTCAGTAATCATAAAGTTTTTAATTATTTAGAAGTTAATGATATATAGTTACTTGGTGAAGTGGTCGTTTGCCATCCACCTATGTGTTTCTATATCATAACTACTAAATAATAAGCCGTCGCAAGCCATTAACATAGTAGTGGCGAGCGAGAGGCCCAAACAATACTCTACGATTAAATACTCCATATAGATGCGCCCTGATGCCACCATCTATGGCGCGCACTACGCTTGTGTTTATGTGGCTATTGACGTTGCGAATAGCGGTGCGCTGCGTCTGACGATAAGCCAGTGGCGAACTATCCACACCTTGTTGCTCGATGGCGATAGCCACAATGCCCAAGCCATTCTCCTTGAGCTGACTCTCACCCTCTTTGGTACTATCATCATCGCTTGTCACCATACAACGCTGCTCGTAGCAGGCCTTCTCGCTCGCCATGGCGGGCGTAGCGAGTATCACTGCTGCGAATAGCGCTATGAGCATACGCAGATATGTACGGTGTGTAAACATCATTGACCAACAAACGTATATGTTATAGTACCCTTATGCTTTTCAGGTGCATTGGGTGAGATATCAAATCTTGTTCTCTGCTTATTCTTTGCTGCTGCCAAAGCCTCATTATCGAGACTCTTATTACCCGACGGCTTTGAGACATAGGCATTTACCACCTCACCATCTCTATTGAGATATGCCGTAATCTCCACTACTCCACTATGCTCACCACGATAGGCTGGCACGTATATAAGCTTCTCGCCGTTCACTATGCGGGCATTACGTACTGGATTTTCGAACTTGTATTCTACGGTATTCCTACCCTTAAAGCTATTATCGTTGGCATCGCCTGAGCCGCCACCAACGCCACCGCCATCTCCATCTTTACCGCCTGAGCCAGGATTTTGAGGTGCGTTCAAGCCGTTGACATAGTCGCCATTATCGCTGATAGTATTGTTAAATTGGCTCATCAGCTCATTTAACTCCTCATCGATCAACGATACCTTGGTACCACCCTCCTTAGCCGCCACATTGGACTGTCTATTCTTGACCTCCTCCTGAGGAAGTTTCTGCTCTATCTCCCTCTCCAAGCACTCCTTCTCCTCGATAAGTTTATCGAGTTCGTCAGCAGAGAAGTCCTCGGGAGCAATCTCTATGACAAGGACAGGGGGTCGCTTCACCACGCTGTAGTTTAGGAATAGCATAGAGATGCCAAGGATTACGAAAAAGGCTATAACCACAACCAGTGATATGGCGTGGTTAAAGACCCAATCGCCAAAGCTCTCACGCTTGGCGTAGCTCAAATCCACGCTCTTACGGCGAGGTGGTCTCTTAGGCATATTTGGCCTACTTGTTCTATATTGATTCTCTTTATTCTCCATTATACCATAATCTTCCGAACAAAAATAGTAATTTTTTTTAAGATTTTTAGTATATTTGCACCGATAAGCCAAAATATTGTACGAAGTTAACTTAAAAATTAGATATATGGCAACTAAACAATGTACACTTGCCGGTGCCATCTCATTCGAAGGCAAGGGCCTACACACTGGTTTACAGGTTACAATGCGAGTTCTTCCCGCTGAGGAGAACCATGGTATCGTTTTCCGTCGTGTAGATATTGAGGGAACACCCGATGTTCCCGCATTGTGTGAGTATGTAACAGACACATCACGTGGTACAACTATCGAGAAGGGTGAGGCTAAGGTCAGCACCATCGAGCATATCATGTCAGCACTATGGACTCTTGGTGTGGACAATGCACTTGTTGAGATCAACGCTCCAGAGACCCCCATCATGGATGGCTCGGCACGCGAGTATGCCGCAGCAATCAAGGAGGTAGGCATTGTTGAGCAGCAGGCCGAGCGCAGATACTACGAGGTTACCGAGAAGCAGGTATACACACTTCCAGAGAAGGGTGTAGCTATCGTACTCTACCCCGATGACGAGTTCTCAGTATCGGTACACGTAGACTACAACTCAAAGGTTGTGGGCAACCAGTATGCCACATACTTCAACCAGGACGACTATGCCGAGAAGATCGCCATGTGCCGTACCTTCGTCTTCCTCCACGAGCTTGAGCCTCTCATGAAGATGAACCTCATCAAGGGTGGCGACTTGGACAATGCTATCGTTGTTGTTGAGAACGCCGTGTCTGACGAGCAGCTCGATCACCTCAAGAAGATATTTGGCAAGAACGAGATAGAGATTACTGGTGGATACCTCAACAACCAGCAGCTCCGTGCTAACAACGAGTTGGCACGCCACAAGCTCCTCGACCTCCTCGGCGACTTTGCACTCCTTGGCATGCGCATCAAGGGTCGTGTATGGGCTACCCGTCCAGGTCACTTTGCCAACACCGAGTTTATGAAGGAGCTCTCACGCACTATACGTCGTAGCGGCGACCGCCCTATGTTCAAGTATAGCACCAAGGAGCAGCCTTTGATGGATATCAACACCATCAAGAAGCTATTGCCACACCGTCCTCCATTCTTGCTTGTGGACCGAGTATTCCATATCGACAAGAACGATATCGCAGGTATCAAGAATGTGACTATGAACGAGCCATTCTTCGTGGGTCACTTCCCCGAGGAGCCAGTAATGCCGGGCGTGCTTATAATAGAGGCCTTGGCACAGTGCTGCGGCATCCTTGTGCTCAATGGCGTAGAGGATCCTGAGAGCTACTCTACATACTTCCTTAAGGCCGACGGCGTTAAGTGGAAGCGTAAGGTTGTCCCTGGCGACACCTTGCAGCTCGAGTGTCACGTTGCAGACTTCCGTCGCGGCATCTGCACCGCAGAGTGTAAGGCATTTGTTGGTGGTCAGCTCGCTTGCGAGGCTATTCTCACCGCACAGATTGTTAAGAACCGTTAATTAGGATATAAACTTTTTACACTATATGATTAGTAATTTGGCATACGTTCATCCCGATGCAAAGATCGGTAATAACGTTACTATCGAGCCCTTTGCATATATCGAGGGCGATGTAGTTATTGGTGATGACTGCTGGATTGGTCCTCACGCTATCATCTACAATGGCGCACGTATTGGTAAGGGTAACAAGATTCACCCAGGTGCATGTATCGCATGCTTGCCTCAGGACTTGAAGTTCGCTGGCGAGGAGACTACAGCTGTTATCGGCGACTACAACGATATCCGCGAGTGCGTAACTATCGCACGCGGTACCGCCTCACGTGGCACAACCATCGTGGGTAGCCACAACCTCCTTATGGCCTACGTACATGTTGCTCACGACGATGTTGTGGGTAACCACTGCGTTATCGCTAACCGTGTATCGCTCGCTGGCGAGGTTGAGGTTGGCGACTGGGTAGTTATCGGTGGTCACGCAGCATTGCACCAGTGGATACATATCGGCGACCACGCCATGATTCAGGGTGGCGCTCTTATCACACAGGATGTTCCACCATTCATCATCGTAACAAATGGCGAGGCACACTACGCAGGTATCAACAAGGTAGGTCTTTCGCGCCGTGGCTTCACAGCTGAGCAGATTGAGTCTATCCACAACACCTGCCGCATCCTCTTCCAGAGCGAGCTCAACTACCAGGCTGGTTGCGACAAGGCTGAGGCTGAGGTTGCCGAGAGCGCTGAGCGTAACAAGCTTATCGAGTTTATCCGCGCATCGAAGCGTGGCGTTGTTAAGCAGTACGTATCAAGACGATAGGTCTGAAGGTAGAATAAACAATGGGGGGGGATATCCGTTTGGATATCCCCCATTTATATGATATACATTGAGTTACAACGTCTCGAAATCAGACTTGTTGGGATAGCGCGCATCGAGGAACTCCCTCATGCGACGACGATCATCATCAGTGGCCTCCTCGCCATCGTTCACACATATCATCAGCGGATTATACTTGGCCAACACCTTGTCGAAATCCTTGACAGTAAGAGGTATACAACGTGAATATGAGGCGTAGCATCCTGTTATCATAGCCTTAATAGCACCTCCCCAACCATTGGTACGGTCGTAGCGACCCACCAAGCGCATCTCGGCACCATTAACAATCTGCCAATAACCAATAAAACTTCTTTGTATATCCTCCACACTACGGAAACGACGATAGGTTGTTGCCTTCCACTTCTCGGGCATAAGGGCTATGCACTGCTCGAAGTCACTACGGCGGTAGGCGTCGAAACTGTGGTGTGGGGCATGGCATATATCTTTCCCATACAGCTCTTTAATATATAGTTGCATGCGAAGCACCATACTTGCATATATGCCTTTACGCTCAGCCTTTCTTCTATTGAAGCGCTGACCGCTAAGATGTACGATTGGCGTACCATCAGCCTTAAAGAAGCTATCTGGAGATACAGGAGCGGAGAAAATCATATCGTCGTTGCCGAAGATAAAGTGCTCACTAAGGCCAGGGATACGATGTAGACAAGTCTCAATAGCCGTAGAGTTAAAGAGAGGCAGAGCATCCGTAGGGAGTATCTCACTATGGTCAACAACGGTTATCTTAGGGTTAGCCACATTCAACCACTTGGGGCACTGGTTATCAGTAACGATATATATATGGTTAATCCATGGGGCATACATCTCCACCGAGCGTAGCGAGTAGCGTAGCTCCTCGTTATCTATCCATCGAGCCTCCTGCTGCGCAGGGCAAGCCTCGGCACCACCCATATAGTGGCTACGACGCTCACGCCACTTGGGATCGTTGCCATCAACCCACATATAAACGAGGTCGATAGGGAAATCTATACCAACATTCTGCTTCATAGTGATACTCTGTTATTTGTTACCCCTGCGCCATCTCCATATAGGCACAAGGTCGAAAAGGCGTAATGTTCTAATCTCGCCACACTCCTTAATTTTCCATAGGCAGATGCCCATAGCCTTGAAGTAGCGCACCGTGATATTACGATAGCGTGGCGATATCTTTATACTGCGTGCTGAGACATACTCCACCATAGCTCGGTGTGCCTCATACTTCTGTCGCTGCTTATCCGAGGTCTGGCGCGACTTAACCGTAGAGGTGGGGTTAAGGACATAGTAGTACGAGAGGTTGGGCACGGTGACAACCCTATCGCTCTCAACAATAGCTCTTGTCACAAACATAACATCCTCATACTGCACACCCTCACGAAAGCGAAGCCCCAGGCGCTCGATCATACTACGACGATAGAGCTTATTTACGGGGTGGAACTCCGGAGGACAGTAGCAAGCCTTAAGCTTCTGCTCGCCACCACTCACAACCTCCACCTTATCGAATGCCACAACGGTGCGCTCCGTCAAGCGCTTCTGCTTGACAATGCCACACATAGCCAGATCGGCATCCGCCTTAATGGCTGCGTTATAGAGCCTCTCGAAGTAATCTTCAGGGATATAATCGTCGCTATCTATCATGCCCACATACTCACCCTCGGCGATATTGAGCGCGGCATTGCGGGCCTTACCCTGGCGACCATTACTCTGGTGAATGACCCTGATGCGGCCATCACGCTCCGCCCAGCTATCAAGCAGCGCTCCTGAACCATCCGTAGAGCCATCATCGACACATATTATCTCGATATCCGAGAGCGACTGTCCAACGACGCTTTCGAGACATCTATCAAGAAGTAGCTCTGTGTTATATACAGGTATTATTATCGTGACCTTGGGTCTCATCATTTATAAGGGTTATGGGTTAGGGTTTAGAATGGGTAGCCTACGCCGAAGTTAATAGCCATGTTCTTCCACTTAAAGTCATGTATCCAGCGTTCGCCCTCGGCCCAACCAGGATTATGGAGCTGCAAGCCCCAGTCGATACGTATAATGACAAAGGTGGCATCGATACGCAGACCGAGACCCGTATTCAAGCCCAGCTGCTTATAGAATTTGTCAAACCTAAATACGGCATTGGGATCATCGCTCTCTCTATCACGCAAATACCACACATTACCCAAGTCGAGGAACGTTGCACCATGGAATATCCACCATATAGGAAATCTGAACTCGGCATTTGCCTCAAGGCGTACATCACCTACCTGCGCAGGATAGAGCGAGTTCTCCACCTGTGGGTAGTTACCAGGGCCAAGAGTTCGGGGCACCCAGCCTCGCATGGAGTTAGCACCACCACAGTAGAACATTCTATCAAAGGGTATTGAGCGTCCCGCAGAGTTACCATAGGTGACACCCACACCCGCAAAGAGACGTCCCGCAAGCACAAGGTTGTGGCCAAAGTCAATCTTATGGCTGAAGTTAGCCTCGGCACGCACATACTGCGAGTAGCGAATACCCAAGATCTTATAGTAGGATTCACCCTCAGCGGGCTTCGAGAACAGCTTCTCAAGACCATGTATGAGGTTACCCGACGTCTCTAAGTTGAGACGTAGCGCCGTACCATCCATAAGCTTGGAGCTACGCTGTGTGTTGTAGGTATATGATGCCGAGAGGCCGGCGTTGAGCTGAGACTCGAAACTTGTTCGCAGATAGCGATTATCGATGTCGGCAAGGAACTGATCATCGACACTCTTTACATCAATCCAGTTGATATCTATAGGTCGAAGGATGAACGACGACATCTGTCCCACATTCCAGCTATAGGCCCATCGTGCGCTGAAGAGGTTACGACGATAGTAGGGTCTATCCTGGTAGTCGAACGAGAGCTCAAGACGTGTACGTGGCTGCCACACACGACTCTCGGGCGATGGGTATATGGGGGCCAAGAAGCGAGGGAACGACAGACCTGCCGTAAGGCTAAACTCCTTGGCGCTACGACGCTTAACATTGCGGGCATACATAAACTCAAAGCCAAAGCCCGCGGATATATCGAAGGCCTCAGCGCCACGAAAGACGTTGCGATTGGAGTAACCAATGGCCACACCCATGCCATAGAAGGTTGATGTTGTGGAAGCCTCAAGCTCCACCTTGACACTCTGCTTGAGCGATGGTGTACAGTATATATTGCAATCGAGGTACTTCTCCTTGGTGTTGACCAACACATCGTTGCCATCCTTACCGATATAAGCGACATAGCTATCCTCGCCCTCACCCTCCACACGCACAAAGTCGATCTTGGCATTGCGGAAGAAACCTATAGACATAAGCTCCTTATAGGTGTTATCCACCTGCTGGGCATTATATATGAAGTTAGGATAGATAGGTATGGTATGTCGTAGTACCGAGTTGCGAAGCTGCGGTGTGGCATCCATATCGCGGATGATGTTAAGACCATAGTAGTGCGTAGTATCTACCCTCGCACCCTCCTTGATGCCTCCCGTAGTACGGAGCATTGGGTCGTAGGTGGGATATACGTTGATTTTACGCAATCTATACACTGCATTATCCTCCCACTGAGGCACACCCGTAACGCTATAATCCTTGAGCATGGGGTTAACAACCATCTGCACATTGGCATAGTTGTTACCGATTAGCGTATCTACGTTGTAGGATATGTTATTTACCGTAAAGTCGTAGAAGCCATGATTATTGAGGTTCGAGGCAATACGCTCACGCTCCTTATCCAGATAGGTGATATCAAGAATCTCGTCGTGCTTGAGCAGTGTAGAGGTAGTATCGGCAAGGATGAGTGCCTCGAGCGACTTGTCCAAGATCTCGTACTCAACCCTATTTATGCGTGTTGGCGGGCCTTGGTGTATGGTATAGGTAACCTCGGCACGACGCGAACGACGTGTGGTGTCGAGCGTGTAGCTAACCTCCGATGAGAAGTAACCTCGTGTCTTGAGGTATGTAGATAGGTTCTTGACAGAGACATCGGTGAGCGCTTGGTCGTAGATCACAGGCTCCTCGCCAATCTTACTTTTAAACCTATTCCACCAGTTGTTCTTAGTGGTGTCCACCTTCTCGTAGACCCACACATAGAAATCCATGCCCAAGATACGCTTGTTGGGAGACTGACGCACATAGTACTCAATGCCATCCCTATCCACGGTGATTCGCTCATCTACATGGGTACTCTTATCATCTTCGATTGTCACCTTCGACAAGAGATACTGACCCTCGGGGAGCTTGCTTGTGACGTCGCAGGCTACAACAACAAGTGTTGTAACTACCGCCATCAAAAGATATCTAAACCACCTACGCATCGGCACTATCTATTTATCTCTGTTACAAATCTCTGCCATGTATGCTGCTCGCCCGTATCACGCACCTTCATGAACGAGAACTCACCCTCGTCAAACGAGGCCTCACCCCACCACTCAAAGGTGGCGTTGCCCTCAAGGCGTGTTACAATGCTATGCTCCTCGATGCGTGGTGTGCAGAACACCCTACCGCCACGATTAGTCACTGCCGTACGCTCGCCTCGCTCGGTGTAGCCGAGCATCGCCGCAGCTGTTGCCGAGGCCGTCATGGCCGTGCCACACGAGAGGGTTATGCCTGCACCTCGCTCGTATGTCGCCACAAAGATATGATCCTTGGCCAACACCTCGTACAACGATATATTCACACCCTCAGGGAGTATATCCGTAAGGGTAAGTACACGCTCGCCAAGACTCTGTAATAGCGACATATCTATGTTATCGACACAAGCCACAATATGGGGATTTCCCAAATTGAGTGCCGTAAATCGTAATGTTGGATCCAACTTCTCTATAACCTCGCCCACCAGACTCTCGCCAGGGGCTATCATAGCGAAGGCCGAGCCATGCGTGGTGATGGCAATATCCACCGAATAGGTTGCAATATCGTAGCCTACGGGCGACACCTCACCCACTGCAAAGCATCTACCACCCGATGTGAGGACACCCTCCTTGGCGATGTAGCCCTGCTCGTGGCAGTAGCGCGCAACAGCACGCATGCCATTGCCGCACATCTCGGCGTGGGTACCATCAGGGTTGAGCATATCCATACCATAGCGACCATCCTCGCCCCTGACAACAAGGAGCAGTCCATCGCTACCTATGCCACGCTCTCTATCGCATGCCACACGTGCAAATGCCGACCAATCAACACCCTGCAGCTCCTCACGCTTTGTGGTGTCGATGAGTATGAAGTCGTTGCCCGAACCGTGGCACTTTACTATTTCGAAGTGTGACATCTTGTGCATCTATATATATCGCCCAAATATACAAAATTTTTCGGTGCTCACAAAATATAAATTCAACTTTAGCCGATTTTTGAACGTGACTCTTGCATTTGTACTATTTTTTTTGTAATATTGTAGACAAATTGATATGATCTATGATTGAGAAATTTATAATGGCGGGTGATACGCCTATGCACGTTGCCGACACGGAGCGTGGCGAGAAGTGTGTAGTACTGCTACACGGCTACTTAGAGTCTATGGTGGTGTGGGATGAGTTTGTGCCACTGCTCAGCAAGAGCATGCGTGTGGTAACCCTCGACCTTCCGGGCCACGGCATATCAACCATCACAGGCGAGGTACACACCATGGAGTTTCTTGCCGAGTGTGTAGCCAACAGCATGGAACACCTTGGTATAAAGGAGTATAGCGTTGTGGGCCACTCTATGGGTGGCTATGTCGCCTTGGCCATGTGCGAGATGTTCCCCGAGCGCCTACGCTCGGTCATCCTACTCAGCTCTACGCCTAATGCCGATAGCGAGGAGAAGTGCGACCGTCGCCGCCGCGAGATAGAGCTTGTGAAGGCTGGCAAGAAGAGCACCATGGCACGCCTTGTGCCACACGCAGGCTTTGCGCCCGATAATGTCAAGCGCCTAAAGGACTATGTAGATGACCTTGAGGAACTTATCATGCTCACCGAGGATGAGGGTGTCATAGCCATACTCGGAGGCATGATAGAGCGTAAGGATCGCAACGAGGTGCTTCTCACCACCAAGGTGCCACACATGTTCATTTTTGGTCGCCACGACTTCTACATACCAAACGAAGTTGCCGAGGAGTTGGCCGCACGCCACCCACAGGCAAAGGTTACATGGCTCGACCACTCAGGACACATGGGCTTTATCGAGGAGCCGCAGCTCTGTGCTCAGGCTATCATCGACATGGTCTGCCAGTAGAACAAGAGGGGGGGGTAAATAATTATGGCGCTTAGCGATAGACTGCTAAGCGCCATAATCATATAACAGTAACAGATATCTGTCTTATCTCGAGAAATTTCTTGATAGAAGGCTGTAGATATTTTCGCTCGGCAAAAATCCAGACGATGGGCTGTACTTGGCGTACTGCCCATTGTCGGGACTTTTTGTTAGCGGAAGTAGATATCTGCCTTATCTCAAGAAATTATAGCATCTCGTCAATTAGCCATGAAGCACCACCAACCTTGTCGATAACGAACAAGACGTAGCGGATGTCGCAGATGATGTTACGACAGAGGGTCTCGTCGAACTCGATATCGCTCATTGTTGAGAGCCATGTACGGTCGAAGTTGATACCGATAAGCTCGCCCTTGCCATTGAGGACTGGTGAGCCTGAGTTACCACCTGTAGTATGGTTTGTTGCGATGAAGCAGACAGGCACAGTATAGTTGCCATTGAGGTTAACGCCCCAGCGACCATAATCCTTAGTAGCATAAGCATCACGCAATGCCTGAGGCACGTTATAGTCGTAGATCTCGGGGTTATCCTTAGCGATGATACCCTCAAGGGTTGTCTGTGGCAGGTGGTACTCGCCATCGGCATACTCATATCCAGCAACCTTACCATAAGCTACACGGAGTGTGAGGTTAGCATCGGGGAAGAAGGCACGCTTCTTATCCCACTCCATAAGCGACTTGACGTATGGACGGAACCAACGCTCAATATCGGGGATATTGCTAAAGTTACGATAGGCGTATCCTGAGGCGAACTCGCGGATAGGCTCGATGGCATATACAAACTCGGTGATAGGATCATTCTTAACAGCATCCATAGAGAAGCTCTCAAGGCTGCCAAGCTGCGTATTGTCGTAGAGCCACTCTGCGTAGGCCTCAGCACCACCATGCTTAGCAACCAAAGCCTCAAGAGTCTCCGAGGTGATTACAGCATGCTCGAAGTATGCCGAGATCATCGCCTTGGCAAGCTCACGGTCTACATTAACATCGAAATCCTTATAGAAGAGTGCGATAGCCTCCATCTTCTGCTCGTCAGTAAGTGTTGTGCTAAGAGCCAAGCGCGACACCTGAGCAAGCTCAATACCACGGAGCGACTCGTTGAATAGCTCGTAGGTGAAGTAGCCCTCGTAGTTACGCTCATAGGCCGCTGACAAAGAGTCAAGGAGGTATGCCTTATCGGGGTTATCCTCACGGAAGCGGCGCTCGTAGTCAAGCTTCTTACCATAGGTGCCGAGGCGGTTAATACCCTTAACCTCACCCTGCCACTTTTTCCAAGCATTAGCGATGTTTGCCTGCTTAGCAGCATACTGAATACGTGTCTTTGACGACTTAGCCTGCGCAGCACCGATGATGTCGAGGCGCTGTGTGCGAAGGTCAATCTTAATTGGGTCAGATACCTGAGCGATATACTTAACTGCATCCGAGGTGATATACTCCTGAGTATTACCTGGGAAGCCATAGATCATGGTGAAGTCACCCTCCTTAACGCCCTTTGTAGATATCTCGAAGTGGCGTGCAGGCTTATATGGTTTGTTCTCAGCGCTATACGCCGCAGGCTCGTTATTCTCGTTAGCATAGATACGGAATACCGAGAAGTCACCAGTGTGGCGTGGCCATATCCAGTTGTCGTTGTCGGCGCCGAACTTACCAATGGTTGTTGGAGGTGTACCCACAAGACGCACGTCGTTGAACTCACGATAGATGAAGAGGTAGGCCTCATTGCCATAGTACATAGACTCTACCGAAGCGCGGAAGCCTACGCCCTCGGCCTCAGCCTTAGCGATGATATCGGCCTTGGTCTCACCCTTAGCAAGACGCTCGGTAACCTCCTCCATGCGCACCAAGATATGAACCTTAAGACCTGGGCAGTATAGCTCCTCCGAGTGGTTCATAGCCCAGAAGCCATCGGTGAGATAGTCGTGCTCCACGGTAGAGAGTGCCTGGATAGCATCGTAGCCACAGTGGTGGTTTGTAAGAAGAAGACCCTTCTCCGATACAATCTCACCAGTACAGCCGCCATCGAAGAGCACAACAGCGTCCTTCATCGAGGCCTTGTTAATAGAGTAGATATCCTCGGCAGAGTGCTTGAAACCCTTCTGCTTCATATCCTTAATACGGCTTGAGATGAGCGAAGGGAGCCACATACCCTTATCCGCCACAGCCGTAAATGTTGTTGCCACGAGCAACATCAAGGTTAAAAGTGTTCTTTTCATTATAATATTGATTTAGTTAGATTTATAGTTGGTTAGTAACACGAAGGGAGACGCTCGATAAAGCACTCCAGCTCACGACATAGACGCTGTATGGGCAGACCCATAACGTTATAGAACGATCCCTCGATAGACTCGATACCCACATAGCCTATCCACTCCTGTATGCCATAGGCACCCGCCTTATCCATAGGTGAGAAGTTATCCACGTAGTAGGCTATCTGCTCGTCGGTAAGCGTAGCGAAACGCACCGTGCTCACCGAGGCAAAGGTGCGTTCAGCATCGGCCATGCGTAGCGTAACACCCGTGATCACCCTATGCTCTCGACCCGAGAGACGAGCAATCATACTACACGCCTCATCCCTATCCTTGGGCTTACCCAGCACCTCGCTATCAAGGACCACCGTAGTATCAGCCGTGATAAGGATATCGTTATGCCCAAGCGCCGAGGGGTAGGCAAGACTCTTGAGCCTTGATAGGTAGGGAGCAACATCCTCCACCGCGATAGTTGCGGGATATACCTCGTCGCACTCAAAACGAGGGGCAAGCTGATAGCCTATGCCTGTGGCCTTGAGCAGCTCACGACGACGTGGCGACGCCGAGGCGAGGATAATATTGTATGACTTTAGTTTATCGTGTAGTAACATCTTATTATTTATGAGTCTACAAAGTTACATAATTTATTTGATTTTCTCGTCGCCAACTCAAAATTGTTGCTATCTTTGTCATATTAAAGCGATATACATACAATACATGAAGCGTGATGCCATAGATTTTGAAAACGGACAGATAAGCTCCACCTTTCGCAAGGTACTCATACCGACACTCCTCGGAACACTATCCATGTCGGCGATGACGGCCATCGACGGCATCATTGTAGGACATGGCGTGGGTGCCATGGGTGTGGGTGCAGTGAACATCGTGGTGCCCATATATTTGCTTATGTCGGGCCTTGCGCTGATGATGGGCGCTGGCTGCTCGGTGGTGGCATCCATCCACCTTGCGCAACAACGCCTAAAGGTGGCACGCCTGAATATCACACAGGCATTGGTGGCATCGTCGCTCATAGCGGCACTAATCTGCGCAGTGATACTAATATATCCCGAGGAGATAATCACCGCATTGGGCGCCTCACCTACACTCCTCCCCTACGTCATGGACTATACGCTATGGCTCATGCCAGGCTTTGTGTTCGAGATGTTTAGCATCATAGGCCTCTTCATCATACGCCTCGATGGAGCACCGCGCTACGCCATGTGGTGCAACATAATACCCGCCGTGCTCAACGCCATACTCGACTGGGTGTTCATCTTCCCTATGAATATGGGCGTTAAGGGTGCAGGTGTCGCCACGGCAATATGTATGGTTATTGGTGGTATTATGGCCCTGGGCTACCTCGTAATGCCTAGCCACAAGCTACATACGGTGATGCCAAAGATAAGCACCAAGAGTCTTAGGTTGTCGCTGCGCAACATATATTATCAGTGCCGCATAGGCCTATCGTCGCTACTTGGCGAGCTCTCACTCGCCATATTCATATATGTGGGTAATGTGGTCTTCGCACACTACTTGGGCGACGATGGAGTGAGTGCCTTCGGCATATCGTGCTACTACACACCACTATTCTTCTCCGTGGGAAACTCCATAGCACAGTCGGCACAGCCCATCATAAGCTATAACTATGGAGCACAACGCTGGGATAACGTTAGCCAGATACGACGACTGCTCCTACGCACATCCTTCATCGTAGGCCTCTTCGTAGCACTCCTCTTTGTCGCCGTGCCCGAATTGCTTGTTGGCATGTTCGTAAACCTCGATACCACAGCAGGAGCTATTGCTGTTGAGGGCTTCCCCTACTATGCCACAGGCATCATCTTCTTCATCCTCAACATAGCTATCATAGGCTACTACCAGAGTATCGAGCGTGTATGGCGCGCAACACTCATTGTGATACTTCGAGGCGTAGTCTTTGTGGTGCCATGTTTCGTTCTGCTACCATCGCTCTTAGGCATACCTGGTATCTGGTTAGCTATGCCCCTTGCCGAGGCTCTGACCCTCTGCGTCACACTACTTATTGCCTATATCGCCACACGCAGACAGAGAGCATAGCCTCAATTAGGATATGTCCTAAGGGGGAGGAGTGGCGCGATGGGTATAAAACAAAAAAGTCCGTCTCTTTCGAGACGGACATCACTCTAAAGCATCTGATTACAATGCGTTAACGTGCAATGCAAGTGAGCTCTTAAGGTTAGCTGCCTTGTTCTTGTGGATAATGTTATGCTTAGCAAGCTTATCCAACATTGAGCTTACCTTAGGCAAAAGTGCCTCAGCTGCGCTACGCTCAGTAGTGTTGCGCAATGACTTAACTGCATTACGAGTTGTCTTGTGGTAAAGACGGTTGTGTGCACGCTTTGTAAGAGTCTGACGAATTCTCTTCTTCGATGACTTGTGGTTTGCCATAGTTTTAATTCTTTATTTTTTACTTTTATGTTTTAATCTCTAACTCTTCCGCTACAACTCAAAAGTTGCTATAGCCTGCGGAGGCTCTTTTACGACCGTAGCCGCTGTCGGATAGGCTGTTGCCCGCTCCTAAAATATTGTTAACCGCACGCACTACATCGCATGATGTAACACGCCAAGAGTAGTCCGTACGAGAGTCGAACTCGTCTTTCAAGAATGAAAATCTTGTGTCCTAACCGATAGACGAACGGACCAAACCACTAAAGCTCTTAGTATAAAGAGCAAATTAGCGGTGCAAAGGTAGACAAAATTTTCTATTTGGCAAAATCTTTTTCAAAAATTGTAGAGGTTGTGACCAACACTCCTACTTTATATTGAGTCTAATAGACTTAGTATCAGCATCAAACGATACATACTGGGTGTCGAAAAGACGCTCAATATTTTGCGATTTTATCATCTTATCGGTAGGCAGATGAACCAGGTGTGGCGTATCCACAAGGGCTATGCTATCTGCCAGAGAGAGAGCTATATCCAACTCATGGGTAGAGAATATAACACATTTGCCCTCGTCATGAGCCAGGCGTCTAAGAAGCATACATAGCTCATAGCGATTGGGAAGGTCAAGAAAGGCTGTAGGCTCATCAAGGAGTATCACACGAGTATCCTGAGCCAAGGCACGAGCAATCATCACCCTCTGACACTCGCCATCCGACATGGTATCTACCCTACGGGCGGCCATATCGCTAACACCCGCAATGGTCATAGCTCGCATCACAGCCTCCTCATCAGCCTCAGTGAGATGTCCCATCCAATTTGTATATGGCGAGCGTCCTATAGCCACGAGGTCGTGGGCCGTAAGAGCCTCAACATCTATACGCTCGGTGTTCACAAAGGCCACAAGACGCGAGAGCTGCGAGGCCGAGAGTGAACCAATCTCACAGCCATCAATAAATATCTCACCCTGCTGCACATTGCCCAACGCCGACATGGCACGCAAGAGTGTACTCTTACCCGTACCATTACGTCCCAACAGAGCCACCATCGTACCACACACAAAGCGGGTAGAGGCACCACTGATAAGCCTACGCTCGCCGTATGCGAGGGTTATATCCCTAAGTTCTATCATTGGCGGTTACGATTACGGAAGATTACAATAATGATGATAGGTATGCCCAGGAGCGATGTTATGGTATTCACTGGGAGCATGATGCCGCTATGCGCCACAACATCGCAGACTACGCAGCAAAGTAGCATTGATATAGCACCCCAGAGCATTGTCGCAGGCATAAGAATATTATGGTTTGCCGTGCGGAAGGTCATGCGCGCAAGGTGCGGCATGGCAAGGCCGATGAAGCCTATAGGGCCACAATATGCCGTTACGGTTCCTGCCAGGAGCGTCGTAGATAGGAATATTATCGTGCGTGAGAACCTTATATTGAGACCCATGGTGCGAGCGTAGTTCTCGCCAAGGAGTAGCATATTGAGCGACTTGGAGGCAACAATGGCGAGGGCAAGACCCACAACAATCGTAGGCACAAGTATCGTAAGATCGTCGAGAGTGACAGTAGAGAGCGAGCCCATGGTCCACACCACGAAGGTTTTAAGCGACTCATCAGTACCCATATATTGCAGTATGCCCACAACGGCAGATATTGCCGAGCCAAGCATCATACCCATGATGAGTATGACATTGATATTCTTTATCTTGCGTGACACCACCATCATAAGTAGCAGTATCACTGCCGAGCCTATCCACGCCATGGCCGTAACTCCCATATCCATAAGCCATGATCCAGCTACGGCGCCCATCATGGGTGCAGCGAGCGTAAAGAGCGCCACGCCGAGGCTCGCACCGGCATTGATACCCAAGACGTATGGGCCAGCCAAAGGGTTACGGAAGAGAGTCTGCATCTGAAGACCACTGGCCGCCAGAGCCATACCCGCAGCTATGGCTACGATGACCTTAGGAAGGCGTAGCTTATTGACAATAACGGCATACTCCGTCATTGTATCGCCACCCGACAGCGCTGCCCATACATCCGACAAGGGGATGGAGCTGCTACCTATGAGCAGGTCGGCAAGAGCCAAGAGGATAAGAAGCAGGACAAGTGTCACGATAAGCATAGTGTAGCGCCATGTCATACCGCGAACTATCGAGACTATGGCATAGACCACCCACATGGCAAGGAGGGCAAGGAGTACGAAGCCCCATAGCAATGAGCCCTCGCCATCACGCTTTCGCCCTGTTGAGTCAGCCTTGGCATCTGAAAACATAGAACCATCCTCTGAAACAAAGGGCTCGACAGCGCCACCCAAGCAGTGGTAGTAGTAGAGGCTATCGCCACGACCACGCATGATGCTCACAAGATCCTGAAGGACAATATCGGGCCGCACTATCGCCGACTCCCAGAAATCGCTGCCACCAGCAGGGCCACGACGCTTATTGTTGTTATACACCCTACCCTGCTTAACTACGTCGCACTCCATGAAGTGCGGCGCCGCCTCCAGCAGGCTACTCATCGTGTTACACTGACCCACATTGAGCCATATGTCGGCAGACGACACAAGGTGGTAGGCCTCCTCAAGGCTTATGCCCACTGAGGCTGTAGACCTATTTCTACCCTTATATATATAGCTGCCGCCAGCATCCTCGATAAGTTGTACCATATAGCTATAGTCCGATGGCATAGACCACACATCCTGATACGGAAGGTTGACCATAACCTTTGGACGATATATATCTGGCATTATAGATGAGCGTATATCGTTGTAACGCTCTACGATGTTATTGAAACGCTCTATACCACGCTCTCGGCACCCCATAATCTCGGCCACGCAGACTAGCCACTCTGCCTTACCCAAGGGCGACTCCTCGACATAGTCACCAAGGTAGAGGTATGGTATATCCAACTCACGCAGCTTCGCCGTCACGCCGCTATCCTCAGCCGTCACGCCATACATAAGCACGAGATCGGGACGAAGCATCGACAGCGCCTCATAATCGAGGTTACTATCGTAGCCTACATCGCGCACCTGAGGATTGGTTGCCACTCTCTCGTTCATCACGTACTGCTTACCCGAGACACCAACAACGGCATCCACCCTATCTATAGCATCAAGCAGGGCTATATGGCTGGTAGACATACACACCACTCGCTCGGCTGGGCCAACGATATACTCCCCCTCATACCCCTCGGCACTCGCCTCATCAGCAAATATAACAAGCGTCTGCTCCTCGACATCTGCCCCCTGCCATGGCTGGGTCACTCGTATAATAATATTATCCTCCTGCTCGAGAATCTCGAAGCCTTGGGCATAGTCAGGAGTGTAGCCCACATGGGCCTTGGACATGAGCTCCTCGGCCGAACGTTTGCCCGGCAACACACAACCTACACAGAGTAAGATTGTAGCTATTAGCGATATGAATAGAGGTCTCAGTTTCACGACACAAAGTTACATTTTTTTTATCGTTTAGTTGCACATAATGAAAATTTATTATTATCTTTGCACCGCAAAACGCAAACGGGATGTAGCTCAGCCCGGTTAGAGTACACGTCTGGGGGGCGTGTTGTCGCAAGTTCGAATCTTGTCATCCCGACAATGCTGAGTAAGCAGAGTCCTCAATCGTAAGATTGGGGACTTTTTTGTTGGCTATGCCCCGATGCTTGCATCAGTGGGCATGGGAAACAAAGGGAGGACACCCTCTAGGGTATGCTCTGCGCACGAAGGCATTGTGCAGCCCATTAAGGGAGCCCCAAGATGGGCGTTAAGCGAAGCAGACATCAGTCTGCCGTCGCGTATGAGATCCTTCGCTCCGCTCAGGATGACATACTGCGATAATGTTCCGCTCTCCACATCAGAACCCACCAGAACCCACCGACCCCAACCCGTCTTAGCGCTCCGCGCATCGGCACACTGCGATAACAATAACCCGCAAAAAGAAAAAACGCAGGCAACCGATGTTACCTGCGTTATCTCTGCCCATTAGGCTACGTCGCAAAGACTAGTTGTACTTGAATGTTGCCTCGTCTGATACAGTCAACTTCTTGCGACCCTTTGCGCGACGTGCTGCCAAAACCTTGCGGCCATTGGCTGTAGCCATTCTCTGACGGAAACCGTGCTTGTTGATTCTCTTGCGACGAGAAGGCTGATAAGTTCTTTTCATTGCCATAGTCGTATCTGTTTTTATTGTTTTTGTTCCGTATTAACTTACTGCGGTGTCGTTAACCATAATTAACGCTTCATCCGCGAGGTGCAAAGGTACAACGTTTTTTTTTAATTGCAAACAATTCTCCAAAAATATTTTTCTCAACACCACTTTTCGTCCTCTTTTACCTATATTTATTATAAAAAAGTCTCTCTTCTCCCCCCTCTTAGTCCTCGAAGAGGTTTATTTCACCACGTTCGATCTTGCCGTGGAGCGCTGCAAGCTCACCCACTGCGGGCGACACCACAGCCAATGTATCCTCGATAGCTCGCTCTCCACCACCCTTTATGCGGTAGAGCATGGCGGCATATAGCGCTCTGAAGCATAGCTCCGTATCGCTAATATCGTCGTTATCCATAATCGTACGCAGACGTGGCAGCTCAAGAGCCAAGCGCGAGTAGGTCATACGATAATGCTCGCCCACGGGGAGCTTCATAAGCTGAAGATGAAGGTTGTGCAGGTCGGCAACAAGGTGCAGGGTATGGTCTATATGTCCCTGCTTCTCCTTGCCCTCCTTCTTGAGGAGCTCCACAATCTGCATATACCAGTTAAAGATATTCTCCTTCTGCTGCTCATCGGCACCCTCAATACGTGCCACAAGTGTGGTATATATAGCCTCGGGGCTAAACTGCAACGCACGAAGCAAATCCTCAACCTGCCATAGGTAGAGGATATACTCGGCGATATTCTCCTTGCGTTTCTGTAGTGCTATTAACATATCTATATACTAATTATAGCCAATCCGATGAATTTACAGTACTCTTAGGGGCATTAGGTACATTCTCGAAGTAGGTGAAGCCTGTGAGCTTCTCCAACTCCTCGATAGAGATAATATCCTTAGCCTGTGGCTTGTGACCCTTATCCTGCTCGTGGCAGATTACAAAGGCCGCACACTGCAACTCTGATGCCGAACAATCCTTCACACTCTTACCCATGTTACCACTCTTTGTGCGCAACAAGGCGTAGTAGAACATCGTTGGGCGTGATACATCCGAGCGACCGCCAAACGATATCTTCTTGGGTGTTCCTGTATTACCATACTTATCGGTGTAGGTGTCGAAGTAGCAACCAATAACAGTGTACAATGTATCGCCGCACACAAGGCCATCGATATGATCCTCAAGGTTGTTCCATGCGCCACCACCTGTGTTGAATGTGTCGGAGTACTGAGGTGCTATGTTAGAGAAGTAGAACACCTGTCTATTGGTCTCGGTTGACGATGTACGCTCCGCCGAGCCAAGCATATGGCCATTGTTACATCCGCTATCGGCATCCTTCTTCTTATACTGAATTTCTGAAGGGATCTTTGGGTCCTGGGTGTAGGCGTCGGTGCGCTTTGCCGAGCCCGAGTACATCGAGTGGCGTGGCGCTGCTACCCATACGGGGCAGTGGTGCTCCGATGAGAAGCACACAGAGTAGTTACGAGCCTTGCCATTATGCTGGGCATTCTGCTCCGTGCCACCACAAATATGGTGGGCGTAGTAGTATGTCGAGTTGCTATCGTCACGACCATCCTTGTTGGCATCCACCTCTATGGGCAACTCATACCAGCCTGAACGATAGGTACTACCAACTGATGGTTCGGGCTCGGGCTCGGGCTCGGGTTCAGGCTCGGGTTCGGGCTCTGGTTCTGGCTCTGGTTCTGGTTCTGGTTCTGGCTCTGGCTCTGGCTCATCGCCAATATCCAAGGTACTAAACGAGCCACCCTCGAGCAACCAACTATCGCCATTAGCGTAGACTACAACTCGATAGGTATATGATGTTCCAGGCTTAAGTTCATTGAGCTGCAACTCTATTATACGACCAACATTCGTAGGATACATATCCTCTGTAGCGCCATTGGCACTAACCATAAATCCCATACGCTCAATAGCGCCATAGTCTGAGGCATGCACCGTAGCCGTGATTGTAGCCGAGGTCTCTGTGACACTCTCCACATCGACTTCCACCACACGGCAGATGAAATCTACCTCCTTCTCGCAACCGACAAGGAGCAACACAAGGGTTATAACGTAGAAAAATCTCTTCATTCTATTCTCTATTTTTCGAATCTATCCATATGGTCACAGGGCCATCGTTGGTTAACTCTATCTTCATATCGGCACCAAAGCTTCCCGTAGCCACGCTACGACCAAGAGCCTCCTCAACCTTTGAGACAAAGGCCTCATATATCGGTTTAGATATCTCTTCGGGTGCAGCCTTTATCCATGAGGGGCGGTTACCCTTTTTGGTTAGGGCATGAAGCGTAAACTGGCTTACAATCATAACATCACCCTCAACATCCTGGACCGAGAGATTCATAACTCCTGCCTCGTCATCGAAGATGCGTAGCTGCACGAGCTTCTTGGTGAGCCACTCCAAATCCTCCGAAGTCTCGTCGTGCCCCACACCAACAAGGACAACTAAACCCTTGCCTATCTGGCTAAACACCTCGCCCGCTATATGACAACGGGCCTCGGTAACACGCTGAATAAGTAGTCGCATAGCCTACTGCTGAGTCTCCTCGAAGAACGACCATAGGCCATCGCCCTTGGGCGCTGGGGCCACAACTCTCACAGGCTTACCACCTACGGGGTGGGCAAACTCCACACAGCGCGAGTGTAGCGAGATGCCTCCATCCTTATTCGAGCGCTTAGCACCATACTTCAAGTCGCCCTTGATAGAGCAACCAATGGCCGAGAGCTGCGCACGTATCTGATGGTGGCGACCCGTCTTGAGGTCCACCTCCACGAGTGTGTAGTTCGTAGATGCGGCAAGCACCCTATAGTTGAGTATCGCCTCCTTGGCATCGCCCTTGGGGCGCTGATAGGCGTGCGAGCGATTGGTCTTGGCGTTGCGTGCTATCCAGTGGCGCAACTCACCAACCTCCTCATTGGGACGCTCCTCAGTAATTGCCCAGTAGGTCTTCTTAATCTCCTTGTTGCGTATCATCTCGTTGAGGCGAGCCAACGCCTTAGAGCTCTTAGCAAAGATTACGGCTCCACTCACGGGGCGGTCGATGCGGTGCACCACGCCAAGGAACACTGCTCCAGGCTTGTGGTCACGAATCTTAATCATCGCCTTAATCTGATCCTCTATGGCCTCCGTACCATCGGGATCGCTCTGCACCAAGTCACCGACATGCTTATTGACGATGATGAGGTGGTTGTCTTCGTAAAGTATATCGTTAATAGTAAACATATTACAACTTAAAAGTAAAGGGCAACAGGGTTTCAGCTGAGGCTACTACCGATGCAGTACCTGCGCCCGACATAATCACACGAATTGGAGACTTCTGTCTACGCTCCACATCGACAATCACCTGGCGACACTGGCCACAAGGGTAACACTCCCTCTCCGAGGGATTAGAGGCAATGGCCAAGGCCTCGATGGGGTCATTAGCATAGTTTGCCTCGACATAGAAGAGCAACGAGCGCTCAGCACAGAGTCCCGCAGGGTATACCTCGCTCTCGAAATTCGAAGCATGGAGCGTACGGCCGCTTCGCAGACGCACAGCAGCACCAACATGGAAGTTTGAGTGAGGGGCGTTAGCCGTGGCTGTGGCCTCCTCAGCCTCATGCACAAGGGCTCTATCGAGGTCGTTCATCTCGTCGATTGAGGCGTAGTGCTCGAAGTTTATCTCAAGTATCTTTTTCATAGCGTCATCTATTTATGGCTATAACATCGCAAAGTTAATGCTTTTTATTGTGATTACCTAAAATGTTTCGAAATTATATCTATGAGGCGTGCACATAAGATTGACTTCAGATGGTGTTTTGTGAGGGTTACAGGGCAAAAATAGGGGCGACCCACAGTCGCCCCTAACGCATATTATGTTACCCTACTGCCGCAGGGTGATAGCCTACTGACCTACTACTTCTCAGCCACCTTAGTAAGCTCGATATCGAAGTCCGAGAGCACATTCATATAGTTGATGAACGCCTCGTATGCCGAGCCATAAGGGTTGAAGTATGAGTGAACATCGCCATCCGAGAACCACTTAGTTGCCATATAGTAGAAGTGATCGGAGTTCTGCATGAAGTGCCATACATAGTCGAAGTCCTTGTTCTTAGCCTTCTTAACCTTTGGAGCCAAGGCATACAACTTCTGGAATGCCTCGTTCTGAAGGTCGTTACCCAACCATGCGGTAACATCGCGCTCCTCATCGGCCCACGACATAGCATATGGGCAGTGCAAAACAGCCACAGGCTGCAAGCGCTTAGATGCCTCGCTAACGGTAGCAAACTCAACCTCACCTGTAGCGAGCAGAGCCTGAGGCAGAGCCTTCATAAAGTCGAAGATGCCGGTAGATGCCTTCTGGTGCTCACCAAAGGTCTCATAGTCCATGAAGAGGTTTACAACATCTCCATTCTCCGATGCTACCCACGATGCGAACTTATCGGCGGTCAATGGCCACTCCGACCAACCCTCGTTAGAGAAGCGGAAGGCGATATCGTCCGAGAGCTTATAGTTGCGCAACAAGAGGCGAAGCTTATTATCGTTAGCATCGGTATATACGAAGTTAGGCGACTTCCAACCAAGGATATGCTTAGCACCCTCAGCCAACATAGTCTTGAAGCCCATACCCTCAACAGCCTTGGCTATATCGTCAGAGTAGATAAGCTCGGTGTTACGGAAGGCTGTAGGCTTAACGCCAAACTCCTCCTTAAGCATTGCCGAATGGAGCTTAACCTCATTCTTGAACTCCTCAACCGAAAAGAGCGAAGAGAGTGAGTGTGAGTATGTCTCGCCAAGGAACTCCACGCAGCCAGTCTCAGCAAGGCGCTTGAACGATGTCAACACCTCGGGGGCATATGCCTTAAACTGCTCGATAGCCGAGCCAGTGATAGAGAACGAACACTTGACAGCACCCTTATTCTCCTCGATAAGACTCAACAAGAGGGCATTCATAGGAAGGTAGCACTCGCGCGCAATCTTCTGCATGATAGCACGATTGGTGAAGTCATCGAGATAGTTATGGTCGTTGCCCATCTGGAAGAAACGATAGGTCTTCAAACGCCAGGGCTGATGCACCTGAAAATATAAACAAACAGTCTTCATATATATATTCGTTTTTTATTTATTACTCTTGTCGATAGCCTGCTGGTATACATCCTTGATCTTGATAGCGGCATTGAACCACTTGAGGGTGTTAACCGCCTCCATACCCTTCTCCGAGAACATCTTAGCAAGAGCTGGATATGAGATAAGACCATAGATTGCATCGGCCATAGCATCTACATCCCAGTAGTTCACCTTGATGGCATAGTCCAAGACCTCGGCCACACCACTCTGGTGCGAGATGATGGTAGGCACATTAGAGCGCATAGCCTCCAGAGGTGAGATGCCGAAAGGCTCCGACACCGATGGCATGATGTATACATCCGAGAGCTGGAACATCTTCTGCACATCGTCGCCCTTAAGGAAGCCCGTAAAGTGGAAACGATCCGAGATACCGAGCTGCGCAGCACGACGAATACAGTGGTTCATCATATCGCCCGAGCCCGCCATTACGAAGCGTACGTTAGGCACACGCGCCAACACCTTGGCTGCTGCCTCGATGAAGTAATCGGGACCCTTCTGGAAGGTGATACGACCAAGGAAGGTGACAATCTTATCGTCGACACCTCGCTTAGGTAGAGGATTGTCATTCTCGGCAAACTGCACAGCATTATGCACAGCCACAACCTTCTCTGGAGCGATATGGTACTTGTCGATGACGATATTGCGTGTAAGGTTCGACACGGCGATAACCATGTCGGCAGCCTCCATACCACGACGCTCAATGTCGTAGACGCGAGTATCGATATTATCGCTCGACGAGCGGTCGAACGACGTAGCGTGCATATGCACAACGAGTGGCTTACCCGACACCTGCTTAGCAGCGACACCAGCGAAGTATGTCAACCAGTCGTGGGCGTGGATAACATCGAACTGACCCTCAAGCTGACGTGCCACCTCGGCAGCAACAACAGCATAGCGAGCGACCTCCTCCATGATGTTTGCACCATACTTACCCGAGAAGGTGTAACGCTGTGTCCAGCTATCACCCTTACGCTCCCAAAACTTCTTACCTGTGCGCTCATAACCCTCACGATAGGTAGCCCACTCCTCAGGCGAGATATAGGGCACCATATTCGAATCGATATGGATAAACGAAATCTTGCGCATTATATCCTCAGCACCCTCAATGCTTGAGTCACAATAGTGTGCCTCAATATCGCTGGCATTGACAACCTTAACAAAGCTCTGATCCTCGTCGCCCGACGCCTTGGGCATCACAAAGATAACCTCCACATCGTTGCGAGCCAGACCCTGTGTCATACCATAGCAGGCGGTACCCAGACCACCAGCGATATGGGGAGGGAACTCCCAACCGAACATTAAGACTCTCATACTCTATATATTTTTACGTTTTTACTTCTTAACACTCTTGCGTACACACTTACGCTTTGGCTTCTCCTCCTTAGCCTCAGCCTCAGGAGCGCTCTTCTTACAACTCTTGCGAGCAGGCTTCTTTGGCTCGTACTTGGCAATAAGAGCATTGATGCTCAACAGACTAGCCACAGACGTAGCATGCGACACTGAGCCTCGTGGACCGTGTGGGGGATCACCCTCGAAACGCTCCGAGATGGAGCCTACGCACTTCGACTGCAACTCCTCGTCGAAGGCCTCGAGGATCTTCTTAGCATCAGCGAGATACTTCTCACCAGCAATGTCGAAGCAGGCCTTAACATAGAAGTATAGAGGCCATATCCACGCCGAGCCATTGCGCGATGCCAAATCCTGTGAGCGCTGATCCTCGTTGTAGTTCGATTTATAGTATATGTTACGTGGTGACAATGTACGCACACCACGAGGTGTTAACAAGTGGTTCTGGACGGTCTGAAGCGTACGTACCTGCTGCTCCTCGCTAAGCATCTTATAGTCGAGACCACACGCCACAACCATGTTACAACGGATATATCTGTTCTGCTCGTCGTAGTTAACATAGTCGGCCAAGTAGCCCTCCTCCTCCAACCAGAACTTCTCTATAAATGATGCCTTGGTACGCTCAGGAATATCCTTCCACGCCTTTACGAACTCCTTATCACCCTGCTTCTTAGCGAGTGCAAGGGTATACGACACGGCATTATACCACAACGCCTGGAGCTCTACGGGGTAGCCACGACGAGGTGTCAACGCATGACCATCGACCATGGTACCCATCCATGTCAATGGACGGTCGGCCCACGCCCAAACGAGGCCATTATCGTGGAGGCGTATGTCGGCATAGAAGCCTGCACGATATGCCTCAAGGATACCCTTCATCACCGAGCCATACTTAGCCCATATATCCTTCTGCGTTAGGTGGCCCTCAAGCTGCTGAAGGGTGTAGTATAGCCATAGTGGAGCATCGATGGTAGGTGGCACATAGCGACCCTCCAAGAGACCACTCTCCTCGATATCTCGCACCGCAGTGTCGAGAACGGCAAGGCAGTCCTCCTTGTGTCCCTGTGTAAGAGTGAGGCCTGGCAGTGCCATGAAGGTATCCTCCATGAATGGACCAAACCATGGGTAGCCGGCAACGACCTCCGCACGCTCACCACGACGGATGACAAACTGACGTGCCGAGTGCTCCAAGCAGCTTAGGAAGTCGATCTTATGTGTGCGGCGAGCCAACGATGTCTCATAGGCCTCGGTAATCTCCTCGGCCGAGTTCATAGGCTCGGTAGCGATAGAGATAATCACGCTCTCGCCCTTCTTGATGTCGAACTCAAAATATCCCGTTGTCAACAAATCCTCATGACCCTCGTAGCCACGACGAAGCTCCTTTGTATACTCGAAGTTATAGTACCAATCGGGGGCAGCTATAAACTCAAAGTCTGCCTTATTGAGCTGCATATTGAGCCATGGGAAACCCTCATAAAGACGGCTCTTAACGCCATGAGCGATTGGGTATGCTCTACCATCGGCATCCATATTAGCCTTCGACAAGGCGTGCTTATCGCGGAAGGCCAACAAAGGACGCAGGCGTAGCTTGGTATCGGAGTGAGCATCAACAAGCGTATAGCGAATCATTAGCTGTGTACGATGGTGTATCCACAACAACTCCTTCTTCAAGATCACGCCACCCACACGATAGGTGAGCGTAGGTGTTGGGGTGTACTCAAAGTCGGTGATATACTTGTGACCACGAGGCTCATAGACGCCATCGAAGCGATGTAGCGCAAGGTTGAACGACTGGTCGTGCTGCACGATAGTCTCGTCGAGCGACGATAATAGAACGTATGTGCGATCGCTTTGGTCAATGGGTGCTACCATCAAACCGTGATACTTGCGTGTGTTGCAGCACACAATGGTTGTACTCATATAGCCACCACGACGATCCGTCGCAAGCATCTCTCTATCGAGCGAGTACTCCAAGTTACCCAATTCACGCTTGTCGAATTTTAGTCCTGACATAATTTATATTTGTTTATAGTTTTGTTTGCACACAATTACACTTATAACATCTTGACTATCAGCTACCTGTAATCAAGATGTGTGGAATTATCCCAAGATATGTAACCTTTCGAATAGTAAAGTTACAAAATATTTTTTTATATGCAAAATATTTATGCAAATAATGACTCAATTACTGCATCTGAGAGTAGGAATTTATCCGAGGGTATAACCAGACGATTGGCCGCTTGCCTCACTGCACCGCTCTCAAGCCATGGCTTCGCCGAGCGTAGCAGACGCTGAGCCTCGCCCTCACCATATCTCTCTGCCACGAACTCCAGATCTACGCCATTCGACGTTCTGAGTTGTGTCATGACATACTCGTTGATGTGATCCTGCTCGCTAAGCACCTCATCCTCAAAATGGAAACAACCCTCACTATACTCCTTGGCCGTAGATACACACCATGTGCGATTATCTCTGGAGAAGGAGTGTGCACCAGCGCCAATACCGAGATACTCCACACCACTCCAATATGCCGAATTGTGCTTAGCACGACAGCCTCGCTTAGCGAAATTCGACACCTCATAGTGGTCATACCCCGCACCTACAAGGGCATTATGCACCGCAAGGAACTCCTCCTCGGAGAGCTCCTCACTAATGGGTACATACTCACCTTTGCGCATAAGTAGGCCTAGTCGTGTGCGCTCCTCGATGGTTAGATGATAGGCCGAGATATGACCTACATCGAGGGCAATAGCGCGACGCAGACTCTCCATAAGATGCTCCTCGCCAAAGCCCGCGACACCAAAGATTATATCTATCGATAGGTTAACAATACCCACACCTCGAAGTCGCTCCACGGCGCGCTCAGCATCCTCGGCACTATGTCTTCGATTCATAAAACGAAGCACCCTATCATCGAATGACTGAACGCCAAGACTCACACGATTTACCGAGGTCATACCCAGACACTTAACATACTCATCAGTAAGGTCATCGGGGTTAGCCTCAATCGTAATCTCATCAACAGCCGAGCAATCGAAGAGCCTTCGAGCATGGGCGATAAGCTCCTCGATATCTTCGGGGTTGAGCAACGAGGGTGTACCGCCACCAAAGTAGATAGACGTGAGGCTCTTGGAGTGCAAATAGTCCTGACGCTCGTCCAGCTCCCTATGCATCATCTCCACAACACGAGGTAGCAGCTCCACGGCGCCCACCTTATAGAAGTCGCAGTATGAGCATATTCGCTTACAGAAGGGGATATGGAAGTAGAGTGTTGCCATAGGTTAGGTCGCAGTATTAACGTACAAATATATTAAATTTCTACGAAATTAATATAAGCTATTGCCAAAAATAGTTACCTTTGTGGCCAAGGTAATACTTAAGAAAGAAGATAATGAAGACCATTAAGGAGTTATACCGCATAGGCACAGGCCCTTCGAGTAGCCACACCATGGCTCCACGCCGTGCCGCCGAGCTATTCCAGCAACGCAACGACACATGCAACTCATTTAGAGTTACTCTATACGGAAGCCTTGCCGCAACAGGCAAGGGCCACCTTACGGATGTCGCCATCCTCGACACCCTTACACCTCATGGCAAGGTAGATATCATCTGGGAGCCATCCATATTCCTACCCTTCCACCCCAACGGCATGCGCTTCGAGGCCCTCGACTCATCGGGCAACGTAACCGATAACTGGGTGGTATTCAGCGTGGGAGGAGGAGCTCTTGCCGAGGAGGGCAACCCCTCATGCGAGAGCCAGGATATATACCCCGACACCAACCTTAGCGACATCCTAAAGTGGTGTCGCGACAACGGCCGTACATTTTGGGAGTATGTCGAGATGCACGAGGGCAAGGAGATTTGGGACTTCCTCAGCGAGGTGTGGCGTGTGATGCGCGAGGCCGTGGAGCGAGGCATCGAGACCGACGGTGTAATACCTGGACCACTGCACCTTGCACGACGTGCCATGCGCTATAATGTGCGTGCCTCGGGCTACAAGCAGAGTCTGCAGTCACGAGGTCTTATCTTCTCATACGCCTTGGCCGTGAGCGAGGAGAATGCCTCGGGAGGTCGCATCGTAACAGCCCCCACTTGTGGCTCTTCGGGCGTACTGCCTGCCGTACTCTACCATCTATGGAAGACTCGCGAGTTCTCGGAGATGCGCATATGTCGTGCCTTAGCCACAGCAGGACTTATTGGTAACATCGTGAAGCACAACGCCTCGATATCGGGTGCTGAGGTAGGCTGCCAGGGTGAGGTGGGCGTAGCCTGTGCCATGGCCGCAGCTGCTGCTAACCAGCTCTTTGGTGGCTCGCCAGCGCAGATTGAGTATGCCGCAGAGATGGGCTTGGAGCACCATCTGGGCATGACCTGTGACCCTATATGTGGTCTTGTGCAGATACCATGTATCGAGCGCAACGCCTACGCCGCAGCACGAGCCCTCGATGCCAACCTCTACTCGATGTACACCGACGGTTTCCACCGTGTATCGTTCGACCGTGTAGTAGCAGTGATGAAGCAGACGGGCCACGACCTCCCATCAATCTATAAGGAGACAGGTGAGGGTGGCTTAGCCAAGGGCTTCTTCTAAAGGGCCAAAGAGAAGAATAGAATACAATAACAACACAACGAAGCGAAGATATATGCAGAGACTTAACAACCTAACATTAATGCTTGTTGCAGCTCTATCTACACTATTTGTAGGCTGTGACACTCCCGTGGAGATAGACCCTAACAACCCTCCCGTTGTGGTGCTTGACACCTACGAGCTCAACCTCACGGGCGATGGCGGCGACATAGCCATATACTACGGTGTTACCAACCCTGTAAAGGGTGTAAAGCCCGAGATAGAGTCAAACGTCGACTGGATCACACCAGGCCAGGTTGACAACAGCAAGTTTATTATTCATGTCGCTGAAAGCAATGTTTCGGAGGAGCGCATGGGCTTTGTGACCGTTAACTATCAAGGCATGGATAAGCCTCAGCGTGTCTACATCATCCAGGATAAGCAGCCACTAAACGACTTCAAATTCAGCGTGTCGAACGTAACCTACAAGAGTTGCAAGGTGCAGTACTCACCACGCAACAAGCAGCGTCCATACATGGCTAACATCATCGACTCGGAGTACTTCAAGCAGACAGGTATTACCGACGGCGCAGTGTTCGTAGCCAACGAAATGGAGAGCTACCTAAGCTTGGCGCAACGCAACAATATGACCCTCGAAGAGCTTATGTCACGCGTATCGCCACAGCTCATCTACAGCGGTGATGCCGAGCGCGAGTTCTCGGGCATGCAGCCAGGTGCCACATACACCATCTACAGCTATGGCATTGAGTTTAGTGGCAACAGCTACACCATGACCACACCTCTTCACACCTCGATTATAGACATACCAATGCCTACGATGTATGACGTAGACTTCAACATCTCAACATCGTTCTCGAATGGCACAGCCATGATTAGCGTGACACCCGAGAAGTGGGATGGCTACTACGCCGTGCAGATTGTACCCGAAGACAACATTCTCTATACACCCCATGGAGAGAATCTAACCGAATACTCAATAAAGAGCATCGCAACAAACTTCTACACCACAGCACGCAACGCCATTAAGGGTGGTTACAGCGTGGAGCAGTATCTCAAGACAACCTGCTACAAGGGTCAAAAGAGCATCAACATGCAACTCTCGTCAGATAAGAAGTATATGGTCATAGTCTTCGCCGTGGAGTCTAAGGATGGCGAGGTGCCTGTGATGCGCTCAATGCCTGTAGTAAAACACTTGTAGAAATGACTCGACTACTCATCATCCCCATCGTAGCTATCTTTGCCCTCGCCTGCACAAATCAAGAGGTGGATAGCACACCCACGTTCAGCGTGAAGCCCACAACCATCGAGGCTCCATCACTTGGTGGCGACTTCGAGATAGAGTACACCCTCAAGGGCAACAGCAGCATAAATCCCATTGCCGTCACCGAGGCGGAGTGGATAGTAGGCATCGACAATAGCATAGCAGGAACCATTAGCTTTAGGGTGCTGCCTAACAATCAGGAGAGACCACGCGAGGCTGTGGTCACGCTACGCCATATCTCAACCACCGAGACCCCACAGTTTGTCGTACGTCAGGAGGCCTCAAAGGGTGAGTACCTAACACTCGATATCACAAAACTCGACTACTCTGAGTGCGAGGTGACAATAACACCCCACGACGAGGATATGCTCTACGTGGTCACAATGGCCGAGAAGAGCTACCTAACGGGCATGAACATAACAAACGTCGAGGAGCTTGTTGCAGCAGATATTATGCAATACAACAGCTACATAGCTAATGGCGATAGCCTCGAAGATTTTTTAACCAAAAGCAAACTTGCTCAACGAGGCAAACAGATTAGAGTGTGGCAAGACCTATCCCCAGCCAAGGAGTATGTCATCTACGCCTATGGTATCTACCTTCGTGAAGATGAGTATGAGTGTGTGACCCCAGTAAGCTACGCCCTCATAGATAAGCGAATGCCCGAGCGTAGTGAGGAGCACTTCGATGTGAACATCACAGCCGAGGGCCCCGAGGTTACTTTCAACATTGAGCCTTCGACATGGGAGGGCTACTATATGGTGCAGCTTGTGGAGGATAGCGAGGCTGGATACATAGAGCAGGGCATGGCCTTCAGCGAGGTTGCCGAGGAGCAGGTTGCCGAGGCCTTTTTCTACATCGCCGACCACCTATACTACTTCGAGGAGCTTAGCGCCGAGGAGGTTATGCAGCAGCTGGGCTACAAGGGTGCAGCGACATTTAGCAAGACCCTTAATGCCAACCACCGCTATATGGCACTTATCTACGCCATCGACTCCATAGATGGCAATGTCCCCATGGTCGTATCTAAGCCTATTGTGAAGTACTTTAACACAGGAGGTGTCGAGGCCTCGGATATGACCTTCACAGCTGAGTTCTCGAACATTCGCCCTCGTTCTGTGGATGTTACCATCACGCCCTCTAAGGACGAGACTTATACTGCAGTGCTGATGTATGCAAAGAATCTCCCCGCAGGAGATAAGCAGGAGCAGTTGGAGTGGGTGATGCAGAAGTATGCGCCACTTGAGCTATCGGGCACATATAGCGAGCATATCTCGCAGCTACCGCCCGCTACGGAGTTTATCTTGGCCGTATATGGCTACTATGCAGGTGCCGCAACCACCGACCTCTTCCTATATCGCTTCACCACACTGGAGGATGGCGAGGGCACAAACCACATCACCGAGGTACGCTGCACGGCCTACGACCTTAAAGAGGTAGCAGACTTAGAGCCCTACTACGCCTCAATGCTTGGCTACGGCGACTACTTCATATCTATGGAGCTAATAACCGAGCGACCATCACCTTCGCTCCACTTCGATATCTTCCGTCGCGACGTACTTGAGGAGTACACCGAAGATGAGATACGCGAGAGCCTACTAGACTACGCCTACACATCATCACCCGACTGGGCACTATGCACCTACGGCAATGAGTATATCATATGCGGTATGGCCGAGGATGAGAATGGCTTTGTAGGCGAGATGTTCATCTCCGAGCCTATAAGCTTCGAACGCACAGATGTTGGTGATGCCTCAATCTTTGTGGAGTTATATAAAGAGTGGGTTAACTGATGAGATTAAGCGGGTACATACCATACTATAAACGCATATTGGCTCTCGCACTCCCCGTTGTGCTTGCACAGGCGGGGCAGCTCACCACACAGTTTGCCGACACCGCCATGGTGGGTAACTATGGAGGCTGTGACCCCGTACCCTTAGCTGCCGTATCACTCGGAGGCTCACTATTCTTGCTAATATACCTTGCCGCTCTGGGCCTGGCACTTGCCATAACACCCATGGTTGGCGAGCACTACGCCCGTGGCGAGCGCCGCGAGGTGGGACATCTGCTGGCCAATAGCCTTCTATACTGCATACTCATAGGCGTTGTAGCCACCATAGTAGCTATTGCCCTGCGCCCTTTTATCGGGGAGCTTGGCTCATTGATGTCGGGAGATGGGGAGAATGTTGAGGCCGTAGCTCAAATGGCACTACCCTACTACGATATGCTTATATGGAGCATCATACCACTGATGCTCTTTTTGGCCATAAAGCAGTTTATGGAGGGTATTGGCAACACCAAGGTGGCGATGTGGATAACGCTTGGTGGCAACGTCATAAACATATTTCTCAACTGGGTATTCATCTTTGGTGAGCTTGGCATGGAGGCCATGGGCGCTGAGGGTGCAGGCCTTGCAACGCTCATATCGCGCATAGGACAGATGGTGGCCATCATAGCCTTCTTCTTCCTCTCGCGACGCTTGCGCATCTATCGTTCATTCTTCGAGCGTGGTGCGGTGCGCCTACGCTCTCTAAGGGCCATGCTTGCAATAGGTTTTCCAATATCGTTTCAGATGGTCTTGGAGTCGGCAGCCTTCATCCTAACCTCGATACTCGCACTCTCGTTTGGTGCCGAGGCGGCAGGTGCTATGCAGGTGTCGTTCAGCATTGCCAACATAGCATGGATGATTACCGTGGCCATAGGCTCGGCATCTACCATCGTCGTGGCACACGCCTATGGAGCTAAACAACGTGATGAGCTACGCCCCATAACCAATGCAACATACCACTTAGGACTCATCTGGGCACTCATCATGGCTACGGTGTTTGTCACGCTACGCACACCCATAGCCGAGATATTCACCGACAACTCCTCGGTGGTGATGCTCACCAGCGACCTGATGTTGCTCATCGCCATATATCAATTCTCGGATGCTATACAGGGTCTATCCATAAGCATGATGCGAGGCATGCAGGATGTCAAGATTATCATGCCTATTGTCACCTACTCATACCTTCTGCTCAACATCCCCGTAGGTGCGGCTTTGGCCTACCACTTCGGCATGGGATGCGAGGGTCTGGTGATCGGTCTTATTGTGGGTCTTAGCAGCGCAGCACTCCTCACCGCAGTGCGCCTACACCGCCAAACACGCCTCTTTGAGAGTGGAAGAATATAGCACTACTCAGCAATAATACGCTTGAGCTTAGCACCAAGATCGGCATTCTCCATAACGCCATTGATCAACTCAGCGCCAGTGCCATATAGATATACGGGCACCATTGTAGCGCTATGGCCACCAGTGCTCCAACGATACTCTATACCCTGCTCCGCAAGGTTGAAATCGGCATCCGAGCTAACTATAGAAAGACCACCTGTCTCGTGGTCCGAGGTAACAACAACAAGTGTTCCGGGGTGGTTCTCGGCATACTCCACCGCAACCTCAATAGCCGACATAAAGCCACGCATCTCCACCTGCTGCGCTGGGGCATTATTACCATGGCCCATGCCATCAATAAGTGAGCCCTCGACCATAAGCACAAAGCCATCCTCATCGCTCTCAAGAAGACGCAAGGCCTCGCGTGTAGCATTTGCCAAATAGTCACCACTATCTGCGCCCACCTCCTTATCGGCCAGAAGGGCGAGGATACGACCATCACTAGCAACAGTTGTCAGGGCATCGAGGCTCTCTACAAGGGTTATGCCTCGTCTCTGCATCTCCTTGGCAACGCCACCCTTACCGTAAAGCTCCTTAAAGAAGTGCATGCCACCACCTATGGCAACATCTATGTCGCTATCCAAAAGTTGCTTAGATATCTCGACATACTCGTGGCGTGAGGGTATATGAGCATAGAAAGCTGCGGGAGTTGCGTGCTGAATATATGTTGTTACCACAAGGCCCGTACTCTTACCCTTGCCATGAGCTACCTCCATTAGATTTTCGAGCATCTGGCCATCGGCCGTAACACCAAGATAGGTGTTATTCGTCTTTCCGCCCGTAGCCAGAGCTGTGCCCGAGGCTGCCGAGTCGGTGACACGATTATCCATCGAGTAGGTACGTTGCAAAGCCACATTATCTGCCTTGTTGAAGACAACATCGCCTGACTCCTCAACGTACTGCATCATTGATACTGAGGCCAAGCCCATGCCATCGCCAATAAGATATATTATGTTCTTCACAGGCTGCTGTGCCCAGGCAGCAACAACCATGAGCTGGGCAACGATAACAAGAATTACTCTACGCATAGCTTCACGAATTAGAATTTTATTAGGCAAATTTAGAAAAAAATTGCTACCTTCGCAAAACTAATAATGAAAATTATGGCAGATGTTCGCATAGCTGAGGATTGGAAAGCTATACTTTCAGAGGAGTTTTCGAAGCCCTATTTCGACAATCTCGTAGATTTTGTTAAGCATGAGTACGCCTCAGGCGAGGTATTCCCCGCTGGTGGCAACATATTTCGTGCCTTCGACAAGTGTCCGTTGGATAGGCTCAAGGTGGTCATCATAGGTCAAGACCCATATCATGGTCCTGGGCAGGCCAATGGTCTATGCTTCTCGGTAAACGAGGGCATTGCCTTTCCGCCATCGTTGCAAAACATCTTCAAGGAGGTGCATGCCGACACTGGTGCCGACATTCCCCTCTCGGGTAACCTCGACCGCTGGGCAGAGCAAGGCGTGCTACTACTAAATGCTGTGCTCACCGTGCGTGCCCACCAGGCTGCATCGCACGCAGGACGTGGCTGGGAGCAGTTCACCGACGCTGTGGTACGAGCTATTGCCGAACGCAAGGAGGGTGTGGTATATATGCTCTGGGGCAGCTATGCACAGAAGAAGGGTGCTATTGCCGACCCGGGGCGCAACCTTATACTACGCGCCGTGCATCCATCACCCCTCTCGGCATATCGAGGCTTCTTCGGGTGCAAGCACTTCTCACAGGCGAACGACTACCTTAGAAGCATAGGCAAGGAGCCTATCGAGTGGTAAAAGATAAGCGAGGCTACAAGCCTCGCTTCTTTATTATCCATGCCGCAGCACTATATATCCCATCAACCATAGGCCTTGCCCATCGTGGCAGAGCATTGAGCACACGTAGGCGACGCAGCTGCCTAGCATTACACTTGGTATATGCAAAGGCGGCATAGGCACGCTTAGCATCATCTGTACCACCCCTAACACTCTGCGCAATAGCCTTGCCAATACCCACACGGGCCACATACTCATTTATACGACTATCGCCACTCTCACGATACAGCTCCGCTATGCTATGCGACGACTCCTCCTTACGATATATCGCTACGGAGCGGTTCGATGCTGTGCGCGAGTAGCAGACAACAGCCTCTGGCGAGAAGCAAAAGCGAGAGCCCTCCTGCAACATTCTTATCCACACCCACTGATCCTCACCAAGGCGCATACCTTGTGGGAAGCCACCAATGCGCTCTAACGCACTCCTGCGCAGTGTCGCTGTAGATGGAATTATTGGGTATCGCCCCTTGAGGGCCTCCTGCGCTGGATCTATATATCCCTCTACGGTTGGGGATGGAGCAAGCGTACGTCGCCCCTTGTTAACAATATAGAAGCCCGTAGAGTAGGCATCGGCATCGGGATAGTAGGTCATAAGGCGGCATACCTCGGCGATATAGCCCGAGAGCCACATATCATCGCCATCCAACAGAGAGATAAACTCACCCGTAGCCTCCTCAATACCCCTATTACGTGCGGCACTAACACCGCCATTCGCCTGCCTGATAAGTCGTATGTTATATTCAGGGTACTCGGCAATAAGTGTCTCGACAATAGATGCCGAACCATCGGTAGAGCCATCGTCAACGACGATAACCTCACGAGGAGCGAGGCTCTGCCCCACAACCGAGCGCACGGCACGCTCAATCTCGGAGGCCTTGTTATATAGTGGTATGACAACGGATATCTGCTCCGACTCATCACTTGTCACCCTACGTCCAAAATGGAGTACCTCAGGGGCATGGTTAAGACGCTTATCCTCAGGCAGCCACTTCTGGATATCGCCATAGTGGTTACGCAAGTAGCTCTCCAGGTTGCTTGGCGCCCATAGCTCCATATCGCCAAAGCGGCGAAGTTCTGGACTCTCGATAGCCGAGCGTGCTATCATATCCTTGGGCATACGCACAATATTGTATCGCGAAGCCTGGGTATTGTTATATCGTGTAAGCTCCCTATTGAGGCGATCGTATATCTGCCTCTTGCTCATCACCATGGTCACGAGGCGTATGGCTGCACACGACACCATGCTCTTAGGCATTACAACGCCGTTGTTTGCCCTTCCGAACCAGCGCCATAGCCACACGCTCTTGGCCGTGAAGCAGTTTACCCAGAACTTAACCTTGCGACGCTGCCTGCGCTCCAATTTTGGGTCATCGGGGATAAGGTCATAGGGGAAGATATCAACATAGATACCCTCAGCAATAGGCAGACCTACCCACTCACGCTCCACAAAGCGACTATTCACCTTACGCACCTTAGCGAAGTAGAAAGGGGTGTTAGGATCGGTAGTAAACTCCTGCAATATGTAGCCCTCGCCAAGAAGCGCTGGCGCCTCACGCAAGAAGCGCTCATAATTTTCGCGCGTAAGGCCAAGGTCAATATCGTCGTCCCAGGGCACTATGTCATCGAAGAAGTGAGCACCAATAGCCGTACCTCCCTGTATGAAGTAGGGGATACCAGCCTCGTCGAGGACACGCACCGTCTCACGAAGAACATCTCGTAGCTCGTCGTGCAGAATGCGTAGTATGTCGGTATTATACTTCATTGTGTACTAAAAGGTTACAACCACGGATATCACTTCCGGCAATGCGGCCCTCGATAATAAAGCGACCGCCATCAATAATACGCCCCATATCCTGTGTCTGTATGAAGGCACACGACGATAGATTTGCCAGGTCGATAATATCTATCGCACCACGCATACCTTGAGGCCTATGGTCCATAGGGTCGTTGACATCACGCACCATGACACGCATCCATGCTGGAGCCTCGAAGATACCCTCACCCGACGAGTAGGCCTGCGAGGTAAGCTCCGCCATGCCATACTCCGAGTGTATATGCTCCACGCCGAAACCTCGGCATAGTATATCGTGAAGCTCACGCTTGGATAGCTCCCTACGGCGACCCTTCATACCTCCCGTCTCCATGACTACGGTATTGCGTAGCTTGGGTGAATACTGCTCAGCCATATCCCACAGGGCATAGCTCACACCAAGCAAAATCTTTGGCTTGGGGTCAGCCTCCATATCTCGAATAAGGCGCTCGTAGTCGTTAAGATAGAAGCCTCCCGACCCGCATAGCTTTATAAGGTGGTCGACCATGTATACCAACGACGACCCCTCACGCTCCAAGTAGTTAGGCAGAAGACCGTAGATGCTCCACTCCTTAGTATCACCATAGAAGAGCTCGAAGCCACGGGTAAAAGCCTTGCGGTAGGTTTCCAACGAGGCCATCATGTGGCGCGAGGGCACGGTAGAGCCAGTATTACTCGAGGTGAAGACAATCTCGGGAGCCTGCTCGCCACAATATACATCGTGGCTCTTGAACAACTCGATAGGCATAAAGGGTATATCCTCAACTCTACTCACACTATCGGGATCAACGCCCAAGAGATGAACATACTCGGCATAGGGCTTAGTGTAGCGTGCCTGATGACGAAAGAGTTCAAGGGCACACGCCTCAAACTCCTGAGTGCTATCTATGGCAAGCACACGGTCAATAGAGAGCATAACATCTAAGTCTTTAAAAGTTCGCTATTCTTATAAACAAGGGGCTATCCCACACAATGGTTGGATACCCCCTTTTATATTTTTATGCACTGTTAGGTAGCCTTATGGGAGAGGGACTACGTTTGCAAATCCCATGAAGGCCATAGCCAACAAGCCAGCGGCAATCAAGGCGATGGGCACACCACGCATAGCCTTGGGGACATCCTCCATATCCAAGCGCTCGCGGATACCGGCGAAGAGCACCAAGGCAAGGGCGAAGCCCGCAGCAGTTGATACCGAGTATATCACACCTGTGATAAGGTCGAAATCCTTCTGCACCGCAAGAATGGCGATACCGAGGACCGCACAGTTTGTGGTGATAAGTGGCAAGAAGATACCCAAGGCCTGATATAGCGAGGGTGACACCTTCTTAAGAACAATCTCCACCATCTGCACCAACGCCGCAATAACAAGGATGAAGACAATAGTCTGCATATACTCGATATGGAAGCGCTCAAGGACAAACTCCTGCAAGCACCACGTTACTACCGACGATAGCGCCATGACGAAGGTTACGGCCATACCCATACCCAACGAGGTATCTACCTTGGATGAAACACCAAGGAATGGGCATATACCGAGGAACTGCGAGAGCACCACATTGTTGACGAAGATTGCGCCAATGACAATGGCTACAAGAGTTACAGTCTGGACACTCACCTCACCGGTAGCAAAGGCATTCTTAACGCCCTCCGAGATATTATCACCTACCAATATAGTCATCAAATCCATACTCTCTATCGTTTAGCTATTTTGTTGAACATTACCATTAAGTAGCCCAGCACCAAGAAGCCGCCAGGCGCAAGGATGAATACCAAAGGCATAAGACCATCGCCCTCGACGACAGGCATACCGAAGATAGCACCCTCACCAAGAATCTCGCGCACCATACCTATCACGGTGAGTGATAGCGTAAAGCCAAGACCAATGCCTATACCATCGAGCGCCGACGCACCGACACTATTCTTCGAAGCGAAGGCCTCGGCACGACCAAGGATGATACAGTTAACCACGATAAGTGGGATGAAGACACCGAGCGATGCGTACAAAGCAGGGATATAGGCCTTCATCAACATCTCGATGATGGTCACAAACGAGGCGATGACGACGATAAATGCGGGAATACGCACCTTATCGGGAACAAGGTTCTTAATCATAGATATCACCATGTTCGACATGATGAGTACTGCCATGGTGGCAAAACCCATACCGGCACCATTGATTGCCGACGAGGTGACACCAAGAGTGGGACACATACCCAAGATAAGCACAAAGGTGGGGTTCTCCTTAAGAATTCCCTTTGTGATAATACCAAGCTTACTCATTATTCAATATCTCCTTCCTGAGCTACAAGCTCCGCTTCGTCCTCAATAATAGCATTATTTGACTCTTCCTCCATAGAGCTATCCTCAGATGTCTCGCTCTCATCACCAGAGATAGGCTCCTCGTCGGTCGCAGGCTGAACATCTGTGTTGATATCAGCATTCTCATCAGCAACTACACTCTCTGCATCATAGTCAACACCAGCCTCACTATCTACCTCAACATCCTCCGACTTATCGTCCTGCTGCGGAGCATCCATCTGAGCATCAGCCTTAGACTCCAGCTCAACATCTACACCCTTGGTGTCATCGTCAAGAAGCAAGCCCTTATACATAAGGTAGCCGGCATAGGCAGTCTCAACGGCATTGGCATAGGCACGCGACGATATGGTTGCGCCAGAGATAGCATCGAACGAGCCAGCCTCATTATCCTTCTTAACCTCGAAAACAAGCTCATCGGCCATCTTATTCAAGACACAACTCTCAAGAACGTTACCTGGCTTTGCCATCTTAGCACCAAGTCCTGGGGTCTCCTTCTGCGAGAGGACCTTAACGCCGCTGATACGCACGCCCTCAGCCTCCTCAACAAAGCCTACCATGAGGTATATTCTATCGCTATAGCCATTCTTAAGGATGCTTGGCGCCTCAACAGCATAGCCCACAACCATATCGTCGGCCACAACCTCCGAGACATTAACCTTAAACTCACCAAGCTCATAACTCTTTTCGTTGAGCGTAGGCTCGCCACTAAACGATGGGAGCACCTCAAGCTTAGCCATATCTCTATTCTTCTGCTCGGTAATAGCGATAGTCTCCTTAGTAACATCGTTAACCAAGGCTACGAGCGCTGCCGAGACGGCGGTAATGGTGAATAGCACCAATACCATATTTTTTAGTGAACTCTTCATACTCTCAACTTCCACTATTTAGTACCAAAACGCTTAGGGCGACAATACCTATTGATAAGAGGTGTCGCGGCATTCATGATAAATATCGCAAACGACATACCCTCAGGGTAGGCACCCCACATACGTATAACCATGGTTATAATACCTATACCTACGCCATAGATAATCATACCCTTATGTGTCATAGGCGATGTAGAGTAGTCGGTGGCCATGAAGATGGCACCAAGCAACGCACCACCAGCCAAGATGTGGAACAGCGGCAACTCATATATTAGTGAGCCACCCTCACCAATACCCACACACATAGCGAAGAGAGCCATAGTGCCAAGCACCGCCACGGGGATATGCCATGTGATGACCTTGCGCCACAACAGGTATAAGCCACCAAGGATAAGAGCCAAGGCACATATCTCACCAAGCGAACCGTTCATGTTTCCTAAGAACATATCGCCGAAGTTAACATTACCCACAAACTCAGGATGGTCCTTAACAACAGCCAAGGATGTTGCACCGCTCTTAGCATCAACAACCCCCTCGAATAGAGTAGGATCCTGCACCGCAGTGTTTATACCTGTACTCCAATCGGTCATCTGCTGAGGGTAGGCGATAAGCAGGAAGATACGACCTGTAAGCGCAGGGTTAAAGGGGTTGCAACCCAAGCCACCGAAGGTCATCTTACCAATGCCGATAGCCACCAACGCACCAATAACAACAATCCACCATGGGATGCCCGCAGGGAGGTTGAAGGCGAGAAGAACGCCCGTAACAACTGCCGAGAGGTCACCGATAGTAGTGCGGCCCTTGATTAAAAAGCGCTGGATGAGGTACTCAAACATTACGCAGCTGGCAACAGCAACAGCCGTAATCATCAACGAGTGCCAGCCAAGGATGAAGGCCGATACTGCCAGGGCAGGAATAAGTGCCAGCACGACATCGCCCATGATACGGCGGGTAGACTCGCCACCATGGATATGTGGGGATGATGCCGCAAATAGTCTTGTAGCCATAAATATATCTTTCGTTTTTACTTATTACTTATTTATTAGCGTTCGCGCGCGCACGCATAGCTGTCATTACGGACTGCTTTGCGATGCGTATATAGTCCAACAAAGGGAGGTTCGAAGGACATGTATATGAGCAGCAGCCACACTCGATGCAGTCAGCAGCGTAGTGCTCCTCGGCAACATCCCACTTCTTGAGGCGCGAAATCTTAGAGAGAAGGTAGGGCTCAAGACCCATAGGGCATGCCGACACACACTTAGCGCACTTGATACATACGCCCTCCTCGCCACGAGTAGCCTCCTTGCCCGAGAGCACAGTGATACCCGAACAACCCTTAATAAGAGGAGCCGAAGTGTCGACAACCACACGTCCCAACATAGGGCCACCATTCAAGATCTTGATATCGCCATCAGGAAGACCTCCTGCACGCTCCAAGAACTTATCCACAGGGATACCAAAGCGCACAAGGAAGTTATGACGCTCCTTAAGCTCCTTACCCGTAACTGACACCACGCGCTCGATGAGAGGCTTATTCTTCTGCACCGCCTCGTAGACAGCAATGGCTGTAGAGATGTTGCTAACAACAACACCCATAGAGATAGGAAGTGCTGGAGGTGGTGGTAGCTCACGACCTGTTATAGCAGCGATGAGCTGCTTCTCGCCACCCTGGGGATAGCGTGTCTGAAGTGTCTGCACCTCGATACCCTTATAGCAACCCTTGGTTATCAGGGCACGCAATATCTCGACTGCAGCGGGCTTATTAGCCTCAACACCGATGACAGCACGGCTAACAGAGAGTGCACGCATCAATATCTCGATGCCGACAAGAATCATCTCGCCACGCTCCAACATATTGCGGTAGTCCGACGTGAGGTATGGCTCACACTCAACACCGTTGATGATGAGAATCTCAGCCTTCTGGTCTGCAGGCACCGACAGCTTAACATGTGTTGGGAACTGCGCACCACCAAGGCCCACTACACCCGCATCCTTAATCTTAGCTATGATCTCCTCAGAGGTGAGCTTACATTCACGCTTCAACTCTGGTGAGCGATCGATAGTATCTACCCACTCGTCGCCATCACGTTTGATGACAACCATCATTCTACGCTGACCCTGGCCATTAGCATACATATCTACTGAGGTCACCGTACCCGAGATGGGGGCGTGGATATTTGCCGACACAAAGCCTCCTGCCTGGCCGATAAGCTGACCTGTGAGCACCTTATCGCCCTTCTTAACGATAGGTGTTGCAGGGGCACCAATATGCTGAACCATAGGCACCGACACTACATCGGGTAGTGCCATAACCTCAATGGGACGCTCCTTGCTCCACTGCTTATTATCTGACGGGTGAATACCGCCTATAGGGAATGTTCTCATCTTTTACTCGTTTTTAGCGCTATCAACCTTTGTCTCCACACCACTATTAGCCGCTGAGGCAGCCTCAACCTTTGGGGCAGCGGGCTTTGGCTCACGAGGCAAGCGCTCCATATTTACGATATTGATAGCACCTGTAGGGCACTCGTTAACACACTTACGACAAAGCTTACACTTGTTTGAATCAATATAGGCAAGGTAGTTATCGACAGTTATAGCACCAAAAGGACACGCCTTCTCGCACTTACCACAACCGATACATCCCGCCTTGCAGACCTTCATAACCACCGAGCCACGGTTTATTGAGCGACATGCCACATATATAGCTCGATTCTTAGGCCACTTCTTGCGCAACTCAAAGAGGTTCTTAGGACAAGCCTTGACACAGGCACCACACGCCGTACACTTGTCGGGATCGACCTCCACAAGACCAGTCTCAGGGTTTAGGGTAATAGCACCAAATGAGCAGGCCTGCACACAGTCGCCATAGCCGATGCAACCAAAGGCACAAGCCGACTCACCCACATAGAGGGTGTTTACCACAGCGCAGCTGCGAGCACCGTCATACTTATTTACCTTAGGGCGCTTATCACAGGTACCGCCGCAACGCAAGGTAGCCACCAAAGGCTCCTTCTCAGCAACCGCCTTACCCAAAAATGAAGATATCGACTTCATGGTCTCGCCACCAGCCACAGGGCAATATAGCGACGATATGTTATCTCTCACCACCAAAGCCTCAGCCATCGCCCTACATCCTGCGAAGCCACATCCACCACAGTTTGCTCCGGGCAACATCTTCTCGACATCGTCGATACGAGGATCCTCCTCGACCTTGAACTTCTTTGCCACAATAAAGAGCACCACAGCCAACAGCGCACCTAACACACTGAGTGTTAGCACTGTCAATAATAACTCGTTCATTACTCCTTTATAATTGTAAATTTTATCTTTTTCTCAAATTGACGGCGCTTAAGGTATAGACCCAAGTAATATAGCGCCACTGCGCAAAGGGTTGAAAGCGCCGTGATGGCATCATTCACACCAAGGCCATGCAACACAAAGAGCACTACCAAGAGTACCACCAATGGAATCATATAGCCCCACAACACCGACGACGCTGCCATACGTGTTCGCAACAGAGCAACAATCACAGCCTCACCCTCTACGAAGGTCGAAGCATGCTCGGCACTAACCTCTATAATGCGCACACCACCACGCTCGCCACATAGGCCCTTGGCATGGCAGCCCTGACAGGCGCTCTCCTTCTCGACCTTGACGAAGACCTTATCGCCCTCGACACGCTCAACAATGCCTCTATGTTGTATTACACTACTCATCACCCGTTCATCTACCTTAGCCCACGCACTCACGCCTATGACGCTTGTGCCACAAAGGCTCTATTAGCCGTGATAGTGGTTTACCAATGGCATCAACCACTCGTGACCAAAGGCACATGGTGATAGACGCAAGACGGGAGGGAACTGATAACGCTTCTTCTCGTTCTGCATAACCATGGTGTGGATCTTCTCCACCACAGCGGCATCGAAGCCTGCGTTGATAATCTCCTCGCGATGCTGCTTCTTCTCAATCATACGGAAGAGAATGGCATCTATAACCTCGTAGTGAGGCAAGAAATCGCTATCCTTCTGGTCGGGACGCAACTCCGATGATGGCTCCTTGTCGATGATAGCATCAGGAATAACATCGCCAAAGGTTGCATTGATATAGCGAGCCAAATCGTAAATCTCACCCTTATACAAGTCACCCGTAGGGCTAAATGTTCCAGCGGTATCGCCATAGAGCGTACACCAGCCGAGGGCGTTCTCGCTCTTGTTCGACGAGTTAAGGAGCATATAGCCAGTCTTATTCTGCAATGCCATGAGCATTGTTGTACGTATACGTGTCTGAATATTCTCCTCGGTAGCGTCGAACTCCGTACCACCGATTACAGGCTGCAAGGTTCCAACAATGGCGTTGTAGGCCTCGATAATAGGCAATACGCTATACTCAACACCGAGGTTCTCGGCCAAAGCCTTGGCATCCTCAACACTCTCGTTGGGGGTAAATGGCGATGGCATGAGCAACACTCGCACATTCTCCTTACCCAAGGCACCCACAGCCAAGCATGCAACAACTGCTGAGTCGATACCGCCCGAAAGACCTACACAGGCCTTGCGATAGCCACTCTTGTGGAAGTAGTCACGAAGACCAAGACATGCTGCCTTGTAGAGCATCGAATTGCGATCGTTGTATGTGGTGAAGGGGACCTCGATAGCCTCCGTATCACGCTCTGTATCGTAGATACGGAAGTCCTCCTCAAAGCTATTGAGCACCATGAGGAGCTTACCCTCCTTGTTGAGCACACCTGAGGTACCATCGTAAACGATGTCGCCAGAGCCACCCACCTGGTTGATGAGCAACATATCCTTGCCCTCGGTGAATGCCAAGCGGCTAATCTTATCGAAGCGACGAGTAAGGATGCCCTTACCATAGCGACGGGCATTCACTGATACCACCAAGTCTACATCCTCGTCGAGGTCCTCGATATAGCTAAGATCGTCACCCACGACTACCTTGATAGCATGGCCAGCAATCTTCACTGTCTGGCTGCCTATTGACGAGCCTACGATGTAGCCCATCTCACGGCGAGCCGACACATGGCGCTTGCCAATATACTCCACCTCGCCATTCTCATTGATATACGCAGCGGCACTGATAGCTCCCTCAGCAGTGAGGTAAGGAGTACCTACAATAGCAGAGATACCACGACAAGCTGAGGCAATACGCTCAACAGCCTCCTCGCAAAGTGTGAGGAATGTGGTCTTGGTTAGTAGTCCGTAGGCGGGAGTTCCCGACACGGCAAACTCGGCAAAAACAACAAGGTCAGCGCCCTCCTGCTTGGCACGCTTGATGTTGTCGATAATCTTATCGGTATTAGCAGCAATGTTGCCTACCGTAAAGTTAAGCTGAGCTAATGCAATTCTCATATTATATCTCTTAATCTTATTACTCACCTGCTATAAAAAATGTCGCGCTATACCTATGGTATAGATATAACGCGACAAAGGTAGTAAAAATTCCCCAATTATAGAAGAGGGAAATGATAAAATAAATTTAGCACCTGTATGCCATTAGTAATCAGCATATTAGAATACACCACTAAAACCCGCAATTACAGCATTTGAGCCACGACCAAAGGCTACATCAATTTTGAGTGCTCCCTCCACACCTAGCCTCCAACGCAGTCCTAGGCCATAAGTAGGCAGCACTTTACGCCAAGCGAAGCTATCGTCACACGAGAAAAGGGTGCCCGCACCACCCCACGCAGCAATGGCTAATCCCTGCCATACGTGCTGACTAAGTTCCACCTGCGTAGCGACCATATTATCACCTATATAGCGACCCAAGTAGTAGCCTCGCATACGCATATCACCCCCAAGCTTAGCACGCAACATCCAGGGAGTTTCTGCGCTATTATACTCACCATATAAGTCGAATAGAAGGGTTGCTCCACGCCATAGCGGCAGGTAGTAATCGAGTTGAAGAGTCACATTATGACCCATAGGGATATTGCCAGAAAGGTAGTGACGCAAAGTATATGCCCCCACAAAATATAGACCCCTCATGGTAGTGGCATCCACCCGACGTGCATCATACTCAATATCGACACCGACACCCAATGCTGCGAGGCTCAAAACCTCACCACTCAACACCTTCGCTGCATAATCCGAAAGGTCGAACGTTGCCACATGGTGATAGTCGGTATGCACACCCACCATAAGGCCACCCACCAAGCGGTGGGCATAGGAGCCCGCAACAACAATATTCTCAGAATTATAACTACCACGTTTTCCAGCGGTTGCCTCGTTGAAATTGAGTCCCCACAAATAGCTTGACATCGAGGCAAACGATGCCTCGTACCTCACTCTATGACGGTTACCTCCAAGCCAATTTTCGCCCATCAGCTGTGCCGAATAATAGGCCTTGAGCGAGGCCGATAGTTTAAGGCGCAACAACGAGGGGCTATCCTTTCGGCTCATCCGTTTCGTGCGGTAGCGCATATCGCCGGCGAGGGCTATACCCCAGCCACGCTCCTCGGTGTAGTAGGGCGAGCCTATAACGGTGAACGACACCCCAGGATTTGGGTCATCATCACCAAAGGTGAGGAAGTCTAAAATAGAGCGACCGGATGCCCCATCAGAGGGTTCTCCTCCAATAGGTATCCGGTCTACGGGTACATAGCGATATGTGAGGGTGTCGCCACCGATAAGCATAGAGCTATCACTCTGGGCATACGTAGGGCTTATCGTGAGCACCAGGGCCACGACAGCCAAAACCCTCAGAAGCATAATCGCCTGATATTAACGCAACTTATCGCCCACAGCGATAAACTTCTCCTGCTCCTCCTTAGACATTACGCCCTTGTGGATGTAGACAAGCTGTCCCTCCTTGTTAACGAGCATGATCACGAAGCAGTCGTTGCAGTCGCCCAAGCGCCAAGCACTTGTAAGCCAGTGGTCGGGGTCGCAGAGGATTGTAGCACCATTCTTTGCGGTACGAGCATCAGCAATCTGACGCACCACGCTACTTGGGTAAGCGGTATCCTTAAGGTTGATGATACCAAAGCCCTCGATGTTAGGGCCAGCAAGACGCTTAGACTCCTCCATCCAAGTGATAAATTCGTGGTTCTGCTTAGGTACATCGGGATCAACATAGAAGATCATAAGGTTCTTCTCGCCCCACCATGGAAGACGTGCCTTAGCAGCATCAAGGGTCTGCACCTCAACGTTACGAACAGGGCGTGGAAGACGCTGTGCATTGGCATCAATAGCGAAGATTAGTGTTGCAACTGCAACAAGCAAAAATGTCTTTAGTTTCATATTTGTGTACGTTAAATATTTATCCTTGTTACACCATATTACCCCTACGAGGTGTGGCAAAGATATGTAAAATATGGTTAATTTCATAAGCCCCAAAGTCACAAAGAGCAAAAAAGTTGCCCCGAAGCGCAGCATATTAAATGAACATGCATTTTTTCATAACTAAAACAACCATTGCACATATCACAAAAAAGAGCTATCTTTGTAAAAAATATTAGATTTTCAGACTATGAAGCAACGTATTCTTTTCGTGTGTCTTGGCAATATTTGCCGCTCTCCTGCGGCCGAGGCTGTGCTCAAGATGCTCATCGAGCGTGAGGCCCTGAGTGATGATATATATGTCGACTCGGCAGGCACATATGGAGGCCATGCTGGTGAGCGCTCAGATGCCCGTATGCGCCGTGCGGCGGCGGCACGAGGCATCGAGATGCCTCATCTCGCACGCCAGGTGCGTGAAGCAGACTTCGAGCGTTTCGACCGCATAATAGCTATGGACGACAACAACTATGAGGCCCTTTTTAGATTGGCACCAGACAGAGAGTCTCAGAACAAAATTTTCCGATTTAGGGAGTACCTACGCAAGCACACCGACTGGTCATACATACCAGACCCCTACTACGAGGGACACGAGGGTTTTGAGCTTGTCCTCGACCTTCTGGAGGATGGTTGCGCAACACTTATCGAGGAGCTAAAGCGCGACATTGCAAGGTAGCTCCAGCCCCTATTCTCAGGGGGAGCATACCATATATTATATATAAAGGCAAAGCACCTTCGGTTGCAACAACCCTTGATACAAAAAAAATAGCTATCCCGCAGGATAGCTATTTTCGTATTTATGTACCTTAGGATTAAGCCCACTTAACAAGGGCGAAGTCCATACGGTGCTCCAACTTATCGTTTACAGGGAATACACGCAATGCTACGTCGAACATACCAGTATGCTCAGGAGCGTAGTCCAAAGCCAAGGTAACGGTATTACCCTCCTCAGCGACAACGCTTAGGCGGCGTGTCTCAACGACATTAGCAGCCTGGCCCGCCTCAATCTGAGTAGCAACAACGAGCTCTGCACCGATATCCTCCTTATTGAGGCCTGCAAGATCGATGGTGAGCTGGAAGCGATACTTCTTACCCACGAACATTGCCTCGTTCTCGATCTCAGCACGCTGAACATCTACGATAGCTACGTTATCCCAAGCAGCAGAGACCTTACGCTTCCATGCTGCAATCTCACGAGCCATCATGTAGTTGTTATCAACGATGAGGCGCTTACGAGCAGCAAGCTTGTTGTAGAAACGCTCCTCGTAGTCGATGAGCTGACGGTTCATTGTGAAGTTAGAAGCGATGTCGGCAACGCACTTCTTAACAGCGTGAACCCACTTGTGAGGTACGCCATCCTCAGCACGGTCATAGTACAATGGTACGATCTGCTCCTCGATAGTGTTATAGATCATCTCAGCATCGAGCTCATCCTGGAAGCGCTGGTCGGCATAGGTACGCTCCATAGGAAGCATCCAGCCAGCACCCTCCTTGTAGCCCTCGACCCACCAGCCGTCAAGAACTGAGAACTGCATAACACCGTTCATAACACACTTCTCGCCCGAAGTACCCGAAGCCTCCAAAGGACGTGTAGGTGTATTCAACCATACGTCAACACCCTGAACCATGCGGCGTGCAAGCTCCATATCGTAGTTCTGCAAGAAGACAATCTTACCTACGAACTCAGGCATTGCCGATACCTCAACGATACGCTTGATGAGGTCCTGACCTGGCTTATCGTTAGGGTGAGCCTTACCTGCGAAGATGAACTGCACAGGGCGCTCCTTATTATTTACAAGAGCCGAGAGACGCTCGAGGTTGGTGAAGAGCAAGTAAGCACGCTTATAGGTAGCAAAACGACGTGCGAAACCGATGGTCAACACATCCGGCTTGATGCTCTCGGTAACCTGTACCATCTGGCGTGGCGACTGCAAGCGTACCTGTGTAGGATCGCTATAGCGCTTGCGGATGGTCTTAACAAGGCGCTCCTTGAGGAACATACGCTCCTGCCAGAGCTCTGTGTCGTCGATCTCATGTACGTTCTGCCACTCAGGGATATTATATGTGTGACCTGAGAAGGCGTCGCCAAAGTACTTAGCGTAGAGACGACGGAGGTTCGATGCAACCCATGTTGGGAAGTGAACGCCGTTAGTCACATAGCCAATGTGTAGCTCGTTCTTGAAGTAACCTGGCCACATATTACCGAGAATCTCCTTAGACACCTCGCCATGCAACCATGATACACCGTTGACCTCCTGTGAGAGGTTACATGCCAACACCGACATAGAGAACTTCTCGTTAGGATCGCTTGGGTTGGTCTTACCAAGGTTGATGAACTGATCCCAGGTGATGCCCAACACATCGGGATAGTGTGACATATACTGACGAATCATTGACTCGGGGAATGCATCGTGACCCGCAGGCACTGGTGTGTGTGTGGTGAACAACGATGATGAGCGAACAACCTCCATAGCCTCAGAGAATGACAAGTGCTTCTTAGAGATAAGGTTGCGGATACGCTCAATATTGATGAAGGCTGCGTGACCCTCGTTGCAGTGGTAAACCTCCTGCTTGATGCCCATCTTCACGAGGGCACGGATACCACCTACGCCGAGCAAGATCTCCTGCTTGAGACGGTTCTCCCAGTCACCACCATAGAGGTGATATGTGATCTGACGATCCTCCTCCAAGTTAGCCTCGTAGTCGGCATCCAAGAGGTAGAGATCTGTACGACCTACCTGGCACTTCCAAACACGAGCCGAGAGGGTACGACCTGGAAGAGCGACCTGTGTAGTAATCCAGTTGCCAAACTCGTCACGTACAGGCGAGATTGGGAGCTTGAAGAAGTTCTGAGCATCGTAGGTAGCCTCCTGAGCACCCTGTGCCGAGAGACGCTGTGTGAAGTAGCCGTAGCGGTACAAGAGACCTACGGCAACCATGCCTACGTTGCGATCTGATGCCTCCTTAAGGTAGTCACCAGCCAAGATACCGAGACCACCAGAGTAGATCTTCAACGATGAGTGCAGGCCATACTCCATAGAGAAGTATGCAACCTTTGCGTGCTCAGGTGCTGGCTTCTCGGCCATATACTCGGTGAACTCCTTATACACTGCGTCCATGCGCTTGAGGAACTCCTTATCGTTGCAAAGCTCCTCGCAACGAGTTGATGAAAGCTTGTCCAACAATACGATAGGGTTGCGCTCTACCTTTACCCACAACTCCTCGTCTACTGACTCGAAGAGATCGCGAGCGCTAACAGTCCAGCACCACCAGAGATTGCGTGAGAGCTCCTCCAATGGCTTGAGACGTGCAGGGATGCCCTTCTCAACCATGAGACGGTGCCATGATGGGCGGTTAGAGGTAAGCTGCTGACGCACGAAGTTAATCTGCTCGGCACGGCTACCACCATCGATAAGCACACGGTTGGTGCGAGATACTGAGTTATCCAAGGCCTCCTCGTAGGCTGCCTTATACTCCTTGAAGAGCTTCTTCCAAAGAGCTGTTGAAGACATCTGCTGTGCCGACACACGTGCCTGAGCATACTTCTCAGCAGACATATCTACATAGCGCTTAACAACATCGGTGATCTGCAATACCACCTCACGCTCATTATAATCGTCGCGACGAACGATATCTACGCCATCGTGCTCAACATGCTTTGCAATCCACATACCGAAACCAGCAAGAGTGGTGGTCACTGTAGGTACGCCGTAAGCTACTGACTCCAATGGAGTGTAGCCCCATGGCTCGTAGTATGATGCGAATACTGTGAGATCTACGCCTGAAAGAACGTCGTAGTATGGCATGTTGAAGATACCATCGTTGCCATTGAGGTATGTAGGCACGAACAACACCTTAACACGTGATGCTGATGTAGAGAGAATGCTACCCTCAACAGAGCGGCATACCTGATCCCACGCCTCAGACTCGAGGTTGTGTGTGAGGTAGCGCTTCTGTGCTGGGTCGATAGCCATAGAGCTATTCTCAAGGTGCTGTACAAGGTCGTGACGAGCGCCTACGGTACCAGCAGGAACAGCGATAAGAGCGATAACATCACGGTTGATGTTGCTTGCTGCCAACTGCTTCATCGACTCCAAGAATACATCGATACCCTTGTTACGATACTCATAGCGACCGCTGGTAGCTACGATCAACGGATCGTTACCAAAGCTATAGCCCCAGGTAGCTGTAGCAACCTCGATAATGCGCTTGCGAGCAGCCTCACGCACCTCAGCGAGGCGCTCGGCAGCAGGCACAAAGCCATTCTCAAAGCCGTTAGGGGTGATGCGTGTAACCTCACGACCAAGGAGGTACTTACACTCGTTAGCAGTGATGTCGCTAACGGTGAGGAAGGCATCAGCATATGTAGCCGCAGACTTCTCCAACGAGTGCTTTGCAAGGACGTTGAACTGACGAGCGAGCTCATCGGCATTGAACTTGTGCAAGTCGTTGTAGAGTGGAAGACGGTTACCAGCGATGCAACGACCCATAACAGTAGCATGAGTAGAGAATACGGTAGCTACGTATGGAGCGTTGTCGCGCAAATAGAGCGAACCTGCTGCAGACATCCACTCGTGGAAGTGAGCCACAACCTTAGCTGCAGGGGTAGATACGCACTCGGTGAATGCCGAGATGACAACACCTGCGGCATGACCAAACAACACTGGCTCGACATAGTCCCACTGACCCGAGAGTGAGTCTACGTGGTAAGAGTCCCAAAGCTGCTTGAGAATAGCGTCCTTCTGATTGAAGAACGACTTGAAATCGATAAGTATGGCAATAGGATTACCATCAATCATCCAGCGACCAATACGAACACGAACGCCCTTAGCATAGAGGGTCTCGCGCAAAGCAGCAAGAAGTGTGGCATCCTCTTTAAACTCTGGGTTTGCAGCATCCTGTGAGAAGTCGGGACCGATGGTGATATACTTATCGCCCAACAACTCCTTTACAGTTGGTGCCTTCGAAGCGATAACGGTATGGATACCGCCCACTTTGTTGCACACCTCCCAACTCACCTCAAATAGGTAATCAGGAGTCAAATTAACATTACTCATATACTCTGTTTTTATTACAAAAATTTCTTTTTAGGTATCTTCCGACTATCTATTCCCCTGCTGACATTTCGCAACAAGAAATAGATAGTCAGTGTGCAAAGGTAATACAAATATTTAATAAGGCGAAATCTTTTTAAAGTTTTTTAATAAATGGGCTATTCAGGGTGCTGAACGGGGGATTTTTGAGAGTGAGCGGAGAGTATTGCACAACGATTGGCAATGAATATTTATACAAATAGGCCTAAAATAAAATTTGGTTTTTTGCAATTTATATGATACCTTTGCGGCCGCAATGCAGAGTAAACTACGAAACATATTGGCTTCGATGCACCTACTAATCATAGTGTTATGGTTAGGTGCAAATTCGTTGTTTATTCACCACCATACGATCAACGGAATCGAGATCATCCACTCGCACCCCTATGCAGGTGACGCCACCAACCACTGCCACACTACAGATGCCTTACTTCATATCAGCCGCATGGCTGGTAGCGACATGCTCGGTGGCGAGGAGTTGGCATACTACGACCAATCTGTAGGCTTTGAACTCTACGTCTATGCCGAGTTCAAGAGCGACACATTGGGCTCGAACGTTGAGCTTATATCTCCTCGAGGGCCTCCCTCATTGGCTTAATCACTACATAATTTTTGGGTAGTCACTCTCCCCACCCCACCCACACCTCGTGAGCGGGACATAGTATGCGTGTAGATAACACATACTCAACAGATTAACGCCAATAACAAAACATCATGACACAACATATAACTACACTACTAATCGCCCTTTTTTCAACCCTTGTAGCGACAGCTACACCATATAATATTACTACCACACATACGTCCGCAGATGTGGAGATCAATGACGATTCTACACGTCCTAAGGGTAGCGATGCCAACATCTTCGGACACATCATCGACGCCAAGACGGGCGAGCATATTCCATACGCCACTGTGGCTGTGATGGGCACAACAATGGGTTGCGCTGCCGATGGCACAGGTCACTACAAAATCAATAACATCCCCGAGGGCGAACATATAATTGTTGTATCGGCCATAGGTTACCAAACAATAAATAGAGTATTCTCATCGAAAAAGGGTGTATCAGCGGAGCTTAACTTCACCCTTGAGGAGTCGTCAACTTTCGTTGATCAGGTGGTGGTATCGGCAACACGAAACGAGACAAACCGTCGTGAGACAGCCACAGTTGTTAACGTAGCCTCATCCAAGCTCTTTGAGGGCACCGCCTCGTCGAGTCTCTCGGAGGCGATGAACTTCCAGTCGGGTCTGCGTGTGGAGAATACTTGTGGCAACTGTGGTGCACCCCAGCTACGCATCAACGGCCTCGATGGTCAGTATTCGCAGATTTTGCTTGACAGCCGTCCTATATTCTCGTCGTTGGCCGGCGTATATGGTCTCGACCTCATGCCCGTGGCCATGGTCGAGCGTGTGGAGGTTATTCGTGGTGGTGGCTCTGCGCTCTTTGGTTCTAGCGCCATTGGCGGTGTTGTCAACATCATATCTAAGGAGCCACTACGCAACACCCTATCTTTGGCACACACAACGAATATCCTTGAGGATGGAACCCACGATTTGAACACCTCGCTCGGTGGTGCCTTTGTATCGGATGACTATAGAATGGGTGCATACATCTTCGGCCAGGCAAAGGACCGCGATGCCTACGACCGTAACGACGATGGCTTCTCGGACATCACACGCCTCAAGTCGCAGACATTGGGCTTTAGAGCATACTACAAAACCTCTAATCACTCTCGCATAACAGCTGAATATCACCATATTCACGACTATCGTCGTGGTGGCGACAACCTCGACAAGGCACCCCACATGGCATATATCTGCGAGCAGGTAGACCACGATATCAATGGTGGAGGTCTGCGCTTCGACTACTTCCCCAATAGTCGCCACCGCATGAACCTTTACACCTCGGCACAGGGCATCAGCCGCTCGAGCTACTTCGGCACCGACATGAACCCTAATGCCTATGGCACAACCAAGGACTTCATGTTCGTGGGTGGTGGACAGTACACCTACTTATATAAGGCGGGCCTACCTTCGGAGCTCACCGTGGGTGCAGAGTATAACCTCAACACGCTCAACGACATATATCTTGCAACAAATCGCGAGCTCAACCAGCAGACATCCATCTATGGTATCTTTGCGCAGAACGAGTGGAAGAGCGATAAGGTGAACATCCTCATTGGCTTCCGTCTCGACAAGCACAACATGATTGACCGACCAATATTCGCACCACGTGCCAACGTCCGCTATAGCCCTATCGAGGACCTCGGTCTTCGTCTCAGCTACTCGAGTGGTTATCGTGCGCCTCAGGTATACAACGAGGACCTTCATATCGACGCCCTCAACCACTCGGTATCTATCATCCAGCTAGACCCCAACCTACGCCCCGAGTTCTCACACTCGTTGAGCGCTTCGGCCGACTACTACCACACCTTTGGCCGTGTGCAGACAAATATCCTTGTGGAGGGCTTCTACACCATACTCGACGATGTCTTTGCGCTAAAAACCCTTGGACAGAACATCGACTCTAATGGTAACCACTTCATTCATAAGCAGCGATACAACGCCGAGGGTGCTCGTGTGGGTGGTATCACCGCAGAGGTAAAGGTTGGCATATCAAACATCTTCGACGTACAGCTCGGCTACACATTCCAGAAGAGCCAGTATGTGGAGCCTGAGCAGTGGTCCGACGAGGTGGAGGCACAGCGCCGCATGTTCCGCTCACCCGACCACTATGGATATCTCAACGCCAACGCCTATATTACCAAGCAGTTGCAGGCTTCGCTCTTTGGTACATATACAGGTCCTATGCTCGTACAGCACTCGGCACACACCACCATCACAGGCGTGGAGATGCCCGATTCGGAGATGACCACCAAGTCGTTCTGGGACTTGGGCATAAAGCTTGGCTACACATTCCACATCAGCGACATCATCAACCTTGAGGTTAACGCAGGTGTTAAGAATATCTTTGATGCTTACCAGTCAGATATTGATCTCGGCGCAGGTCGTGACTCGGCATATATCTACGGTCCAGCACTTCCACGCACATACTTCTTTGGCGTAAAGATCTATCTATAATAGTATAAGTATTAGAGAGATAGGGGCGTATCCACTGTTGGATACGCCCCTATCTATTTTACTAATCGGCTAACTAACGGGAGCTACCCCACTCCTGGTGGTCTACCCTGATGCCCAACTGCTCTACGGCACGCTGTGACACCGTGAGACAGAGTTCCTCGATGGTCGTAGGCTTGAAGTAGTGGGATGGAGAGGCGGGGAGAATGATTGCTCCAGCCTCGGTGACAGATGTCATATTACGAAGGTGTATAAGCGAATAGGGGGCCTCGCGCACAACCATGACAACCTTACGGCGCTCCTTGAGCATGACATCTGCAGTGCGCTCAATGAGTGTTCGCGACACACCCGAAGCTATGCGAGCCACACTACCCATAGAGGCGGGGACAACAAGCATAGCATCCCAACGTGCCGAGCCACTCGCCAACGATGCCCACATATCGTCATTGGAGTAGCGCTCAATACGCTCACTTTGGGGCAGTGTAACACCCTCGGCCTCGATTACATCCTCGGCATGGTGGCTAAGGATAAGAGCTATGCGCTCCACACATGGTGTATTGAGCAATATATCAAGAGATTGACGTGCATATATAGCGCCACTTGCGCCCGTGATAGCAACAACTATATTCATACTACAACTCCAAGATTTTACATTTTAGGCCTCGCTCACGCGCTGCACGGAGCAATGCTGGAAGGACATAGCTGGTGTTACGGAACGACTTAGCACTATCGTGTAGCGATACGATATCGCCACCACGTAGCCCCTTGAGCGTACCCCTAAGACACTTCTTGGGTGGAATGTTACGATTGTAGTCACGCGAAAGGACATTCCATAGCACCACACGGTAGCGCTTCGACACCTCACGAAGCTGCGAGCGTGTGATCTGGGCATAGGGTGGTCGAAAGAGCTCCGACTGAATAATGTCGCCTGCGAAGTCCACATCCTCGACATACCTCTCGAAGGACATACGCCACCCCTTCTGATGCGAGTAGCTATGGTTACCCACCTTATGACCACGATCGATAATCATCTGATATAGATCTGGATAGAGTTCCACATTCTTACCCAGAACGAAGAACGTAGCCTTGGCATCGTAGCGATCCAGGGTGTTGAGTATCCACTCGGTCACACCAGGTGTGGGGCCATCATCGAAGGTGAGATATAAACCCTCGGGGTCCTCCATACTCCACACTACACCTGGAAACATGTAGCGCAATAATCTGCCTGGCTTTACTCGCATCAATATAAAAGTTATGGCTATCAGCCCATTTAACGGCGCAAATGTAACTTTTTTTTTTAAAATCGAAAAATATGGCTACCTTTGTGTAGATTTAACATCCAAATAAAAACGTACCAATTATGAAACGCAGTATAATATATCTTCTGACAATCACCATAGCACTAATAGCTGTAGGATGTGACGGCATCTATTACAATAAGCACAATAGGGCAAGTAACATTAAGACGAGTATCGGCGAGCCATACGAGCTATTTGTGATATGCAACGACACACCCTGGAACAACTACATCAAGGAGGCCGTAGCCGATGTTCTGGAGTGTGAGGTTCCAGGCCTATCTCGCCCCGAGAAGTACTTCCATGTTGTGGACCATGCCAACTTCAAGGATGCGACAGACCTCGAGCGTAAGCATACTAACCTGCTGGCTATAAACATAGACCCAACATCCGGCGAGACATCTATGTATATTAAGAAGGATGTATACTCTACACCACAGGTGTTAGCCACTATAACAGCGCCCTCAGCAAAGGATGCTGCCGAGTATATCCGCAACAATGAGTTTGAGGTACGAGAGGCCTTCGAGAATAGCGAGCGTATAGTAAACCTCCAGACACTCACCGCATCAAGCAGTCCAGAGGCTATGAAGCTCCTCAAGGAGACTACGGGTATCGATATGCATATCACAGGAGGCTTCAGCGTGGCAAAACCTAAGGACGATACTATGAAGTGGTTTGTGCGCAAGTATACCAATAAGATACAGCATATCTTCGCCTTTGTTGAGCCTTGCGACGATATAAACAACCTTAGCGGCACTGCTCTTGAGGCTATGCTCGACAAGCGCTTGGGTGTGATACCTTCAAAGGGGGTTGAGAACTCATATATGTGCATCAACAAACAGCGTAAAATATATATTTCGGCCAAGGATATTAATGGCCGCACATGGTATGAGTTGCGTGGTTGCTGGCGTGTGGAGGGCGACCAGATGGGAGGACCACTGGTGAGCTACTCGACCTACGACAATGATAAGAAGGAGTTGATTACCATAGTCTTTGCCATGTACTCACCCGAGATCTACCAGCGTCGCGATATGGCACAGATGGAGAACATGATATTCCTAACTCGATAACACAACCTGACATAAGCAGCTAATTTAAAGATAGTTGCATAATAACACGGACTGTAGAGAGTGTTGCTTCGCACCATATCATTGAGTAGTCGACAACATTTTTTTGCCGAAAAAGTTTGCAGATTAAAAAATCTTGTGTACTTTTGTGCGCTCTTCCGAAAAGAAGAGTGGAGATAATGCTGTTGTAGCTCAGTGGTAGAGCACTTCCTTGGTAAGGAAGAGGTCGTCAGTTCAAGCCTGATCAACAGCTCACGGAAAACAAGTGTTGCCTTTAGGTGACACTTGTTTTTTGTCATTTATCGGGGTTAGTTGGACTGACGACCTCTAAAGCCCTCCTTATCAAAGGAGGGTTGGGTGGATTGTAGATATAACCCGACGGGTGCTGCAGCAGCCGTCAGTTCAAGCCTGATCAACAGCTCTAAACAATAAGCGCCACCCAAAAAGGTGGCGTTTTTGTTTTATGGTGTTGTGGCGGGGACTGACGACCTCTAAAGCCCTCCTTATCAAAGGAGGGTTGGGGTGGATTAACGAGCAGAGAGCCATCGCACTGAATAAAGGGTGGGAGCTGGTGTAAACACTATTTTCAACTTATAAAATCCAATTAAATAAATAACCTGAAATAACAATCAACAATGT
>JAZRMM010000004.1:0-24890 GCA_045647535.1 Alistipes sp.
GGTAATGATGCAAAAAGCGGCGCTTAGGATAAAATATAATTAGCTGAATATTTGCAAATTACAGCGATATTTTAGAGATTAGTAGAAAACGGTTTCTACTAATCTCTATTTTTATGGCAAAACCTCGCAAAATACGTTGTCCCCATTGTGGTTTTTTAGATACAATAAAAAAGGGTAAAAGAGCAGGATATTCACGCTATTATTGTAAAAATTGTGAGAGCCATTTCACAGATCGCCGTGAGCATATTACTAATAAGAATATGTTTATTTGGTTTGTACATTGGGTGCGTGATAAACAAAGTATATCGCAGATTGCAAAGGATAGTGGATATAGCGAAAGAACTCTAAAGAATTACTTCCATAAGGTATTACCCACCTGCCCCGTTTGGCAAATACAGCGTAGAGAAAAAGTTAATCTTCTCATTGATGGCACATACTTTACCAATAAGGTGTGCCTCATACTATATAGAGATAGTAATATAAAGATGACAATCCTATATAGACTTGCAGAGCGTGAGGCACTGCGAGATCTTAAGGAGGACTTGCGTGCAATAAAAGACGTGGGAATAGAGATAGAAAGTGTGACGTGCGATGGTGCCTCAAACATTATCAGGGCAGTGCAGGAAGTGTGTCCAGAGGCAATTATTCAGCGATGTACGTTTCATATTGCAAATGAAATATGCACTTGGCTCACAAAGAAACCAAAGAGTGATGCCGCACGAGAACTGCGGCAGTTAGCACATTGTTTAAGCGCTGTGGAGAATCACTCCCAGGCACAGTTATGGCTACGAGAGTTTATAGATTGGTATAATAAATATGAGGAGTATATTAATGAAAAGAGTATAGATGAGATATCTGGACGATGGTGGTACACACATAAAATGTTGCATCGAAGCTGCACACATATCAAACGTGCAATACCTAATATGTTTAGTTATACACGACATGCTAATATTCCCAAAACATCAAACTCTATAGAATCATTCTTTGGTCATTTGAAAGATCATTTACGATTGCATCGAGGGCTTTCAAATGAGCATTTCAAAGATTTTGTTAAATGGTATCTGTACCTTCAGAGTAATCAGGGGAAAATCGCCAAAAAATATGAGCGAGAGAAATAAATCTCTCGCCCATTTTTAACCTCAAAAAGCGCCACTTTTTGCATCATTACCGATACAATAATTATAACAGCACCAATTAAAAACAAACCGAGCTACCTGACATATCGCAAGTAGCTCGGTTTTCTGTTAGTGGGTTACAGCACTATAGCTTTGTAACCTCGCGGCCAGCAGCGTAGTAGCTGTGAATCTTAACCTTACCATCGGTGTCGAGAATAACCATCACGATGATGTCGCCGCCCCACTGGTCGTCATACGACTGCAATGCCTCGTATTTAGGATCCCACGAGCTGCCACCGTCGATATACTTAACGCCGATATCCTCCTTGGCAATCTTGTATGAGCCGATAATCTTATTCTCCTCAACATACTCGATGAGAGCCTCCTTAACCTGAGCCTCTACCTCCGTGGTCTTGCCGTTGAAGCGGATAAACCACACCTTGTCTACATTATCGCTGAACTGTGTCGCTGTGAGCACTGCGCTGATGCGGTCGTCAACAACATCCTGTACCTCTACCAAGAGTGTAGCGTCACCAGTACCCTTATAGCTTAGTGAGCCCTCCTCGATAACCTCCTCCATAGTTGTGTAATACTCGGTATCGAGGCCTGCAAGAGTTGTTACGCATACCATCTCGCCAGCACGGCCATTAGCATCTACTGCTGAGGCGTACATATAGTAGTTGGCAGCAGGGTGGTAGATGTTAACTACGCATGTAGCCACGCCATCAACAATTTCGTACTCCTCGCGATAGTTCTGGTAGTCGTCAGCATCCATGATATACTCAAGGTTGTCGGCGTATGCCGAGTGGTCGGATGCAGGAGCTGCGTAGAGGCGAACCTTCTCTGCGTTAGCATCCACTGTGAGCTTCACGGTGAGTGTCTCGTGCGATGTCTGTGTCTCGATCTCGGCTGCAGTAATCTTAGCTACGCCTGTGAGTGATGGGCGGAGAGTGCGGAATGTGGTGTATGCCACCTGGCCAACCTTACCATCCTTAATAGCCACGGCGTAGGCAACATACTCGGTGTCGATAGCGAAGATGTCGCTGAGCTGATATGAGATAGGCTCTGAGTAGATTGCGGGAACACCCTTCACTGCGCTTGCGATGTAGGCCTTAATCTCCTCGTCGGTCTTACCCTCGAAGTCGAATGGATTCTCGGTATCCGCCTTAGCGAGTGCTGGGTCGATATAGCCTGTAAGCACCTTTGCGCCTACCTCTGTTGTCACGGTGGCGTTAGCCGCGGTGAGGTCAATCTCGGATACCTCCACGCTGATAGGTGTTGTACCATTTATCTCAACCTCAGGTATTACCACCTCCTTGGTAGTTACGGTGTAGTTGCCCTTAGCATCCTCGCCATATATAGCTATGGTGTACGATGTCTTAGGCAAAAGGATGATACCAGCATTCTCGCTGCTATCGGTGCGTGAGTTGCGTACCAAGTCCTGCTCCGAGAATGTGCGGCTCTCGGTAGCTGAGTTGAACACCGCAAATGGGTAGCTTGGGTCGGGGTTGAGCGATGCCTGTGCCTGCTCCACGAAGATATTGCGGTCGTATGCCGAGGTGTGTACGATACCTGCCACATAGCGCACGCAGTGCTCCTTCTTGGTTACCACAGCGTCGAGAGTGTAGGCAGTGAGGTTCTCGATGGCAATGTCGGCAACGGGTGAGATAACGCAGAAATTGACAACCTCCTTATTACCCTCATTGATAGCGTTCTCCGCACAGAATGTAAACTCATATTCGGTGTCATACTCCACCTTATAGCTTACTGTGCGTGGCTCATTATCTGTATAGTGTGTCCTTGCGCCAGGAACATCGGGATATGCATCGCCACCGTAGGGACCCCACCACCAGTGGTCGGTATCCTCCGATGGTGTAACATCGAAGCTAACCTCCATCGAAGCCTCGTCGAAGTGGGGCTTCGATACCGAGATTGTAGGCACTGCAAGCTCGAAGTAGCACTCTGCTGTAACTATTTCGCTTATGATGTTACCACACTCAGCATAGGCGCGAACCACCATTGTCTTGCCCCAAGTGTAGGGGAAGCTGATGACCTTCTCTGTGTTGCCCTGCTCTACGTTCCAGTCCAAGGTGGTGTTGTCCTCATCTTCAGCGTATGCCTGCCAGTACCACACCTCGGTAGCCTTAGAGGGGTAGATTGTAGCCTCTGCCATAGCCGTCTCCTCGTTGAGGGTAATCTCGCCGATGGTGAGTGTCACCTCGCCCTCGGGCATAGCGCAGAACTTCTTCTCCGCAATGTCGCTCTTGCCAGCCTTGTTCTCGGCATATGCTGTGATGGTGTACTCCACACCATAATGTGCCTCAAAGGTGATCTCCTTGGCTGCAGCGCCCTCCTCCTTGGTCATCATGGCATCCTCGGTGTCAATACCACCCTTCACCATCCAGTACCACGCTGTAGCGTCTGTTGAAGGAGCAATCGTCACACTCACCACCATGGTCTCGGCGTTGAACTCAGGCTCCATAATGCCAATTGTTGGCTTCTCTACAGGAGTCACCACGGGCTCCTTCTCACAACTCCATCCTACGAGTGCGATAATAGCTACCACAAGGGTAGCAGCAAACTGCTTAATCTTCATAATTGTTGGTTATTATATTGTTAATATATCTCGGGAATTTCGGCTATGCGTACGAAGTCCATAACCTCGTTGGTGCTCTTCGACCACCACTGCATTCTATCGCCGCCATCGCTAAGCTCGACCCTATACTCTGCGTGCCAGTCGCCAACGCCATAGTCGTAGGTGCCAGATAGGGTATAGCTGCCATCCTCCTCCTCGGTGATTGTGAATGTTCCCGAGGTGTCGGTTGCGTACATCGAGTTGAGGTTGTCCCACATGGTGTAGCGATGCTCCGTGCGGTCGAACTCTATATATAAATAGGTCTCCTCGGCCAGCGGCGCACCCTGCAAGTGGCTAAGCTCCCAGCAGCCATCCATTGAGTTATATGTCACAGCTATCGTCTCGTTGCTGGGTAGCGGCGCAGGCTTCTCGCAGCCTACACCCATAATAGCCACGATGGTTAATAGTGCTACATAGATGTTGTGTAAATGTCTCATATCTATCTCTTTATTGTTATCTTTATCACTCTGTCGGAGGGCCTGCCACCGCACCCCTCGATAATTAGCATTGTCTCGAAGTCTGTTGTAAACGCCGTTGGCGTGTAGCTAATTACAATGTCGCCCTCGTCGCCTGGCATCAGCACCTCAGGCTCGGTGTGTAGACTTAACCCATTGGCTGTTGAGCTTGCCGAGAGCCTAATATTCCTATCTCCAACATTGGCCACGGCTATGCGCTCTGTGCGTGTTGAGCTATCGAGTGTCACGCTATTGCGGCTAAGCCTTAGCTCTCCCATGCGTATGGGTAGGTGTGACATGTCGTCGCCACATACGACCTCGCCCGTGAGCGTAAGTCGCTCGGTGGGTAGGGTAGCGTCCAACGAGGTGTAGACGAGGATGTTGAGCGAAAAAGTGCCACTGCGACCCTCGGGGTTGAAGTGTGCAACTATATCAATGCTCTCGCCCGAGGCTATGCTGCGGGGCTTGGTCTCCACCTTAAGGCAGCTACACGTTGAGCGTATCTCGGTTATAGCTACCATTGTTGCTGTGGTGTTGGTGAGCCTGAAGCTCTCTGTCACACTTGCCATATCCTCTATCGCACCTATCTCTATGGTGCTACGCTCGACCCTTAGCGCACCCTTGGCCTCTGTCGACACCTGGGGGTTAACCTGGGCATCGAGCCTCTGGCGGTCTACGCTCTGCAGATGTTGGCCATAGAGCACCGTTGGCGCAGCCACAATGATAAGGAGTATGGTTAGAAGTCTATTCACAGCCTCAGTTGTTATAACCAGCCATTCTCGCCACCCTCACGCACAGTTATTGTTGCGTAGTGCGTGGTGCCATCCTCGCAGACAACCATTAGCGATGTCTGACCCTCGCTCTTGGCATTTATGGTTAGTGTGTTACCATCGAGCGTTACGGTGGCAATAGTGCTGTTCACCACCTCTGCGCTCTTCGCCTCGAAGGTTAGGTAGTCGCTGAGGGTGATGGTTGTTGAGCTATTGGGTGCGAGGCTGATGTTTGGCAGACGCATATCGCGGCCGCTGCCATCAATAGCCTTGAGCAGTGCGCCAGCATCAACCAGACGGCCCATCTTACCACGGTAATCCTCAAGATTCATCTTCGTAGGTGTTGCTCCCGCCGAGGTGTGGCGCATGTAGTATAGCTTCTCGCCAACGAAGTAGTTGTCTATATCTCGTGCTGTGGTGTACAATAGATCACGGAACTCCTCCCATGTGAAGTGGCGATGCTGCTCCTTGGCGTATGCTAGGCCAAGAGCCGCTACACCCGATACATGAGGACATGCCATGGATGTACCCTCGTAGTAGCCATATCCCGCCACGCCGTTGAGTACAAGGGTTGAGAAGATTGCACCCTGCTCCCTAAGGTTGCCACTCTCGTCATAGGATGTGTCGCCCTGACCAGGTGTGCCATAGTACTCGAGGTCGCCACCAGGTGCCGATAGGAGTACCTCACGACCATAGTTCGAGTATGAGGCGGGGGTGTAGTCCGCAGCTACGGCAGCCACTGATATGCACTTAGAGTAGGCTGCAGGGAAGGATGACTGCGCTGCATACTCGTTGCCCGATGCGAAGATGGCAAGACCACCATTGATAACGCCATTAGGCGAGCCAGCGTTGTGTATGAAGTAGTCCAAGGCCTCCTTCTCCAGAGGGTATGTCGCTGCCCACTCCTCCTCGGTCGCAGGACCTGGTGTGTAGCCCATGATCATGTTCGACTGTGCCGAGTTGTAGCCCCATGAGCACTGCAAGATGACAGCACCATTATCTGCGGCATACTTCATGGCACGAGCCTCCATCGCTAGCGAGCATGAGTTCATGCCGTCGAAGAGCTGTATGGTCATAATCTTGACACCGCCCTTGCCCTTGCCGCCACCGGCAATGCCCGCAACGCCTATGCCGTTGTCGTTCACCGCAGCGATAGTGCCCGCCACATGTGTGCCGTGACCTGTGCTGCCGTTAGATGTCCACGATGTTATACCTGTGTTACGCACAAAGTTGTAGCCATACTTATCGTCTATATAGCCATTGCCGTCGGCATCCACGCCTGCATTAAGCTCCTCGCCCTCGTTTATCCATATGTTATCCGCAAGGTCGGGGTGGCTCCACATCACAGCCTCATCCATCACAGCAACGATGATATCCTCGTCGCCTGTGCATAGCTCCCATGCCTCAGCACAGCCTGCGTCGCACCCTGCTAACACCTTGGCCCACTCCTGAGCAAACGTGGCTGTGCCATCGTTGATGTAGCACCACTGACGATAGATGCCTGGGTCGTTGAAGGGCATTGCCGTGCTGCGTGTTGTGGCGTGGCTATCCATCTCCGAGCAGCTCACAAAGTGTGGCTCAGCCGAGGGGTTGTATGCACGCTTAATCTCTCTGTTGCACTGCACCTTATCGACCTCGCCAAGGCGTGATAGACGCTCCATGGCTGATGTTAAATCCTCGCCCTCGTCGAAGCGCACGATATACCATAGGTGTAGACCATTCGCGCGTGTGCGCTCCTCGTGACGGCTATCAACGGGGAAGACACGCTCGAAGTGGTAGGCGCCCAGCGTCTCCAATATCTCATCCGTAGAGGGTATTCCCGAACGTGTAGCCACACCCCCTGAACGTGTCATCGTCTCATCGAGAATGGTCGCCATCTCGGGGCGGAACTTGATGATTACCTCGCCCTCGGTAGCTCCTTCGGGAACTACGATTGTGGGGATGTTATCCTCGTTATCCACGGGGGTGATAGTTGTGATATCATCCTTGGCGCAGGCTGTGGCAACAAGTGCCAATGCTATATATAGATACTTTCTCATAGACTCTATTGTCCTTATTCCATTTCGTCGTTAAACTCATATCGTGAGCGGTAGAGAGGGTAGGCCTCGAAGTAGTACTCCCTTGATAGTGGTACGTTGTCGAAGCTTACCATATTACCCTCGCTATCGTAGCTCTTCTCCATCTGCGTGTATATCAAGATCTCGGGGCTCCACTCCATGAGGTTGGGGTGGTAGAGCAACCAGTCGGGAATATCGCCTGTCATGAAGTTAAGGTTTATGCGCAGTGCTCGCATATTGGGAAGTATGCGCGCAAGGTTGTTCTCCACGGCGTAGTTGAGCGTATCGCCACGCATGGCAACATCCTCATATGTGTAGCCACGCACACCATCCTCGCCTGCACGGAAGTCAGGGAGTGCTCCCTCGATGTAGTTGTACGATAGGCTAAGCTCCTCAAGACTCTCCCATAGGAAGAGGCGCTTCATTGCATCGCTCTTCTCCATATTGCTATACATACCTATCTCCGCTCTATTTGCCGTGCTAAGATCGCTCACCACAGCGCGGCGATTGCTCGAGAGGTCGAGAATCTTGAGCATAGGGAAGTTATCCTCGTTGATAACCTCGGGTATAGATGTAAAGTTATTGGAGCTTAGGTCGAGACTCTCGAGCGTGTCGCCAAGCTCTGCAAAGTTCGCGGGTAGCGACACAAGACCCATGGCTGCAATGCGTAGGTCCTTGAGGTAGTCGAGGGTTGCTATCTCCTCGCAAAGCTCTATGCTCTTGAGCATGGTGTTCACATTACCCATGAAGGATAGTGTCTCAAGGTATTTAAGGTGCTTAATCTCTGTAGGTATGCCATCCTCGGTGTTGAAGTAGCTAAGGTCGAGGTCGCGCACACGCCCTACAGCCTCCTTGCATGGCAACGATGGGTCGGTGGCCTCCCAGAGACGCACGCTCTCCCAACGATTCATACTCTCGCTGGTAGATATGCTGCTGCTACTCCAGCACGCCATCTTATCGTGGATGGTTATTACGGCCAATGAGTCACCCGCACGGTTATCCTCGATGAGAGGTCCTGCTTGCTGACGTATGGTAATTGTTGCAGGAGCGTCGAGCTCCCCACCATCCTTGGCCTTTAGGCTCAAAACGGCCTCACGCACTTCGGGGTCAGAGTTCATCTTCCAGTCGAGGCGTAGACGTGTGGTTCGTGGACGTGCACCACGGTCGAGCGTAAGGGTGTAGTCGTTGATACTCAGCCACTCGGCGTTATTCTCCACCACAAACTCCACATTTGAGGTGATGTCAACCTCCACCCATCGCTCCGAGCGCATAGCCGAAGCGGCAATGCTAATATCGTTGGTGTTGGGTGTGATGTTACGACCGAAGCCCGCCTGGTTGACCACTACCTCCTGCATCACCATACCATCGGCGAAGAAGCGTATCTTGGTGTCTCGGGCGTCGTTGAGGAGTGTTGAGTCAATCTTTATCTTGCATGTAACCTCGCCACGACCATTTGCTGGCGATACCATGAGCCAGGGTACATCGGCCTGAGCGGTCCACTCCCTATCGGAGCGTATCACCACACTATACTCGCCACCCGAGGCCTTAGCCTCAATCTCTGTGGTGTTGGCCTCGAAGCCCTCTATTGTTGTGCTATCATCCTTACAACCTACAAAGAGAAGTAGGGTGGTTATAGCTATTGTATATATCTTCTTCATAATCGCTGTTATTCAAGGTTGAGTGCATCGCATCCACGAATATCCTGCCATGGGTCGTAGATAAGTTCATAGTAGCCCATCTCTATGTAGGGACATACCGCCGATAAGTCAATCGAGATGTTGGGGTTATCCTTAATCTCGAAGAGGAGTATATATGGCGATATGGTGTCGTCAATCTTGCGTAGGTCGTTAGAACCTATATAGAAGGCCGTAAGCGTAGGGTGCGTATAAAGACCCGTTGGCCACTCACGCAACACTCTATTACCCTCGTCGTCACGCTGGTGACGTATGCTTATGACCGTAAGACGGTCTATCGATAGTGGCGCATAGGGGAACTCGCTAAAGGCGTTGTACGAGAGGTCTATACCATAGAGGTACGGTATGTTCGATATGCTGAAGTCACGGTATGGCAGCTCGCTAAGACGGTTGTAGCTAAGGTCTATGGTTGTTAGCGACTCGCTATTCTCGCCTGTGAGTGCTCCCTCGGCGATATGACGCATGCCATTGGCACTGAGCATCAAAACCTCGATTGCCGAACCCGACTGCATGATGCGTGGTGGTAGCTCCTCGAAGCGGTTGTTCGCAAGGTTGAGCGTTCCGGTGTTGATGCCTCGCCATGCCTCACCATTCTCGAGCGACGATATTCTATTTGACGAGAAGTCGGCAGTAAGCATACCATATATCGAGCGTGCGGTGAAGATGTCGGGAAGTGTGGTGAGCTGATTGTTCGAGCATGAGAATGTCTCCAACATACTTAGACCACAAAAGTAACCATCCTCGGCAGCATAAAGGCGTGTAATCTTATTGCCATCGAAGAGCACCGTAGCTGGTGATATCTCCTTACCCAATGGGTGTACAACCTCAATGTTGTTATATGTACAGTCCAGGTAGTTAAGCTTATGCATACGCTTCATATAGTCGTGCGAAGGTGTCTCCTTAAGGTTGTTGAAACCCAGGTATAGAATCTGTATGTCGCCTCCCGACTCGCCATCGATGATAGCCTCCCAGTCGCTCTTGAGCTGCTCGCCGGTGATGCCCTGGTTCATTGCTATGTTGAGCGATATGATGTTTGGTAGCTCGGTGAGCATCTCTATAGGGAGTCTATCGAGCTTCGAGCAGTTGTATATCTCGACATCCGAGAGGAGCTCGAAGTTCTGCCAACTCCACTCCCCCTGCTCGTCGTAGAATGGCGACTCCTCTGCGACATCCACAAAGAGGCCCTCGGCGGTGATTGGTGAGTTGGCGATGAATAGCTGCTCGAGCTTCGTAAGGCGCATCATGGCACGCGATATGCCCGTAATGCCATTTGTGAGGTTGCCAAAGGCTACATCCTTACGCTGTGGCGTGGTGAGTGTTTTACCCACAAGTGCCTCCTGAAGCTCGCGGCTTAGTCCTCGATATGGGCTCTGCTTAACCATGCGCTCGTGGTAGTCCATGGCGCTGATGCGTGCCGATGAGGTATCGTCGTAGCCACCTATAAGCTCGTTATGGTTGCCAAGGTATAGTGTCTGAAGCTCAGTGAGCTGACCTATAGCGTCGGGTACCACGCCCTTAGCACCAAAGCCCGATATGTTGAGCCCCACAACACGGCCCTCGCCATTAAGGGTAACGCCTGGGTGGTCGCCCCACATATCTATGTCCTTGTTAAAGTCCCAGTTAGTACCTGCGATGTACTCCTCGCCATGGAATGTCCAGTTAGGACCATCCAAGGCAAGCCATATCTCCTTGAGTGCCTCATAATCCTTGATGCGCTCGCTGGTGGTAGATAGGATGATGGGCACCGATGCCATGGTGCTCTCGTTATCCTCGACCTTGAACTCTACCTTGAGGTCCTCGATGGTGGCTATCTCAAGTCTATTTCGACCCTTGGCATCGGAGTAGGTAGTGTAGTTAGTGACCACGTAGTTGCCCGCCTCCAGCCAGTACTGCGCACCACATATCATATATGATGAGCGGCCGTTACGCTCGTAGAGCTCCTCGTCGTACGACCCCTCAACGAATGTCTCGTAGTAGATCGTAGGCATAGTCTTGAATGTTGTGCTCTTATTCGAGAACTTGTTCTTTACGGTGATATCCACCGACTTGATACTCTGGAAGGGGTAGTCGCCCTCGGCCTCATAGCGTGTGGTGGGGTATGCCTTCAATAGGGCGAAGCCTACGATGCCTCGCTTAACCGTTGGAACACCAATACGCTTAACCTCAAGGCCTCCCTTGACCACCACAAATTCGCCAGCACCGCCCGCAGAGAATATCTCGTTGTCGAGATTGTCGTAGAGGTAGTAGCCAATAATGTTGTAGCTACCCGTCATAAGTCGAAGCTTCTCGCTCTGCAAGCCCCACTCTGCCGACTGTGTGTCGTAGCTCGATAGAGGGAGTGTCTGTGTTATTGTTGAGCCATTGAGCTGCATGACGACCTTTATCTTTGACGCATCCGACAGCCATTCGAGCATGTCTGTAGCACGCGACTCCTCCTCCATGGCCGACTCCTTGACGAGTCTAAACTGCACGTAGCCATACTCGGCATCTATGCTCTCACCCTCAATCGAACAGGCGTTAAGCAGCGTTGCTGCCATGCAGGCTACGATGCCCCATATATGTATCAGCCTATGTTTCATACTCATTAATCTATGCGTTTCCTAATTACTTGGTAGGGGGTGTGACAACCAATAACTTCTTGGCCTGGTCATCCACCTTGAAGATGATGTGGACATTCTCATCCTGCCAACCACCTTTTGGACCCCAAAGGTATATGGCCATATTCTCGTCGGTATTCTCACCCGTGTAGTATTCGTCGTCGCTCATCTTAAGCGGTGTGCTGTTGTGATATAGCTCGACTGTGGCTATGCCCTCCTCGAAGCTGAGGGTATCCCAACCCTCGATGCGTGGGTCGATGACAATGCCCGGTTTCTTGCCTTCGATAGGGTTGATGAATGGGCAGATAAAGCACTCCTCAACGCTATATTGAGCCATAAGCTCGCTATTGTTATACTCGCTTGCCAAGATCTCAAGCGCCGTGATAGAGTGGTAGATATACATTCCCTCGTAGGCTCCTCTCTCCGTGAAGTCACGCTGCGCAAACTCAATAATCACAAACTCGCGGTATGCATCGTTGATTGTTGGTAGCTCGATGCCGGATGCTGTGTCGACATCGAGGATAGAGCCTAAGATGTCTGTGTGTATGCTTTCGTAAACACCCTCTGGGAGTGCCATAACTAATCCATAGCGAGGTGTTTGACTCTCCTTGATGGTGAGTGTCATATCCTCCATGTTGAAGTGCATCCAGCTATGCTCCTCGTTCGAGAGTGTAGGGTCGCTTAATGACGTGCCAATATGCTCGAAGCTCGACATACCCCTCTCAATCTTCTGTTCGATGTACAATATGTTGTAGATGTTATCCTGTGCTGTAATCTTAAACTCGAGCTTGTCGCTAATGGTTGTTGTTGTCTCGTTACTCTCGTCCAACTGACGGAAGGTCTTGCCATCGAGCGACACCTCCCAACCATAGTTTAGCGCTGTAGGACCTGTGAAGGTGAGCTTATCATTACCCATGCCGTTAAACGTGATGGGAAACTCGAAGTCGGCTGTGCCCTCCTCGTCGGAGAACTTAATGACATGGCCATCCTCCACGGTGATAGGGTATCGCTCGCGGTCGCCATTGTTGACAATGCGAAGTAGTACCTCGGTGCTCTCCCCAGGGGTGCCTGTGATGGCGTTTGTAACCACAATGTTATGATTCTCGTCATACTCAGCAACCTCCACCCAGTTTGGAATATCGGTGGCTGCAAAACGGAAGTTGGCCTCAACCTTCATAGGTATGTAGCTCACGTATCCAAGTTCGAAGGCATTCTGCTTTTCGCCCGTGATGTTGTAGATATTCATGTAGAGCTGGCTGGGCATACGCTTGATTGTGGCAATGATAGCCGTGTTGCCACCCATCTTCATGGTTATATTGGCCGTGCTCCAATCCTTAGTGCTGTTATTGTCGTCGGTAATCTTTAGGGTTACAGTGTGCTGACCAGCACCTCCGGCCATCTCCTGGAGCTCGCCTGCCGAGGTTATAAACTTACACCATAACTGATCCGATGATAGCTGCCAGCCCTCACCCGCCGTAAACGATAGGGTTGGCTTCTCTCCCGCCTTGCACTCCACCACTACTGCATCGGGGAGTTTTGCAATGGGCGTCTCCTTCTCGCACGATGTTGCGCCAAGTGCAAATGCTACAACAAGCATCAACGCCTTGAAAATAGTTAAATCTACTCTTTTCATATATCTATACCATTTTTATTCTATCTTGACAATCTCGCTTTTAGAAGCCCTCACGCATGATACGCTCGGCCTCGTCGTCCGATATCCACTCTATGATGTTCACGTAGGTGCCCACCGAGCCTACGCCGTCGACATATATCAGCGAGTAGAGCACTACGAAGCCCTCGCAGGTGCTATAGTACGATGTGTAGCCCGCAGGCTCTGTCATCATGAGCTTGCCATTGCCGTATATTGTGCCAAAGGCCTCGCCCGTAGCTCCCACAACCTGCTCCTCGCCCATGGTGGCGATGGGGTTTAGTGGGTCATCATCGCTGAGGGTGAGGGCTATGTCGTAACCCTCGTAGTACATGTCCTCTATAATGATACGATTTTGGCTCTCAGGGTCGAGCGATGTGCGTACAAGGCGTGAGTCGGTATTCATATACTGCATACACCATGTAGATGTCAGAACGGCATACCCTGTGAAGGCATTGATATCCATGGGACAGCAGCGCTGAAGCGTCACGGTAGTGTCGGTGCCATACTCCTCCCATACGTTCTCCTGGTCGAGGACAAGGCGTAGCTTTATGGTAAGGTTGCTATTTACGGGTATGGCCTCGCTGATACCCTTGATGCGCACGGCTGTGGTTAGCTCGCCAGCGGGTATTGTCACGGTGTTGCTCTCGATGACAAACTCCCTATCCTCGATGGCGCTACTCTCATTTGCTACAACCTCCACACCGATGGTCAGATCGCTACTCACGGCTCTTGTCGCCGATATAGGAATCTCGAACCACTCCTCGCTATCCATGATTGGTAGTGTGTGGCTCTCGCTTGAGAACATTATGTATGTATCGCCCTGGTATGTGGTGTACTCGGGACGGCAACCCAGGCATAGGAGCATGAGTGCCACGATGCCATATCTCTTGATATTTTTAACTATTATCATTGTGCTAAATATTTTATCTATTACTGTCGTTAGGCACAATCATCGCACCAGGTGCCTCTAACTCATGCTGTGGTATGGGCCATACGAAGAGTGGGTCATCGGCCTCGATCGTAAGTGATGAGCCCTGCTCAATACTCTGCTCCTGAGGTGTGCGCTCGAAGCCCTTATGCCAGCGCTTGAGGTCCATAAGGCGGAAACCCTCCATGTATAGCTCCTTGATGCGCTCCTCCTCGATGATGCGCATGGCATTATCTGCTGTGAGCGACACACCACCACCAAACGATGCATAGCGTGCCTCGCGCAGTGTGGCTATATCCTCACCCGCCAGGGCGTAGTTGCCACGACCCTCGGCGTATGCCTCAGCACGTATGAGGTACTGCTCGGCAAGACGCAGAGGCTTAGGCATTGAGGTATGAAGGATATATTGATTGTAGAAGTCCATGTTACCGAAGTACTTGACCAAGAGGGGCCATGTCAGGCCATGGCTATGTCCTGTGGTGTAGGTGTAGAAGTAGTTGCCGTAACGAAGATCGTCGCCCTCGTAGAGCCCAAATATCCACTCCGAGGGGACATAGTCGGGCTTCATCGACGAGTAGTCGTAGTTGAAGAAGACCATGCCCAGCGCACCACCATAGGAGTTTGGTGTGAAGCCAACCTTCCAGATAATCTCCGTAGCGGCATCATACTGCCACATATAGCTGAAGTAGCTTAAGCCCGAGGTATACTCCACGTTTGCTGCCGAGAGCAGATAGTAGCCGCTGTCGATGACCTTCGACGAGTACTTGATGGCTGCCTCATAATCCTTCATGTATAGGGCTACGCGAGCACGCAAAGCATAGACGGTATACTCGTTGAAGTAGGTGGCGTTGTAGATGTTTCCCGAGAGGCTCTTCTCGTCGATATCCATAAGCTTGGCAGCCATGTCAAGGTCGGCGATAACCCTCTCGTAGGATGCCTGTAGCGATGAGCGTACAATAGGCTCGTCGCTGTTATACTTGGTGACAATAACCACACCAAGCTCATTTTCGGCTTGCTCGCTACTCTCGTAGCTCTTGCAATATAGCTTGATAAGCTCCGAGTAGGCCAGAGCACGGGCGAAGTAGGCCTCGCCACATATCTGGTGATACTCCTCCCACTCCTCGTCCGAAGTGAGTGTCGCCTCCACCCTGGGTGCATACTCCAGAAGGAAGTTGGCGCAAGCGATGACGTTGTACAGCGAAGCGTAGACGGCTGTAATCTCGGAGTTAGTAGAGAGTATATCCCATCGCCAGATGTTGCCGTAGGTGTTGGTGTAGCCATTCACGGCATGAACCATGTCGCACTGTATGTCGGGTAGTAGCGTGAGGTAGCCACTATAGAGGGCGCTGCTCTTAAATGCTGAGTATACGCCAATGGCTGCCTGGTCGAGCTCCTCGAGGGTGTTTATAGCCTTGTCGCTGGGGATAGCATTCTCGGGATACTTGTCGAGACACGATGTAGTGAAGCCAAGAAGCGTCGCAAGTGTAAGAAGTATGGTAATCTTTCTCATAGTATCTGCGGTGTTAGAACGATATATCTACGCCCATAGAGTACTGGCGTGACATGGGATATTGGGCCTTGTAGGCGTTGCTCGACGACTCGGGGTCGATGCCGCTAAACTTGGTGAAGGTGAAGAGGTTCTGCGCCTGCACATATATGCGTATCGAGCTAAAGAAGTTGCTCTTGCGCAGTAGCTGCTGAGGTAGACTATAGCTAAGCATCAAGTTCTTAAGACGCAAGAACGAGGCATCCTCCAAGAAACGTGAGTCTATCTGTGGCGTCACGCCGTAGCGTGGTATGTCGGTGATGTCGCCAGGCTGCTTCCAGCGGTCGTACAAGAGGCGGCGCGACTGGTTGTAGGTAGAGTATAGACCATTGCTCTCCTCGAAGAAGCGGTCGTTGTTTATCATCCAGCGGTCGGCAACCCATGAGAATTGTGCCGAGAGGGTCAAGCCTCTCCATGAGAGTGTTGTGCCGAAGCCTCCCTGCCATGGTGCTATGTAGTTCTTGCCCACCATAACCTTGTCGCCCTCGTTGAACTCGGTGGTTATCTCACCATCCTTGGTGTACCACAGAGCATCGCCATTGGCGGGGTTTACGCCGGCATAGCGGTTGATGTAGAACTCGCCCACGGCGTGGCCCACAACAAGCTTTGTTCCTGTGGTCGATATCTCATACTCATCTAAGCCATTGTATAGCTCGGTAATCTTATTCTTGTTGTACGATACATTTGCCGATATATCCCAGTAAAACTCCTGGCTTGGGATGCTTAGGATATTGGCATTTAGCTGAAGTTCCACTCCTCGGTTGACCATTGCTCCGATGTTATCCCAGCGGTAGCCCTCGCCCTTGTCAGCGTACGATACGGGTACGGACATGAGCATATCGGTGGTCACCTTATTGTAGAACTCAAAGTCAATGTTTAGTCTATTCCATAGACCGAGGTGGAGGGCAACATTTGTTGTCCAAAGCTTCTCCCAACCAAGATCCTCGTTGCCGCTCTGCATGGGGTAGATGCCCATATTGTCGTTGTAGTTAGCACCACCACCCACCAAGGCCAGATGGTCGTAGTTGGGAATAGAGGAGTTACCCGAAGTGCCGGTGCTGAAGGCGAGCTGCGCGTTGCTTAGCCACGCTACATCCTGAAGGAAGCTCTCGCGCTTGGCATTCCACATAAGGCCCACAGACCAGAAGGCTGCCCAGCGGCCACTGCGACCAAAGCGTGACGAGGCGTCGGTACGCACCGAGAAGTCGGCATAGTAGCGGTTGTTGTAGTTGTACTCACCACGCGCAAAGAACGAGAGGTAGCTATATGCGTCGGTGATATCGCCCCATGACACCACGCGCGAGCCCGACGACATTGTTGTGAGGTAGTCGTTGTTCTGTCCCTGCGCTATGGCCTGGAAACCCTCATAACGATAGTCGACACCCTCGTGGCCGACAAGGAAGTTGAGGTCGTGGCCACCAGCAAGACTCCTCTTGTAGTTTATCGTGTTGGTGATTGTGAGGTTTAGCGTGTTGTACGATGCACGACCCGCCACGCCAATGCCGTTGTTAGGCTTATAGCTTGGCATCGACTGCATGAAGGATGTTGAGTTGGTGAAGTCGGCACCAAACTGCGAGCGTATGGTGAGGTTCTCCACAGGGGTGATCTCCGCAAATATGGTCGTTAGCGCCTTGTACTTCTTGTTCACCTGAGGGTTGTTCTCCATCCACTCCAGAGGATTCTGTCCCGTACCCTTCCACGAACCATCGCTCTCGGAGGCTATCGAGCCATCCTCACGATATGGGTCCCAATAGGGGAGCATAAAACGGCTTGCCGATATGGGTGAGTATAGGGCGTACTCGCCATCTTCGGCCTGCTCCACCTGCTCATATACAGCCATGGTGTTAGTGCCTAAGCGCAACCACTTCGAGGCCTTGACATCGGCGTTAGCACGAATGTTATAACGACGAAAGGCCGAGCCCTGAGCTATACCATCCTGGTCGTAGTACGAGCCCGATACATAGTAGCTGGCCCTATCCGTAGCGCTGCTCACCGATAGGTCGTAGCTCTGCAGTAGTGCCGCCTTGTTGAATACCGCATCCAACCAGTTGATATCCGTCTGGCTAAGTATGTCGTAGTTCTTGCCTGCGTCGAGGCCAATCTCCTTCTCGAAGGCTATGCGCTCGGCGGTGTTCATCAAGTTCCAGTTGCCGTGCGCAAGCTGCGAGACGCCCGCCTGTGCTCTGAATGTCACCTTTGCACCATCCATGTGTGTGCCTCGCTTGGTGGTGATGACCACAACGCCGTTGGCGGCACGTGCACCATAGATTGATGATGACGAGGCATCCTTAAGCACAGATACCGACTCGATGTCCGAGGGCGATATGGCATTGAAATCGGCACTTGTGATGGGCACACCATCGAGAATGAAGAGGGGTGAGGTGCCCGAGTTTATGGAGTTGGTACCTCGAATCTGAAACGATGCGGCCTTTGATGGCTCGCCAGAGTTCGAGAGGACCATAAGACCTGGACTTTGACCCTGTAATGCCTGGTCGAAGCCTGCGGCGGGAACACTCTCCAGCTTTTCAGCCTTTACCGTAGATACAGAGCCCGCTATGGTACCCTTCTTGCGTGTGCCGTATGCTACCACCACAACCTCGTCAAGGGTGTCGGCATCCTCCTCGAGCTCGACATTGTAGGTTATCTCGCTAATACCCGAGGGTACTTGCCACTCGTGTGAGGCGCATCCAACAAAACTGAACGTGATGGTTGTGCCCTCCTCCACGCTGATAGTGTAATTGCCGTTGACATCGGCGCTTGTACCCTGCGCTGTGCCCCATAGTATGGTGGCTCCGGGAAGTGGTGATGAGTCGCTTTTGTCGGTGATGGTGCCACTCACCTTAACTCGGTTTTGTGCCGAGGCGTCGAGAGCTATAAAGAGCATCGCGACAATAGTTGTTATACGTATAATGTGTCTCATTTTTGATGAGGTGTTTCAGTAGTCTATATAAATATAGGCAAATATATGTAAAATTATCGAGACTACAATGCTTATAGCCAATAAAATAGATATCCTTGTTGTCTAATTTGGATATATTTTGTAGAAAAATAGAGCTAAATGTAGTGCGTATTTAGGTATTTATACTACCTCTTACGGAGGTCAAAATATCTACCTTTGCAGTGACAAAATTGACTGTTATGGGTAAATATTACGATATGCTTGCCGAGGATGTGCGCCTCGAAGAGGGGCTCAAAGCGTGTATGAATTGCGGTGTCTGCACTGCAGTTTGTCCTGCCGCCGAGTTCTACAACTACGATCCTCGACAGATTGTTGCCATCGTGCAGTCGCGCGACGATGAGGAGATTGAGCGACTCTTGCGTAGTGATACCATTTGGTATTGTGGCGAGTGTATGTCGTGTCGCCCCCGCTGCCCTAGAGGTAACACCCCAGGCTATGTCATCCAGGCGTTAAGAACGCTATCGCAGAGGCTAGGCCTTTTCGTCGAGAGTGAGAAGGGGCGTCAGCAGCTCGCACTAAAGCGTCTTATTGGCGATAATATCCTTGCTACGGGCTACTGTCTAACACCTCGCAACATACTCCCAGAGCTACACCCCGAGCAGGGTACTGTGTGGGAATGGATACATCAAAACGATGAGGATGTATATGGCCTATTCACAGATTGTTACGGCAAGGAGGGTGCTGGTGCGTTGCGTAAGATTGATGATGAGTCGATGCAGGAGATACACCGCATTTTCGAGGTGTCGGGAGGTAGGGCCTTCTACGACCTTATTGAGCAACACTCCGAGCGCAAGGCTCGTGAGATGGGCTACGATGGCGCTAATGACGAGTATATGATGGCTACCTATACAACAAACTCTGAAAACCACTATTAAGCCTATGTCACGCAGAACATCCTGGCAGGAGTATCAGAAGGATATAGCTGCCGACAAATACTATTATGCTCGTAGCTGCATACGTCAAAACTTCTTCCCCGGAAGCGAGAAGGCTTTTCTTAATATCCTATCTAACAATCTGGGTATAGATGTTTTTGATGACCCTCTGCATACCTCGTGCACGGGCATCGGCTACCACTCCGATGTGGTGCCTCTGGAGACCATTATGACGGTGGTGGCACGTCAGTTTTCATTGATGCATGAGGCTGGCTACGAGAATTTTATATCGTCGTGCATAACATCGTTTGGCATATATAACGAGGTGTTTGCCACATGGGAGGAGTTCCCCGAGACCGAGGAGCGCACACGCCGCTATCTTAAGGAGGCAACAGGGCGTGAGCTTGTCAAACCACGCTCCATAGCCCACACCTCGGATATCATCTTCTACCATCGTGAGGCCATCGCTCGCAAGGCTAAGCGTCGTCTACGCAATGTACATACGGGTGAACCCCTACGCGTGGTGGAACATATAGGTTGTCACTATGCCAAGATATTCCCCAAGTCGGGTATTGGTGGCTCGGAGTTCCCCTATGTCCTTGCCGGAATGATTGAGGCGTGGGGTGGCGATGTCGTGGACTACCCAGAGCGTAGACACTGTTGTGGCTTTGGCTTCCGCAACTACCTCGTGCAGGCTAACCGTGGCTCGTCGATTGCGAACTCACATAAAAAGTTGGAGAGTATGGCACCATTTAAGCCCGACTTCATCGTGGCTAACTGCCCTGGTTGTACCATGTTTCTCGATAAGTGGCAATATGCCATAGCCGAGATGGATGGTGCGGTGTATGGCGCTGATGGTAAGGGTATTCCTGTGTTGACATACGAGGAGATGGCGGGCTTGGTCCTCGGTTACGACCCTTGGGAGCTGGGCATGCAGTTCCATCAGGTGGACGTCGAGCCCCTGCTCGATAAAATGGGTGTGGAGTATGACCCATCGAAGAAGTATTTAGGTGTTGATGGTAAGTATATTGGCAAGCCATCAAGTGCGGCTGTCAACTGCGCGGGACTATCGTTGATGAAATAGTAAGTTAGTAATGGCATATAGAGTAGTTATTGTTGGTGGTGGTGCTGCTGGTATGCAGACCGCCCTGGAGCTCAAGTCTCGAGGTATTGAGCCTATCATCGTTGAGCGCAACATTGAGCTTGGTGGTAAGGCACGAGGATGGCATAAGCTCTTCCCCTCGTTCATCTCGGCCGAGAGCATCATGCGCCCCTTGGAGTTGCGTATCAAGGAGGAGCGCATACGTTGCTTCTATGGTCAGGAGGTTACGCAGATAGCCTCGGATGGCGTGATGCTTCGCTCCGATGAGCGCATACCCGCCGATGCTGTTGTTGTGGCCACAGGCTTCACGCTCTTCGATGCCCACCGTAAGCAGGAGTATGGTTACGGTCTATACGATAATGTCATCACCTCGGTGGATCTCGAGCGTATGATGATTGCTGGTAAGGTGACCCTTGCCGATGGCTCTGAGCCTCAGCGCATAGCGATACTTCACTGCGTGGGTTCACGCGATGAGAAGGTGGGGCAGAAACACTGCTCGAAGGTGTGTTGCATAACGGGTGTCAAGCAGGCCATAGAACTCAAACAGATGTTTCCCAAGGCTGATGTCTTCAACTTCTATATGGATATACGAATGTTTGGCCCTGGCTACGAGGAGCTATATCGCGAGGCTCAGGAACGTTATAATGTTCACTTTGTGCGTGGTCGTATCTCGGAGGCGGCCGAGACCATAGATAAGCGTATACGTATCAAGGCCGAGGATACACTCACTGGTCGCCCACTAAGGATGACCGTGGATATGCTCGTTCTGCTTGTGGGCATGAGTGCTAACTACGATAACCCAGCTCTCGCCTCGTCGGCAGGATTACCCTTAGCTCCCAATGGCTACTTCAAGGCCAATGACTCGTTCTTAGGTGCTGTGCGTAGCGAGCGTGAGGGTATATTCTTCGCTGGTGCTGCAACAGCCCCAAAGAGCCTCGCTGACACTCTCGCCGAGGCGTCGCTAACAGCCTCAGCTGTTGATCAATATCTTAAGGATAAGTTTAATACTCGATAACCCCCATAGAGCCATGCGTAATATCAATTTTGGATATGGCATAAATCGCCCCAGAGCCATAGATGTTGATAGTAACGACCTGCGCAAGAGTAATGCTATCATCGACGAGATGCCCGAGTTGCAGGCCTGCATAGGTTGTGGCTCGTGTACCGCATCGTGCACCGCAGGAAACATTACCGATTTTAACTTCCGTAAGCTACATACCTCCATTCGTCGTGGCGAGTATGGTGGTGCCTATGAGGAACTTAGTAAGTGTATGCTTTGTGGCAAGTGTCGTCTGGTCTGCCCCAGAGGCATCAACACCCGAGGGCTGATAATGCTCATTAAGCGTAAGCTTGGCGACTTCTAAAAGAGAATTAGTTATGACATTCTATACCCCATTTACCATACCTTTTATTGCGGGCGCAATATTCATGTTCGCAGCAATAGCCTTCAAGTGGACATTGTGGCTTGTGCGATTGCCTCGCTCCGATAAGCGAATAATGCGGCGCAATATATTGACACGCGGTACCATCGTGGCTATATGGGAGGTGATACGCGAGTCGCTCCTGCATGTGCGCATCTTTCGTGTCAACCCGCTCCTGGGTTATATGCACGCCTCGCTGGCTTTGGGTTGGTTTCTGCTTATTGTGGTGGGGTGGATAGAGACAACAGCCTACCTTGGTTTGGGGAGTGTGCCACTTCAGGGTCATGTCTTTTTCGACTATTTCGCACCTTCGCTAAATCTCGAGGCTCACTACCCACTCTTCGAGCATCTGATGGATGCACTCCTCTTGATAGTGCTTATAAGTGTAGCCATTGCGTGGTTCAAGCGCTTGTACTCCAAGTCGTTGGGTATGCGTCGCACTACCAAGCATAGGATAATGGATCGTATAGCGCTCACTACGCTATGGTTTATATTCCCCACACGCCTTGTTGCCGAGTCGCTCACAGTGGCGCATTATGGTGGAGGTGGCTTCCTTACTGGTAGTCTTGGAGTGTGGCTTGGTGAGGTGTTGTCCCCCAATACCCTTAACCTTGTCTACGAGCCAGCGTGGTGGACATACTCGTCGTTGCTTGGTCTTTTCTTCGTGGCCTTGCCCTTCTCGAGGTATATGCATATCTTCACTGAGATACCCCTTATCTTCCTGCGTCGCTGGCACTTGCGCCCTACGGCCGAGCGTAAGTCGTACGATAACTTCGAGGTTGCAGCCTGCTCACGCTGTGGTATATGCATAGACCCCTGTCAGTTGCAGGCGGACCTGGGTATTAACGACACACAGTCGGTGTACTTCCTGCGCGATAGACGCTATAATATGCTCTCGCTCAAGGTTGCTAATAATTGCCTTATGTGCGGCCGATGCGAGGCGCAATGCCCCGTGGGTATCAACCTCAACACCTTGCGCCTTAACTCACGTGCTAAGCGCCGTAATATAACCCACGAGGGAAGATTTAAGTATCTGGAGGGCGTAGATCGCTCGTCGGGCGAGGGTAAGGTTGGCTTCTTTGCTGGATGTATGACATCGCTTACACCCGCCGTGCAACGCTCCATGCGTAAGATATTCGAGGCTGTGGGCGAGGATGTGTGGTATGCCGATAGCGATGGTGGCGTATGCTGCGGCAGACCCCTGATGCTCACGGGAGAGACCGACGCCTCGCGCCGTATGATGGAGGCCAATAGCGCCATGATACGCAAGCATGGAATAACAACACTTGTCACACCATGTCCTATATGCCTTAAGGTCTTTAAGGAGAACTATAGCCTTGGTGATGTGGAGGTTATACACCATACTGAGTATATCGACCGCCTCATCGCAGAGGGCCGTCTACGACTGAAGGGTGGTGATGCCACCTATACATACCACGACCCCTGCGAGCTTGGCCGTGGCCTCGGCATATATGAGGCTCCTCGACGTGTTGTTGCGAGTGTTGGTCGCCTTGCCGAGCCTAAGCATAGCCGTAGAGATGCCCTGTGCTGCGGTGCCTCATTGGCGAATACTATTATCGACGATAGCCAGCAGCTGCGTATAGCACAGCGCATGACCACCGAGCTTGAGGCTACAGGATGCGACACTATTATCACGGCGTGCCCCCTATGTAATAAGAGCATAAATAGGGCATCGAGTCGTCCGGCAGAGGATGTAGCAGAGATAGTGGCAAAAAATATTGAAAATGTATAATGCTGATATGTAGCGTGTTGCAGGGGTTGATTGCTTGTTTTGTAATTTTTTTAAGAAAAAAGTTTGCATATGACGAATATTTGCACTATCTTTGCACTCGCAAATAGGGAAATACGTCGCAAGACTATTAACGATACATCGCGGGGTAGAGCAGTTGGCAGCTCGTCGGGCTCATAACCCGGAGGTCGGAGGTTCGAGTCCTCCCCCCGCTACCATAGAGGAAATCCGAGAGGGTTTCCTCTTTTTTTGTAGCGGGAGGAGGACTGATGTCCTCTCCTTGTTCGCAAGCGCCAGCCACTGTGTGGCTATCGGCCCTATTTTGTGGGTGTCGTTGTGATCAAGTTCCCCGTCACCCACCAAATAGTGCCGCACCTTCGGTGTTACGCTTGCAATCATTTACTCTATAGTATCGGCGGTAGCACTACTCACTTAAATGTCGGAGGTTGCGCGGATATGAAAGGGTTTATTGCTCGACCTTTGGTCTGCGCTCAAAGGTATCCGCGCTACGGCTAAAGCCGTTCGAGTCCTCAATTATATCTACAATCCCTCCAAACCTCCCTTTAAGTTCGCTAGCTCCTTTTCGTTGCTACGGCTCGGCAAAACAAAACTTTTGTTCTGCTCTCACCTTAATCGCAACGCTGATAAAGGAGGGCTTGTGGCAAGACTCTGTCTTGCATTGCTTCGTAATATGAATAGTAGCCTCAACGCAGCGTTGGTAGCTGCCAAGAAGGAGTACGAGAGATTGGGCATTCCATACGTTGAGGATGATTAAGTAATATATCGTTTGCTCGCTTCACTACGGCGGGCTTTTTTATTGATGCAATACCCCATTTAAGAGTGCTTTTCGTTAATTGCGAAATTTTTATTATATTTGTGTCGCCTAAGGGTTATAACCTTTAGCGGACATATTTAATGAAAGTGTTTTTCGCTTTTGTCCTTATGTGAAAATGTGGAAGTTTTCAAAGCAGTAGGGCTACGAACGGCACTCACTTCGTGTATAGCTATGTGGCTGTACGCTTTCTGCGTGCATATACCTCATACTATCCGAGTGTGGGGTATTGTATCGTTTATTACTGCACAGGTCTTTCCACAACCTTCACATAGATAAACGAGAATCAGCTCCACACTTTCTTTTTATATCAATCGTGTTATCAGGGGTTGGATAACAACTTTTATATTTATTATGGCAAAGAAGAATCTATTTGCTCTTATCTCGTTATGTTCATTAATGACATACGGGTGTACTGGTGTGATTGAAGATGGAAAAGATGACGGTGGTAAGGACCAAAATAAGACAGTTGCAGTTTCAATTACTGGAAGTGCCCAAAAGGG
>JAZRMM010000005.1:0-116739 GCA_045647535.1 Alistipes sp.
ATTGGGCTGGATAGGACATACTGAGCGTATTTCCTATTCAGCCCAATGATTGAGAGGTCGCAGATGACCCCTTATCACAACAAATTATCGGTCGAAGGCTTGGGCTTTAAGGGCAATACCCTCACCGTCGGGGGTGACAAGGATTACGCCCGCCTCCTCGCGTGTGATATGACCGATGATGTCGACAAGACCGAGAGCTGCTACCCTATCCTTCATCTCGAGAGGTATGGTAAAGAGGAGCTCGTGGTCCTCACCACCATTAAGAGCTGCAATAACTGGGTCTATGTGCATCTCCTCGGCGAGCTGTGTTGTCTGGCGAGCTATGGGCAGACGCTCGAGGTAGATGCGAGCGCCGCAGTGCGACGAGTTGCATATCTGACGTAGGTCTGATGCAAGGCCATCAGATATAACAATCATAGATGTAGGCTTGACACTCTCCTCGGCAAGAGCCTTGAGGACATTGGTCTTAGCACGTGGCTTGAGGTAGCGCTCAAGGAGATACTCGTAACCTGCGAACATAGGCTCAGGATTGTCAACACCCTGGAGCACACGCTTCTCACGCTCCAGGAGGTGAAGACCCATGTAGGCAGCACCGAGGTTCGATGTTATACATATAAGGTCGTGCTCCTTGGCACCCGAACGATACACCACCTCATCACGCTTTGCGCGACCCACGGCCGACACGGTGATGATAAGTCCATTCATCGAGGCTGTAGTATCGCCACCCACGATATCAACGCCGAGCTCCTTAGCAGCAAGCTCCATACCCTCGTAGAGTGCATCGAGTGCCTCGACAGAGATCTTCGACGAGACGCCAAGAGCCACGGTAAGCTGCTCGGGGCGTCCATTCATAGCAAGGATATCGTTAACGCCACGCACCACACATTTGTAGCCAAGGTGCTTAAGCGGGAAGTAGCTAAGGTCAAAGTCTATGCCCTCAGTCATCATGTCGGTAGTAAGCAACAACACCTCGTCACCAAGGTCGATGACAGCGGCGTCGTCACCAGCAGCCATAAGAGTGGTGGCATTACGCTTTCCGAGGCGTGATGTGAGGCGATCTATAAGTCCAAACTCGCCTAACTGAGCTATCTCAGTACCCTTTGTTGATTTCATAAAAATAAATTTTTTGCAAAAGTACGTTCAAGATTGGAAAGTTGCAAAAAAAAACATACCTTTGTGAGAAATTTTTTCACAATAACAGGTATTACAAAATATAAATAAAGATGCTTAACATCATACTTTTTGGAGCACCAGGTTGTGGCAAGGGCACACAGGCACAGCGTCTTGCCAGCCACTACGACCTATACCATATCTCTACCGGCGAGGTTATTCGCTCGGAGATAGCTCGTGGCACCGAGCTTGGAAAGAGCATGGAGGGTTATATTTCACGCGGAGAGCTCGCCCCAGACTCAATCGTTGTGGAGATGGTACGCGACTATATGCGCACCCACGCAGACAAGGGATGTATCTTTGACGGTTTTCCACGCACCACAGCTCAGGCTGAGATCTTCGACACTCTCCTTGAGGAGATTGGCTCAAAGGTCGACACGATGATCTATATGGATGTACCAGAGGAGGAGCTCGTAAAGCGAATACTTCTTCGTGGCAAGGACTCTGGTCGCGCCGACGACGCATCGGAGGATGTCATCCGCAACCGTATTGAGATATATCGAGCACAGACAGCTATTGTTGCCGAGCACTACACCAAGCAGAACAAGTACTCAGAGGTTAATGGTCTTGGCACCATGGACGAGGTATTCGAGCGCTTGTGTAGCGTGATCGACCAGAAGAGATAATCTCACAATTGGTAAATAAGTAATATGGGCGTGTTCATTAGAGCACGCCCATATTATTTAAATATAGTATAGTTAGTCTACTTTAGCATCTCCTCAAGCTTATCTACGACCATCTGTGGAGTGATGGCTCTGAGGCACTTGTAGGTACCGCCCTTACATGGTTTCTTGCCATAGACCGAACATGGACGACAAGGTAACTCAACCTGCAATACACCCTTCTCATCGAGGCCATAGCCTAAGAAACCAAACTCGGGATGTGTTGCTCCCCATATTGTTACGGCAGGTGTAGCAACCAAAGAGGCTAGGTGCATAACAAAGGAGTCCATGGTGATAACACAATCGAGATGCGATATGAGATCGCGCTCCTGTGACATCTTAAGTCGTGACCATAGGGCTGTAACGTTGCTATACTTAGCCTCCATGCTCTCGGCAAACTTAGTCTCCTCACCGCCACCGCTATGGATGAATACCCTATCATAGCGCTGCGACAAGAGGGCGATAAGCTCCTCGGACATATCCTTAGGATAGGTCTTACCCGCATGAGCCGAGAATGGTGCAAAGCCAATCCATGTACCCTTCTTTTCACCCATAGGGTTGACCAACAGAGGCTTAGTTGCTGGCTCAGGCTTTGGGAAGACATAGCCCATACGGCGCAACACACCACAATAGCGCGTTACGGTATGCTTCAAAGGCTTTGCATTATGATTGCCGTAACCAACACGGAACCACTTGTCTATGCGGCCCTTGTGAATTGTCTTGCTTGGTATGAAACCACGCAGGCGGCACATATGACTAAGTATGCGCGAACGATGCACGCCATGCATATCGGCAATAGCATCCACGCCCGCAGCCTTGATCTCGCCCGCCAAACGCCATAGTCCCGCCATGCCCTTATGATCGCCCTTGAAATCGGCAAACATAAGGTTGACATCCAAACCATCGAATAGAGGCTTGAGGAACTCCTTGGTGAGCACCGTCACCTTAAGGTCGGGGTATGCAGATTTAAGCGCACGCACAGCATGAGGCAACATAGCCACGTCGCCCAACGCCGAGAAGCGCATTATCAACAAGTGTTTATACTTGGGTGTTTTATTTTTTGTTAGCATAGAGTACGGGGTTGAGTGATGGATCGTTGTACATCTTCATCTGCTTGTATGTCTTCATGTACTTACGACCTGCCTCAATATCCTCAATAAGTTCCTCGATAGCCGATGAGAGGTCTACGCGCTGCTGAAGCAATACGTCGAGCTTGCGCTGACAAGCCTCACGGTGAGAAGCATCAACATCCTCACGCACAACCTCAGAGTGCATGTGATAGATTTTGAGGGCCAAAATCGAGAGGCGGTCGATAGCCCATGCTGGAGTCTCGGTATTTAGGCGAGCATCCTCAGCTGGGACTATATCCTTGTATTTATCAAGAAGATAAGAGTCGATATACTCAACCATATCGGTACGCACCTGATTAGAGCGGTCGATACGGCGCTTAATCTCAAGAGCCTTAACAGGATCGATCTGTGGATCACGGATGATATCCTCGAGATGCCACTGTACGGCATCAACCCAGTTCTTCTCGTAGAGCAAGGCATCCAATGAGCCTGCCTCATATGGGTTAGCCATAGGCTGATCTACGCTATCCCACTTGTGGTAATCTTCAATAGAACGGATAAAGATGGTGTTTGCATTTTCTGTAAACATCGTAGTAGTTTTTTGTTGGTTATGTCCGTATAAAATATTATCTTTGCGGAGGTTTGCAACCCCATTAGACGCAAAATAATACACAAATATAATGAAAATTATCCGTAAAACAACTTTTGGAGCATTATTTCTCACTTTATGCCTCATTTGTGGTCACTCAACAGCCATGGCACAAAGCCCCATGGAGCTAACTGCAGAGGAGCGCGCGAAGGTAGATAACCATGTAAAACTCACACGTCAAGAGTATATATATAAGTGGCGACATCTCGCCTTCGAGAACCGTGAGCTATACGGAATTCCCGCAAGCATCACCATGGGCCAGGCGATCCTCGAATCGGGCTATGGTAACAGCACACTCTCGATACTCACAAACAACCACTTTAACATTAAGTGCAAGAAGGAGTGGACTGGCGGCCGCCGCACATGGAGCGACGACAACCCCGACGACTGCTTTAGAGTATACGACTCGGTAGAGGAGTCGTACAACGACCATGGCGACTACCTTAGCAGCAGATCGTGGTATGAGTTTCTCTTTGCCTACGAGCTTACCGACTACAAGAGTTGGGCTAAGGGTCTCAAGCAGGCCAACTACGCCACAGACCCACAATATGCCGAGAAGCTTATTCGTGTAATCGAGGATACACACATCTACCTCTTCGACCAGGAGAATGGCATGGAGCTCTACGACAGCTACCTTGCCGATAAGCTCGGTGTGACACCTCCAGTAGAGACCACCACAACTCCTAATGAGACGACATCGACTAAAGATGATAAGGGTGCGGATGAGACAGAGGCAGGCACAACAGTGGAGAGCAGCATGAGCGAACATATGATGACAGCCTACGCCGACAACGGCATCGACCCCAACGACTACCGTGTGACCATCAACTCACACTACGGATATAGTGTCTACTACACCAACCGTTCGCACTATGTCATTGCAAAGGGTAGCGACACATATAGCTCTATAGCCAAGCTATTCGAGATGTCGGAGTCTACGCTACGCAAGTACAACGATGTCGATGGCTCCGTGTCAATGAAGGCTGGCGACATTGTCTATGTAACACGTAAGTCGGCACGCTGGCAGGGCAACAACCTTCTTCATAAGGTAGCCGAGGGCGAGACACTATATATGCTATCGCAGATATATGGCATACGCCTCAACCAGCTCTCCAAGATGAACCGCATACGCCCTACCGACCCACTGAAGGTAGGACAGACAATACGTCTTAGATAGTTACTAACGATAAAAATACAACAATATATGAGCACCTTACGAGATAAGATTTTAGACGCAATAGTCAAGAAATCGACACTAAAGCAGCAGATCTTCGACAACACCTTCTCTACCTTCAACGACCTCAAGGAGACACTCTTCGAGATGGCCTCGGAGATAGACGATGAGTTGGACGGCAAGCTCGACCGCCGTGTGCGTATCGAGTACCGCGACCGTGGCAAGTTCGAGGCGCAGTTGCAGGTAGCAAGCGACATTCTGCTATTCCAGATGCACACCGACGTCTTTGAGTTCGACTCTAACCATATCATCTGGCAGAATAGCTATGTCCAGCAGGAGCACGACAACTCATATATAGGTGTTATCAACATCTATAACTTCCTATCCGACTCGCTAAAGTACAATCGTAATGCCGACGAGGGCTACCTTATTGGTCGCATATTCATCAACCGCGAGAAGTGCTTCTGGGTGGAGGGCAAGCGTCAGACACTGGTGCGCCCCATGGCCTTTGGTAGCCGCAAGATAGATCGTGAGGCGTTGGTAGCAATCATCGAGACGGCGATAAACTACGCACTTAACTTCGACCTGTTGATGCCACCTTACGAGGAGAATATTCGCGTTACGGTAGACCAGTTCAACTCGTAGCTCGACAACTCGAAGTTCACAACAGGTAAGCGTCTAAGCTACGACTTCTCTATCGACGACATTTAACTATATACGCTAGATTACAACCAAGACAATAAAACCTGATACTATATGAAACGATTTATTCTAACCCTTGCGATGCTTACCATAGCTGTTGCCACCAAGGCACAGGTAAGCTACCTTGATGTGGCAATGGAGCGCATGACGCATACCGACTTCCGTTCGCCAGCGAGCCTCACCCCAGTGCCAGGCACACACAAGTACATGGATATCACCGGTAATAAGGTGGTGCTCTTCGACTACGATAAGGAGTCGGCAGGCGAGGAGATATTCGCTCACGAGCACGCCCTCATATCTTACGATAAGTCGCCCAGCGGCACAATGGCTATCTACGAGATCTACGATAACGTGTGGCCTCGTAAGGAGATCTACCGCCACTCATACACCTCGACATACTACATCATGTTGGAGAATGGCTCAGTAGTTAAGATTGATGATGTGCGCGACATCAACTTCTCGCCCGACTCAAAGATGTTGGCCATGTCCTACGAGAACAACCTCTTCATCTACGATATTGCCTCAAATAATATCTATGGCATCACCGAGGATGGCGAGTGGAACCACATAATCAATGGTACCACCGACTGGGTTTATGAGGAGGAGTATGGCTTTACTCAGGCTTATGCCTTCTCGCCCGACAGCCGCGAGATTGCCTACCTTAAGTTCGACGAGAGCCAGGTGCCCGAGTTTGAGATGATGCGCTTTGATGCGAGCCTATATAACAAGGCCTACCGCTTTAAGTACCCAAAGGCTGGTGATAGTAACTCGGTTGTGACACTCCACATCTACGATATTGCCTCAAAGCAGACACGCCAGATTCCCGTGGGCGAGGAGAACGACCAGTATATTCCACGCATCGGCTACACCCCTGCAGGCGATCTCTTCTACTACCGTGTCAACCGCCTCCAGAACCACTTTGAGGTGGTATTGGTTAAGGAGGATGGCTCGCAACAGGTAATCTACGATGAGGTTGACGAGCGCTATGTAGAGCGTCCAAATAATGAGACAGTAACATTTATCGACGACAAGCGCTTCATCGTTCGCGAGGAGACCTCAACAGGTTGGTTCCACCTCTATCTACACTCTATCGATAAGGGCCGTCTGCACGCCATCACAGCGGGCGAGTGGGAGGTAACACAGATTGTGGGCATCTCGCCTAACAAGCAGAACATCTACTACATGTCTACCGAGCAGTCGCCATTGGAGCGCCACCTATATGTTGTAAATGTCAACGGCAAGAACAAGCGCTGCATACTCTCGAAGCCAGGCTACTGGAGAGTATATCCATCGGCCGATATGCAGTTCTTCGCTGCCGAGCACTCTGCAACAGACAGCTACCCCGATGCTGGTGTCTACAACACCAAGGGTGTCAAGGTACGCTCGCTCATGAACACCTCGAACGAGGGTGCTACACCCGATATGCAGCGTAAATACGCTACCTTCACCACTGAGCGTGGCGACGAGTTGCAGTACTTCCTCATCTATCCTAAGGATTTCGATGCGACCAAGCGCTACCCTGTGCTCATCACCCAGTACTCAGGTCCTGGCTCACAGCAGATCGAGAATCGCTGGACAGGCGACTGGGAGGAGACCTTGGCGCATAATGGCTACATCGTCGCTTGCTGCGATGCTCGTGGTACGGGCTTCCGTGGCGAGGAGTATAAGAAGGTGACATACGCTAACCTTGGTCACTGCGAGGTTGAGGACCAGATATCATTTGCTAAGCACCTTGCAAAGCAGGAGTTCGTTGACAGCGAGCGCATCGGTATCTACGGTTGGTCGTTCGGTGGCTTCATGGCTCTCAACTGCGCCCTCAAGGGTGACGGCATCTTCAAGATGGCTATCGCCGTGGCACCTGTGACCTCATGGCGCTACTACGACTCGATATATACCGAGATATACAATGGCTTGCCACAGAGCAACCCTGAGGGCTACGACAACAACTCACCTATCAACTATGCCGATAAGCTCAGCGACAACACTCGTCTGCTTATCATCCACGGTACGGCTGACGACAATGTACACTTCCAGAACGCCATGGAGATGTGTCGTGCGTTGAACCGTGCAGGCAAGCAGTATGACATGATGGTATATCCCGACCAGAACCACTCTATGCGTCCAGACGACATGACTAACGTTCGCCAGAAGATGGTGGACTACACTCTTGAGAACCTGTAATGGAGTGACATAGTCGCAACTCATGGGGCTATCCAACCGCAATGGTCGGATAGCCCCAATATTTTTACCATTATCAGCATTGGGCTTGGATTTAGGAAATTTAGATAATTTAGAGAGATTAGTGATGCTCCTTAACTTCCTAAAACTCTTTACCCCATTATACACCACCAGTCAGAACAACTCAAAAACATGGGAGTGTCCTATAAGTTCGGACACTCCCATTCTATTAAAGGGTGTATAACAAGAGTTAGTTCTATGCGCATGAAGTACGAAAACCGCTGCTTACTTAGCGCAAAGAGGATTTCGAGTACAAGTGCGACGTCAAAACACCCCTATTAGGCAGCCTCTTTCCTATATCATTTATAGTACTATCTCTCTTCGTAGTACTTAGCAGGCAAATACTTACCAACCCTGCGAAGCTCTTGTTCTACGTCGCGAATAGATAACAAGTCGGCGTTGCACCTTACATATTTCCTACCACCATCATTTACCACATAAAGACTCTCATAGGCAAACACACATCCAATAGGTGCTATTAACCTCTGTCTATCCTCATATGAAATTGCTTCAGTCAATAGAGCCTCATCACTTACACTCATAGCTGCAATATATGATGTGTATGATGTGTCGCCATACTCATTCGTGATAGTTGCAACCAACTCCCATCCTGTTAGACCGAGGACCTCGCTCTGCATCATAAGTTTATTTACATCGCCATAACAATCAGGGTGCAACACGTCCATCATAGAGCTGGCATCTTGGTTAACTACAGAGTTTAGGAATTTTGAAATAAGACTGAAGTCAGACTGCGCCGATGAGGTGTGTGCCACACCTACGACAAATGCAAAAACAAGTAAAAGTTTCTTCATAGCTTTTGCTATTATCATTGTTGTACCGACCCCTATACAACATTATTAACAAATAAACAGAAAGTGTGGAGTCGATTTCGTTTATCTGTTAGAAGGTTGTGGAAAGACCCGAACTAAAACAAACGATACAATGCCCCACACCTGGATAGTATGGGTGCACGCACAAAGAGTGCATAGCCACATAGCTATACAAGAGATGAGTGCTATTCGTCTGTCCCTTAGTTCTGAAAACTTCCACATTTTCTAACAAGGACCGCGAAAAAAACACTTTCTATATGTCTGCTATTTATGCAATAGCAGTACAAATTTAAAAAGAATTTCCAAAACAAACAAACCTCAAGGGTAAAAATAATGAGTAACGAGCTGGGAATAATTAATAATACCGAGCAGCGCTGACACCCCATATAGCGAAAGGCGAAAAGTGAAAAGTAAAGTACATATGGCGCTTGTTTATAAAACACGTGCGAAGCGCTCATAAAAGATGGCGTCACTCTGAGCAAAGCGAGCGTTGCAAATTCTAGCCATGATGATCTATCACCAACTCTTCAGCTCCGCCAAGGTGGCTAATTCCGATATTCTTAGTCCTATGGATCACAATAATAGACCTATTATTAACACCATTATTTCGTTGATTCGCAATTTTTAATTATATTTGCATGGTGGATGGCTCTTTAGTTCAAGGGATAGAACGAAGGTTTCCTAAACCTTAAATCCGGGTTCGAGTCCCGGAGGGGCTACTATTAAAAGGGTAATGCGTTCAATAGCAACACATTACCCTTTGCAATAAATCTCATTGGCGAGATTTTGGCAAGAGTGTTGCACATGGTCATTTCAAGATAGCAACAGAGGACTAACAATAGTTATCAATGCTACGCGAGAGGCCAAGGGGTTGCAACAACCGATTATTAACAGAAGACCTATTACAATGGCAAGATTTTGTTCAGAGTGCGGACAAAGCACAACAGAGCTTATGCGTCGTTGCCCTCGTTGCGAAGCGCCACTAATGAGCAGCAATCGAGAGAACTCAATGGTGCGCATAGCCATCATCATCATTGGCTCGTTCATACTCCTTAGCACACTCCTTAGCTGGTATACCCTAAGCATCAGCCTGGATGGCGGTGTGCTCGATACTGTGGCAGGCTTTGCATCACGCATCATCCCCGGATACTCGGGCATAAGCACAAGGTATGGCATCGTAATATTTGCGCTGTCGCTCACCATGATTATCACCGCGGTATGCAAAGAGCGAGTATTGACTCTCATAGTTGCGTGTGCATGTGCCGCAGTCGGCACCATGGCGCTACTATCACCTCCAGATTTAGCAATGCTATGCAACAATGGCGGCGACGATGTGGCGAGCAGCAAGCAGCTACTCAGTATTCTTGATGGTCCGCTATCATCAATTAAGAGCGGAACGATACAGAGCTACACCACGATATTGGAGATTGTCATGAAGAGCATAGTTGTGGAGATAGGCAGTGGTCTAAAGATTATGCTAATACTTGTCTACTCGGCAACCATACTCTCGATTATAGACCTTGTAAAGGCTATAATGCTCAAAAGAGCTACTAAACAATAGACCCAATATTGCAACGTTATATAGTAAATAATAACTTAACCTAGATAGATTATGGCAAATTTCAGTACAACACAGAGTGCTACGCAGTCGCTAACATCGACACTCTTTAAGAGCCTCTACATGCAGATGTCTGCAGCCTTGACCATCACTGGCTTGGTGGCATACTTTCTCTCACAGTCGAGTGCATATATCAATATGCTCATCAACACCCCATCATTGCTTTGGATTGTGCTTATCGCACAGATAGGTGTTGTCATACTCCTCTCAGCTCGCCTTCACTCATTCTCGATGTCTACGGCGACTATTCTCTTCATTCTCTACTCAGTACTTACGGGTGTTAGCTTCGGCACGATATTCCTGGCTTACGCAATGAGCGACATCATCGCCACCTTCTTCGTGACCGCAGGTACCTTCTTCGTGACAAGCCTCGTGGGCTACGTGACACGCATGGACCTCTCGAAGATGGGCTCTATACTCTTTATGTTGCTCATAGGCCTTGTTATCGCCACTGTAGTAAACATCTTCTTGGGCTCGTCGGGCCTCTACATGGTCTGCACCTACCTTGGTGTTATCGTCTTCGTAGGCCTTACTGCTTACGACACACAGCGTATCAAGAACATGTTCAACGAGTATGGCACAGCTGATGATAATGGCCAGAAGCTCGCTCTTATGGGTGCCTTGATGCTCTACCTCGACTTCATCAACCTCTTCATCTACTTGTTGCGCCTTATCGGTGGCCGCGAGTAATAGGGGCTAATATAAAAGATAAAGGCGTGTTCTTTAGAGGAACACGCCTTTACCTTTTATATCTATCTACCCTACTCGCTGAGAAGAGCTGGAATCTCGGCAACCACAAAGTTGCTACCGCCAATAAAGATGGCATCGCCCGCCAAGGCTAAGCACTTAGCACGCTCAATAGCCTCATATACCGTAGGCTGGCACTCGAACTCGAGGCCAAGACGCTCAGCAACAACTGCGATATCCTCCGTAGCACGCGCACGGTCTACCGACGCACGTGTGAAGATATAGTGTGCCTTGCGAGGCAAGAGTGGCATGATATCGTCGAGGTTCTTATCCTTGGCAAAGCCCATTACGCAGAATAGGCGGTCGCACTCAAGAGCCTCGAGCTGCTCTACGACATACCTCATGCCGTGGGCATTATGTCCTGTGTCAGCAACCATGAATGGCTCACTGCCCAACACCTGCCAGCGGCCCATAAGGCCTGTATTTGCAGCCGTAGTAGCGAGACCCTCACGGAAGGCACGACGCGATATGGTTAGCGGGGTCTGCTCGGCGAGGTAGTCGGCAGCAGCACACGCTGTGACAATGTTGTTACGCTGATAGTCGCCCAACAGATCTATATCGAGTTCGTAGCTACGCTCATCGCGCGAACGCACAATGCTGAAGTGCTGGTTCTCATTATCGAAGTGCTCAACAGCATTCAACACCCACTCCTGCTGTGCATAGATAACACGTGAATGGAGCTCGGCAGCACGAGCCTCAAAGATTGCGTTATACTCATCCGAGGCCTCACCAATAACCACAGGTACACTCTTCTTAATGATACCCGCCTTCTCACTGGCAATCTTCTCGATGGTATCGCCCAAGTACTCGGTATGCTCCAAGCCGATGTTTGTAACCACGCTAAGGATGGGGGTGATGATGTTTGTAGCATCGAGGCGACCACCAAGACCTGTCTCGATTACGGCTACCTCCACATCGCTCTGGTCGAAGTAGTCGAAGGCCATAGCCGCGGTCATCTCAAAGAACGATAGGTCGAGCTCCTTCATCGTTGCCTGATGCTTATCTACGAAGTTTACGATCTTCTGCTTAGGTATCATCTCACCATCTACACGTATGCGCTCACGGAAGTCGCTCAAGTGGGGCGAGGTGAAGAGACCTGTGCGGTAGCCCGCCTGCTGGAGTATAGAGGCTAACATATGCGATACAGAGCCCTTGCCATTGGTACCCGCAACATGTATCGTATAGAAGTTACGCTGTGGATTACCGAGGTGCTGACAGAAGGCTGTTATACGCTCCAATCCTGGCTTATAAGCGTCGCCACCAACACGCTGGAACGACGGCATAGAAGTGAATAGAAATTCGAGTGTCTGTGTATAATTCATAATATTGGTAATTTGGGATTATTCAACTAAATGGTTGCGACGGCGAGTACGGTAGGCTACGTAGTACAATAGTGATAGTACCGCAGCGAAGGTCGCTATGCGAGCTACCCAGTCGCCATAGATAACATACAACGTCATATCATTGCGCACCTCGAGGCTCTGGGTGAGCACACCCTGCTCATCCCATAAGAGCATATCACCCTGGATGTCGCCACGAGGTGTTATAAAGCCCGATATTCCAGTATTGGCGCTACGAGCAATGCTTCGACGTGTCTCGATGGCACGAAGACGACAGAAGTCAAAGAGGCGCTTATGACCTGGGGTATTACCCCACCATCCGTCGTTAGATATCACCGCCATGACATTAGCACCCTTGCGCACAAAGCCTGCGAAGTGGTCGCCATATAGTGCCTCGTAGCATATTACAGGGCCTACGTTAATGCTATCTACCTGGAATACATCGTGCTCACGACCCCAACCCAACTGTCCGGTGACACCGCCAAGGTCGACAAACGAGCTAACAAAGTCGGGCATAGCCTCTACGCCAATGACGAGCTTAGCCTTGTGGTAGCTATCCTCAACCTCACCTGCACTATTTAGGCATAGTGCCGTGTTGTAGACATCGTAATACTCGCCTGTGCGCTGGCTATAACGTACCGTAGAGGTAGCCTTATTGTTACCATAATATTGAGAGGTAGATGCTCCAATAATCATGCGTAACCCATCCTCACGGCCATTGAAGAGCTTAGTAAATGCCCCAGCAAAGGAGTCGAGATTAGCCTCATTGATTGTTCCATTAAGACCCTCAACATAGCAGAGAGCAGACTCCGGCAACACCACTGCTACGGCATCCTCGGGGACCTCATCTACAAGGGCTGCCACCTGATCTATGGAGATATTCTTACCCTCGTAGCAGGCAACGTTAGGCTGCACAACAGATAGCTTTACGCTATCGTCCGATGGTGTATATGCAAAGTAGATGACAATTGACACAAGAAGAGGCATGAGCGATATTACTGTAGCACGCACCTTGGCACTCTTGGAGATAGTGCGCATAGCCTCAAATATCGAGACGTTGGATGCCATAACCCATAACGAGCCACCAAAGACTCCCGTATACTCGTACCACTGAACAGCCCAAATATCATTCGAGAAGCCGTGACCAAGGAGCAACCATGGGAAGGTCATCACCTCTGCCGAGTAGTAAAGATACTCGGTGGTTATCCATAGCGCAACAAGAATGGTGTAGGCCAAGGCTCGTGGCGCACGCTTCGAGACATAGTGGTAGGCCATGAAGGCTACGACATTCCAGAAGGTACCAACGATGGCTGCAGTAACAGGACCACTCCAGTGGGCTATTGCCACCCACCAGATAGAGGCTATGTTCCATAGAAGAAAGGTCAACGCCGACCAGCCGAGCATACGACAGAAGTCGCGGCGCGAGTCGCTATAATGCTCACTAATAATCATTAACGGCACAAGTGCGAAGAGAAGAGTGATACCCGACAAACCCAACCATCCGATGGAGAGAAGTAGGACTGATATGATAACGAGCACAAGTCGTTTGCGTGATGTTAGCTGTGTCATCGTCTATAGATTTACATTTAAGACTACAAAATTAACAAACATTCCGCAATATGCAACCCGAAAACAAAAAAAAGAGGAGGAATACCGCAATGGGCACTCCTCCTCATAGACAATTTGATAGATTAGTATATCAACTCCAAATCATCGACAAGCATCAAACTCTGCGTCGAGCCGGTGAAGTAGTCACCAAAGCGCGAGCCTGTGCAGACGATGATCATGTGTGTAGGTATCTCGCTTGTTGTGCGATAGTCCAATGGCAGGGTAAACTCCACCCAGCCATCTGTAGACTCCGTAAGAATCATCTCGCCAACGCCAATGACACTCTTTCCACTCTTATTGAAGTAGGTCGACTCATCCTTCGTATTAACAACAACGGGGCAATCGGCGCTACCACCATACTCCTCGGCAGTCCAGTTACCTACGGCAATCATAATCTGACCCTCGTCATTGTCGCCCTTCTTTAGGTCGGGACGTGCCGATGGAACTCGACCAAGCTCATCGATAACGCCACAGTTATACTTAACCCATCCATGTAAAGCTACGGGGCGCGCAGTCGATGGACGGCCAAAGTTAACCAAGCCGTCGAGACCTACAAGACCGCCGAACTCACCAAGGAATATATTACCTGCAGCGAACTTACCGATACCCATCAACGCAGCCTTCTTAGACTGAAGCGATGCGGCATACTTACCTGTGCTACCTGGACGTACGTCCTCCGTAGGCTCGGTGAGTGTTGTGTTCGCCATGGCCGCACCATCGTTGCCTGAGCCCCAGAATGGTGTGTCAATATATGGACAAACAACACTATTTACCGTTGACCACTCCTCAAAGCCAGCGTTAGGCAACTCAAATACATCCTCAGTAGTTACCGTTACGACATCGGTAAAGCTATCGTTTGAGAAAGCCACAACTTCGTAGCTTGTAAGCGTCTCAAGGCCCTCGATGCAAGCCGAGAAGCTACCGCCATTTACGGTGATATCCTCGACAGGAATCCACTCCTCGTCGCCTACCTTGCGGTAGTTGAAGCCAAGCGTTGCATCGCTACGACCCTCAGCATAGAGCCATATACGCTTCGCCCAAGCATCCACACCAACGAACTCTACCTCCACGTCGGTAGGTATCACCTGGAGGGTCCATATCTCGACAATATCGCCATGGTACGACACCTCTACATTTCGTACCGACTCCTCGAAGTCGGTGAGTGTTAGAGGGTCTATAGAGTAGGTGGTGATATCCTTAGGACCGAGTTTGATATCGGTGATGGTGATACTCTTCATATCGCAATCCATAGGCACATAGGCAGTGGCGATATGGTGCTCAGCATCGATAACCGACTCACCAATCTGGCCCTCAACCCTGAAGTAACGCTCGATGCTCTGCACGGCAGAGAGGGTCCACTCCCACTCCTGATACATCGAGAGGGTGAAGTATAGTGGAGTACGAAGGTCGAACCTGCCAGGGAACACCACAGAGTTTGTTGCGCCCTCGGTGATATCGAGCTTTGTGATGTTCACCTTACGAATATCTGTTGTCTCCTCCAACTCGAAGAGGATGCTATGTGCCGAGGCATCGATAACGGGTGCCGACTTCAAACCCTCGGCCTCCACAGAGAGGACTTCGAGTTTAACAACGGGATAGGGAACATCGTTCTCGATACATCCCGAAGTGGCAAGTGCGACAACTGCGCCAAGCAAATACTTAAATATGTTTTTCATAGCTCCTACTTCTTCTTATTGTTCCACAAATGCGCCACAAGGCCAATCTGAATATCGGCGATGTTGAGCTTGAACTGCAAGCCTGAACGATCACGACGACCCACCTCAACGCCCGACATATCGAACTGGCGTACGTTGTTATAGTAGAGGCCACCGATGCCCACGGTGACAGTGAGGCATACCTGAGGGAATACATACACCGCAACACCTGGGTTGTAGTTAAAGCGTACCGCAAAGTTGCGACTATTGGTCTTTGTGCGCTCCTCGCCCTCGCCACTCCACATAGATGTCGTACCGCTCTTGAAGAGCACCTCCGACTCCAGAATGATGCCAAAGATACCACGACGATCGAGACCTATGTAGTTGCGGTGGAAGATCGACCATGTGTAGCTCTTATTGAGCAAGCCCATATTCGAGAGTCCCATATTCTCAATGTCGGCAATAAGGCCGAGGTTGAGATCGAGGCTCCCCACCTCACCATGCAGATTCTCGTATCCAAAGCGGACACCTATAGCATGGTTATCGCGGAACGAGTATGCCAAGAATGGGCGAATGGTAGTACTCTTAAGCCCCACATTGATATTGTCAAAGAGGAGCATGATATCAGAGTCTACAGACTTGAGGTTTCCATACGATGCGTTAAGACCCACCATGAACTCACCCTTGTAGACAAACTTAGTAAGGTCAATATTGCGGTCTATGCGCTGGCGTGTAGGCAAAAATCGCTCCTTGGTTGCGAGCGAGTCGCTCTTCTCCCTCTTTGCGGGCTCTGCCGCCTCTGCTACCGAGAGTGAAAACGCAGCAGCGATAAGTAATAGTATATATCTCTTCATAGTGCTACGCTTTTTATAAGTAGAACGACATACCGATACCTACCGAGAGTAGGTTAATCTTGAAACTTGTATCCAACGTGCGGATCTCAGCCTCATCAATCTGATTCTTGACCTTCTGTGTACGATCGAAACCAAAGCCAAACACACCGATAGATAGCTCCACGGCAGCATTGTTTGATATGAAGGCCACAATACCTGGCTGCAACGCCACCTCGGCACCGAAGTTACGAGCATAGGTACCTCGATAGTCCTGGAAGCCATCCACCTCACCTGTGCGCGCTACCAACTTCGACTGACCACCAGTGAAGTTAAGCTGCACCTCGGCGAAGAAGGCAAAGCGATTGCTCGATCCCAGCGGAATATATGGACGCCAGAAGAGCGAACCAGTATATGAGTGCTTAAGCTGATGATACATATCGATGTTGATATCAACATCCGACACCGATAGCGAGGCGTTGTCCAACGAGAAGAGTGAACGACCATAGCTAAAGCGAATACCGACAGCCATATTCTTCCAAGGAGCATAGGCGATCATTGGGCTCACCTTAACGGTATAACCCTCCGAGTCGATATCGTTGATCAGCGTGAACTGATAACCGCTATTACGATGTGCCGAATAGGCGGCTGTGCCACCAAAGATCCATTGACCCTTTGGCACAAAACAGCTATCCGAGAAGAAGCCTCGCTGCTTACGCGCCTCATTGGGCGTAAGCTCCTGCACATAATTCTCCAACACAGCAGGCTCTTGAGAGCTCTCTACATCTTGTGCCGACACCGTGAGGGTGGTGGCCATGAGTAGGAGTAGTAAGTAAAATTTCTTCATTGAATAAAGTTAAATGAGATAGAGGCCATCGAGTTTTTTCTCGACGCCCCTATCCCAATTATATTAATAGTTAAGCACTATATCATCGACATACATCCATGAGTTTGTAGAACCACAGAAGTAGTCACCATAGCCCGAAGGTGTGAACGACACAACAATCTTCTTAGGCTTGGCACTCTTCATACCCTCAACATATGTGATGTTGATGGTCTCCTCGGTCCACTCGGCACGTGAGTCCGAGCCAGTGATATAACCGTAGCCGATAACACCTGGAGTATTACCCAACTGGTCAACCTTGAGGAATGTACTCTCATCCTTGGTGTTTACCGAGTAGGTAGTACCATCGGTGATAATCACCATAATAGTATAGATATCGGTACCCGAAGCGTGTGAGCCCTGGTCGATTGTACCCTCGTTGTTCTTCATCCAGAACGATAGGCTCTTAGGCTTTGCGGTGAATGCAAAGTCACGGCCGAAGGTTACGATACCGTCCATACCGCTAAGCATGAAGGTACCTGTAAAGAGGTTACCCGCAGCAAACTTACCGATACCCATCAACGATGCGAACTGCGACTTAAGGTATGCCGAAGATGTACCCGCTGAGCCTGGGCGAACATCATCCGAAGACTGAGTAAGCGTAGCACCTACCATGTTACCACCCTCGTTACCTGTGAGCCAGAATGGGGTGTCACCCTGTCCATATGGGAGTACCCATGATGCGGTGTGCCAACGCTCCATATCGCCATTAGGAAGCTGAGTACCAGCTGCTGTTGCTATAGAGAGGTTCTTACCAGCATCTGCGCTATCAACAACGAGCTTATACGAATATGATGTTGCAGCGTTAAACGAATCGAGCTGAGCTACATAGTTGCCATCAGCATCCTGCGAAGCCTCCAACTCCTGCCACTCGCCACCATTAGCGCTATATGCAACCTTAACAGATGATGGGTTGCCAAGAACTACAGCCTTGAATGATGCGCGACCAAACCAGAGGTCGTAGTCGGCAGTGGTAAGAGGCAACACACCCTGCACCTTATAGACAATGTCCTTCTGCATCTTACCACCATCCACATCCTCGATATGGAATACTGCTGTCTGCTCACCACCAGTCACGGTGCTAAAGAACGATGAGTTAATATCGAGAGTATAGGTCATATCATCAATCTTGGTGAGCGTAACACCCTCAGGCACAGACTCCAAGAGGTTGTACTCCACGCCATCGATAGTCATTGTCATGAGGTTGATAGATGCCAACGATGCGATGTTATATCTACGCGACACGGTAGAGAGCTGCATCTCGCTAACATCGAAGCCGTCACCCATGATGGTTGGATCTGGGCTGAATACAAGCACATCGTCGAACTCCTCCATAGACTCATCAACCACAGCCTCGAAAACGAGGTTACCTGGGGCATCCTTCGAGTACTTCAAGGTGATGGTATACTTAGCTGCTGGCTTGATATTCGCGATGAGACCCTCCTTTAGGATATCGCCCTCAACAGGGTGAGTACCCTCGAAGTGCCAGTAGAGTGATGTCTCGCCCTCGGGCATCATAACATAACCCTCCTTAGACTCCTCGAAACGCAATGAGTGAACATCACCAGTTGCGATAGCATGAGCATCGTACTCATTGTCGATAGCCACGGTTGTGAAGTAACCCTCGCTGAGCTTCTCTGCAACAGTTGCATCGTATGCCACACATACGATTGTTGACTGAAGCTTGCAATCTACTTTCACAGTGGTTACAACACCACCCTCAACTTTGAATTCGCTCTCACCAATGTAGAACTTCTCGTCGAAAGATACGGCACGCTTCTCGCCTACCTGAACCTTTGCCACATAGTCACCTGCGAGCAATGCAAGATACTCGGGGACATCGGCCATTGAATCGTAGCGGCGAATAAGGCTCTGCTCACCATCCTCGACCTTGTATATCTTGATTACCAGGCTATCATCAGCCGTGATGGTTGCAGGCATAGCCACGCCAAGACGCATAGCACCCTCGTTTGAGCCCATCTCAATAGATGTATCTGTCTCATTTGAGCACGATGCCAATACGAGCACCACGCCCAACAATGCTAATATTTTCTTCATAATAGACATAACTTAGGGGTATTATTATGCTATAATTTAGTTAAAGCGGAACATCACCGTCTTGGTGGTTGAATTACCCTCCATATCGGTAACAGTCATCTCAAAGTCGTGCTCACCAGGACCGAGCATAGCGAGTACTGATAGGAAGTTAGAGATAGAGAGGTCGATTTCGGTCTTGCCATATACAGCATCACCCACAGGGAAGCCCAAGCCACCGAGCGACTCGAAGAAGTGAGTATCGTTCACGAGGCTGAACTCCGAAGCGAGGCCTACGCTTGTAAGCTGATCAGAGTTAAGAGTCTCAGAGATAATCTTAACCTTGAAGTCGGCAACAGCAAGAGGTGCCTTAACCTTAAGGTCGCAGGTCATACCTGGAGCATAGGTCTGACGCTGATCGATATCGTAACCTACCCACTGGATCTGAGGAGCTACGTTCTGACCATACTTGATAGTAAGTGTTGCTACGCTACGAGCACCAAGCTCATTAACAACCTCAATCTGGTAGGTATGAGTACCCTCGTACATCTTGAGCAAATCGGTCTGCGCAGCAAACTTGAGTCGTGCAGAGGTCTGACCCTTAACATCAGTAGGATAACCCATCATCTTGAGGATGGCAGCAGTAGCCGCAGGAGCACACAAGTCCTCCTCAACAGACATAATCTCAGAGTATGCCTTTACGAAGTCAGCGTTGTCAGACGAAACCTTAACAACGAGCTGTGAGATAGGAAGGTTCGAGGTAACATCGAGGTTGATGCTCGACTTGAAGTTACCCTCAGCATCGAACATATCGTCGGTAAGCTCGAATGGCTCGTTGAGGTCGTGACCCTCCCATACGATTGCTGGAGCATCGGTATCATCAGGAATAACCTCCTCCATCAACATAGCAGAGCTATCGAACGTAACCTCCTCGTCATAAGTCCAAGTGTCGCAAACGATACCGATTGTTGCAGTACCATCAGCAGCGTGCTGAACAACAACGTTGATCTTACGCCACTGCGCAGCCTTAACACCCTTAATCTCATTTGTCATGATGATATCCTTATCACTGTCGACATAGCGACAGTTGAAGGTAAGCTTGAGGCTATTCTCCTGAGCCAAAGGTGCGAAGAAGCCGGCACGCTCCTCAGCGAATGCATACTCCAACTTGCTCTCGCCAAGCTCTACGGTCATCTTTGTATACTCAGGGTCGAGCTGATCCTTTAGATCTGCAGAGTAGGCAACAGAGACCTTAATATTCTGCATCTTGCAGACAATATCCTTAACCTCTGTTGTCTGCTTACGAGTGATGATAACCTCCTTCTCGGCACCGAAAATAGGGCTATCCCACTCAGCCGCAACCATGGCTGCAGAAGACATCGAGAGTCTATATACGCCACCCTCGAGCACGATAGGCTCCGTAGGGCGCTCGCCATACTTGAACGATTTTACATTCTCGCCCTGGGCATTAGTGATAACAACATCGAAGTTGTTGATATCTACACCCTCGGCGCGTGTTGTTGACTCAACATTATCGGTATCCTCCAAAACTGTAGCAGTCATGCCGCTAAGCGAGAGGTAACCGATGTTATCGGTATGGGTACCATTTGGGTCGATATAGTCAACCTTATCCTTACTGCATGAGCCAAGCGCAAGTACTGCGGTGGCGGCAATGCTTAAAAATCTTACTATTGATTTCATATATACTTATAGGTATTACTGTGCGTTATCGTTTAGCTCCTGCTCAATGTCGATTGACTCTTCGAGCTCCTCGTTGAGAGTAATCTCAAGAGTAGCACGACCAGCATCCTTAACATCGAGTTTTACGGTATAGAGGGTCTGAGCATTAACCTCCTCATACTCATACTCAAGTGCTACTACCGAGCCCTCAGCACCCGACTGCGCAGGCTGCTTGATGGCTGTACCTGAGATTGTGAATGTTGTAGGGGCGATGAAGAGTGGCTCGCTCTGATTGGTAACATCGAACTCGTTACCCGCAGCTGTAGTAAGCTTAAGAGTGCGGCCACCAACAAAGTAGCTATCGAATGTATCGGTTGTCTCAACCACAACAAGTGCGTTAGCAATCGAAGCAGTAACCTCTACCTCAGTAGCCTTACGCGCCGCAACATCAAACTCCTTGCTACCAACGAAGGTTGGCTTGTCGTAGCCCTCATTTGCAAGGTCGCCTGCAACAACTGTTGCCTTGTAACTTCCATAGCGGAGGTAGTTATCCTCGTGGAACTCTGCTATCGAAGCGTACTGAGCGTTGTACTCGCCACTGACGCCATCGATTGTAAGAGCAAAATCCTCAGCTGCTGGGGTTGTACAGCTGACATTTGCACGTGTCACGTCGACCTCGTTAGAGAGATTAAGGTCGAAGTGTACTTGCCCCTTCTCATTTGCCTCACCCTTAGGCTCCTCATTGGTGCATGCCACCATTGAGAGCGCCACAAGCGATGCTAATGTAAAAAGCTTTCTCATAATTAATTGATTTTAATGAATATTTGATTTTGTTATTTACTTTGCAATCGACACCTTGATATTGTCAATATAGACATTTACCTCCGTATTACCCGTACCCGACGCAGTAGTGAGCGTAGGATAGAAGACAAGTCTCGTATCTGAAGTAGCAGGCATTTCGCCGCTAAAAGTTGGGAAACTCTTACCAAAATCATCTTCGCCAGCGTTGTTTGCCAATTCTATAGTTATGAAAGTTGTACCGAAGTTGGCAAGCGTGGTGTCATACGATGATGAGATACCTGTAGAACCCGTAGGGATACCATCAATGGGGTTCGAAGCATTTGTATGCGTTGCAACATTAATTTCACCTTTGGTAAGCGATAGTGAGCTGCTTGTGTGCTTATACAACGCAGCGTCGAAATCCACCTTGATGTTTACACTCGCACCAGGCTTGAGGCCTCGCGAGTCATTACCGAGTGGAGGTGTATCCATACGGCCATAGTGGTAGGATGCGAACGACACAAAAATTTTTACCGACTGGTAACGCGAGTTGATACGCATAGCACCAGGCTTTAGCCAGTAACGAGCAGCGTTCCAACCATTTGTTGGCATTGCGCCATCCAACGACTTACCTGGCTGCTCACGCTCACTCGCCTCGTATTTGTTGTTACCATAGCTCTCACTCTCCGACACATTCTCGAAGTCCTGGAACAAGAGGTAGGGAACATCCACAGGTGCGATATCCTGCTCAAAGTATGGCTTCAGTGTACCCATGTTTACCGTATTCTCAACAACAGCATTCTCGGTATCGAAGACAAGAGTCCAATTAGAGTTGTTGTATGGCGTAACATCGAACTCGCCTGTGTACTCAAAGATGTAGCTATTCTCAGCATTACGATTATAAGTACCCATATTAGTACCGTTGTTATCGTAGAGTGTGAAGAAGTTGAAATCCTCACCAAGGTAGTTCTCGCCAATAGAGAAACGGAAGGCTGTGTACTTCTCGAATGGAGGCATAGCCATGCGGATAGGTGTCACATGACCCGCCTGAAACTCACGCTCAAGTAGATATGTAGCAACCTCGGAGCGTTGCTCAGAGCCATAGATCTTGTAGCTAACATCGCCCGACACCATGCCTGGGAGCACAAAGACCCATATATCGCTACCTACCGCAAAACCCTCATCGCTACGCACGGTGATGGTATTCGAGGTATTTGAGTAAATAGGCTCAGCATTGGGGTTAGCAACATCGAGGGTTATATCACCCACAACATCGTTAGGGAAGACGATATTGAGGCTATATACCCTATCTGCGAAGTTTGAGCTCTTCTCAGGGATAGTAATCTTGAGGGCGTGCATCTGATGGCGCATGATGGTGTTTAGCTCCATTCTCTTGGATGCGGAAAGTGCCTCGTTAACCACAGGCTCGGCAACCATAATATCGTAGCGACCATCATACTTACCCGACTGCACAGCCGAGAGGCTATATGTAGCCAATGTTCCCTCCACAGAAGTGGGCTGTGGGTAGGTGAGGTAGTAGGTGTACTCACCATCGGCCATAGGGGCAATGTTCGAGGTGAAGTAGGCCTTGTCGTACTCACCAGAGTAGTAGCGCATACTGAAGGTTGTATTCTCGAAGGCGTAGTTACCCGATGCATCCTTAGCCCATACAGCCAACTTATCACCAGGGGCCCAACGAGTGGTCATCCCATCAGCGTCAATGGTAGTTCTTGTAGCATCATCTGTAAGCGAGAAGCCAACCTCCACAACATCAACATCCTCAATAGCCGTAGTACTATCACCCATAGGCTCGTTACCACAAGCCGAAAGTAGCACTACGCCACTCACCAATGTTGCTAATTTGTTAAATATTTTCATAGTTCACACTATATATATAAAATATAAATTTTAAGACGCGCAAATATATAACAAACTTTTTCATTGGCGAAATATATTCAATGAACACCCCTTTTTACATATCAGAAAAGAGGGCTTTCGGTATAAAAAACCGAAAACCCTCTCACAAATAATAGGTCTATTTAGTCCACTACATTACGCTAAATCTCACGCCTTTACCAAGACACATCTGCTTTGTAGCAACCCCCTGCGATGGAGCATTGGCAATGTTTAGCGCAGCATCCTTAGCAATCATCGTGCGAGTAATTTCGCCAAGATAGTAATCCACGAACTCCTGGGCATCGCCCGCGCCATCACGTGTGCAGATGAAGCGCTCGCGGTACACTGGACTAGGGTTACCAGCCTTATCAAAGGCCACAGCAGCAATCATCATCTCCACATCCCACTCGCCACGGAAGTAGGCTGGCGACCAAGTAGCGCCCACATTGTATAGGTTGTCGATAAGAAGATTATCGCTAAACTGTGCTGGATCCTCCAAGCCCTCCTGGTACGTAAAGATAGTGTAGAGGTAGCCATCAAACTCTCCCTCGATCTCCACGCTCATAGGCAGGATAACCTGTCCCTGATAGTTGCTGAAGTAATCGGGGTTAATGGCATAGACCTCATCGCCATCGTAGTAGGCATCGAAGCCTGCAGTGATGGTGATATCGGCGATGACTGCCTCCTCGGTAGTAAAGTAGCCACCCTCACGCATAGAGCCAATATAGGCAAACACGCTGGGGTTCATAGGAATAATAACTATTTTGTAGTCGGTGCTTGGCATAAGCTGCGACAGGCGGCTCTCCACCTTACCCTGCGCCAACTCATAGTAGCTAAACTCCCAATAGTCACCGTAGTAGTAACTATTGTAGGCGTTATCTATATATGCCTTAACCTCCTCCTCGGTACCGCCAGCCTCAAAGACATTCCAATAGTACCATATACTATAGTCCGATGGGTTGATAGTCACACGAGCCTCACGGTCGTCCACATCGCTAATCTCGATGTCGTAGATACAAGCATCGATATCGCCAGCCTTGAGAGTTGTGATGTTCTCACGCGTAATCTTTGTTGTTAGCGTACCCGCCTCATAGCCAAAGAGTAGCACGGCATACTCAGTATCGGCCTCCATACCGCTGAACGTACCCTCGATGTTGCCATTGAAGATGTAGTTGTAGAGGTATGATGTACCGTAGTTGCTGAGGATATAATTGAATATTTCAGCATCGTCGCGCATCTTACCAATCTCCTTCGTAGGGATGGCGAAGATTGCATAAGGGTCATTGTTGGTGGTCTCAACCTTAACGTAGAATGTAGACTGCGTAACGTCGGAGATCTCCATTGACAGCTTGTTGTCAGAGGGCTCGATAGTACCTATCTCAAACTCCTCGAACGACACCTCGCTGAGACGCTCACACTTATCGTTCCACTTAAAGGCAAAGGCGATGTACTTAGTATTTGCCATACCCTCGAACTCGTACGATGTCGCCAAATAGTCGGTATTATACTCAAAGGTCTCGGCGAGGGTGTACTCCCATGCCGCATAGTCCTCAATCATATCGGCAATAACGGCATCGGCAGCCACGTTGATATCCTTACCGTATAGGGTCTCGAAATCCTCATAGGTGATAAGGTTGTTGTAGTATGCCACACCCTCGTGCGATGGTGTGATGGCGATGTGGGCAATGGCACGCTCCACGGCGATATCGAAGTCGAAGGTCACATCGTTACCCTGGTATGGAGCCTCGGTGGTGAATGCCTTGGCGTATATAGCTGTTGTTCGCTCTCCCGCAGGGGTCATACCATATACATACACCACATACTCCCACTCAGGGTCGAGGCCCGCCATGCGGATATTAGAGTGCGAGCCCTTGCTTAGAACTGTAGCGAGGTACTCCTCGAGTGATACGCCACGCTCCTCAGCCATGGCGTTGTAGTAGCGCATATCCTCGTTGAAGATATCCTCCTCGGTCATCTCCTCAAACCACACCTTGTCGACAATCTGACCTATCCAAGTGGTCTGGTCATCGAGGGTCTCGACACTGAACGTTACGGCCGTAGCCTCAACATCGACAACCTCAACAGCAATAGGTGCCACCCATGGCTGCTGTCTGAGAATTAAGCTCTTATGCTCGTTGCCATAGACAAGATCAAGGGTTGCCGTGCGCTCCTCCGCAGAGCTATTCTGAGCAACAGTAATATCGAAGAACGAAGCAGCCACAACATCGACACGCACCCAGCCAGCATCGCACTTAACGTCGAGCGACACGCCCTCGATAGGCTGCGCAATAGAGAAGTTAACACGCAACGACTCACCCTCGGGCTTAGCCTCAAGCTCATCGACATATATGGTTATATTGCTTGTCTCGGCAACAGGCTCCTTCTCGCATGAGACGAGGAGCATAGCGAGCGCAACAACAGCGGTCATCGCACTGCGCATAACAGATATTAGTTTCATTGTAATATAGGTATTTAGTTAATTGCTTAGTTGAAGTGGTCGACTACTTAGCTCGCTTAGCTTCAATAACCGAGTCGATATAGGCCTTAATCTTTGGTGCAGGGTCCTCCCAGGTGTCGGGCTTGATGACCTTGCCATCCTTGGGGTTGTAGTGAGGCTTGCCATCGGGCCATAGCTTAGCCATGTTGGCCTGCTGAACAATCTCGAACAACTCGTCGGCCTCGAGCCCCATCTCCACCATTGTGCCGAGGGCGAAGTACATAAGGTCGATCATGGCATCAGCCTGCTCATATATATCCTCTGCGACGAGGAACTCCGCAACCTCCTCCTGCATCCACTTAGCACGCGACAAGGCACGCTTCTTATCAATCATCTTAGGCTCTGCGGCCACAGGATGTCCAAACTTCTCGTGAAACTCACGAACATCACTCCACTCTTTTTTCATATTTATAATAGGTTTTATATAATTCGATTGTACAAAAGTAGAAAATTTTCCCGTTTTTTCGTAACTTTGCGCAAGAATTTAAAACAACAATCTATGGCTATCACCATAAAAGCAAAGTTCAAGTGTAGCTCGGAGAAGATATCGCAAGTACCCAAAGACGACCTCAAGGATATAGCCTTCATTGGCCGCAGTAACGTGGGTAAGTCGTCGCTGGTGAATATGCTCACAGGCATAAAGGGTCTGGCTAAGGTATCGGGGACACCTGGCAAGACAAAGCTTATAAACCACTTCATAATAGACGATAGCTGGTATCTTGTCGACCTACCAGGCTATGGCTACGCACGTGTATCAAAGTCAACACGTGGTGAGTTCTCGAAGCTTATTTTGGACTATGTGCTCAAATGCGAGAAGACGCACTTCCTATTTGTGCTTGTAGACTCACGCCTCGAGCCTCAGAAGATAGACCTTAGCTTCATAGAGCTTTTGGGCAATAATGGCATACCCTTTGGCATCATCTTCACCAAGGCCGATAAGCTATCGCAAGCACAGCTAAATCGCAGTGTAGCAACCTTCAAGAAGACTCTTGCCGAGCAGTGGGAGGAGCTACCCCCAATGTTCATATCGTCGAGCGAAAAGGGCAAGGGGCGCGAGGAGATTTTGACCTTCATCGAGGAGGCTCTTGCGAATTATTAAAAATAAGCGTCGAAAAAGTTGTTTATTCGGCTTATTTGTCCTACTTTTGTATCAGTTAACCTAACTTAATTTTAATCATGGCAATCCATAAAATCAAGTTCTTTGCTGGTCGTGGCTCACGCTACCTTGCAGAGAAGATCGCTGCCGAGTATGGCATCAAGCTTGGTGACTCAGACGTATTGCAGTTTAGCGACGGTGAGTTCCAGCCATGCTTCCACGAGTCTATTCGTGGCTGCACAGTGTTTATCATCCAGTCTACATTCCCACCTTCAGACAATCTGATGGAGCTCCTTATGATGGCTGACGCTGCACGCCGCGCTTCGGCACATCAGGTTATCGCCGTTATCCCATACTTCGGCTGGGCTCGTCAGGATCGTAAGGACCGTCCACGTGTGCCTATTACCGCACGCCTCGTAGCTAACATGCTTATCGCTGCAGGTGTTCAGCGCGTGATGACCATGGACCTCCACGCCGATCAGATTCAGGGCTTCTTCGACCTACCTATGGATGCTCTCTACGCATCGGGTATCTTCGTGCCTTACATCCAGAAGCTTCAGATTCCTGACCTCTCTATCGCTTCACCAGATATGGGTGGTGCAAAGCGCGCATCGTCATACGCTAAGCACTTCCAGGCACCTATCATCATCTCGCACAAGGAGCGTGCTAAGGCTAACGTCGTTGGCTCAATGACCGCTATTGGTGAGGTTGAGGGTCGCAACGTCATCATCGTAGACGATATGATCGATACTGCTGGTACCATCTGCATGGCCGCTAACATGCTTATGGATAAGGGTGCTAAGAGTGTGCGTGCTGCCGTTACCCACCCTGTACTCTCAGGCAAGGCTTACGACCGCATCAACGAGAGCGCTATCCAGGAGGTAATCACAACTGATACCATTCCTTTGAAGGAGGGTGAGGACTTGTCTAAGTTCACCGTACTCAGCGTAGCACCAATCTTTGCTGACGTTATCGAGCGTGTGCACAACTACAAATCTATCTCTTCTATCTTCTACCGATAGTCTGATACGATAGTCGCGTCATGCGACACATACACCACCCGAGGGCACAACATCAAAAGGTCCTCGGGTGTTTTTATATACCCCACCCACTAAACCCAAACAATATTGAGGGTAACACACAATAAAAGATAGGCTCTACTCGTTACATTCACAAATAATTACACAAACACCACCACACTATGAAAACGATGAGCCTTAAAAGAGGAGTACTTCTTCTCGTCGCCTTTGCAGCACTACTTATGGCACCAACAGCAGCATTAGCACAAAGTAAGCTACTGAAATCAGCAAATGAAATAGCAACCTCTACTGCGAAGAGCGCCACAAAACGTTTAGGCATTAAAACACCGGTGTCGATAACACCCATAGCGACAAAGATAGATACGAAGAGTACTACAGCCTCAACGCAGAACTTATTAAATAGCCGACAGCTACGCATAATCGCCCTGCCTCAGATTGATAGCACAACGTTTAACAATAGGCCAGCTATAAATAGTCTTACTGCATCGCACATAGCGCCATGTGCATTAAATACACATTTATTCAATACGTTGATAGATGCACAGCAGCACATGAGCAACAAAGAGTATGACAAGGCGAAAGAGTTAGTGTTGCCCCTTGCCGAGGAGGGAGATATGAATGCTCAATACCTCATGGGCGCCATATACATATTATCAGATGGTGAAGATAAGGACATCAACATAGCAATGTCATGGTTTAAGCGAGCAGCCGAACAGGGGCACGAGGCAGCACAAATGATGGTAGCCGAGATTGAAAAATCCAATATTAAGGCTACTGTCTCATATTAGATCACTAATAACATGCACGGTGTAGCACTATTAATGGTAGCGACATCGACACTTATCACATGATGAGAGACCGTAGAAATAGCCGTTAAGCATAAAAAAGAGAGAAAAATTCATATTTTTCAAAAAAAAGTTTACAAAAAGTTTGGAGTATTAAATATTTTGTCTACCTTTGCACCCGCAATCGAGAAGTTTCGGGATGTAGCGCAGTCCGGTTAGCGCACCTGCTTTGGGAGCAGGGGGTCCCAGGTTCGAATCCTGGTATCCCGACAGATAGAGGGTCGTAGTTATACGACCCTATTTTTTTTGATATCACAGACTTGGCTGAGTGGCACCAACATATTGGTGCCATTGTTTGTATGGGGAACGCATTATTGTGCAAGCACAAATACATACCCATTCAAACAGCGACTGCGTCGAAACTCAGCCGTCAGAAACCAAACGAACAGTTCAGATAGCCATAGCAACGATAGCGTGTTGTCTCATGCTGTGGCATACTCATCCTAAAGTTAGGTGCTACCTTAACGTATTTGCCAAGCTTAAACTCTGCGCCAAGGATTGCCATCTGTTCCTCTCTATCATCAGCGCCACCTATAGAAGCATATTGATCGTCGTATCGAACATAGACATTGGCAAACTTAGCGGCAACAACTGAGGCAAACAACGAATAGCCATATCTATCCACACCCCTATCATAGGAGCTATTTAACATATGGTTGTACTCAGCACCTACGGCAAACCTATCGCACTTATATCCAACAAAGGCTGCCATATTAACGATATTTGCCATACCACTCTTGCTACCCTCATTCAAGCCACCATAGAGACGCATCTGAAGACCTTTAACTGGCGTAATAGTAATGCCAAGGCCATAATTAAGACCACTACCCACCTGTATCTTCTTATACCCCTCGCCATTTAGAACCACCGCATCAGCAGATATCCAATCAGTAAATCTATAGGCTACCGAGATACCAAGGTCTGCACTACTACCAAACTTATAAAGGTCCTGGTACGACTTCATAACATAACGGTAGCCCCAAAACTTCTCCTGGAAGTTGAATAGCGTAGTTGGGATAAGACCACCACTAAGCGTGAGGTCACCTCTCTTCCACGACAACATAGCATTTTTAATATATACTATACGGTGATAATCATCCACGGCATTCGACTTGCCAATATCCATTACCCCCTTTACCGTAAGACCATCAGTTAGCCTATACTCATAACCCAAGTAGCTACGCTCGAGCTCAAAACCTCGATATTCATTTTCTGAGCCAAAACCAGCATAGAAGTTACCAAATACCTGCACTATGGCCTTACCACGAGGCACATCATCTTCAACACCACTCGCCTTAGAGACAAAAGCTACACCCAACAATGCGACAATCAAAAAATACTTTTTCATCATACTATTATCATTTATGGCGCAAAGATATGGTAGCGAGGTTTCAAAGATGTTTCAAACTAATTAATCTTTGGTTAAAGAGTCTTATTGTCTCACCACCAAGTGGCATAATTTGTGTCGTTGTTCGCGGTGTAACCAAAACACTATATTATGAATAATACAAAACACTCTACCGCCACAACAGCGGTCTACGGCTCCGAGGAGATGTTGCGCCCAGCGCCCACAATGACAATCCCCGAGCACTCCACAACACCCGAGATTGCCTATCGCATGGTCAAGGATGAGACATACGCAGAGACGCAGCCCCGCCTAAACCTTGCAACATTCGTGACCACCTACATGGATGAGCACGCCACACGCCTTATGAACGAGGCTATAGGCATGAACTACATCGACCAGACGGAGTATCCCCGTGTGGCAGTGATGACAGCGCGCTGCATCAATATCCTTGCAAACCTATGGAACACCCCCGAGAAGAGCGAGTCGAAGACCGGTGCCTTGGGCATAGGCTCGTCGGAGGCCTGCATGCTCGGTGGCGTGGCAGCATGGCTACGCTGGCGCAAGCGTCGCCTCTCGGAGGGTAAGTCGGTGAACAAACCCAACCTTGTGATGAGCACAGGCATGCAGGTGGTATGGGAGAAGTTCTGTCAGCTATGGCAGATAGAGCTACGCCAGGTACCTCTAACACGCGAGAAGCGCACGCTATGCCCCAAGGATGCACTTAAGATGTGCGATGAGAATACTATATGTATAGTGCCCATTGCGGGTGTAACATGGACAGGACTCAACGACGACATTGAGGAGCTCGACAAGGAGCTCGACGCCTACAACAAGGCTACGGGCTACAACATCCCTATACACGTAGATGCAGCATCGGGAGGCTTCATACTACCCTTCATATCGCCACATACCAAGTGGGACTTCCGCCTAAAGTGGGTAGCCTCGATATCTACCTCGGGTCATAAGTTCGGTCTTGTATATCCAGGTCTTGGCTGGGTGATATGGCGTGATAAGAGCTACCTACCAGAGGAGATGTCCTTCTCGGTGAACTACCTCGGTGCCGAGGTTACGCAGGTGGGCCTCAACTTCTCACGCCCCGCAGCGCAGGTATTGGGTCAGTACTACAACTTCATACGCCTTGGGCGCGAGGGCTACCACGCCATACAGAGCAACTCTATGGAGATAGCTCGTTACTGCCACGAGCGCATAGGCAAGATGGCCTGCTTTGAGACCTACTCAAAGGATGTTGTCAACCCACTCTTCGTATGGTCGCTCAACGAGGAGTATGAGCGTAGTGCCAAGTGGACGCTCTACGACCTTCAGGCAGCCTTGCAGCAGAGTGGTTGGATGGTGCCAGCATACTCCATGCCTAAGGATATCGAGGATATGACCGTGATGCGTATTGTCATCCGCCAGGGCATGTCGCGCGACATGGCAGATATGCTCCTAAAGGATATAGAGAGTGCTGTGGCGGAGTTCGAGAAGCTCCAATACCCCACCACCTCACGCCTCAAGTGGGAGGCTCAAGAGAAGCAGCACGGCAAGGTATTCACACACTAAGGCATAAAATAATAGTGGGGCTGTCATCAACGACAACCCCACTGCTATTGTATATGTAAATAATCTTACTGCTTAATGTTAGGAAGCTCAAGACCATAACCCTTCTTAGAGTCCTCACGCTTGAGGAGCATACCAATGAAGAGGGCTGCAACACCAAATGATGAGAAGATAATCATTGGAAGAACATAGGAGCCAGTAGCATCGTTAACAGCACCAATGATGATAGGCACGAGGAGAAGACCGATGTTCTGAATCCAGAAGATTACGCAGTATGCCGAACCGAGGATGCGCTCGTCGATGATCTTTGGTACTGATGGCCACAAAGCAGCAGGAACCAATGAGAATGATACACCAAGGATAGCAATGATAGCTACAGCAAGGCCCTGTGATGGGAATGCTGGGAGCAAGAATGCGAAGCAGAGGTGGCAAGCAATCATAATGATAGAGCCAACCATAAGCATTGAGGCTGCCTTACCCTTACGATCGATGAAACCACCAAGGAATGGAGTGAGACACATTGCAAGGATTGGGAAGCAGCTGAAGAGCTGAGCGCCAGTATCGCTATCCACATTAAGAGTCTTTGCAAGGAAATCTGGAGCAAACTTCTGGAATGGGAAGATAGCCGAATAGTACAATACGCACATCAAAGCTACCAACCAGAACATCTTGCTCTTGAAGATATTCTTCAAATCAGAGAACTTGAACTCCTCCTCTGAAGCCTCCTGCGCCATCTCGCCAGATGCCTTGAGCTGGTTGTCGAACTTGCGATCCATAACGCAGAATACGAAGTAGAAGATAAGACCAATGATGAGAAGAAGTGTACCGAAGAGTACAGGTGCAGATACCTCGCTACCACCAGCCTTATAGACGATAGGTGAGAGCCACATAGCGGCGAATACACCGAGACGTGCGATAGACATCTCAAGACCCATAGCCATAGCCATCTCCTTACCCTTGAACCACTTAGCAATAGCCTTAGAAACAGTTGTACCTGCCATCTCGCAACCACAACCGAAGATCATAAAACCGACACATGCCAAAAGAGCTGTACCTGGAAGGTCGAAGAGACCCCAGCTTGTCATTGTGACATTAAGCTCCGACTCAGCGAAAGCGTCGCTTGTAGCGTAGTACTTGATACCAGCACCGATAACCATCAACGATGCCGACAAAAGACCTGTAAAGCGGATACCCATCTTATCAAGGATGATACCTGCAAAGATAAGGAAGAAGCAGAACACATTGAGGAAGTACTCCGAAGCACCATAAGTACCATAGGTAGTACTTGACCAGCCCAATGCACCCTCGAGGTTATCCTTCATAGGAGAGAGGATATCCACGAACATGTAGGCGAAGAACATCATCAACGAGATGAGGATCACCGCTGCCCAGCGTACATATGCCGAGTCGTTAAGATTACGTTGAATTGTTTGAGTCATAATAAAATTGTTTAGGTTTATAAATTATTGTTTATCAATCTCTAATGTTCGGCTATGCGGAACTCGCGTAGCACGTCGTAGGCCATCTCTATGCCCAGCTCTCCCGCCTTCGAGAGATCCATGCACCCTTTGCGCGTATCCTTCATGAATATCTGCACAAGGCCTCTATTGTAGTAGGCCTCGCCCATATCCTTGTCGAGCTCTATGGCCCTAGTATAGTCGTCGTAGGCCTCGGGGAGCTTTCCCGATATGGCCATTAGGTTACCTCGGTTGAAGTAGGCCTCGGCAAATTCGGGGTATAGCTTTATCACCTTGTTCATATCCTCGATAGCCTCGTCGTAACTATAGGTGCGTGTCGAGCTATGGTGCAGACGCTTAGCAGGGTCTGAGTCGAGGGTAATGGTATGGTAGCTGTTGTCGATAGACGAAATGAAGTCTATCATCTCGGCACGTGCCGCTGCACGATTAAGGTACAAGAATGGATTTGAGGGGTTTAGCCGTATGGCCTCCGAGAGGCTATTCACAGCACCCGTATACTGCTTTATAAGCAGCTGGCACACGCCACGTTCGAAGTGCAGCATCCACTCATCATCGTTGGCATCTACCCTCTCGGCTATACGGCGCTCCATAGCCACAAGGCTGTCGGGCTCTATATTCGTTAGACGGCAGTCGAGGCGCATGAGTGGGTTGTCGAACTTTGCGCTGAAGTCCTTAACACGCTGGCGTCCAAAGCGCACCATGCGGCGATCCACATCCACGCTATCCTGCTCAAGGAGCGTAAAGCGGAACATGGGTATAAGCTTAAGCTCGTTATCACCCACAACACCCTGCGTGGAGGCTATACGCTCGAAGTTACGCTCCATGAGCCTACTCTCGAACGAGAGCAACTTATCGAAACGCTGCGTAGTATCGGAGTATATCGAGTAAGTTGAGTCCTTGAGGCGTGAGCGGTACTCAGCAATCTTACGATTTGCCGTACGCTCATCCTCCTGCGCACCCTTAAAGTCTAGGCATGAGCGACGCAGGTAGGCCCTATTGAGGTAGGCATTGGCAAAATCGGGGTATAGCTCTATGGCACGGCCATAGTCTTCGATAGCATCATCCACATTACCCAGGCGGACGTGCACAGCAGCACGATTGTAGAAGACCAGGACGTTGTCGGGCAGATGCTTAGCCACCACATCCAGATCCTCGAGAGCACGGTTCAGATCGCCAATCTCCGAGCGCACCATGGCACGATTGAAGTAGCCTATGGAGCTTGTTGGGTCGAGAGCTATGACCCTATCGAAGTCGGCAAGCGAGAGCATCGGCGAGTTGAGATAGTCGTGTACAAGGGCGCGATTGAAGAGCGCAGGGATATATGTCGAGTCACACGTCACGGCCATATCGAAGTCGTTGAGAGCCTCTCTATAGCGGCGCTGCTCCATATAGAGCGAGCCACGACGGTTGTAACCCTCGGGATCCTCACGATTGGTGCGTATTGCCAGGTCGTAGTTCTCGTAGGCGTGAAGCGTATCACTGAGATAGAGGTAGCTGAGGCCTCGGTTGATATAGGCTCCCGTATGACGTTTGTCGTAGCGTATGTATAGATTGAAATCACTTATAGCCTCCTCAAACTGCTGATTAAGCAGGCGTGCCACACCACGACTATAGTAGGGGTCGGGGAGGTCGGGACGAAGCTCTATGGCCTGCTGGTAGTCACCCAAGGCATCATCGTAGTTACCCAGACGGGTGCGTGTGATAGCACGGTAGTAGTATGCCCCTGTGTATACGGGGTTAAGCTCTATGGCGAGACTGAAGTCGGAGTCGGCACCCAGGAGGTCGTCCATGTTGTACTTGGCAATACCACGTAGGAAGTAGGCATCGAAGTCCTGATTATCGTGACGCAGAAGGAGGTTAAGGATGTCGATAGCCTCGCGGTAGTCGTTGTTGACCATGCTCTGCTGTCCCATCCAGTAGAAGTAGTTACGGTTGTACTGCGCAGCACCCTTGTTGGGTAGTGCACACGACAACAGCAACAATATAGCTACTAACCAGCCCCTCATCCTTAACACAAGTTATACAATACTAACGCCCCTAAATCGCTCTTTATTACTCCAACTCGTAGCCGAAGCGCTTGAGCTGACTGTCGTTGTTACGCCAGTCCTCCTGCACCTTGACATATAGTTCCAAGAAGACCTTTTTACCGAGGAAGGCCTCAAGGTCGTGGCGTGCAGCCTGACCCACACGCTTAAGTTTCTCGCCCTTATGGCCTATGACGATACCCTTCTGCGAGGTGCGAGCTACATATATGGTTGCCGAGATACGGTCAATGGTAGGCTCCTCCTTGTATGCCTCGATGGCTATCTCGCACGAGTAGGGAATCTCCTTGTCGTAGTTTAAGAGTATCTTCTCACGGATGATCTCCGAGGCGAAGAAGCGCAAGGTCTTATCCGTAAGCGTATCCTTGGGATAGAATGGCTCACCCTCGGGCAGACGCTCCAAAATAAGGTTGAACACACCCTCGACGTTGAAGTTCTCCTTAGCCGAGCAGGGGGCAATGATAGCATCAGGGAGTAACGCTTGCCACTTCTCGACAAGGGCTGTGAGCTTGTCGGGGGTGGTGATATCCACCTTGTTGATAACCACAATGGTGGGTATGCCCGCAAGGCGCACCTTCTCGATGATCTCTGCCGAGCGGTCGCTGTCCTCCACCGTGTCGGTGACATAGAGCAAGACGTCGGCATCGGTGATTGCGCCACGCACAAACTTCATCATCTTCTCCTGAAGCTTATAGTTGGGCTTGAGGATACCTGGGGTGTCGGAGTAGACAATCTGGAAGTCGTCGCCATTGACTATACCCATGATACGATGGCGTGTGGTCTGCGCCTTGGATGTGATGATAGATAGTTTCTCGCCCACAAGTTGGTTCATGAGTGTTGACTTGCCAACATTGGGGTTACCGATGATATTTACAAAACCGCTGCGGTGTGCCATAATCTCAAAGTAATTATGTTATAATTAACTCGCGAAGATAGGCAAAATTTACCACAACAACAAATTTTATCGCACAAGGTTAAAAATAACCCTCATGCGTAGCATGATGCCAAGATGAGATAGTGAGGCTTTATGCGCTCCATACGCAGCACTACGGTTGCTGATAATAGAACTCTACAAACTCCTGAGCATCACGACATTCCATATTATTCTTCAAGCTTATAGACTCAACAATAGGACTCATCACGCCCTCCATATCCTGCACCATGGCATAGACCACAATAGAGCTATTATCCCAGGGGTGGTTGATGATGTTTTTCACCACTCCTCCCCCATTTTGCATAAGCAGTGCAAAGAGCCTATCATATTGGTCGAGCATACCCAACTGGTAGGTTGGATAACTATATATCTGCATTATGTTGTCGTTGGCGGTCGTTATGCGATAGAAGTACCACATACCCTCGCTACTTGCCGCCACCTCGCTAATAGTGGGATCAAGGCTGAGAATATCCTCACGCTGATAGGGACCACACAACTCAATACTCGTGATGCTATTTTCGACATCTGGCGCAGACAATGTGTTAAATTCCAAGGTTATAGTCTCGGTGGTTGGCGTCACAAATTGGTCGCATGACACAGGGTCATAGAAGCAGATGAAGGTCTGCTTGCTCGCTGGCAGATAGCCCACACTTCGATAGAGGCCCTCGCCCCTAAAAACCTTGGGCTGAAGATCCGTAAGGGCAAGCATAGCAAGGGTATAATCCTCCTCATCGCCCTTAATCATATGGCTGGGGACCACTCCACAACAGTAGGTTATGGTGTCGTTAGGAGGCGTAATAGCAACCTCAACATCATACATACCCACATGCTTAATCTCCAACTTAAACTCCATATCTTCAGGCACGGGGTCGGGCGCGGGCGTTGGGTGCACATTGATAACGGACGTGTCGCACCCGAGAAATATTATCATCGCAAGGAGCGTTATGAATATCGCACTGACTCTCATAGAGATTTGGTATTAAACAGATTTACAAATATAATGAAATTATGTGAGACAAGCAAATTGGAGTGTCGAGGCAAAGATTTTCAATTAAATTTTCAACATTGTGAAACAAATAGTTCATAGCGTGCGTATATGTAGGCGTAAGTTTTGGAATAGAATTTGTAAGAAGAAATAGATTTTTATGCGTCAATTAAAGATTACCAAGTCGATCACCAACCGCGAGTGTGCGTCGTTGGATAAGTATTTGCAGGAGATCGGCAAGGAGGAACTTATCTCCGTAGAGGAGGAGGTAGAACTCGCCCAAAGAATTAAGAAGGGAGACCAGGAGGCGTTGGAGAAGCTCACAAAGGCTAACTTGCGCTTCGTAGTATCTGTAGCTAAGCAGTATCAGAATCAGGGTCTTAGCCTCCCCGACCTTATCAACGAGGGTAACCTTGGTCTTATCAAGGCTGCCGAGAAGTTCGATGAGACACGAGGCTTCAAGTTTATCTCGTATGCCGTATGGTGGATTCGTCAGTCTATCCTTCAGGCCTTGGCCGAGCAGTCGCGTATCGTGCGCTTGCCACTCAACCAGGTGGGCTCACTCAACAAGATCAACAAGGCCTTTGCTCGTTTCGAGCAGGAGCATGAGCGTACCCCATCCGCCGAGGAGCTTGCCAACGAGCTTGAGCTTCCTAAGGAGAAGGTTACCGACACCTTGCGTGTGGCAGGTCGCCACATCTCTGTGGATGCCCCATTTGCCGATGGCGAGGATAACTCGTTGCTCGATGTCTTGGTGAACACCGACTCACCTAACGCCGACCGTGGTCTTATCAACGAGTCGTTGGCTACGGAGGTGGAGCGCGCCTTGGAGATTCTCACCGAGCGTGAGGGTGACATCATCCGCTACTTCTTCGGTATCGGTTGTTCGGAGATGACCCTTGAGGAGATTGGCGAGAAGTTCGACCTCACACGTGAGCGTGTGCGCCAGATTAAGGAGAAGGCTATCCGCAAGCTCCGCCAGTCATCGCGAAGCAAGTTCCTCAAGTCATACTTGGGATAGGAGAGTCAAGACTATATTGAACAAGGGGCTGCCTAAGGGTGGCCCCTTATTCATTGCTGGGGAGGGCAACCTCCTCCGCACCCCACAGCCCTAAGGTTTCTCTATGAGCACACTCCAATCGAAATATCTATTTTTTTTGTTGCGTGATAGGAATATTATATTACCTTTGTATTGTGGAGATGTGTTTTAATGAGAAAGGCAATGTTCAAGGGTTGAGGTTTAGAGAGAGAACACCACCCTTTTCCACAAAGATAATAGTCTGATATATAAATTATTAACACCATAAGTAATGAAGAGATTATTTGCGCTCATAGGCATAATAGGCCTACTAACGGCAAGTTGTGAGAAGATTAGCACTGAGGTGAACGATCCACAGCCTGACACCTCCGCACCAAAGCTCTCTGTAGACATCGAGGGCATCATCACCATGGGTGCTGAGGGTGGCAATGTAGAGATCAACTACACCATCATCGATCCTGTGGAGGGTCTTACCCTTGAGGCTACCTCAACGAATGATTGGATTGGGGACATCACCGTTGGCGAGAGCGTAACACTCTTTGTTGATGTCAACCATAGCACACAGAGCCGTGTCGGCATGGTCACACTGACCTATGGCATGGAGAGCATCACCGTGGGCATACAGCAGGAGGGGGCAACATCTGGTGGCGAGGCACTCTTTGAGGTTATATCGGAGCGTAAGATTACCCTTAACTCTAAGGGTGGTGAGGGCACCATCCTATACACACTTAAGGGCGATGATGCTACCCTACTCCCCGAGATTACTTCGAACAAGGAGTGGCTCACAATCAACAACATCACATCTACCGAGGCAACGTTCAGTGTAGAGCGCAATAGAGCGACCGAGAAGCGCAATGCAAAGATTACGATAAGCTACATGGGCTCGGAGCTCACCATCTTTGTGGACCAGGATGCTGCGAGCAACGAGGTGACACTCATGGTTGACAAGTCGGTAGTAAAGGGTGGCGAGGCTATTACCTTCACCGTGATATACGAGGAGGAGGATGTTACGGCAGATGCCACAATACACGCCAACTACACCAACGAGGAGGTATCTAACCCCTACACCACACCAGATAGTGGAGAGCTATCGTTCTATGCTAAGTATAACGACATTAAGTCAAAGATTTGCAGTGTTACGATAATCCCCGCCTATGCTCCCGAGTTCCCCGAGGATAGCAACCCCGAGAGTTTCGACTTCAACCAGCGCATGCTCATTGTCGACCATACGGGTCTTGGCTGCGCATACTGCCCAGGTGTGAAGCAGGCCATCCACGATACGCAGGAGAAGGCCGAATATAAGGATAAGTTCAACGTGGTATACGCATATACATTTAACTCTAACGAGGTGTGCTACTCATCGGCAGCGCGCACATTGTGGAACTACTATGTGGGAGTATGTTCTACGGGCGATAAGCTTACGGGCTACCCAAGTTTTACGACCAACTACTGCTTCAACTACACCGGCAAGTACCAGCTCGAGCAGCGCATCGATGACCTCTGGGAGGAGAACCCAGCGGCATCTATCGCCTACGCCGCAGAGATTGTCGATGATAAGATTGTGGTGAGTGCCTCACTAAAATCTGCAGTATCACAGAACTACAAACTCTCGTTGTGGGTACTCGAGGATGATATCTACGCTAAGCAGACAAATGCGTCGGCAGAGTGGATGAATACCCACTCGAGTGTTATGCGTGATGCCCCCACAGGAGTGAGCAACTCCGACATCTCGGGTATCGACTTCGGCTATGTCGAGGCGGGTACAACGCTTAGCCGTGTTATGGAGTTCGACCTCTTCTGTGCCAACTCATGGAGAAAGGAGAATTTTAAACTTATTGCCATAATCTCGGCACCCAGCGAGAAGTATGATGGCAAGTACGAGGTTGTGACCACCTCGATATGTGAATTTGGTCAGAGCGTAGGCTTTGACTACAAATAGTCCTCGATTTAAGACAACGATTTAAACTAAAACCTATAAAACTAACAAACCGATGAGAAAACTCTTTTCGTTGATTGCTCTTGCAGCAGTCACCCTATTCTCTTGCGAGAATAACGAGCCACAAGGCGGTGGCAGTGATAACAAAATTGACCCCACCCTTAAGATTAAGCTAACATCGCAGTCTGTGATGAACTTCGCGGCGGCTGGTGGCGAGGGTGTTATCACCTACGAGTTCGAGAAACTTGAGGATACACGCGCAAATGTGGCAGAGGCTGCAACAGCAGTAGATTGGATTAAGAATCTCACAAGCACAGAGGAGGGCAAGGTGACATTCACCGTTGCTGCATACGATGGCCAGGAGGAGCGTAGCGCAACCATCAAAGTATCGTATGGCGAGTACAGTTTCATGGTTATGGTTAAGCAGGCTGGCCAGAAGAGTGCAGATGTAACATTCAACGCCACTCACCTCGGCGGCACTTACTGGGGTAAGTATATCAACACCAAGGGTTTCAACTACTTCATCATCCTTGGCGATATGCAGGCTGACCACTACCAGTCGAAGCAGGATGGTGCTACAGAGTATCGTTTCGACATCTACTCTGACACCGCATCGTCGTTCAACTCTACACACCGCATCCCTGTAGGCACCTACAAGTTGGACCACACACGCTCAGGCGACCCTGACACTATCGATGGCTACAAAGATAATAGCTACCTCTTTACTCCTGCCTATACAACCACAGCCTATGCTGACGCAACGCTCGTAGTGACAGAGGATAGCATCATCGCAGATGTGACATTCTTCGATGGCTCGGTTCACCACATCGAGTACCACGGTTCAACAGTAATGGAGGACTACATCAAGGATACCTTCGCTGATGTATATCCCGTAAGCCAGTACACAAGCGATATCGAGATCAATGTGACAAATGGTCGCATTAACGCACGCTACCGTGGCGACCACCTCGGCACAGGCCACGACGTATGGTTCATCGATATGGTTGCCGAGACAAACCCATACAATGGTGCGTACATCATCCTCGACCTTATCGTACCAAAGGATCTCGGTGGCTTCCAGAACCTCGATGGCATCGTTGGTGAGTACAAGTTCCACGACGAGAACACTTCAGATTATGCCTATACCATCCCCGTAGGTCGTCTGCGCGATGATAGCCTTCAGCTCCACGCTTGGTACTTGTGGTGCATCAATAGCCAGGTCGATATGTCACAGGCAGCGCCTATGACTTCGGGCACGGTTAAGGTAACGAAGAATGGTACTAACGACTATACATTCGAGATCGACAGCACCGACGACAATGGCAACCGCATCGTAGGTACATTCCAGGGTACTATCCTCGACTACCAGGATCAGAGCTGCGAGTAATCGTCACACTACATAAGAAGTGGTAGAGGGTGTCCAACAATTAAAGTGGACACCCTCTATATGTTAAGAAGTTGTATAACAAGAGTTAGTTTTAGGCGCACGAAGTACGAAAAACCGCAGTTTACTTGGCGTAAATGAGGATTTTGAGTACGAGCGCAACGCCAAAATAACCTTGTTAGACAACTTCTACTCTTTACCTCTCTGTCTCACCCATATAAGGTTGTCGGTATCATATCCGCGAGAGCGGGCAATGGAGAGTATATGCTCCGTTGTAGCACGTGATAGGTGGGGCGTGCGAGCCAATATCCATAGATACTTTGGCGAGCGGCTACCCACCAACACCCACTCGTAGTTATCACCAAGGGCCAGAATGTTGTAGTCGGAGTAGAATATCCAGAAGAACGAGACCCTCAGTTGCCCAGGCTCTTTGCCCAGCTTGGCACGTCCCAAGGCTGTCTTACGCTTGCCTGTGCGCTGCGAGATACCCGTATTCGTAACAGATATCCGACCATCGGGGAGCATCACATACATAGCCTCGCAGCGCTCCAAATGGCGCTCGAACGAGTGGTCGAAGCGTGCTATTTCATACCAGTGACCCATGTAGCGCTTAATGTCGAGCGATGGTACGGTAGCACGATTAATATGGCGTGGCTGCGCATTACAGCCGAGCGTTGCGAGAAACGCACAGATGACACTCAAGAAATATCCCTTCTTCATAACAACAACTTTTTTTTGGCCATCACATACATTTATAGTGCCACAAAATGGAGCAAGGGCTTCGTAGTTACGAATATAAATACTATCTTTGTAACAAAGAATAAACAAAGCTATGGCAGACAACTATTTAGAGAAACGCATGGAGGACTACAAGGCACAGCAGCCCTCAAAGCGCCGCATGGCGACACTACGCAACCTACTACTACGCAACCGCAGCTATCGTGGCTACGACAGTTCGTTTGCAGTGCGTGACGACCAGCTACGCCGCATCATCGAGGTGGCAACACTATGCCCCTCGGCACGCAACCAACAGGTGTTGCGCTTCCGCCCCGTTGTGGGTGAGGAGGCAAGGGTGGTGTTGCAACACATACGCCTCGGCGGTGCTCTCCCCGAGCTACACCTACCCTTTGCGGGCACCGAGCCCAACGCCTTTATAGTGATATGCTCAACCGTGGAGGAGTCGAAGTATGTGGATATGGACCTGGGCATCGTAGCGCAGTCTATGCTTCTTCAAGCCACAGAGATAGGCCTTGGTGGCATCTGCATAGGAGCCTTCGACCATAAGGAGATAGCCGAGAAGTTGGCACTCCCCTACGAGCCTCTTCTTGTTCTCGCCATAGGCCGCCCCGCCGAGCGCATTGAGCTCAAGCCATGCAACGAGGGCGACTCGCTCACCTACTACCGCAACGAGGGCGTACACTACGTACCCAAGATTAATGTCAACGACCTAATAATAAAATAGCTATGCGCCGCACACTGCTCACACTACTACTCCTCGGCACCACGATACTTTTATCGTCGGCACAGGAGACACGCCCCTACTGGGAGCAACCCGAGATATATGCCATAAACAAGCTACCCGCACGAGCAACACTCCTACCCTACCCCACAGCTGATGAGGCACTACAGCGTGGTGATTCCAAGTGGGTTATGGACATAAGTGGCGAGTGGCATTTCCACTGGTCAGCCACCCCTGCCGAGGCGCCCGAGGGCTTCGAGGGCGTTGCCTACGACGATAGCGCATGGGACACCATACCCGTGCCAGGCAACTGGGAGGTTGAGGGCTACGGCTACCCCATATACACCAACGTAAACTACCCTCACCCCAAGAACCCACCATTCATTCCCCACGACGACAACCCTACGGGGTGTTATCGCCACACCTTCACCATCCCCGATGAGTGGGCAGGACGCCGCATCATCCTACACTTCGAGTCGGGCTTAGCAGCCATGCACGTATGGCTCAATGGTCAGGAAGTGGGCTACTCTGAGGGCACGAAGACCGCCGTGGAGTTCGACATCACGCCCTATGCCACCACTGGCAGCAACACCCTTGCAATCAAGGGCTTCCGCTGGGCCGATGGTTCATATCTCGAGGACCAGGACTTCTGGCGTCTCTCGGGCTTCGACCGTGGTGTGAAGGTATATAGCGTCGACAAGGCACGCATCGCCGACATACATGTTGTTGCCGACCTCGACGATAGCTACACCAAGGGATTATACACCTCGACTGTTAGCCTACAAAATAGCAACGACAAGCCATTCAAAGGAGTGCTCGAGGTATCACTTAGAAAGACATGGTACAACCACCAGAGTGGAGAACTTAAATTCGACAAGGCGGTGGCTATGTTCACAAAGAGCGTGACAGTGGCGACAAACAGCACGCTCGACGTTGAGCTATCACGCACACTTGGCAACATCGCCACATGGAGCCACGAGGATCCAAGGCTCTACACCACACTGGTGACACTCAAGGATACCAAGGGAAATATCATCGAGAGCACGGCATGCAACACAGGCTTCCGCAGAGTGGAGATCAAGGATGGCGTACTGTTGCTCAATGGTCAGCCACTGATGATTAACGGCGTTAACATCCACGAGCACAACCCTGCAACGGGACATGTCGTAAACAGAGAGCTCATGCTTAAGGATATATACCTTATGAAGCAGCACAACATCAACGCTGTGCGCACGAGCCACTACCCTCAATCTACCGAGTGGTACGACCTCTGCGACATCCACGGCATACTGCTTGTCGACGAGGCCAACATAGAGTGTCACGGCTGCGGCACAGGCTACCACGACTCATACCCCGAGTTCCACCCCTCGCACCGCGAAGAGTGGAAGGGCACACACCACGACCGTGTGCGCTCGATGGTGGAGCGCGACAAGAACCACCCCTCGGTAATCATCTGGTCTATGGGTAACGAGAGTAGCGATGGTGAGGTCTATGGCGAGATGTACGAGTGGATACACCATCGCGACAAGAGTCGCCCCGTACAGCTTGAGCAGGGCTACGGCGGTCCACATACCGACATAATATGTCCCATGTACTCGCCCTTTAGTGAGCTTAGACGTTATGCCGAGCGAGAGAGCCTATCCAAGCCCTTCATCCTATGCGAGTATGCCCACGCCATGGGTAACTCTACGGGTAACCTCCGCGAGTTCTACGACATAATCAATAGCAGCCCACACCTCCAGGGTGGCTTCATATGGGACTGGGTGGACCAGGGTATTGATGGCTACACGGAGGATGGTCGCCACTACTGGGGCTACGGCGGTGACTTCGGAGCAACGATGTACACCCACGACGAGAACTTCTGCTGCAATGGTCTTGTTCAGCCCGACCGCACACCACACCCAGGACTCATGGAGGTCAAGAAGGTATACCAGGATATAGAGTTCGAGCTTGTAGATGGCAAGGTACGCATACACAACAACCACAACTTCACCGACCTCGCGAAGTATAGCTTTGGCTACATTGTCAAATGCGAGGGTAAGATTGTGGAGCAGCGCGCCATAGATGGCGTTAAGTGTACCCCTGGCAGCTACGTAGATATGAACATCACCCTACCAACCATGGAGCGAGGCAAGGAGTACACCATAGATTTTGCCGCCTCAAGGATGATGCATAATATCACCAAGCCTGGAGCCAACGAAAATGTCACATTAGCCACCGAGCAGATGGTGCTTCAACCATACGACTTTACGCCATCACTCCCCGAGAGCCGCGTTGTCCTCGAGCAGGAGGATGACATCTTGGTAGCCTACGGCGGTAGGTGTGTAGCACACTTCAACACCAAGACAGGCGCACTTATAAGCTACACGATAGATGGTCGTGATGTGATGACCGAACTCCCTGAGCCATGGTTCTGGCGAGCACCAACCGATAACGACTGGGGAGCGGGCTTCCAGCGTAAGGCCGAGGTATGGCGCACGAATAGCCGTAAGTCTCTCGGCGCTACCATCGAGAAGCACAATAATAGAGTCGTTGTGCGTGGCGAGTATGAGCTTACCGACGCCCCATCTAAGTATATCCTTAGCTACACCTTTATGGCCGACGGAGCGCTTATGGTCGAGGCCGAGTGGCACAAGGGTGAGAACATGCTTCCAGAGCTACCACGCTTTGGCATGCGCATGATACTTCCCGAGGATTTCAAGGAGTTCGTCTACTATGGTCGTGGTCCATGGGAGAACTACTCGGACCGCAACGAGTCCTCGTTCTTGGGTCGCTATGAGCAGTCTACAGACGAGCAGCTATACCCATATGTGCGTCCTCAGGAGTCGGGCAACAAGACAGATGTACGCTGGTTGGAGCTTAAGAACAGATATGGCATAGGCATCCGCATCGAGGGTCTTCAGCCACTGAGCGTCAGCGCCATGCCCTACCGCACGGAGGACCTCGACCCAGGAGCAAAGAAGAATCAGATGCACTACTCCGACATCGAGCCACGCAAGGAGGTAGTACTCCAAGTTGACCTTGCACAACGAGGCTTGGGTGGTGACGACTCATGGGGTGCTATACCTCACGAGCCATACCGCTTAGAGGCAGATAGCTATAAATATGGGTACATCATCAGACCAATTAGTAATTAGTAATTAGTAATTAGTAATAGGGAGCGCTGCGACGCTCTTTTTTTTGTCCTTGACGTTCAATTCCTTAACTTTGGTGTAAAATTTTTTTACCCAAAACTCTTGACAAAGGGGTTTTAATGTTGTATATTTGCAGTGTCAAAAGTTCAGTTGTTGAACGAAACGCACGAAATGCACGGGGCGAACGGGGCGAACGAACCGAACGCAGCGAACGTTTTATTAAGCTGGGTAGTACCGCAAGCCAAGGCTTGCTCTGGGTAATGCCGTGCGCAAGCGCACTCTGGGTAATGCCGCAAGCAGAGCTTGCTCTGGGTAAGACCCAAAGCCCCAGAGCGCAGCGGCTCTCCCCAGAGAGGGCATCGCCCTCGGCTCCACAGCGCCTCGGCGCTCAATCATTGCAAATTTTCTCATTACTAATTTTCTATCTTATGACTACACTAAACGAACGACTCATTGGTGAGTTGCGTGCCGATACTGCACGCCTTGCAAACGAGCTCCTCCAGGAGCACACAGCTAACCCCGTAACCGTAACAAACCCCACCCTCGCCACCGACAGGGCCCTCACGGCCGAGGAGCATAGCTGGCTACAGGGGCACATCACCTACGCCTCGGACATGATAATGCTCAACGAGACCAAGGCCCCCACGCTCCTCGAGCCCATACTTCCACGCTCGGGTGTAGCGGCCCTTGTGGGCTCGTCGGACTCGGGCAAGTCGACACTACTGCGTGGCCTCGCCATGGCCATAGTGCGTGGCGATAGGGAGTACATAGGCTTCCCGCTAAACACCCGCTACCGCAAGGCCATATATGTCTCCACCGAGGATGATGCCCCGTCGTTAGGCTCGCTCATGCGCCGACAGATAGCCTCCACAACGCCCGATGAGGCTATGCGCTACGATGCGTTGCGCTTCATCTTCGACACCGAGCATCTCTTAGATACCCTGGAGCTTAGCCTTAGAAGTGGTGCTGCGGACGCGGTCATCGTCGATGCCTTTGCCGACCTCTACAACGGCCCTATGAACGAGAACAACCGTGTGCGTAACTTCCTCCAGGGTTTTGCCGAGCTTGCCCAGCGCTACGACACCCTTGTCATCTTCCTGCACCATACGGGCAAGCGCACCGAGAGCCTTGCGCCCTCGAAGCATAACGCCATAGGCTCGCAGGGCTTCGAGGCTAAGATGCGCCTTATGATGGAGCTACGCCCCGACCCCGAGAGGCACGACATACGCCACCTCTGCATCGTTAAGGGCAACTACCTGTCGAACGACTATAAGCACGACTCCTTCGAGCTGCGCTTCACACCCGAGCTTAACTTCGAGCCTACGGGCGAGAGAGTCCCCTTTACCCGCCTTAGGGAGCGCAATCCCGATAAGGAGGCTGAGGAGCAGGAGCGCTACGAGCTTATCTGCTCGATGAAGAGCGAGGGAATGAGTTATAGGCAGATAGCCGAGGCTTTAGGCTACAAGAGCCACACCACAGTATTGGATTTAATTAGAAGATGTGAAAGGTAGTATGGTGGAGTGGTTGGTTGGTCGGTTTTCCTATGATTTTGACCGACCAACCACCCATCCAATAATATATATCAATAACTATATATATCAATATGAGTAATTATAGATATCAACTTGAGAAATATAGAGGACCGAGGACACGATATATATGCCCTCAGTGTGGTCGCAAACAATCGTTTACACGCTATATTGATACATATAATAATAATAATAATATATATATCAGTGATAATGTAGGTATGTGTAATCGTATTGATAAGTGTGGGTATCACTATACCCCTAAGCAGTACTACACTGATAACCCTTGGAAGAGGGATGGTGGGTGGTTGGTCGGTCAAAATCATAGGAAAACCGACCAACCAACCACTCAGACCAAGCCCCACGACTATATCCCCGAGTGGGTGTGGGAGTATAGCCGTTCGCACGGCATAGTCTCGGAGCACCATCAGTGGCTCGAGCGCCCCAGCGCTCTATATTACTAATTACTCTTTACTAATTACTAATTACTCTCTACTCACTACTCATTAAAAATAAAGAGCGCCCCCAGCGCTCTATATTACTAATTACTAATTACTCTCTACTAATTACTCTCTATTCCACCTTCAGCAGCGACGAGTCGCCATAGCTGAGGAACCTAAAGCCATTAGCCAGGGCGTAGTCGTAGATTCGATGCCAGTCGCCACCTACATAGGCACTCACCAGGAGCAGAAGCGTAGATTTGGGCTGGTGGAAGTTTGTAATGATATACTTAACCACACGGAAGCGGTAGCCTAAGGGTGTAATCATAATCTGCGTTGCTGCCTTGAGCTGCTCGATGCCGTTTGATGCCATATACTCGCTAAGCGTCTTAAGCACACTCTCGCCATCGAACGCCTCATCTATGTCGTAGAGCTCCCACTGCCCCACTACACGCTCCACATCGGGCCTACCAGAGCTCTTGATGCGCCAAGCAAGAGCTGCCAACGACTCAAGGGTGCGCACCGAGGTAGTACCCACAGCGACGATACGACCTATATTCTTTAGGAGATTATCGATGGTCGTGCGTGTTATAGAGAAGTGCTCGGTATGCATAGCGTGGTCCGCAGCATTATCATCCTTGACCGGAAGGAAGGTGCCAGCACCAACATGTAGTGTCACCTCCTCGAAGCCAAAGCCTCTATCACGCATAGTCTCTATAAGTTCGGGGGTAAAGTGCAGGCCAGCGGTGGGTGCTGCCACCGAGCCCTCATAGCGAGCATATACGGTCTGATAGCGCGTGTTATCTATCTCCTCGCTCTCGCGATTGAGATATGGTGGGATGGGTATGCGGCCAAGAGTCTCCAGAAGCTCACCAAAGGTACAATCCGCCGACCAGCGGAAGCGCACGATATGCTCACGTGTGCCACGCTCCACAATCTCGGCACGTAGGCTGTGAGCCTCGCCACCAAGTTCGAAGTCGATGCCAATCTCACCCTCCTTCCACTTCTTGAGGTTACCGACAATGCAGCTCCACTCCGACTCGCCACTTTCAGCAAAGGCACGCTCATAGTCGGCAGGGAGGTGTGGCTCGAGGCAGAAGACCTCGATGCGGGCACCCGACGCCTTATGCATCACCATACGCGCGCGCACAACGCGCGTATTATTAAATACGAGCATAGCACCCTCGGGGAGGTGGCTTGCTATATTCTCAAAGCGGCTCTCCTCAATAGAGCCATTATCGTAGACGAGCAACTTAGACTTCGAACGCTCGGCCAAGGGAAACTTGGCAATGCGCTCGTCCGGAAGCTCGTAGCTAAAATCGTTGATATCTATATGTCGTTCCATAATAGCCATGCGCTACTTAATATCGAAGTTTAGAAGTGTTGTGCCAGCTATGACCACCTTATAGTTGTCCCCCGCCACAACATCGAACGAGGCAGGGGCACCAAGGTATATAAGGTCACCTATGCGCAGTGTCATGCACTCCGAGAGGTGGCTCACGACCCTATCCACACTAAAGCGCATATCACCCAGCGAGATGCGGGCAACCTCCTTATCGTTAATAAGGAACTGGGCACCCTCCAACATAGCATCGCGCGATAGCATCTCGAGCGACAACGCCGAGGAGTGGTCGAAGCCCACAGCTCTATCCCATGGCAAACCCTCACGACGAAGCTCGCCGAGCATATCATGAGCCGTGAAGCTAACACCCGCCATCACAGCATCTATGCATCGTGGTGCGAAGCGCTCGCCAATGCACTTAGCAAGGCGCGCTACACGCAAGACGATGTGGGGCTCGGCCACAACACGACCCACGCCATCGGGGATGTAGAAGGCGTCGTTGTTTCTAAGGAGCGCCGTATCGGCCTTAAGATAGTAGCAGGGCTCTGCGCCATGCTCCGAATAGTTGTTTATAATGTTTATCAGTTTCATCCTCTTAGTGATTTTACCATATCCTTTGCAAAGCGGTCGCTCGCACCCTCTTCACCCATCATCGTCCTTAGCTCGTCGAAGTCGCGAAGCATACGCTCACGCTTCTCGCCACCTGGGAGTATAGCTCTAACCTCCGAGAGCGACTCCTCCCTGTCGAGCTTCGCGCGCACTATCTCTCGCACAGCCTCACGACCCAAGTTGATATTAACAAGCGAGATGTAGGGTATCTTTAGGAAATAGGGTTTAAGCTTCTCGTATAACCAAGGTACTCGGTAGAGCACTACCTCCGGTACACCCATAAGGGCAGTCTCAAGGGTTGCCGTGCCCGATGTTACCACCGCAGCCTCGGACATGGCAAGCGTGAGCTGTGTCTTATCGCACAGATAGTGTACATTCTCCACACTCTTGATATGCTTGTCGTAGTGCGAACGATCTATCCACTTTACGGCCGTCACCACAAACTGGTACTCGGGAAACATACGAGCTATGTCGACCATCTGTGGTAGGTTGGCCTTAATCTCCGATATGCGGCTTCCGGCCAAGAGTGCCACGATAGGGCGATTGTCGAGGTTATTATCGCGACAGAACTCCTCCTTGGTGGGTAGCGTAGCACGACGCTCGGCGATATCATCCACAAGGGGATTACCACAGAAGTGAGGCTCGATGCCCTTGCCACGGAAGTACTCGGTCTCGAAGGGGAAGATGGTGTAGAGGCGGTCGACATCGCTCCTTAGGCGCTTCACACGGCGCTCCTTCCACGCCCACACCTTGGGGGCAATGTAGTAGTAGACCTTTATGCCACGGCTCTTCGCCCACTTGGCGATGCGGAAGTTGAAGGCTGGGTAATCTATGAGGATAACGACATCGGGCGAGAAGCGCTCGATATCTGCCTTAACGGTGGCTATCTGCTTGAATATGGTACGTAGGTTGCACACCACCTGCACAAAGCCAAAGAATGACATCTGCTTATAGTGGTAGAGCATAGCATCCTCACCACCAATGGCAGCCATATTGTCGCCACCACAGAAGCGGAACTTAGCCTCAGCATCCTCCTTGGCTATGCCTCGCATTAGCTTACCGCCATGTAGATCTCCCGACGGCTCTCCAGCAATAATATAGTACTTCATCTCAATGCCATTTAGTCTACAAAGATAGCACTTTATCTTAAAAGATAAAAGCTATCGACGATGTTTTGTTCTATATTCTTGGGGCGAGAGACCAACCACACGCGCAAAGTACTTACCAAAGAAGGATTGCGACGGGAAGTTAAGGTCGTAGGCTATCTGCTTTATGGTGCGCTCGGTGGAGGTAAGCTGCGCAATGGCATCGAGCGTCACATACTTCTCTATCCACTCAACGGCACTCTTACCACTCGACGCCTTGACCACCGTCGAGAGATACTTTGCCGTTAGTCCCATCCTTTCGGCATAGAAGGCAAGATCGCGATTAGTGCGATAGTTCTCCTCCACCATGCGAATAAACTCCGATGTTATATCGGCCTGACGTGTCTGCCCCCTCTCCGAACGATACTGGCCGTGAATGAAGTAACCCATACCAAGGAAGAAGGCGCGGGTAAGGAGTCGCAATATCTCCAAACGATGGGGGTGTTCGTCGATAGGTATAATGTTCATACACATCGCCAAGTAGCCCTCTAAGGCCTGTCGTGCACGCTCCTCAAGGAGAGTATATGGATTCTCAGCGACTATGTTACGTAGGTCGAAGGTATTGCCGATGCTCAAACTCTCGGTGAAGTGCTCCGACATAAGGACATATACGGCACGAAAATCATCCGAGATGTCGACCATCTCGGTAATCTGACCTGGGAGAATGATGAAGTAACCGCCAGGCTCAAGATCATAGGTCTTGGTATTGATACGCCCACGACCGCTACCCGCCTGGCAATACACCGCAACAACCAAGGGCGAGCGATATGGGTGGTTGGGAAGTATATCGAAAGATGGATTCTCAATAATACTAAGTTCATCCCCTACGCTATAAGCCACGCCCTGATGTCCTGCACTAATATAACGACTAATTGTCGTTGCCAAAGTCATACCCATTGGACTAATATTCTTATTTAGTTAGACAAATATTCCTATCACTCCACAAATATAGTAAATATTTACCATAACTATACACTCAAAAGGAATATTAGTCCAAACTATAGGCATTTCAACCCTTTATTCACATTGATAACTGCCATACCTTTGCACCAGTGAAAAATAGTAAACCCCAAATAGCCATGAACAGAATCTATATTGTTACTGGAGCAGCAGGCTTCTTAGGCAGCACAATATGCCGACAGCTTGTTAACGATAAGCAACGTGTACGCGCCCTTGTTCTACCCAACGACAAGGCAGCGAAGTATCTCCCCAAGGAGGTAGATATCTACGAGGGCGACATCTGCAACAAGGATAGCCTCAAGGATATATTTAATGTTGAAGAGAGTAGCCGCATAGTGGTGCTCCACATTGCCAGCATCGTCACCGTAGACCCCGACTTCAACCAGCGAGTGATGGATGTTAATGTTGGTGGCACGGATAATATTATAGATATATGTAAGAGCCATCCCAACTTTGAGAAGTTGGTATACTGCGGTAGCACAGGCTCAATACCCGAAGAGCCTATGGGTGTTGCCATCGCCGAGCCTGAGAGCTACGATCCCGAGAGAGTTGTCGGCTGCTACAGCCAGTCGAAGGCCATAGCCGCACAGCACGTCTTGGATGCTGCACACGAGGGTCTCAACGCCTGCATCACACACCCCACAGGCATTATGGGTCCTGACGACTTCTCACTTAGCGAGACCACATCTACGCTTATCAAGATTATCAATGGCCAGATGCGCATCGGCATCGCAGGCACCTTTAACCTTGTGGATGTGCGTGACTTGGCAAGTGGCATTATAGCCGCAGTCGAGAGTGGCAAGCGAGGCGAGAGCTACATATTGGGCAACGAGGCTGTAAGCTTCAAGAAGTTTGCACGTCTTGTAGCAAAGGAGAGTGGCTGCCAGGGTGTGCGTATGTTTCTACCTACGAAGTTTGCAAACAGGATAGCAACAAAGATGGAGAACAAGGCAAAGCGTAGTGGCGAGAAGCCTCTGATGACAACATTCTCGGTATACAACCTCGCACGCAACAACCAATTCGACTCATCGAAGGCCCGCCAGGAGTTGGGCTACAACCCTCGCTCATATAGCGAGACAATACGCGACGAGGTAGCATGGTTACAGAGTGAAGGACATATTAAAGATAGAGATACTATGGAAGAGACAAAGAAGAAGCGAAGCCTTAAGAAGGGCATAGTAAAGACCTACATCGGCATTGAGAACGCCGTAGTAGGCAGCTACAAGGCCATAGAGAATGGCGTGGTTGGCGGATATAAGGCTATAGAGAATGGTGCCGTCAAGGGCTACAAGGCTGTTGAGGATGCCACGGTGGGCGCCTACAAGGAGATTGAGGGCTCGGCAAAGAATATGGGCAAGAGCCTCGTAGAGGAGTACAACAAGCAGAAAGCAAAAAAAGAGAAGTAGCCCGTGGGCTACTTCTCCTTTTTTAGGCTTTAGTAAGCATAATTCTTTATATCCATGCGCTCGTGTAGCACCCTAACAACAAGTATGTCGCCATTTGACATCACGCGATAGAAGATGATATGGTGACCCGCTTTGCTCCCATACAACAACATATCGACCTCATCATAGAGCCTACCATAGGCGGTGGGCATAATAGCAATCTTCTCCATGGAGAGTATCAACATTCGATAGTAGGTATCAGCTTGGCTCTCCGACCAAGCCTCAACCGTATACTCCCATATTGCTGATATGTCGTTCAGCGCAGCTTTGGTTAGTCTATATCTTGCCATTGCGTCGCAACTTTAGTTGTTGTAGATGAGCCTCCGAGTCAAACTCCCCAACAATACCACTCGTATCACCTATGGCTATTGCCTGCTTCAACTCAACAAGACGACTCTCATTCTCCTCCAACAAACGCAATCCAGCGCGGATAACCTCGCTTGCGTTATTGTAGCGACCTTGCTCAACCTGCGCCCTAATAAACTCCTCGAAGTATGTACCCAATGCTACCGATGTTGTCTTCATAACCTACATATTTTTCACAAAGTTACCAATATTTGGTAATAATGCAAAATTTTTGCAGATAAAAAAACTCAATAAGCGCTAACTAAACTATAGTGGCCATTTATCAATAATAAGGAACTACACACAAGTTTATAAAAACAAACAACTCATTTAAGAAGTTTGTATATAAATCTTGCGAATAACACCATCAATAATATAAGCCAAATAAAACCTCCTGGCAAATCAATTATTTCAGCAAGCTGCTCACCTAAGAAATCAATAAAAAGGAACCTCATATATCAATTAATTAACTATTAGTAATGTGACCGCTATGCCTAAAAAAAATGCTCCAATAATTCTCATAACTACTTTTGCCCCATTAGACAAATTAAAGTCTTCAAAATCCTTTGACACAGTCATCACTATTAACATTATACCAATGATACCGCATATAAAGTATGCCCAAAACATATAACAAATTTTAAATATTTAACACCTTAAAGTCCCTTAATTCCTTAACAATAACGCACAAAAAAAGCGCGGGACAATTAGTATACTCTATTCTCAAGGTGTTTGGCGTAACCCGATCAGCAGAATAACCAAAAGCCCGCGCCGATAAACGGCACGAGCATCTTTGCAAAATTCCTGCTGATTCAGATTAGTCGCCAAACTTTTGAGAATACAGAATGTTGCTAAAACGCTTTTTCAATATGTCTAAATTGTGCGTATTAACTCTATACGCAGTGCTTCATAGGCAATATAGCTTTACAATATTATACAATTACTTCTCTATTAGGTCGGGGCGGAGTGCCTTAGTGCGACTCCATGCCTGCTCGTCCTGCCACTTCTCAATCTCTGCGAAGTTGCCCGAGAGCAACACCTCGGGGACCTTCCAGCCGTTGAACTCCGCAGGGCGGGTATATACGGGTGGGGCGAGAAGGTTATCCTGGAAGCAGTCAGTAAGAGCCGAGGCCTCGTCGCCAATGGCGCCAGGGATAATTCTTACAACCGAGTCAGCGATGACACACGCAGCAAGCTCGCCACCTGTGAGCACATAGTCGCCAATAGATATCTCGCGTGTTATGAGGTGCTCACGAATACGGTAGTCGATACCCTTATAGTGGCCACAGAGGATGATGATATTCTTCATCAGCGATAGACGGTTGGCCTCATGCTGATTATAGGTAATACCATCGGGCGAGGTGAAGATAATCTCGTCGTAGTCGCGCTCCGACTTAAGCTTCTCGATGCAGCGATAAACAGGCTCAATCTTCATGACCATGCCCGCCTCACCACCAAAGGGGTAGTCGTCGACCGTGCGACGCTTATCATCGGTATAGTCGCGCAGGTTGTGAACATATATCTCGGCATGTCCCGACTCCTGAGCACGCTTCAATATGGACTCGTTAAGAGGCGAGGAGAGCAACTCGGGGACAACCGTAATAATATCTATACGCATAGGTTTAGCCTTTGTAGTTAACTTCGTTATTCAACACCTCGGTGATGAATGGGTTATAGAGGGTCTCGTGACCAATGGTAGAGCTATCCTCGTGGCCAGGATATATGGTAACATCATCGCCAAGAGGGACAATCTGCTCCAAGATAGAGCGCATAATCCACGAGTAGTCGCCACCAGGGAGGTCCGTACGACCAATGCTCTCCTTGAAGAGCGTATCACCCGTGAAGAGCGACTTAGAGGCCTCGTCGAAGAGCACCACATGGCCTGGGGTGTGACCTGGGGTCTTGATGACACGCAGCGTCGTATCACCAAACTTAATATCCTCAACCGCATCGAGGTCGACATCTACTGCGGGCACAGCGTTGCACTTAAGACCATAGACCATACCTCCCGACGTGCTATCAATGAGGAACTGATCCTTCGACGAGCAGGCAAACTGCACACCATACTCATCCTTAAGCCACTGCACACCCTGCGTATGGTCGAAGTGACCATGGGTGTTTACCGCCATCTGAGGCTTAAGATTGTGGGCGGTGATAAACTCCTTGAGGATACGATTCTCGCCAGCAACCATATTACCAGCATCTATGATGATACACTCGTTGGTATCGTCCCAAACTACATATGTATTCTCACGGAATGGGTTAAAGACAAATCTCTTAATCTCCATATATACGTTATTAGTTACTTATTACTGCCTTTAGTGTTATGTGCTTCACACCACTACGCGCCGATGAGTATACCTGCAGCACCCTATAGAAGTTACCCTCAGGCGCCTTAGCTGGGTCCATGGTGATGACTATAGAGCCTCGCTCGCCGGGCATCACCTTCTTACGGTCGCACTGCACAGTGGTACACGTACAGCTTGTGCGCACCTCGGTAACCACCAGCGGGAGATCTCCCGTATTGGTATAGGCCAGGCGCACAACCTGTTTGTCGTCATCGTGCGACAGCTCGCCAAGATCTACGACATTGGTCTGAAACTCAATATCGGCACCCTTGGGCACATCGGCCGAGAGCCTACACACGCTTAACATTGCGACAACAACAGTAAAGGCAAATCTAAATAGCTTCATAGCTATAGCTTTTATTTAGGTTCAAAGTGATACAATATATATCCATAGGTCTCAACCTGACCAGGCTTGAACGTTGTACCCTCAGCACACTCCTTAGCCAGACTTCGAATATCCTCATCCGTGGTTGTAGTTTTATCACTCATCACAACAGCCTCACTTACCTTACCATCAGGTTCCACCTTTACACGAACATTTACATCCACCTCCTGGCTGATGCTAACTGGTCTGTCAGAGATATGTAGGTAGGTATAACCTCGCAAACTAAGCTTGTCGTCAAAGTTGGCAAAACCAGGATTATTCTTCAAATCACCAGCATCGAAAGAGTCTTCACCAGCTATGTTATCACCCTCGCCATCACCCTTATCACTCTCCTCCGTACCCTCTGGCTTTTTAGGGTTGCCCGATGGCACAACATCCGAAGAGGGATTGTTATTTACAGGGAACATAGCATTGGGGTTTATCGTCTGATTAACCTCATCCTCACCCTTGGTAGCAGCACTCTGTGTCTCCTCAGCCTCGTTGGTGTGAACCAAAGGATCCTCATCAGGCTCTGTAGGAGTATCGGGCGTAGCAACTGAGCCAGTCTTACTCTCTACAGGCACCTCCGCAGGCATGGTACTCTTCTCAGACTTCTGCTTAGGCGCTGGCTTTGGTTGCTTCTTAGGCTCCTCCACCTTCTTCTCCTCCGAAGACTCCTCAGCGACGAGCTCTATGAGGACTGGAGGGCGTGTAGAGGGAGTCACGGTAATGGATATATAGCTCACAGCAAATGCCACCACCGCCATGAAGACTATCACGGCGATAGCAGCATATTGCTTAGTAGTGTTATCGTTAGGATTGTAATACTCCATTACTAATTCTCTCTTGTTGCAATAGACAACTTATACTTATCCACACCCTTAGGGAACTTCTCAGGAGACTCCTTCTGACTCTCTGCGTTCATCAGCTGAATCTTTGAGGCAACATCCACGAACTGCTGCATAGAGGTTGCATCCTTATCGCAGATAAATGACACATTCATGGTCACATCATTGCTACCCACCAGGTTGTTATCACTGTTCATAGAGACATTGTAATAGCCATCCAAAGCAGCACCAAGCTCATCTATTGATGCACACTCGACATTGTCGTTTAGCTTATAGGTAACACCCTCATCACCGTGAACGAGCTTGATATCAGCCGTTGCCGTATTCTTAGTCTTGTTGGTATCCGACGTAGGTATGGATACCTGCATTGCATTGATTGGGTCGATAAGCGTCGTAGCCAATACGAAGAAGACCAACAACAAGAAGATAAGGTCGGTCATCGACGATGACGAGAACGAAGTGCTTATCTTCGAACTTCTCTTAATTGCCATACTCTACACTACTTTTGTACGGGTTGATTCAAAATATCCATAAATGCAATAGTGGTAGCCTCCATTCTGAAGACGAGCTTCTCGATACGAGCTACGAGGTAGTTGTGCGCAAAATATGCTGGGATACCCACAACAAGACCACCCACAGTTGTCACCATTGCCACATACATACCATCGGCAAGGTCGTTAATCTGGATACCACCACTCTGGTTAGCAGACATGTCGATGAAGACACCAACCATACCTACTACGGTACCCAAGAAACCAATCATTGGGGCACCACCCGAGATAGAGGCGAGCCATGGAAGACCTGTCTCAAGCTTGGCAACCTCAACATTTGCAACATTCTCGATGGCTGTCTGAATATCACCCATAGGACGACCAATGCGCTCGATACCCTTCTCCACCATACGAGCGATTGGCGAGTCGGTACGACGGCAAAGGTCGATAGCTGCATCGATATTACCCTCTGAGATATAGTCACGAATGCGGTTCATGAAGTTAACATCGATCTGCGTAGCCTTGCGGATAGCCAAGAAGCGCTCCACGAAGATGAAGATCATCACTCCTGCGAGCAACACCAACACCCACATCAACCAGCCACCAGCCATAAAGAGGTCCCAGAAGCCCACCTCCAAAGTCTTACCCTTGGCATCATCATCCGATACCACAGGCTGCTCCTTAGGTGTGATCTCCTCACCCTCAGGCTGCTCAGTCTGCTCAGTCTGCTCAACATCAGCATTAGCCTTGGTGTCTTTATTCGCCATAGCTACGCTTGGCGCAACAAGTGCAATAAGCACAAAACCAAAAAAGATTGTTACGATTTTCTTCATAATATTAGTTGTTTTTTAATTAATGATTTCACAAATCTTCACCATCATCCGCACCCATAGGCTCGGCAGGTGTCTGAGTATCAAAGACCGGTATTATAAACTCACTATCCTCAATCTCGATAGGCTTAAACTCAATCTTCGGGCTACCCTCTATCGTGGGCTTCACATCATCAGTCTCGGCACCACGCTTGCGCTGTAGTCGTTCCTCACGGCGCTCCTCGCGACGCTCTCGGCGGCGCTGTCGTCGCTCGGGGTTCACGAAGCGACGCTCAAGGCTTCTCCACAAATCGGGGAAGGTATTGAAACTCTCGTTATAGTAGACACCCACACCCGACTCCTGCATACCCTGATTCTCGCCATAGCGGTCGATGGTCTGCGTAAAGCCCCTGAGGCGGAAGGCGCCCTCTTCATCTATGAGCCAGGTGATGAAGGCCTCGCCCACAAAGTTAGAGGCGCGGTTGGTTGCCTGTATCGACTCATCCGACAGGTAACCACCCTCAACCTCAATTATGAGACGGTCGTCGAGCCAGCTCTTCGAGAAGCCAAAGTCGACCTCATCACCCGTCAGCTCGGTACGTGGGCGGTAGCGGAAGATGACATTATAGTTATCGCCCGACAGCCAGTTACTAAGCTGGTTCGAGAGCATCTCAAATCCCGTTGTAGCAGAGAGCGAGGCACCCATGGCTCCAGTATCCTCAGCAGCAAAGGAGTTGGCTGCAAGCAACCAGAACATCTGCGTAGCCACAGCCTGTTGGTCGGTAAGTGCAGAGTTAATGACCGTCTGTATCTCGGGGGCCACGTTAGGCACCTGCACATCGAAGGTCACCGTAGGCTCCATCATATCATCCGTAAGCTTGATATAGCAATCCACAGGCACGGCACGCGAGGTATCGAAGCCCTGCATTGAACCTCCGATAAGAGGCTTAAGGGAGGCCTTGGTCTTATATATGGCATCGATGTTTAGCTGTGCTGCCATAGGGTCACCATTCCAGGTGATTGTAGAGCCAGGCTCCACATCGAAACGCTTATGCCAGATATTCTGCAGTGTAAAGAGGTAGTTACCCTCGCTAATGGTGTAGGTACCACGCATCTCCAAGATATTGGCCTTTGGCACATAGTGCAAGGTGAGCTGTCCCGAGCCCTTACCCTTGATGATATCGCCAAGTGTTGGGTCGATGACAAGCTGCATGTCTATGTTTGGCTCCACGTTGAGTGTCATGTCTATATCCATAACACTACCGATGTTATTCACCGAACGCTCACGGCGATTGTGGGCCATCATACGGCGTGTGAGGAAGGCGGTAGTATCGGGAGCCTCGACCTTAGCCTCGGTGAACTTCACAAAGTCGGCATACGACACATTCTCCTTACCCATCAACGGCATGAAGAAATGTGAGTTATTGGCACTCGTACCCTCAACATTCATCTTCATACCTCGCTTATCGCCAATGAACGACGCTCTACCCGATGCGTAGATATGGCCATAGAAGAGGTCGTTATCCTTAGCATCAGTGTCAAGAACTAAGATATCATCACCCTCAACAGCGATATCGTAGGTCACATTCGAGAGGTGCTCAAGGCTTAAATCCATATAGTATCTACCCTCGTGACCCTCCTCGTCGTAGAGCTTAACACCGTCGGCATATATGTGGTTATCCTCAACACGCAACTCACCTTCAGGAGAGACATAACGTGTCTGTGTGAAGTCTACCAAAACGCCGATATCTCGCACCTTGGCGCTACCATTGAGCTTAGCCATACGGCCTGTGCCGGCAATGGAGACATCAACATCGCCCGAGCCCTCAATATCCGAAACGATACCACGCAAGAATGGCTGTATGAGTTCCAACTTGAGGTTCTTCATACTAGCACGCGCAAGGTATCTATTGTTCATTGGCTGATAGTAACCACGTATATTGGTATCGCGAGTGATACGGTCGCAGATATATACACGAGCTCTATTATCGGCAAAATCCCAATCGGAGGTTATGCGCTGAGGTGGTGCAAGAAGGCCATTGACCCTCACACTATCGAGGTCGATGCTCGCCTCAATCTCAGGATGACGCATGACAGACTTTATCGTAGCATGACCATTAGAGCGACCCTCAACCTCGTAGCCCCAGCGACGCACCAAAAGCGATAGTGGCGATATGTCGAAGTTATCGAGTGTGATCATTAGCGAGTCCTGACGCGAGCGCGACACCACACCATCGATAACCAACTGCTGTCCTGGGTTGGTGATGCGCAATTCGTCGATGCTCACGCGCGACGAGCCCACGTCGATACCTCGCGTGATGAGCTTCCACTGCACCGAGTCGGTAGTAAAGTGCGAAGGTGTGATATCCATGTGCATAGAGCGTGCACCTGTCAGCGAGTCACGACTAAACGAGGCACGAAGGCCAAGCATACCCGAGGCACGGCCATTATCACCGCTAAAGCCGGCACGCAGCGCTGCCCTATTTTCGCGTGCTCCACCCGTGATATTGAACTTAGGCATCAGAGGTCGAGCGCCAAGATATATGCACGACGACTCGAGCCACAACGACAACGAGTCACGCTGCTTCTTATCGATATTAAAGGCCATGTTAGCCATGATGACACCTCCATACTCCACAGCCTCGGAGCTACCACGCATCATCATCTTATTGTTCGAAGGGCTGAATGCAAGATATGCCTCGGTATCGGGAGCCACGATAAGGCTTGAGGCTACAGCATCCAAAAGATCATTAATCTTATCACCCACCTCAATCTTGAGCATCGTATCATCACGCTCGTAGCCACCATTCAAATCTCGCTTCTCGGAACTATCGTCATAGAGCAGCGGAATGTATGTCATCATGAAGTTATAGAGGTAGTTATAGGCATCGCTATAACGCAGATAGCTCTGATATTGCAGGTCCACAAAGTCGGACTCAAGCATTGCGGCACGTAGATCCTCATCGCCATACATCGAGAACTCCACAAGGTCGGTCTCGAGTCTATTGCCAGGATAGTCGTAGGCGGCATTAGCTATGCTCACCCTGCCCACAAGGTCGTCGATAGTGTTACCCGCAGCCTCCAAGCCGAGCTGCAAGGAGAGCACCGAGGTGGTATCGCGTTTATTAAGGCCAATAGCGTGCAGGTCGGCACGACGAAGGTCAAGAGCGAGATTATAGGTTGGGCGGTCGAGATCGAGGTTCATATCTCCCAATAGCGAGAAGTCGAGATTATCATCCGTAGAGTTAACCTCAACGACATACTCGCCACCATCAACCGCACCCACAGCCGAGATACCCTCATAGCGATATTGGCCAAACTGCAAGCCCTCGATATCTGCTGCCAGGTCTACGTCAACCCTACTACCAAGAGCAACATCTCCCACCACATGAGCATCCACCTCCTTGAGCATAGGATAGTTCAATATACGACCAACATCGAGTTTAGAGCTCTTGACATCGCCGCTAATCTCAATATCGCCACCATCAAAACGTATATCGGCGTCGGCAACAACACGACCGACACCCGTAGATAGCTTTCCATCTACACTGAAGTCATTGAGAAATCCCTTGAAATGGCCCTTGCCATCAACCCAGCCCACACAATCGACAATCTCGCGAGCCTTCGCAGGAAGTCCTCCCTTGCGCATACCAGCAACAACCTTGTTGGCATCCGCCGCAGTGATAACGGCCCTATCAATCTCTATGTCATACTCAGCGTTTCGCCAGTCGGGCATACCAATGAAATGGGCATTACCCTCGACGATACTGCGCTCGCCAAGGATAGCGCTATTGAGGCGCACCTTGAAGTCTCGGACATAACCATCAAAGGTACCATCGCCACCATTAATCACAACATTCCAATCACGCAGACCTGGGGCGAAGTAGGCAACATCACGAGAGTCTACCGACGCACGCGTGAAGACACCGTGCATATCCACAGAGTCGATATAGTACTTATACTGCTCCCAGTTAGCACCATCGATAAGCATACGAGGGGCATACACCGACGAGCGCTCGGTATAGGCATCAAACGATGTAAACTCAATAACACCCTTATCAACACGGAGGCCCGTAGAGAGCGATGTAACCTCAAAACCACTCTTCTCCTGCGCCGACACACCCTCGATATCGCATCGAACAACACCTCGCACAACAGAGAAGTTGCGCGCAACACCTTGTATGTTACGCACAAGCATATCGTTATAGTCTACGCCATAGACGGGATTACGATGCTGAAGACGCTCGTAACGGAACTCAACATCCTCGAAGGCTATATCCTCGATAAAGAGTTTAAAGTCACCCTTGCCATTCTTGTTAACGAGCTTTTGAACGATCGGACGGATATTGAGCTCACCCGACTGCATCTCACGGATAAACAACTTACCGTTAGCAAGCTCCGCTCCCACAAGATAAAGTCCCTTATTAGCAAAATCGAAACTTGCAAGACGAGCCTTAGCATCACCCACATAGAGAAGGGTATCCTGCTCGTAGTCCTCGACATAGAGACCTCTGACACGAACCTTTGTAAAAAGGTCGAGATCCACACGATCTATCGAAACCCTCGTGTCGAGTTTATCACTCATAACCTCTGTTGCCTTGTCGACAACATAGTTCTGAATTGCATCAACGCTAAGCAGCAGAGTTATGCCAATAGGCAAAAATATCGACAACAAAATGATGGTCGATAGCACCTTTGCCAATATTTTTATAACTTTGCGCATTGAAACCCGATAATTGGTTTTGATAGTTTATAACAATTAACCTACAAAAGTAATCATTTTCTATTAAAATAGAAAAGAATTGCAAAAAAAATAACACGATAATGGATATTACAATATTGGGCATAGAGTCATCGTGCGACGACACCTCGGCAGCAGTCATCCGCAACCGCACTCTTCTATCAAATGTAATTGCCTCACAGGCAGTACACCAGAAGTATGGTGGCGTAATTCCGGAGCTCGCCTCACGAGCACACCAGCAGAACATAATACCTGTGGTGGACACAGCTCTCAAGGAGGCTGGCATAACCATCGACAAAGTCGATGCCATAGCCTTCACCCGTGGTCCTGGTCTTCTTGGCTCACTTCTCGTGGGCGTATCGTTTGCCAAGGGACTATCCATTGCCAACAACATACCTCTCGTAGAGGTCAACCACCTTCAGGGTCATATCCTCTCGCACTTTGTCGACCTACCCGACAGAGAGCTTCCACACCCCAACTTCCCATTCCTCTGCCTTTTGGTCAGTGGCGGACATACGCAGATTGTCCGTGTGGACTCACCAACCGAGATGGAGATTATTGGAACAACCATTGACGATGCTGCAGGCGAGGCCTTCGACAAGTGTGCAAAGGTGATGGGCCTACCCTATCCTGGTGGCCCCGTAATAGACCGCCTGGCGAAGGAGGGAGACAGTGCAGCGTTCAAGTTTGCCAAGCCACACGTAGAGGGCGAGTTCGACTACTCGTTCTCTGGTCTCAAGACATCGTTCCTCTACACTCTGCGTGACGCTGTTAAGGAGGACCCCGACTTCGTGGAGAAGAACAAGGCCGACCTATGTGCATCACTACAAAAGACCATCGTAGAGATACTTCTCGACAAACTCATCAAGGCATCTAAGGCCACCGGAATCAAGGATATAGCTATCGCCGGAGGTGTATCCGCAAACTCAGGACTACGCGACGGCATCACCGAGGCGGGCCGACGTCGTGGCTGGCGCACATTCCTCCCCGAGCTTAAGTTCACCACCGACAACGCTGCGATGATTGCCACTGCAGGATACTACCGATATATGGCTGGCGAGATAAGCAGCCTCGATGTATCACCCGTAGCACGTCTCGAAGACCTATAACAATGATAACCGAGCAGCTGCCATACACCGACTATGGACGCATGATACGCAAGCGCCTTGGTGGTCGTGTGCAGAAGCTCTCGATAGATGCCTCCATGAGCTGTCCGAACCGCGATGGACGGATAGCCCATGGAGGCTGTACTTTTTGTCTTAACGAAGCATTTTCACCAGCCTACTGCCGCGAGGCCAAGAGCATAACTGAGCAGATTGAGCAGGGCATTAAGTTTCACACCGCACGCCACAGACACGGCGATAGATATCTCGCATATTTTCAGTCTGGCTCAAATACTTACAATAGCATAGGCAACCTCGATCGTCTATACAACGAGGCCCTATCACACCCCGCCATATCAGGCATAATCATCGGCACACGCCCCGACTGCATAAGTTCCGAAATACTCGATCTTTTAGAGTATTTTTCCACACGCAACTTCGTCTGCATAGAATATGGCATTGAGTCAACCAAGGAGGAGACTCTCAAACATATAAATCGAGGACATAGCTATACTCAGGCACAACAGGCCGTTGCCCTAACACGCGAACGAGGCATAGAGTGCGGAGCCCACCTTATCCTGGGCCTACCCAACGAGAGCCGCGAAGAGATAATAGCTCATGCCATACAGCTCAACACCCTTGATTTGCAGAGTATTAAGCTACACCAGTTACAAATCTATCGCAACACCCCAATGGCCAAAGAGTGGGCCGAACACCCAGAGCGTTTCCTCTTTGCCAACACCATATCCACCGAGGAGTACGCATCGCTAATTATTGAGTTTCTACGCCACCTGAAGTCCTCGATTGCCATCGAGCGCATGGCCTCCGTAGCGCCACGCCACCTACTCCTACACTCACCTCTCAGAGGTGTGCGTCCCGACAGGCTTCGAGAGCTCATCATCAAGCAGATGCGAACGATGGGCGCCACACAGGGAGACCTTATCCGATAGCGGCCAAGGCCACATCAAGCGAGGCTTTTCACCCCGATATAATCCACGAAAAACTACACACATATATAATATATGCTCCATAGGAGTAAAAAATAGTGGTAAAATTTTCGTATTTGCGCATTTTTTACTACCTTTGCTCAAATAATAACTCAAACACCATAGACAATGGCAATTAAGAATAACGTAATGATCGTACGCCAGAGACTTCTCACAAAGCTTGTGAGCCTCTGGAATGAGGGAGAATTAGTCGAGAAGATCGACCGTCTACCTATTGAGTTCAGTCCTCGCAACTCACAGGTGCGTGGCCGCTGCTGTATCCACAAGGAGCGTGCAGTATGGAAGTATAAGTCATTGCCACTTTTGGGCTACGACATGACAGATGAGACCGACGAGCTTATGCCACTCTCAGCATATGCTAAGATGGCTATCGACCGCAAGAAGATTAAGGATAACATCATGTGTGTTATCGACGAGGCTTGCTCATCATGCGTACGCACCAACTACGACATCACAAACCTTTGTCGTGGCTGTGTGGCTCGTGCTTGTTCTCACGCCTGCCCTAAGGATGCTATCGTATTCGACCCTGAGACATCACAGGGTAAGATCGACCATAAGATCTGTATCAGCTGTGGTAAGTGCCACGCTGCATGTCCATATCACGCTATCGTATACATCCCAGTACCTTGCGAGGAGGCTTGTCCTGTTGGCGCAATCTCTAAGGATGAGTATGGCGTAGAGCATATCGACGAGTCGAAGTGTATCTACTGCGGTAAGTGTATGAACGCCTGCCCATTCGGTGCTATCTTCGAGATTTCACAGGTATTCGATATTCTTCAGGCTATCCGTCGTGGTGAGGAGGTTGTTGCTATGGTAGCTCCATCAATCCTCTCGCAGTACAACGCTCCTACCGAGCAGGTATATGGCGCAATCAAGGCTATCGGCTTCAAGGATGTTATCGAGGTGGCACGTGGCGCTGAGATCACAACCGAGAAGGAGACACACGAGTTTGCTGAGAAGATGGAGGAGGGTCAGCCATTCATGACTACATCATGCTGTCCATCATACATGGAGATGGCATCGAAGCACGCTCCAGAGCTTAAGAAGTATATCTCATCGACATACTCACCAATGATCTACACCGCAGAGCTCGCTCGCGAGAAGTATCCTAACGCTAAGATCGTATTCGTAGGTCCATGTATCGCTAAGCGTAAGGAGGCTCGTCGTGAGGGTCTCGAGGGTAAGGTTGACTTCGTACTCACATACGAGGAGGTACACGCTATCCTCGGTGGTATGAACATTGAGCTTGGTGAGGCAAACATCCACCCAGTAGATTGCGCATCACGCCGCTCGGCTCATGGCTTCGCGGAGAATGGTGGTGTGACAGCAGCAGTTAAGGAGCTTGTTGATGGCAAGATCGACTTCACAACACTCCAGATTGCTGGTCTTAACAAGAAGAACGTAGCACTACTCAAGGCTTACGGTAAGACAGGTAAGGCACCTGCACAGTTCATCGAGGTGATGGTCTGCGACGGTGGCTGTATCTCTGGTCCAAGCGTTCATACAGCGTATGGCGATGGCAAGAAGACCTTCGACGCCGAGCTGAAGAAGAGATAATACAAATAATGAGAGAATTAGTTGAGCAATTAGCATACAATCGCAGGCTCGACAATGCGAGCCTCAAGGCACTACTTAACGGATGTGTCACTGACGAGCATTTGCTTCAACTTCTCCGTGATTACGCTGTCCGAACTGCCCGCGAGCAGTTCAGACTTGGCGTATATATACGAGGCCTCATAGAGCTATCGAGCTACTGCAAGTGCGACTGTCTTTACTGTGGCCTACGCCGTAGCAACCGCCAAGCAGAGCGCTATCGTCTTTCACACGACGAGGTGATGATGTGCTGCAAGGAGGGCTACAACCTCGGCTTCCGCACCTTTGTGCTTCAGGGAGGCGAGGATGGCACGCACACCGACGAGTGGCTCGTGGAGCTACTAACACAGATGCGCACTACATACCCCGATGTTGCAATAACACTATCGCTGGGTGAGCGCAGCGAGGAGTCATATCGAAGGCTCAAGGAGGCGGGTGCCAACCGCTACCTGCTTCGCCACGAGGCGGCAGATGCAGAACTTTACGCAGGCCTACATCCATCGAGCAAGGGCCTCGAACATAGATTGGAGTGTCTTGGAGCACTCAAGAGATTAGGATACCAAACAGGTATGGGAATGATGGTGGGCGTCAAGGGTCAGACCTTAGACCACCTCGTTAAAGATTTAGAGTTGATAGGCGCTATGAGCCCCGAGATGGTGGGCATAGGCCCCTTCTTGCCTCACAAGGCTACACCATTAGGCACGGAGGCGGCGGGCGACCTACGACTGACATTAGCACTAATAGCCATAGTGCGCCTTATGCTACCCTCGGCACTGCTGCCCTCGACAACGGCACTCGCCACACTGACGCCACAGGGTCGTCTGGAGGGTATTCTCTCGGGCGCAAATGTGGTGATGCCAAACCTCTCGCCCTCGGACGTAAGAGCCAAGTATGCCATATACGAGAACAAGGCTTCGTGGGGTAAGGAGGCTGCCGAAGGCTTGGGGGCATTGGCAAAAGAATTAGAGACAATAGGTTATCATATAGATTATAGTAGAGGAGATTATAATAATGATAAATAGATAAAGAAGATGATAGAATATAACGTAAAATCGGAACACGCTGCGGAGTTTATCCACGATGGCGAGATACGCCAGACGCTGGAGTATGCTCGTGAGCATCGCAACGACAAGGCCCTCATCGAGGAGATCTTGAACAAAGCAGAGGAGGGCAAGGGCATCACACACCGTGAGGCTGCCGTACTCATAGAGGTTGAGGATAAGGAGCTTGAGGAGCGCATATACGACATAGCACGCCGCCTCAAGGAGCGCATCTATGGCAACCGCATAGTGATGTTCGCCCCACTATACCTATCGAACCACTGCGTGAATGGCTGTGTATACTGCCCATACCACGCACAGAACCGCACCATCCCTCGTCGTAAGCTCACCCAGGAGGAGATACGTCGCGAGGTGATAGCTCTCCAGGATATGGGTCACAAGCGCCTAGCGCTGGAGACTGGCGAGCACCCCAAGCTTAGCCCTATTGAGTATGTCTTGGAGTCAATAGACACCATCTACTCTATACACCATAAGAATGGCGCTATACGTCGTGTGAATGTCAATATTGCAGCCACAACCGTTGAGAACTACACACGCCTGAAGGATGCAGGCATAGGTACCTACATCCTCTTCGAGGAGACCTACGACCGTGCCACATACGAGCGATTGCACCCCACAGGCCCCAAGAGCGACTGGGCATACCACACCGAGGCGATGGATAGAGCTATGCTCGGAGGCATCGACGATGTGGGCGTAGGCGCTCTCTTCGGACTTACGAACTACCGTTACGATGTGGTGGGCATCCTTATGCATGCCGAGCATCTTGAGGCTCGCTTTGGCGTAGGACCACACACCATAAGTGTACCACGTATTCGCCCCGCCGATGACATAGACCCCAAGGACTTTCCCGATGCAGTTACCGACGAGGTATTCCGTCGCATCGTAGCCGTATTGCGCATAGCTGCACCATATACAGGCATGATTGTATCTACACGCGAGTCGAAGCGCTGCCGTGAGATGGCTCTCGACGTGGGCGTATCGCAGCTAAGTGGTGGATCTAAGACCAGCGTAGGTGGCTATGCCGAGGGCATTGAGAATGCCGAGGAGTCGGCACAGTTTGACATCTCGGACTGCCGCACCCTCGATGAGATTGTGGGTTGGCTTTTGGAGCTCGGCTACATACCAAGCTTCTGCACAGCGTGTTATCGTGAGGGTCGCACAGGCGATAGATTTATGTCGCTCGCCAAGCGAGGCCTTATTGGCAACTGCTGCGCACCCAACGCACTGATGACTCTCGCCGAGTATCTCGAGGACTACGCCTCACCAAAGGTTAAGGTTGATGGCTACAAAATGATTAACCGTCTACAGCAAATCATCCCATCGGATAAGGTGCGCCGAATAACCGAAGATAACCTCAAGGCTATCATGGAGGGTAAGCGCGACTTTAGATTCTAAGAGATATGGCAGCGCAGACCCCCACCTCTGAGCGCATACATATAGCCCTCATAGGTAGAACAAATGCTGGTAAGTCGACACTCATGAACCGCCTTGCGGGGCAAGATGTGTCGATAGTATCGCCCGAGGCAGGAACCACCACAGACCCCGTGAACAAGCCCATGGAGCTTAACGGCATGGGGGCAGTGGTCATCATGGACACCCCAGGCCTCGACGATAGTACAACCCTTGGCAAGGAGCGCATGGCACGCACAGCCAAGATATTGGATCGTACCGACATAGCCGTCATACTATGCACCTCGACCGAGTGCGCTACCGAGGAGCGCATGATGGAGGAGTGCCGTGTAAGGGAGATTCCTGTGGTTGTAGTCCTCGCTCAGAGTGACCTACATAGCAATGCTAAGGCAGCAGCAGAGGCCCTACGCACGAAGCTCAACCGCACGGTTATTGCCATAAGCGGCAAGACAGGTGAGGGCATGGAGGAGCTACGCCAGGCGCTTATAGAGTGCCGACCTCAAGATGAGCGCCTCATAACCGATGGCTTCTGCAAGGAGGGCGACTGTGTGATGCTTGTCATGCCACAAGATAAGTCGGCACCCAAGGGCAGACTTATCCAGCCTCAGGTGCAGACCATACGCGAGCTTCTGGATAGAGGATGTACACCAATATGCTGCACCCCCGACAAGATGGCCCAGACACTGGCCATGCTTGCCACCCCACCGCAGCTTATCATCACCGACTCACAGGCCTTCAACGAGGTATATGCCCTAAAGCCCGAGGAGTCGACACTCACCTCGTTCTCAATACTCTTTGCACGCTACAAGGGCGACATAGAGCTATTCACCGAGGGTGTTAAGGCGCTAAGTAGCATCACCGAGGGTTCACGCATACTCATAGCCGAGGCATGCTCGCACACACCACAGAACGAGGATATAGGCCGTGTGAAGCTACCCCGCCTCTTACGCAAGCGTTTTGGCGAGGGGCTAACCATAGATATCGTGAGTGGTGCCGACTACCCCGAGGATCTCACATGCTACGACCTTGTGATACACTGCGGCGCCTGCATGTTCAACCGCAAGCATGTGCTTAGCCGTGTGGAGCGAGCTCGTCAGCAGGGCGTAGCCATAACAAACTATGGTGTGATACTGGCAGCCCTCACGGGAATACTCGACCGTGTTCGCACACGATAAGTTTTGCAGATTGGGATAAATTATGTAACTTTGACACAAATAATCATCACTATGGAGAATAATAAGATAAAGATACTCGATCGTCGATTTAAGATTATGATTCCCGCAGAGGAGATCGATAAGGCTGTACAGCGTGTTGCCGACCAGCTCAACGAGCGCTACGAGGGTAAGACCCCCATCTTCCTTGGTGTGCTCTCGGGAGCCTTCCTCTTCCTCAGCGACTTGGTGCGTAAGGTGAACTTCGACTCTCGCCTTGCCTTCGTGAAGATATCATCATACGAGGGTACTCAGTCGACAGGTAGCATCAAGCAGCACCTCGGCATCGACTTCGACATCGAGGGCAAGGATATCATCATTGTTGAGGATATCGTCGAGACTGGTCACAGCATGAACTACTTGCTTGAGTACCTAAAGGAGCGCAAGCCAGCGAGCGTGGCTATATGCACACTCTTCTACAAGCCTGAGAAGTTCCTCCATGAGTATAAGATTGACTATGTGGCTATGCCTATCGGCAATGAGTTTATCGTGGGCTACGGCCTGGACTACAACCAGATAGGTCGCAACCTCAAAGATATTTACGTGTTAGATGAAGATTAATCCCGACTTGACAATCCTCGACAACGGGCGACTACTACCCCTTGTCGAGGACTTCTATACTATTCAGGGTGAGGGCTACCACGCAGGTAAGCCCGCCTATTTTATACGCCTTGGTGGTTGCGATGTAGGCTGCCGTTGGTGCGATGCCAAGTACACCTGGAATCCAAAGGTCTTCCCACCTACCGAGGTGGAGACCATCGTGGAGCGTGCCTCATCGTGCTCAGCACAGGCCATAGTCATCACTGGTGGCGAGCCTCTGCTATACCCTTTGGGCATTCTCACACGCGAGCTTCATGCCCGTGGCCTTGAGATATTCCTCGAGACATCGGGCACACACCCACTAAGTGGTGAGTTCGACTGGGTATGCCTTTCACCCAAGCGCCAGCTACCACCCCTTGACGAAGCCTTCAAGCGTGCCAACGAACTTAAGGTAATCATCGAGAAGGAGGAGGATCTGGAGTGGGCCGTAGAGTGTAGCAAGAGAGTATCACGCCGCTGCCGTCTCTACCTACAGCCAGAGTGGAGCGTCTACGATAATATTGTACCAATAATTGTGGAGTGGGTAAAGAGCAACCCTGAGTGGAACATATCTATTCAGGCACATAAGTTCATGCGCATACCATAACCAGGTAGAGAAGTAATGAGGGAGCGAGTAAAAAATAATGTCCTACGCCTATTCTGGATAACACTCACTGGAGGTATAGCAATCTTTACGATATATACCGCTATACATACTGTTGGCGATATGATCCATACGAATAAGAAGAGTGGAGACCTTGATGTTCGCATCGCCAAGTATGAGGCAAAGTTAGCTAGCGATAGTATCTTTATAGAGAGTATGAAGAATAAGGAGTTCCTGGAGCGCTACGCCCGTGAGCATTTCCACATGCAGCGCGAGGGCGAGATGGTATACATCGTAAAATAGCACACTAATCAAGGAGACAATGGGCGAATAGTGTAAAAGATGCTCACTAAGCATAAAAAAATGCAAAAAAAATTTGGAAATTAAAAAATAAAGATGCATCTTTGCACCGTCAAACAAGACAAACACATATTGGTCGATTCATCTAAGGGCTAGGATACCTGCCTCTCACGCAGGACATAGGGGTTCGAATCCCCTATCGACTACTAAAAAAGACAACTTGGTCGATTCATCTAAGGGCTAGGATACCTGCCTCTCACGCAGGACATAGGGGTTCGAATCCCCTATCGACTACTCAAACGGACAACTTCGGTTGTCCGTTTTTTTTTGCTTTATAGACGACTAGCGTTGGCAAGCTGGTCGATTACATCGACAGAAGGTGATGTAGGTCGCATTTACAAGGGCAAGCCCTCGACTGCGATCTACATCACCTCCGCACAGCGACAGCTTGCCTCGCTCATTTACAGAGCGTATGTGATAGCGCATTACTCACAAGGTGGGGTTGCGACGATAATTTCTTATTTATTGCTCGACACTTAGTGTCTGCGCTTAATCGTATCGTCGCTAGCTGGGGCTAAGCCCTGCGCTTCGAATCCCCTATCGACTACTAAAAGACGACTTCGAGTCGTCTTTTTTTGTTTTACGGCACTCACAATCATAGGAGCGGACAACCATACCACAAGCCTGTCCGCTCCTCTATTTATGAGAGGTCCCGACAATGGCAAGGCACACTATGTGCTCTCCACTGTCGGGACCTCTGAGTATTGACTATAGAGTCCGCCTTACATTATATATTATAGTGTACGGAGGAACTCTGAGACGTTACGCTCGATACGCGCCTCAACATCATCAGCCTCGCCAGGAACGAACTTCTCGCCTGTCACAGCCTCGTAAAGCTCGATATAGCGCTCGGTGATACCAGCAACAACCTCTGGAGTCATATCTGGCACCTGCTGACCCTCCTGACCCTGGAAGCCGTTATCCATAAGCCACTCGCGTACGAACTCCTTAGAGAGCTGCTTCTGCTTCTCGCCACGAGCCAAACGCTCCTCGTAGCCCTCCTTATAGAAGTAGCGTGATGAGTCAGGGGTATGGATCTCGTCCATGAGGTAGATAGTACCATTCTTCTTACCGAACTCATACTTAGTATCAACGAGGATAAGACCCATCTTAGCGGCAATCTCGGTACCACGCTGGAAGATAGCGCGTGTGTACTTCTCGAGCTGCTCGTACTCCTCACGCGACACGAGACCCTGAGCAATGATCTCCTCCTTAGAGATATCCTCGTCGTGACCCTCATCAGCCTTTGTTGTAGGGGTGATGATAGGCTCGGGGAAACGCTGATTCTCGACCATACCATCAGGCATAGCAACACCACAAATCTCACGCTTGCCAGCCTTATACTCACGCCATGCGTGGCCAGAGAGGTAACCACGGATAACCATCTCAACCTTATAAGGCTCGCAACGGTGACCAACGGTAACCATAGGATCTGGAACGGCAATCTTCCAGTTAGGGAGAATGTCGGCAGTAGCATCGAGGAACTTAGCAGCAATCTGATTTAGCACCTGACCCTTGAAAGGTATACCCTTAGGGAGTACCACGTCGAAGGCTGAAATACGGTCCGATACAACCATAACAAGATAGTCGTCGTTGATGTTATATACATCACGAACCTTGCCTACATAGTGACCCTTCTGGCCCTCGAACTGAAACTCGTTCTTAACAATAGCATTCATATATTATAGGATATTAGTAATTTCGTAGCACAAATATACAAAATAATAGCGAAACACAAGTGCTTATATAATAAAATAAGAGGTGCTAACATCCAAGAAGATATTAGCACCCATATATTCTCTCTCCTTTAGAACGAAATACCGGCCTTAACAAGAGCGTAGTGTCGCTTAGTTGTTGGGTTAAAGGTGTAACCCAAGCTAATAGGTATCGTAGCCCAGCTAAGCTCACACTCACGGCTAAGAGTTACATTGAGGTTTGTAACATTGAAGCCCTCGGGGATATTCTCGAAGTCCAAGGCGTATGAACCATCGGCCTGAAGCGCACGAGGACCAGCACACCAGAATGGTCCAGTCCATGGCGAAGCACCTGCAACAATCTCGATATCGAAGAGATCCTTGACGGGCTGCGTGTAGGCTATCTCGAAGTAAGATGAGAAGGCACGACGCTGGCGCGAGCCATCCTCATTATAGAGCCAGTCTGCCGAGTGGAGGAAGGTAGTACCCCAGTGCAGACGCAAACGGTCGAAGAAGGTATACTCGATAGTGGCAGTGAGACTATGGTTCTGATCATCGAGGAAGTCGTTCTTCCAGAATGCATCACCATAATCGCACCATACATCATATACGGTAATCGACAAATTCTTATAGTCGAAGCCCAAGGTCATATCCAACTCCTGATAGGTACTCATAGTTGAGATATTATACCAAAGGTCTACATAGAACAGACCATAGCCCAAAGTAACACTTGGCTGGATGGCTGGGTCGAACATATTACCAGAGTATGGCTGGTCGTAACCACGCCACAGGTAGTTTGAGGTGATGTTAGCACCAGCCTCCCACCAGAAACTCCACACATCCTCTTCCTCGGCATCCTCATCCACGGGGAGAGTTGCTGATGGGTTAAGGGCCTGATTAGACTCGTTCTGGGTCATAGGTGTTGTTGCCTGCGCTGTCACAGCAAACGCAATGGTGGCAAGGAGAAGTGTTAATCTTCTTGTCATCGTTAAATTATATTTTATAGGTTAGTTATTACTTTGTCTTACGCTCGTGGTGGCGACGCTTGAGCATCTTGTTCATCTTACGACGCTTGGCAACCTTACGCCAAACGCCCCAAACGATCATGAGCACAAACGATACGATGATGAATACAAGCATCAACGGAGATAGGTTATCACCCTTGACACGCGACCACATCTCGAGCATCTTCTCGGTCTGCTCACCGCTATCATGCATCATGGCACAGCGATCAATAACCTCGATGTCGGGATACATGATGGGATCAGCGCAAACACAATCGGCGTGAACCTCGAAGTTGAGATGCTCGCTCTCAAACTCCTCATACATATCAGCCATGTTGAACACCAAAGGCTCACCATCCTCACCCTTGAAGAAGTAGCTTAGGTTGATGCCCTCATCCTCGAGTGCTGCATCACGCTCGGCTCGTACCTCGCCAAGTCTCTGCTCATATTTGATGTAATCCTCCTCGGTGACACCCTCCTCGGTCATCTTAGCGACAAGCTCATCCATCTCACAGAGGTATGAATCCATAGCCACAAGCACCGATGCATCGGCAATAACGCTAACATAGCCCGTAGCATCCATATTGCGAACAGCATTTTCGGGCATACACATGAAGTTGATGAAGTAGCGCGCAGCACGGGTATTCTGGGCATACTTAGGTATCACCCAGCCATCGAACCATACACAGCTACCCTCCTCGGGTACTACATAGTCGAGCTCAACATCTACCGCTGCAGCCTCCTCGATGGCCCACACAGCATCGCCGCTCCACATAAGGTTTATCCACGCCTTATTCTGTGTCATCATCTCCTTACCGAAGTCGGCCTCCCAGCCCGCCACAAGGCGCTTCATCTGCTTGAGATAGCCCTCGACAAGTGCTATAGACTCATCCGAAGCATCAAACATAAGCTCCTCAATGGTGGGGACCTTTAGCTCGCCACTCTCATCAAAGAGTTCAGGGCGCTCTGCCGCCGCAGCACGATTGAGCGGAAGGGTCTCTTCAGGGCCTATATCACCCGCCTTGCGTGCCTCCAAAGTCTTGGCATAGACCAACATTGGAGAGTAGACATCACGGAATGCATCCTTGATTAGGATCTTACCCTCAAGGCGCTCATCAAAGAGCAAGTTCCACGACATGGCCTCCTCCGCAGTAATATAGTTGGAGTTAAAGAGGATACCCGTAGTACCCCACATATAGCCTACCGAGTAGTCTCGTGGGTTGTGACCTTCAGGGGCAATGATCTTATCGAACTGACTCTGGATGTATGGTGAGACATATCTCTCGATATAGTTCTCCGTACCAGTACTCTCAAGATCCTTTATGAATGCGCTATCAACAATAGGTTGCAACATATCGTGTCGCATCATACGCTCGATGATATACTCCGAGGGGCATACCACGTCGAAGTCGGCCTCACCCTTCTCGATCTTGGCAAGCATAACCTCGTTGATATCGAAGGTCTGGTATATGATCTTAACCTTGCAACCAGTCTGCTCTTCGTACCACTCCTCGAACTCACTTAAGAGCTCCTCGTCGATATAGTCGCCCCAGTTGTATACCTTGAGAATCTCTTCGCGAGGTGTCTCACTGCACGACGTGGCGAAGAGAGTGAGCGTAGCGATAAGTGCCATGCTACGCACTATGTAGTTATATAAGGCTCTCATCGGCGTGAATAGTTTTTAACATGTTTAGCCTGCTGCTCGGCACGCTTTGCCTGGCGGTGAGCACGATAGTTGACAACGACAAGGAGCAACAACACAACAACCAATATGATTGTCGACAGGGCACGAAGCTCAGGGGTGAGACCACCCTTACGAGCATCGGCATAGATAAATGTTGACAGCGTCTCCAAGCCATCAGTACCATTGGTAAAGATGGTTACGGCGAAGTCGTCGATAGAGAGTGTGAAGGCGAGGATAAATCCCGAGATCATACCTGGACGAATCTCAGGGATGATAACACGACGCATGGCCTGCATAGGCGTAGCACCGAGATCCAACGCCGCCTCATAGATATTAGGATTCATCTGCACAAGACGTGGCATAACGCTAAGCACAACGTATGGAGTACAGAAGGCGATATGCGCCAATATCACAGTGGTATATCCCTGGGTAATGCCCAACGACACGAAGAGCAAGAAGAGCGATATACCGGTGATAATATCAGGGTTAAGAATTGGAATGTTGATCACAAAGTTAACCACACGACGCTTACGATAACGCAAATCGTTGATACCGATAGCAGCGATAGTACCCAAGATTGTAGATACAACGGCTGCGGTAAGGGCAATGATAAAGGTGTTCTCTATGGCCACAATAAGTCTATCACTCACACCTCCCGAGAAGAGCGAGGTGTAGAGCTCGGTAGAGAAACCAGTCCAGTTACCCAGGACCTTAGACTCGGTGAACGAGAATATGGCGATGATGATAATTGGGGCATAGAGCATCACCAACAGCAAAAGTAGATAGCCCCTTGAGAATAGCTTTTTCATACTACATCAACCCTCCATCGTTAGCGCCATCTTCATCCGACGAGCCGGTAAAGAGCGTGGTTATACCAATGATTACAAGCATGATGAACGAGAGAGCCGCACCATAGTGCCACATACCATTGTTGATGTTCTCCTGTATGGTGGTACCAAAGAGCTTGATATTGTTCATCGTGAGAAGCTCGGCAATGGCGAATGTTGAGATTGTTGGCATGAACACCATCATCACGCCACTAACAATACCGGGCATAGAGAGTGGGAATATCACCTTGGTGAAGACCTGGCGAGGTGTAGCACCGAGGTCCTCGGCAGCCTCAATCAACGAGTGGTCCATCTTCTGCAACACGTTGTATATTGGGTAGATCATGAATGGCAGGAAGTTATAGACCATACCAAAGATGAGAGCACCCTCGCCCAACGGCAGTGTTAGGAAGTCGAAGAGAGCGACAGTTGCCAGTGTGCGCACCAGCACATTAATCCACATAGGTAGGATGAAGAGCATCACCACAACACGTGCTGTGGATGCCTTCATCTTCGAGAGTATGTACGCCGCAGGATAGCCCAAGACAATACATATCATTGTAGTTATCAAGGCGATACCAATCGAGTAAACAAAGGTGTTCATAGCCTCACGCTGATGCATAAACTTCTCGAAATTCTCCAACGAGAAGCCACCCTCCTCACTCTGGAAAGCATAGACCATAATGAGGATAAGCGGTGCCACTACGAACACTGCAAGAAAGAGCACATAAGGGAGGCTCCAACTGCGTCGTCTTGAAAAGAATTTTACTATTTTATTCATTCTTAATCAGGCGATTACTTGATCAACTACTTACGTCGTATCACGCGCAATGCTGCAGGAGCAATGGTGATACCCACCTCGTCCAAATCCTCCCACACATCACGGGTGTCGACATATACATCGTCGCCATCCTCAGTGCGGATAGTAAGGTGATAACGGTCACCTTTGTAGAGGATAAAGCGGATTGTACCCCATGAGATACCATCGTCGGGGTCGTCGGTGAGCTCCACGGCCGAGAAGTCAAACTTGACATCAACGACCTCGCCAACCTCTGCGCCATCGATAGCTTCGCACTCGAAGCTCTCGCCAAGAATCTCTACATGGGTAGCATCCACAACGACACCCTCCACCGAATTCTCGGTGCGCTCCTTGCGCATAACATGGATGTCGGCAGGCTTAATCATCATGCCCACCTCGGTGCCGGGCTCAAAGCAGTTATAATCCTGAATCTGAATTTCGTAACCATCGGGAGTCTCTACGAACATCTCATAGTGCACACCCTTGAAGATGCACGAGCGCACTGTGCCATGGAACATTGCGGCCTCGGCATTGCGGATGATATATACATCCTCGGGGCGTACGACAACATCCACAGGGGTGTTCTCGCCAAAGCCCTCGTCGATACACTCGAACTCCTTGTCCATGAAACGCACGAGGCGGTCACGCACCATTGTCGCATTGAGGATGTTGCTCTCGCCAATGAAGTCGGCAACAAAGGCGTTGCAAGGCTCATTGTAGATATCCGTAGGTGTACCAATCTGCTGGATGACACCCTCGTTCATCACCACGATAGTATCCGAGAGGGTTAGTGCCTCCTCCTGGTCGTGGGTAACGTAGACAAAGGTGATACCCAAGCTACGGTGCATCTCCTTTAGCTCCATCTGCATATCCTTACGCATCTTGAGGTCGAGAGCCGCAAGAGGCTCATCCAGGAGCTACCCCTGAGGACGGTTGACAATAGCCCGTGCGATAGCCACACGCTGCTGCTGACCACCCGACAACGATTGTACATCACGGTGCTCATAGTCGGTCATACCCACCATCTTCAAAGCACGCTTCACACGTTGCTCGATCTCCAGCTTATCAACCTTCTTAAGCTTTAGGCCAAAGGCGATATTGTCGTATACGTTGTAATTTGGGAATAGGGCATAGCGTTGAAAGACGGTGTTCACGGGACGCATGTGCGGTGGCACATTAGTCATCACCTCTCCGTCGATACGTATTTCGCCCTTTGTAGCGGTGTTGAAGCCCGCTAAAAGACGCAGTAATGTTGTTTTACCACAACCCGAAGGGCCAAGAATTGTTAGGAACTCTCCCCTCTTTACTGACAAACTGACATCGTCGAGAACCACCTTATCTGGGAAGGACTTGGTGATATTCTTGAGCTCGATGATGTAATTTGATTTCACCATTAAGCAATAAAGTATTAGTAGTTAATAAACCCCATGCAGTGCATACTCTCCAACCCTCAAATAGCGATATTTCTAATATTAGGTTATCTGTTACGCACCACACAAAAAATCTACAAACTATATACTTGCGTATATATTTCACGCAAATATAGTAAAAAAATACAAGTTATAGGGGTGTAGTAGATTTTTTTGATAAAAAAGTGGAATTTATCCTACAAACACCTATATCACATAAACAAAAATATTGATACTAAACCCTATGGTAACCATATATTTGCAGCCGCTACACCCTAACTTTTAGGACTTAGCAAGGTAAATCTGTATCACGAACAACAAAGAGCGAGGACCACATAATATATAATGGATAATAAATTTTATTTTTCAACAATTTTTCATATCTTTGCCCAATATAACCCTAGAGGAAAATTAAACTTAAATATATTATGATTAAACAACTAATGACAATTCTGTCTGTTGCGACGATGCTACTCTCAACAGACGCCGCTCGCGCTGCCGAGCCACAGAGCTCGACTCCAAACTACAATCTTGCCGAGCAGTTCTCGCCAACCAAGATGCGCCGTCTGGTGCCTCAGACAGCCGTTAGAGCCAACTGGTTTGCCCAGAGCAACAAGTTCTGGTATAAGTGGCAGAGTGTTGATGCCATCAACTACTACATCGTTGACCCTGCTGCTCGCACCAAGCGCGAGATGTGGTCGATGGTAGATCTTGCCGAGAAGGTGACCATGGCCACAAACTACCCCTTCGACGCACAGCACCTCCCTATCGAGAACATTAAGCTTGAGGAGGATAACATCGTACTCTTCGACATCGCACCACACAAGGTGATGGTCGAGAACAACGACTACGCACCAAAGGATGATGAGGGCAAGGCCCTAGTATTCCACTTCAAGTGGGATATCGCCAAGCAGGAGTTGGAGGTTATCGACGAGCGTGAGCAGCGCATCCCTGAGTGGGCAAACGTATCGCCCGATGGTCGCATTGCGGTATATGAGAAGAACAGCAACCTCTGGTATATGTCTATGGAGGATGTTGAGAAGCTCGCTAAGAACCCCGAGGATAGCACCATCGTCGAGCATCAGATAACCACCGACGCTGTGGAGAACACCGCATATCACTGGTTTGAGGACTGTATCGAGCAGATCAAGCCCGACGAGCGCTACCGTGTATTCTTGCAGTGGTCACCCGACTCTAAGCACTTTGCCACAGTACGCAGCGACGTGAGTGCACTCAAGGACTTCTGGGTTATCAACATCCTTAAGGAGCGTCCCGAGTTGTTCAGCTACAAGTACCAGATGCCAGGCGAGGAGAGCCCTAAGTTCTGGTTGGAGATCTTCGACACCGAGAATTTCGAGCGCCGCGAGGTAGATATGACCAAGTATCCCGAGCAGATGCTCTTCATCTGCAACCGCCCAGCAAAGCACGCCGAGAGCTACGAGCGTCCTCGACGCATGGTATGGCAGGGCGACAACGACAAATTCTACGTCATCCGTCAGAGCCGCGACATCCAGCGTGCCGACCTCTGCATCGTTGACGTAGCTACAGCCACAGCTAAGGATGTGGTATGCGAGGAGATGAACACATCTATCGAGTGGCAGATGCCATACCTTCTCAACGGCGGCAAGGAGCTTATCCAGTGGTCGGAGCGTACCGGTTGGGCACACCTCTACCGCTACTCTGCCGAGGGCGAGCTTCTCAACCCTATCACCAAGGGTGACTGGCACGTATCATACGTTCTTGGCGTGGATGATGCTAAGCGCGTTATCTACTTCACCGCTACAGGCTACAACAAGGATGAGAACCCATACTACTTGCACCTCTTCCGTGTGAACTACGATGGTACAGGTCTCAAGCAGCTCGACCCTAAGGATTTCCATGGCGACTTCTCGCTCTCGGACGACTGCCGCTTCTTCACCACCACCTACTCACGCGTAGATGCAGCCCCCGTATCGGAGCTCTACACCACCGATGGTAAGCGTGTTATGGAGCTTGAGAGCGTAGACCTCGAGCCACTCTTCGCCATTGGCTATCAGTACCCTGAGCGCTTTGTTGTTAAGGCCGCTGATGGTATCACCGACCTTCACGGCGTGATGTATAAGCCATACGACTTCGACCCATCGAAGAAGTATCCTATCATCGAGTATGTATACCCAGGTCCTCAGACTGAGGCTGTGGAGCAGCAGTGGTACCAGCCATTGGTTCGTACCGACCGTCTTGCACAGATGGGCTTCATCGTAATCACCGTAGGTAACCGAGGTGGTCACCCCGACCGCTCGAAGTGGTATCACAACTATGGCTATGGTAACCTACGCGACTACGGCCTTAAGGATAAGGTTGTTGCTGCACAGCAGCTCGCCGCACGCCACAGCTTCATAGACATCGAGCGTGTAGGTATCCACGGTCACTCGGGTGGTGGCTTCATGTCTACCGCAGCTATTCTGATGTACCCCGACTTCTTCGACGTTGCTGTATCATGCGCTGGTAACCACGATAACAACATCTACAACCGCTGGTGGAGCGAGAAGCACCACGGCATCAAGGAGGTAGAGAAGGATGGTGAAACCGTATTCGAGTACCACATCTCATCGAACAACGAGATTGCTCACCGTCTCAAGGGTAACCTCTTGTTGGTTCATGGCGACATCGACGAGAACGTACACCCTGGTAACACCTTGCGTGTTGTCGATGCACTTATCCGTGCTAACAAGCGCTTCGACATGCTCCTTCTCCCAGGTCAGCGTCATGGCTTTGGCGACATGAACGAGTACTTCTTCTGGCGCATGGCAGACTACTTCTCGGAACACCTCTTGGGCGAGAAGCAGACATCTATAGATATCCCTCAGCTTAACAACGACATCTAATAGTCAATGGCCGAGGAGTTAAAGATTGCCCAAGGAGGCAAAGATGAGCGTTACGACCTGCTACATAGGCAGGTCGTTGCTCTTGTTGAGGGCGAGAGCGACGAGATAGCCAACATGGCTAATATCGCCTCGATGATTCACGCCACAATAGAGCCACTATGGACGGGCTTCTATCGTGTTATTGGCGACGAGCTGGTGCTAGGTCCATTCCAAGGGCCACTCGCCTGCAGCCGTATTAAGTATGGCAAGGGCGTGTGTGGCACGGCATGGGAGCGTGGCGAGACTATCGTCGTGGAGGATGTCGAGAAGTTCCCAGGACATATAGCCTGCAGCTCACTCTCTCGCAGCGAGATCGTGGTTCCCGTATGTCGCGAGGGCAAAGTGATAGCAGTACTCGACATAGATAGCACGGAGCTTGCCTCGTTCGACGATAGGGATAAGGCGTGGCTCGAGCGTATCGTAGGCACACTAACACAGAGACAAGAGGTGGAGATTAGGCGAGTGACGCTACAACAGCTTATTGAGAGCGTACCTTGCAGCGACAACTACACCTTCACCGCCACACCAAATAGCGAGTCACATGACTACGACGATAATATGTGGGGCGACATCGTAAGCAACCTCATAGATCATTTTAAGGGCAACTTCGACATGGTTGCCGAGAGCTATATCAACCACTTCGACACTAAGGATAACTATATTGCAACCTACGCCCTGGAGCTTACTAACGAGGAGCGTAGAGAGTTAGATGATGATTGCAACGACTGGCTATCGGATGCGATGTAGTAGCTATCCGATGGCATAACAACAAGACCCTTTGACAAGTTGTCGAAGGGTCTTGTTGTATTTATAATAGGCCAAATTGCCCTCAATACACAAAAATTCTCTCATAATCTTTATACTGACAAAGTCAGTATAAAAATAAATTGAGAATAAAAACAACGCCTTAAAATTTGGATTATTCAAAAATAACCTCTAACTTTGAATTAGTTTTACCAAAATGTTAGATGCGGCTATAATATTTTATTTATTTGTAAATAACCTTAAAACACAAACTTTAACAACTTACAACTTTTAAACTATTATGGAAAAGCTTAACAAACCTGCTATCTTGGTTGTTGACATGCTCAACGACTTTGTCTATGGTGCATTGACCTGCGAGCGCGGTAAGGCTATCGTCCCTGCCACAGCAAATCTTCTCGACGCAGCACGCAAGGCAGGTATCCCTGTGATCTTCTGCAACGATGCTCACCGCAAGGGTATCGACCGCGAGCTTGCTCTATGGGGCGACCACGCTATTGCGGGTACTCCAGGTGCCGAGGTTATCCCAGAGCTTAGCCTATCGGAGAGCGACTACGTAGTACCAAAGCGTCGCTATAGCGGTTTCTTCCAGACCGAACTCGACATCCTTCTCAAGGAGCTCGGCGTACAGACTGTAGTCATGACAGGTCTACACACACATATGTGCGTACGCCACACATCGGCCGACGCCTACTCATTGGGCTACGATGTTGTTGTTGCCAAGGAGGCTACCGATTCATTCACCGAGGAGGACTACAACATCGGTCTTGCATACCTTAAGACCTGCTACGGCGCTGATGCCTATAGCAACGAGGAGCTCATAGCAATGTTCTAAGAGCTACACACCTATATCCAACATAGAGGCTGCCATGCGATATGCACGGCAGCCTCATCTCTTCTAATAATAGGCGTCTACCCTATTGTATGCATTCTTACCGAAGCCTTGATAAGGGCAATAGCACGAATACGACCCACCTCTACCTCCTTGTCGGCATGGTGCTGATTCTGGCTCACAAGCTTAACATAACCCTCATGCTCCGACTTCTGAACATACTTCACGGTGATATACTCCTCGCCATCCATATCTATCGAGAGAAGGTACATATCACCCCAGAATACATCACGAACATCGTTGAGCTGCTTATAAAGGATTATATCGCCACTCTTCAATAGCGGATACATAGAGTCACCAACAACATATATCGCGCCATCGCACTTTGGAAGATTGGGAATATGGATATGATTTACGGGCTTAACCTTAGAGTCATCCTGGAATATTGAGACAAGGCCCGCAGTACACTCTATGGAGTATAGAGGCACACTCTGTAGGGGCAACGATCTATCCGTGCGGTGAATATATGGTGTCATATCGGGCTCTGCGTTGAACATCGCACCCTTGCCCGTATCAATCCAATCGGGGTTGACATTAAAATCTTGAACAAGGATATTCTTGTTACGCATCGATAGTCTTGCCTTACCTGTTTCGATCATCGACAACGCAGCCTTACCGACACCAAGTCGCTGAGCTAATTGATCTTGAGTCATATTGAGCTGTCGGCGTATAAGCCTCAGTCGTTCACCTACTGTCTCCATATAAAAAGATATTATATTAAATTTTTGTACTAAACTATTGACAAGATAAATATTTGAATATATATTTGCACCACAAAGTTAAGTCATTTATTCGACTAAAGCAAATCTTTTATCAATTATTTATTCACTTAATCAGCAATGTACAATATCTCACCCCAACTTTACCTTAAGATTGCCGACAAGCTGATAGCAGCCATCGGCACCAAAGAGTTCTTCTCAGGTCACGTAACCCTAACCGAGGAGGATACCCTATGCACGCTCGTGTGCACCCTTATTGTCGAGCACGACAACAAGCCCACAGAGGTGCATTGCTTTAACGCCATAAGCGCACTTATCCCCATATGGTGGGAGTTCCACACCACAACGAATGGCGAAGAGCAGATGAACGATTTCTCATTCAAAGAGTTCGTCGCAACAATTTTCTAACAACTCTACACATCACACCATGCAAAACAAACCAACTAATGCGAATTGTTCTTTCGAACAATTTGCGCTCGAGGTGTACCCCTTTCTGGAGATCACCCCATTTCACCGCACGTACTACCGCATCTTAGAGGCCTTCGCACATGGGCGCATACGCAAACTTATAGTATCGGTACCGCCGCAGCATGGCAAGAGCGTAGGAAGCTCCACCCTCCTACCAGCCTACATGCTCGGCATAGAGCCCGACACACGCATAGCCATAGCCTCATACTCGGGAACACTCGCCTCGAAGTTTAACCGCCGTGTGCAGCGCATCCTCGACTCAAGGGAGTATGCCTCAATATTCCCAGGCACAACAATAAAGCAGGGTACAAAGCCTGCGGGATACATACGCACCTCAGACGAGGTAGAGATCATAGACCACAAGGGCGAGCTTATATCCGTGGGTCGCGAGGGCTCACTCACAGGTAACCGTGTAGACTGCTTCATCCTCGACGACCTATACAAGGATGCCATGGAGGCGCAGTCGCCCGTGGTACGTGAGAACTGCTGGGAGTGGTACACATCTGTTGTACGCACACGTATGCACAACAACTCACGAGAGCTCATAGTCTTCACACGTTGGCACGAGGATGACCTGATAGGTCGCCTAACGAAGAGCGAGAGGGTGAGGATGCTTAATGAGTGGAGCGACATCGAAAGCGTAGATGAGGGCGAGTGGCTATACCTAAACTTCGAGGCACTAAAGGCTTCACCACCAACCGAGATCGACCCACGCACCTCGGGTGAGGCGCTATGGCCCGAACAGCAGAACGAGACACTGCTGCTAAGCAAGCGCAACCTCGACCCCGTGCGCTTCGAGGCCATGTATCAGGGTCACCCAACAGCCAAGGAGGGCTTTCTCTATGGCGACAGCTTTCAGACCTACGACACACTACCCCACGACATCGTACGCAGGGCGAGCTACACCGATACTGCCGATAGTGGCGAGGACTATCTATGCTCAATAGCCTATGCCGTCGACACCGATGGCATCATATATATAACGGATGTTACCTACACGCAGGAGCCAATGGACGTAAGCGAGCCTATGGTTGCGGCAATGCTCAAAGCAAACGACGTGCGCAGCGCTGTTGTGGAGAGCAACAATGGTGGTAGGGGCTTTGCCCGTGCCCTACAACGCCTATGTCCCCAGATTAAGGTCGAGTGGTTTCACCAGAGCGGCAATAAGGAGGCGCGAATACTCTCCAACTCGGCCACAGTGGTCCACACGGTGCGTATGCCCGAAAGATGGAATCTACGCTGGGCTGAGTTCTTCAGCCATGTTACCACCTACCGCAGACGCTTCAAGGCAAATCGCCATGACGACGCAGCAGATGCTCTCACGGGCGTTGTAGAGAGAGAGGTATGCCGACGTCGCAGTTGGTCGAAGATGGAGTTTTTAAGGTAGGAGGATGGCGCTAAAGTGTGATGATAGGGCAAAAAAGAGACTCCTCGGGATAGTACAGAGAGTACATCCCGAGGAGTTATCTATTTAGCCTTAGGGTGCTAATGCACCGCCAGTCACTAAATTACTTGTTGTAAGCCTTCATTACAGAGATGAGGTCAAGCACCTTGTTAGAGTAACCCCACTCGTTGTCGTACCATGATACAACCTTCATGAAGGTCTCGTTGATAGCGATACCAGCAGTTGCATCGAAGATAGATGTACGAGCATCGCCAAGGAAGTCAGATGATACTACAGCCTCGTCAGTGTAGCCAAGGATACCCTTAAGCTCACCCTCAGATGCCTTCTTCATAGCTGCGCATACCTCCTCATAAGTAGCAGGCTTCTCGAGGTTTACAGTAAGGTCAACAACAGATACGTCCAAAGTAGGAACACGCATTGACATACCAGTAAGCTTACCCTTAAGAGCTGGGATAACCTTACCTACAGCCTTAGCAGCACCTGTAGATGATGGGATGATGTTGCCGCAAGCAGCACGGCCACCACGCCAGTCCTTCAATGATGGACCGTCAACAGTCTTCTGTGTAGCAGTTACAGAGTGAACAGTGGTCATAAGACCGTTTACAAGACCGAAGTTGTCGTTAAGAACCTTAGCGATAGGAGCCAAGCAGTTTGTAGTACATGAAGCGTTAGAAACGATCTTCTGACCAGCATACTCAGAGGTGTTAACACCGCATACGAACATAGGGGTATCGTCCTTTGATGGAGCTGACATAACTACATACTTAGCACCAGCCTCGATGTGAGCCTGAGCCTTGTCAGCTGAGAGGAACAAACCTGTTGACTCAACAACATACTCTGCCTTAACCTCACCCCACTTCAACTGTGCAGGATCCTTCTCTGCAGTTACACGGATAGAGTTGCCGTTAACGATAAGGAGGTTCTTCTCCTCGCAGTAGTCAACAGTACCCTCGAACTTGCCGTGCATAGTATCGTACTTAAGCATATATGCCAAGTAGTCTACTGGGCAAAGGTCGTTAATACCTACAACCTGGAACTTCTCAGGCTGAGCACATGCAGCACGGAATACCATACGGCCGATACGACCGAAACCGTTGATACCAATCTTAATCTGTGACATAGTAAATTTTATTTAGTTATAAGTTAATGAATTTGCTAACTCTAATAATAATTCGCATAGACAAATGTAATCACTTTTGTTCTATTTAGCAAACAACTATTAAAATTTTTAAAATATATTACACTTTATTATCTCGCTAAGGCTCAATATGTGAGTAAACAACCTACTTAGCCACGCTCTTAGCACGCTTAGCCATTGCCGAAGCAAAGACAAAGTCGTTGAGCTCGGGGTTCTCAGATAGGAGGATATCATCCTTGGTGCCCTCCCACCACTTATTACCCTCGTGGATGTAGACAATTTTCTCGCCAATCTCCATCACCGAGTTCATATCGTGTGTATTAATTATCGTAGTGATGTTAAACACCTTGGTAATATCGTAGATCAGATTATCGATAACCACCGACGTCTGTGGGTCGAGACCCGAGTTAGGCTCATCGCAGAAGAGGTAGCGTGGGTTAAGCACAATAGCACGCGCAATAGCCGCACGCTTAACCATACCACCACTAAGCTCCGAGGGGTAGAGATGGTCGGCACCTGTGAGGCGGACTCGCTCAAGACAGAAGCTCACTCTATCGCGCTTCTCACCCTCCGACATATCAGAGAAGAGGTCAAGGGGTAGGCGCACATTCTCACGTACGGTAGATGAGTCAAGCAATGCTCCACCCTGGAAGATCATACCTATATTCTTACGAATGAGCTTGCGCTCCTTGAAGTTAAGGTCGCTATAACATACATCGTCATAGTATATCTTACCGCAGTCTACATCATGGAGGCCTACCAACGACTTAAGAAGCACGGTCTTACCCGAGCCACTACGGCCGATGATAAGGTTTGTCTTACCGGTGTCGAACTCAACACTCACATCCTTGAGGACAGCACGGCCCTCGAAGGTCTTTGATATATGGTCAGCTCGTATCATGCTCGCATAATTTGTGTTAGGATAAGGTTAAATATCATGATGGTAATAGAGCTCGCCACCACAGCACGTGTCGAGGCACGACCCACCTCCAAAGAGTTACCCTTTGCATAGTAGCCACAATAGGCCGATATAGAGGTGATGATGAAAGCAAAGACAGCACCCTTTACCAAAGCGTAGGTTACCGAGAATGGCTCCCAATAGTAGAACAGACCCTCGATGTAGTCACCCGGTAGGACTATACCCGTGAAGTAGGCAATGGCATAACCACCCAAGATACCTACGATAATACTAAAGAGCGTCAATATTGGGAAGAAGATAACCGTAGCCACAATCTTTGGAAGGATGAGGTACGAAGCGGAGTTAACACCCATGATTTCGAGGGCGTCAATCTGCTCGGTGATACGCATAGTACCAATCTCCGAGGCGATATTCGAACCGACCTTACCAGCAAGGATAAGCGCCACCACGGTAGATGAGAACTCAAGAATCATAACCTCACGCGTAGCGTAACCAATCATGAACTTAGGGATGAATGGCGACTCAAGGGTGATGGCCATCTGGAGTGCAACAACGGCACCGATAAATGTCGAGATGATGGTTGTCAACGAGATAGAGTCGAAACCAAGGGCATCGATCTCAAACCATATACGTCGACGATATATTCGCGCCTTCTCTGGACGAGAGAATACCTTGCCCAGCAACATGAAGTAGCGACCTATGTTCTCAAAAAGTTTTATCATCGTCTTAATAATTTCTGTTTGCTATTATCACTCTAATGACTACTCTACCTCCTCGAAGTCGACATAATCGCCAACCTTGTCGTTTACACGCTTCTGCGCCGAGCCCGAAGTTGAGGTGTTAGAATCGGATCCTCTACCCTGGCGAGCACGCTGCTGCGCATCAGCCTGTGCCTGCATCTGGCGAACAAGATCCTCAAGCGACATACCACCCATGGCAAAACCACCGAAGTTAGCACCACCAAAACCCTGAGCACCGCCGAAGTTAGCATTACCACCCGCAGCCTCCTTGAAGCGACGCTTCATATCGCGCTTAAGCTTGTACATCTTCCATGCGAGGAATCCAAAGCCAAGAAGTATCAACGCAAGAATACCCAACAATATCCAGCCAACGACCTCGAATACTATTGGGGCGAATATTGCAAGGAGTACTATAATCGCACAAAACACGGGGTGACGTGTGATAAACGAAAGTAGTCCGTAGAATATAAGTTTCAAATATACCATAGTCTCGTATAAATTATTTCTGTCACACTTATACTAAAAGTATAATCGTGGCAAAGATACAAAAAAAAAGCTATACTCAGCCCTTATTCTATATTTTTTTAAGGGTAATCATCCCAAAGAACAGAAAACTATATATTTGGATAATTAAAAATTTTTATTTATCTTTGCACTAACTACTACCGAATATGAGAGCATTGACTAACATAACACTACTACAGATGACATCAGCAATGGTGTCAACAAACGTTATGTCAATGCGAATGTGCCGCTAGGCACACTATTCATCTCTGTGCGGTTACATACTTGCACTCCCCTCCAACCTACAACATTTTAGTAAAACAACCGGTGGTTGCACAACTATGTGCCATCCACCCTAATGATGATATTGCAATGAGCAACAATAAATTACATTTTGAAACCATACAGATACACGGTGGCTATCACGTAGATGAGACACAGGCACGAGGTATTGCCATACACCCAACAGCCGCATACCACTTCCCATCGTGCGACTACGCTGCAAACCTCTTCACACTCAGCGAGGCGGGATATATCTACACGCGCCTTCACAACCCAACAACAGCGGCCTACGAGGAGCGCATAGCTGCCCTCTATGGTGGTGTTGGCGCCCTGGCCACAGCATCGGGAATGTCGGCAATACTACTTACGGTGACTGCCTTGGCTAATGGTGGCGACAACATAGTTGCCTCACCATACCTCTATGGTGGCACACACAACCAGTTCGTAATATCGCTCCGTAACCTGGGCATCGACTGCCGCTTGGCAAAGAGCGACAACGCTGAGGATATAGTCCAGTGCATCGACGATAAGACACGAGCAATATTTGTTGAATCGATGGGTAATCCCACCTGCCGAGTAGCCGACATCGAGGCATTGGCCGAGGCAGCTCATAAAAACAATATTCCTCTTATTGTAGACAATACATTTGGTGCCGGTGGCTACCTTTGCAACCCATTTGAGTGGGGTGCAGACATCATCACCGATTCGGCAACCAAGTGGATAAATGGCCACGGCACAGCCATGGGCGGCATCATCGTTGACAGTGGAAAATTCGACTGGCGAGCATCCGGCAAGTTCCCTCAGATTGACGGTCCTTCGGAGGGATATCACGGTCTAAATCTCGTAGATGCTTTTGGCAACCAGGCATTTATAGTTAAATGTCGAGTAGATGGCATGCGTGACTTCGGTTGCTGCCCTTCACCCTTCGATGCCTATCTGATGCTCATCGGCCTGGAGACCCTATCCCTTAGAGTCAAGCACGAGGTGGAGTCGACATATCGCCTTGCTGAGTTCTGCCGCAACCACCCCAAGGTGGAGCGCGTGAGCTTCGTAGGCTTCGAGGATCACCCAAGCCACAATTTAGCGAAAAAATACTATCGTCATGGTGCGTCTGCTGTGATGACCATAGAGCTCAAGGGCACCTTAGAGTCTACTGTAAAGTTTGTCGAGAGCCTCAAGCTATCGGGCAATATGACCATGATTGGCGACTCTATAACGGTTGTTACGCACCCTGCATCAACAACCCATAAGCAGCTATCCGACGAGGCTAAGCGTGCCGCAGGCATCACCCCTACGCTCCTACGCATTTCGCTCGGTTTGGAGAACGTTGAAGATATCATCGCAGATTACGAACAGGCTTTGGAGAGAGTATAATGAGCAAGGTATATCACGACAAATACCCCCTCACCCTTGAGTCGGGAGAGGTGCTCAAAGAGGTTGACATCACCTACGACACCTTTGGCACACTATCGCCCGCGCGCGATAATGTTATATGGGTATGCCACGCCCTTACGGCGAACTCCGATGTTGCCGACTGGTGGCCACATACGGTTGAAGAGGGTAAGTTCCTCGACCCCGAGCGCTACTTCATAGTATGTGCCAACTTCCTCGGCTCGCACTATGGCACAACATCGCCCCTGAGCATAAACCCCGCCACAGGCGAGAAGTACTACTACGACTTCCCTCGCTTCACAGTTAGAGATATGGTCGAGTGTCATAGGCGTCTTGCCAAGCACCTCGGCATCGAACGTGTGAAGCTACTCATTGGCAGTTCCATAGGTGGCTTCCAGTGTATGGAGTGGGCAATCATGGAGCCAAAGTTTATGGAGCGCCTGGCGCTTATCGCCACAACACCCTGCTCCGAACCTTGGGCGGCAGCCTTCAACGAGTCGCAACGCATGGCCATACGCCTTGACCCCACATGGGGCGAGCTAAGAGATGATGCGGGCCTCGATGGCATGGCAGTAGCCCGTTCGATAGCCCTCATAAGCTATCGTGGCGGTAGCGCCTACAATGCTACACAACAGGAGTTAGAGGGTGGTGAGGATGTATCGTTTGAGCGCCGAGCGCATAGCTACCAGCAGTACCAAGGTCTAAAACTTCGACAGAGGTTTAACGCCCTCTCCTACTACCGCCTCTCGGAGTGTGTCGACTCTCACAACATAGCGCGTGGCAGAGGCTCAATAGCCCAGGCCCTTGCTCATATCGAGGCAAAGACGCTTATCGTAGCCATCAGCTCCGATATACTCTTCCCTCCCGAGGCACACACACCACTGAGGGAGCATATCCGGGATAATAGCTATCACCTTATAACCTCGGAGTTTGGCCACGACGGCTTCCTTGTTGAGCACGAGAAGCTCAACGCCATAATAGAGAATTTTATGAACAACTAAAATATACAGCAATGAAAAAACTAAATATCGGCCTCTTTGGCTTTGGCAATGTAGGTAGAGGCCTCTACGATGTATTGGGACGAATCAACTCTACGAATGTGGAGATCAAGCATATCTGCGTGCGTGACCTAAATAAGGACCGTGGTGTTAACGCCAAGTTCACCAACAACCCCGATGACATATTCAACGATAGCGACGTGAACCTCATCGTCGAGGTTATCGACGATGCTGAGGCAGCCTACACCATCGTGAAGCGCGCGCTTAAGAACCGCATACCTGTTGTTTCGGGTAATAAGAAGATGCTTGGCAACCACCTTCCCGAGCTTATCGACCTCCAGGAGCAGTATAATACCGCCATGCTCTACGACGCCTCGGCATGTGGCTCGATACCTGTTATCCGCAACCTCGAGGAGTACTACGACAACGACCTTCTCTGCTCGGTGAAGGGCATCCTCAACGGCTCGTCGAACTTCATACTCTCGAAGATCTTCAACGAGAATATGTCGTATGGCGATGCCTTGAAACTCGCCCAGGACCTCGGCTTTGCTGAGAGCAACCCCACACTCGACATCGACGGCTGGGACTCGTTGTATAAGCTTATCATCATCACCATGCACGCCTTTGGCGTATATGTTGCGCCCGAGCAGATATTTACATACGGCATATCTACGATGAACGACCTCGACATCCGCTTCGCCGAGGAGAAGCAGCGCCGCATTAAGCTCGTGGCGCACGTCGAGAAGATCGACGACCGCCTTATCATGTGCGTAGTGCCACAGCTCATCTCGCGTAATAAGTATATATATAGTGTGGAGGATGAGTTCAACGGCGTTGTCATCAAGGGTTTGTTCTACGACAAGCAGTTTATGTTCGGCCGAGGCGCTGGTGGTCACCCCACAGGCTCAGCCGTTTTGAGCGACATCACGGCATGCGCCTATAACTACCGCTACGAGTATAAGAAGCGTAACGACTCGGTATTGCCTAAGTACACCACCGACCACACCTTCCGCATCTACTTTAGATATAAGAGTGCCGAGCAGCGCAACCTGCTCAACTTCCTCAAGGTTAGAGAGCAGTACTCGTCGGATGAGTATAACTACATCATCGGCGACGTTACACTCTCGAACCTCAAGGCACACCAGGAGGAGCTACGTGTCAAGGACTGCTTCGTTGCTGCCTACCCCTTGGACTAATCTAATACAATAGGTAATATAGATATGAAAAACTGCTACTCAGCAATGGCTGGGTAGCAGTTTTAGTTTAATGAGGGGGGGGGAGTAATGACCTTGGCAGATGCTCGACAAATTTAGCGATAGAAGGGGTTAGGCTTAGGCTATCGCAAAAGAGAGCACCCTGGGATAGTACAAGTGGTACAGCCCAGGGTGCTCTACTTTTTGGGATAGGCCGAGAATGGCCCCTTCTATCGCTAAATAATTTGAGGTTAGAAGGCATAAGATGTGGCTCATCGCAAAAGAAGATCCCCACGGGATAGTACAAAATAGTACAGCCCGTGGGGTCTTACTTTTTGGGATGAGTCGCAGATTGCGACTTATCACCTCAAATTTAAGCGCCGAAGTTATCAAAGAGAATATTCTCCTCAGGCACTCCGAGGCTGTCGAGAAGGTTTACTACCGACTGTGCCATCATTGGAGGACCGCACATGAGGTAGATGATGCCCTCTGGCTCGTCGTGGTTCTTGAGGTATGTCTCATAGAGAACGTTGTGAACGAAGCCTGCAACATAAGGTACACCTGCCTTATCAGCCTCAGGATCTGGACGGTCGAGGGCGAGGTGGAACTTGAAGTTAGGGAACTCCTTCTCAATCTGGTAGTAGTCATCGAGGTAGAAGGCCTCCTTGAGTGAACGAGCACCGTAGAAGAAGTTAACCTTGCGACCTGTCTTAACAGTCTTGAAGAGGTGCATGATGTGTGAACGCATAGGCGCCATACCTGCACCACCACCGATGAATACGAGCTCCTGATCGTCAGAGAGGTTATCGGGCAAGAAGAACTCACCAAATGGACCCGACATGATGATCTTATCACCTGGCTTGAGCGAGTAGATGTATGATGAACATACACCAGGGTTAACATTCATAAAGCCACCTGTAGCACGGTCGAATGGAGGTGTTGCGATACGCACGTTGAGCTTGATGATATCACCCTCAGCTGGGTATGTAGCACATGAGTATGCACGCACCTGAGGCTCTGGGTTAACCATCTTAAGGTTGAAGACACCCATCTTCTCCCAATCCTCGCGGTACTCAGGATCTACGTCGATATCCTTATAGTCAACGGTGATTGCAGGAACGTCGATCTGGATGTAACCACCAGAACGGAAGTTGAGGTGTTCACCCTCAGGAAGCTTAACGACAAACTCCTTGATGAAGGTAGCCACGTTGTTGTTAGAAACAACCTCGCACTCCCACTTCTTGATGCTCAATACAGATGCAGGAACCTTAATCTGCATATCCTCCTTAACCTTAACCTGGCAGCCAAGGCGCCAGCCCTCGTTGATCTCGCGACGGTTGAAGAAGCCACGCTCGGTAGGCAAAATCTCGCCACCGCCCGATACTACCTGGCACTTGCACTGACCGCAAGCACCCTTACCACCACAAGCTGATGGGAGGAAGATACCCTGCTCTGAAAGGGTGTTGAGAAGGGTTGAGCCAGAGGCTACCTCCAACACCTTATTACCCTCGTTGATGTCGATCTTAACGGCACCCGATGAGGTAAGCTTTGCCTTTGCTAAGAGTAGAAGCAACACCAAAACGAGTGTCACTGCAAGAAAGGCAACTATTGCAAAAATAATAACTTTCATACTTTATACTCTTATTAAAGGTTATTGCAACTGAACACCTGAGAAAATCATGAAGGCGATACCCATCAAACCAGTGATGATAAATGCGATACCAGGACCCTTCAACGCAGCAGGCACGTGTGAGTACTCGATCTTCTCGCGGATAGCAGCCATCATAACGATAGCCAACCACCAACCAATACCCGAACCAGCACCATAAACGATTGAATCGCCAACGCTGCAAATCTCAGTGCCTACCATCTGCTGCATAAACAACGAACCACCCATGATTGCGCAGTTTACGGCGATAAGAGGCAAGAAGATACCAAGCTGGTTGTACAACGATGGTGAGAACTTCTCGACAATCATCTCCACGAGCTGCACGAATGCCGCGATAACAGCAATGAAGAGGATAAATGATAGGAAGCCAAGGTCGATACCCTCACCCAAGACATTTGGAGAGAGAACATGAACCTGAAGAAGGTAGTTCAAAGGCACAGTCATCACCTGTACGAAGGTTACGGCAGCACCCAAGCCCAATGCGGTCTTTACACTCTTTGATACGGCGATATATGAACACATACCAAAGAAGTATGCGAAGACCATATTCTCGATTAACGCCGAATTGAAAAATAAATTTAACATATGCTACCCTCCTACTTTTCCTGTAAATCCTTGTTAAACGAACGCTGTACCCAGATGATACAACCGATGATGATAAGTGCCATTGGTGGGAAGAGGAACAACGAGTTTGGTGTATACCAGTCACCCAACACCTCGATGCCAAAGAGAGTACCAGAGCCGATAAGCTCACGGAAGAAGGCAACGAGAACGAGGATGAAGGCGTAGCCAAGACCGTTGGCGATACCATCGATGAACGAAGCCTTAGGGCTGTTACCCAAAGCGAAGGCCTCAACACGACCCATCACAATACAGTTGGTAATGATAAGACCTACGTATACTGACAACTGCTTAGAGACGTCATACAAGAAGGCCTTCAACACCTGGTCAACAACGATTACCAAGGTTGCGATAACCACCAACTGAACGATGATACGGATACGTGAAGGTACACCATTACGCAATAGCGACATGATAAGGTTAGAGAAGGCACATACAAATATTACAGAGAGACCCATAACAAATGCAGGCTCCAACTTAACCGTTACGGCAAGAGCCGAGCAGATACCCAAAATCTGAACGATAATAGGGTTGTTAGCTGCTAACGGATTTGTAAAATTCTTACTTAGTTTCATAGCTTATTTCTCCTATTATCAATTAGAACAAAGACTCATACTTCATCAATGACTCAACGAGCATATCGTTTACACCATCGCAAGTCTTAGTACCACCGGTGATAGCATCCACCTGATAGTCCTCCATGCCTGCCTTAGCGCCACCCTTCTGCATGCGAAGAGCAAACTCACCACCATTGAAGAGGTACTTGTCAACAAACTTCTTCTGCACGCCCTCGGTAGCAATCTCAGCACCAAGACCTGGAGTCTCACCAGCGTGATCCATAACGATACCAGCAACCTGCACGCCGTTATCGCCACGCTTCAAGGCTACATAGCCCCAGATATCACCCCAAAGACCCTTACCTACGAGAGGTACAACGGTCATATCCTTATACAAGAAATATGGAAGCTCATCCTGGATAGCAGCAAGGTCCTTACGGTTTGAGATAAGGCTGAATACCTTCTTAATATCTGCCTCATCCTTCAACTCGATATCTGGTCCATTCTTACAAAGGAGCATTACCTTAACATCGTTAAAGTTACCATTCTCATCGCCGAAAGCCTTCATAATAGAGCTCTTCTGCTCCTCGAGAACGTTCTTCTCCTGCAAAGGCTTAAGCACTGTTGCAATAGTAGCAAGCAATGCACCTACAACAACAACCATCACTACTGTGTAGAGGACGGTATATAGGTTTGAATTCTTATTAATTGCCATAGCTCCTCGAATTATTTAACGTTCTTAATTAGCTTCTTACGACGTGCGATGTTACGCTCAACTACGAAGTAGTCGATGAGTGGAGCAAGGGCGTTCATGAAGAGGATGGCAAGCATCATACCCTCAGGATATGCTGGGTTCATAACACGAACGCAGATTGCCATAGCACCAATCATAAAGCCGTAGATCCACTTACCTGTGTTGGTCTGAGCCGAGGTAACAGGGTCGGTAGCCATAAACACAGCACCAAAGGCAAAGCCACCCACCAACAAGTGGTAGTATGCTGGGTAGTCGGTGTGGTATGGTGAGCCCTCGCCAAGTGAGCTGAAGAGGAAGGCAAATGCCAAACCACCAACGAACACAGACAACATGATGCGCCATGAAGCAACACCAGTGAAGAGCAAGATAGCAGCACCAATCAAGATTGCCAAGGTAGAGGTCTCACCAACGCAACCAGGGATAGTACCGATGAATGCGTCAGATACTGAGAAGCCCTCCATAGTAGCGTGCTCCTGACCCATATAATCCAAAGCGGTAGCACCAGACATGCCATCAACAGCATACCACACCTTCTCACCAGACATCTGAGGAGTGTAGGCGAAGAATGCAAAGGCACGTGCCAACAACGCTGGGTTGAAGACGTTCATACCAGTACCACCAAATACCTCCTTACCGATGATTACCGCAAAGGCTGTAGAGAGAGCTACAATCCAGAGGGGCACACCGATAGGCATGATCATAGGGATAAGAAGACCTGTTACAAGGAAACCCTCGTTGATCTCGTGGCCACGCTTCTGTGCAAAGGCGAACTCGATACCAAGACCCACAACGTATGATACGATGATCATTGGAAGGAGCTTGAGGAAACCGAACCAGAAGAGACCGAAGAAACCAGCATCGATCAACTCAGGAAGACCCTGAAGCTGTGCCTGGTAACCGATGTTATACATACCGAACAACATCGCAGGGATAAGGGCAAGTACTACAACGATCATCACACGCTTGATATCGTTACAGTCACGAATGTGAGCACCCTTCTTAGTTGTTGTGTTAGGAACAAAAAGGAATGTCTCGAAACCCTCGAATGTCGAGTGTAGGAAACCGAGCTTACCTCCCTTAGAGAAGGTAGGCTTAATCTTGTCAATAAAATTACGCAATCCCATATCTTAGCACTCCTTAATCATTAGGTTAATACCATCACGCAAAATCTGCTGCATCTCGATCTTCGAAGGATCAACGAACTCGCAGACTGCCAAGTCCTCAGGCAACACCTCGTACAAACCGAGGTTCTCCATCTTATCGAGGTCCTTAACAAGACATGCCTTGAGCAGATATGCTACATATACATCCATTGGCAAATAGTTCTCATAGAGACCTGTCACCACGAATGGACGCTCACCACCATTGAGGTTGGTATCGAGCGAGTACTCCTTCTCGGGTGAAAGCCATGAGAAGTATGCACGAGATACTGAGAAACGGTGGGTACGTGGCATAGCCCAGCCCAACAACTCGTAAACGTCGCCCTCAGGGATGAGGCTCAACATATTAGCGTTAGCCGAGATATAGCCATCGTGAGCAGTGGTAACACCAGTGAGAACATCACCAGAGATTACACGCACCTTCTCCGATACCTTGCCAATGATAGACTCAACAGCTGCACCAGAGATGATGCGCTTGTAGCATGGCTTCTGAGCCTCGCTACCAGCCACTGCGATAGTCTTAGACATATCGAGCTTGCCGGTGAGTACCAAACGACCGATGATAGCAACATCCTGGATGTTCACGGTCCACACTCTCTCGCCCTTAGCGATACGGTCGATGTGGTGAATCTGAACACCTACGTTACCTACAGGGTGCTTACCCTCGAATGTGCGGAACTGCACACCCTTGATGCTCTCCATGTAGCCCTCAGCGCCCTTGCGAGCAGAGAGGTGCACAGCACCATCGGTGAGGCGAGCCAACACAGCCATACCAGCCTCAACTGCAGCCTTCTCATCCTTGAGGATGAAGTTGTAGTCAGGGGCAAGTGGAGCCGAGTCGAATGCCGACACGAAGATTGCCTTAGGAGTTGCCTCTGGGTTAGCGATAACACCAAAAGAACGCTCTACGATGCGAGTCCAAAGACCCGACTCAAGAAGCATCTCAACAACCTCAGAACGCTCTGCCTTAGCAGGGTCAACAACCTTAAGCTGCTTGGCTACCTGGGTCTGATCTGGCTCAACGGCGATGCTGAGGAGCTTACGCTTCTCACCACGGTTGATGGCCGAAACCACACCACTAACAGGTGAGGTGAAGAGGATGCGAGGGTTGTTCTTGTCGAAGAAGAGAGCCGAACCTGCCTCAACCTTATCACCAACCTTAACCAACAGCTTAGGAGTAACGTTCTCATAGTCAAGTGGGCTTACAGCATATGACTTCGCCATAGGAGCAACCTCCAAACGAGCCTCTGCCTTACCTGCCAGCTTGATGTCGAGACCTTTACGTAATTTAATGTTTTGCGACATAAAAACTGTTTGTTAGATTAATATTGTTATGTAATTTAAGTTTGTGTTTTTTGCGTTATAAGTGTGTCACATATATACACATTAAAATGCGCACGAAGATACGCTTTTTTTTTGAAATGACCAATCATTTCATATCATATTTGCATTTTGGTAGATAAATTAGTATTTTTGTAGTCGAAGATGAGCGCAGATGTAGACATACTCGTGGATGTGCACACCCATAATCCACGTCCTGGAGTGCTCTCGCCAACGATGGCGGGCATACACCCATGGGATGCGGAGAGGGGTTTAGAACTTCCCGACCTAAGTAGCTCCGACATTATCGGCGAGACAGGCTTAGACTATGCGTGCAAGGTCTCGAGAGAGGCTCAACAGCGACTCTTTGAGTGGCATCTCGTGGAGGCCGAGAGGCTAAATAAACCCGTTGTCATCCACTGCGTAAAGGCCTTTGAGGATGTGATGAACACCCTTGGCAAGCACCACTTAGCAGGGATCATTCTCCACAGCTTTGTAGGCTCAAAGGAGCAGGCCAAGCGAGCCATAGAGCGAGGCTACTACCTATCGTTTGGTCGCCGTTCGTTGGGCTCTCCACGCAGCTGCGAGGCTATAAAGATAACACCCATGGAGCAACTATTCTGCGAGACGGATGATGATAAAACACTCGACATATCAGAGATTTATCACGCAGTAGCGAAGCATAAAGAGCTCACCTTCGAAGAGTTAGCCAAACAATTAGAGAAAAACTACAAACGACTATTTAGAAAATAATGACCAACTGGCTTGAGAGAACAGAACTACTCCTGGGCGAAGAGAAGCTAAACATATTGCGCAACGCCAATGTGCTCGTTGTAGGCGTGGGAGGTGTTGGAGCATACGCTGCCGAGATGATCGTACGCTCGGGCGTGGGCCGCATGACCATTGCCGATGCCGACAAGGTGTCGGAGAGCAATATCAACCGTCAGCTTGTGGCACTTCACTCCACCGTGGGGCGCGAGAAGTGCGACATCCTCGCCGAGCGTCTCAAGGATATAAACCCCGAGCTACAACTCAACATCGTCAACCGCTTCATCAAAGATGACGAAACGGATGCACTACTCGACAGCGACAAGTTCGACTACGTAGTAGACGCCATAGACACCCTATCTCCAAAGCTTGCACTTATCAAAGGGGCACTCGACCGAGGCATACCTTTGGTAAGCTCTATGGGTGCTGGAGCCAAGACCGACCCTACGCTTATGGAGATTAAGGATATATCCAAAACACACCACTGTCCTCTCGCCCATATGCTACGCAAACGCCTACATAAGATAGGCATTAAGCGTGGCTTCTGGGCAGTATTCTCGCCAGAGCCAGTGCGTGAGGGAGCTATGATTTTGTGCGAGGAACAGAATAAAAAGTCGAATGTAGGCACTATATCCTATATACCCGCCCTCTTTGGCATAGGTTGCGCCTCGGTTGTTGTGCGCGACCTTGTGGGAGAATTTAACAGAGAAACCAAAACCGAATAGATATGAAGAAAATAGTCTTTTTAGATGAGTATAGCATTGCTGGTCGCGACCTTTCGAGCATCACCTCACAGGGCGACTACATAGCATACGAGAACACAACAAAAGAGCAGGTCGTAGAGCGCCTCAAGGGTGCCGACGTAGCCATTACCAACAAGGTACTTATCGATGGTGAGGCAATGCGCCAACTACCTGACCTCAAGCTAATTTGCGTAGCAGCAACAGGCATGAACAACGTAGACCTCGTGACAGCCAAGGAGCTTGGCATCGAGGTCAAGAATGCCGTTGGCTACTCAACAACATCCGTTGCGGAGACAACACTCGCCTCGGCGCTGGCCTTAGCACGCAACATCGTCTACTTCGACGAGTACTTCCACGATGGTCGCTACTCGAAGGCCGACCGTGCCTTCTGCTACGACCGCTTCACCTTCGAGATTCGTGGCAAGAAGTGGGGCATCGTAGGTCTTGGTAACATCGGCCGTGAGGTGGCACGTCTCGCCTCAGCCTTTGGCTGCGAGGTGCGCTACTTCTCAACATCGGGTGTCAAGCGCGAGGAGGAGTACCCATCAATGGAGCTCGAAGAGCTACTCAAGTGGAGCGATATTGTATCGGTACACTCGCCACTCAACGAGCGCACCAAGGGTCTTATCGGCCGCGAGCAGCTCCAACTCATGAAGCCTACATCGCTTATTATAAATGTTGCGCGCGGTGGCATCATCGACGAGACAGCCCTTGCCGAGGCTCTCGACAATGGCTGGGTGGCAGCTGCAGCCCTCGACGTATTCTCCGTGGAGCCACTGCGTGAGTCGCCACTATACCACATCAAGGATAAGTATCGCCTCTTAGCCTCTCCACATAACGCATGGTCGGCAGCAGAGGCTATCGACCGACTTATTGAGTGCGTAGCAAACAATATACGCACATGGCAAGAGGGCAAATAATAGCCTTCGTCGCACTACTTATCGCATCACTATTTGGGGCGAGCTCGGCAATAGCCGATAGCCCCAAGTGGCGCGATTTGTTGCATCATAGGGTCTCGATGGAGGTGCGCCCAGCATACAACGTAGTGTCGCACTACGCTCTGCGTGAGGGACGACCACTAAACAGCAACCTCTCACTACACGCCCGCTATAGCCTCTCCTTCGACGACAAAACATCCTTAGGCAAACTCTTTCCCTCATCCTACCAAGGTGTTGGCGTGGCTGCATATAGCTACTTCGACCACCAGCGTACAGGCACACCCTTAGCCATATACCTCTTTCAAGGGGCCAATATCGCCAATCTTACACCCCGTATCGCCATAGGCTACGAGTGGAACTTAGGCTTCTCATGGGGATGGCACCCCAACGAGGCGATGAACTCGCGCTGCAACGTGCTTATAAATGTTGCTATACCCTTCACCTGGCACGTAGCACCCCACTGGATGCTATCGCTAACCCCCGACTTCACACACTTCTCCAATGGCGACACGAGCTTCCCGAATAGCTGCTCTAATCTGTTCGGTGTACGCTTAGGGGCAACATACCTCTTCAGCGAGGAGCACACGACGACTTCAGCACGACGCTTCATAGCACCAAGCGACGTATGGAGCAAGAGGAGTCTCGCCAAGCGCATGACATATGACATTGTATTATATGGAGGGTGGCGTGCCGATAGGTTTGTCGAGAATGATATATTCTTTGTTGTTAACAAGGCTCTACCCCTTGGTGGCATCAACTTCCAACCCACCTACCACCTCAACGACTACTTCGCCATAGGAGCATCGCTCGACATACAGGCAGATAGCAGCCTAAACCTCTACGATGGCATAAACGATGATAAGGGTAATACCGTAGACTTCTCACGCCCACCGCTATGGCAGCAGTTGGAGACGGGCATATCCCTACGCGGTGAGGTTAGCGCACCCATCTTCACCGTGGGCGTGGGCATAGGTTTCAACATGTTGCGTACGGGCTACGACTACAGCCCTATATACACCACCTTCTCGCTCAAGGCACACATAACCGAGCGACTATTTCTATATATAGGTTATCGCTTCAACAGTACACAATATACCCACAACCTGATGTACGGCGTGGGCATACGACTATAACCGAGATACGACAGATGGGGGATATCCGAGTTGGATATCCCCCATTTACCATATATAGACCTATTAGTTATTCCTGCGAGCCTCGCGGCGCTCACGACGCTCCTCACGCTCTGCCTGCTTCATAAACTTAGGACGTGCGAAGTTGAAGCCTACACCCACATAGAGGTTCACGGCGTTCTGGTAGCGAGGTATAGGTATATTCTTGAACTTACCATACTGCGTATCGATAAAGTCGGCACCAATAAAGATGTTCAAGGCACGAGGGTGGATATTGATAGCAGCACCCAAGACACCCAACTTATGGTTAGCCAGGAAGGTGTGACTCACGGTTGCCGAGAGCCAGTTTGTGGCACGTATGTTAAACGATGCGGTAAGCTCGGTATAGAGCTTCTCGTCATATAACTCGGTGTGCGACATCACACCAATAGCAAAGTGATTGCGCAAGAAGTTATACTCCACACCAACGTTGAGTGCACCATTAAGCTTTGAGATATAACTCTCCGAAGAGGGGGTATCGGTGACAAGCTCATCGTCGAACTTAAACTTCAGCTCCTGAGCATCGACATCGTAGCCCTCGAACGAGAGGTCGTAGGCAGCCTTTGCTGCATAGTTTGTCGAGGCATCCCACTTGATAAAGCCAAGGTCGGTCACGGCAGCCGATATCTTGAGGTGGTCGTGACACACCTTCACCTCGACGCCAAGGTCGAGAGCCGCACCAAAGCTCTTGGCATTTTTAAGCAACGCCATTGGGTCGTTATACATAAGCATATCGGCGCCAAGAGGCGCACCTGGCTCAATATTCGACTGGTCGATAAGCACGCTATTAGCCACTACCCTACCACGCAATGTTGCAGTGACCATATCGGGATTGACACCCAAGGCTACATTATCGAACTCAGTGTGTATATTGGCTACACCCACCAGGAACTTACCACGCAAACCAATATTAACATGCTTACCTACGGGGAACGACACACCAAGGTATGTCTCGAGGTAGCTATTAGAGTTCACGCCTGTGCCATCAAGACCATAGTTGCCATTCTCCAAGGTCTTAAGCACGGTGAAGAGATCCTTCGAGAGGTTGATATCTGTTGTTGAGCGCACTCTTAGACCAAGATTCCAGTAGCTCTTACGCGCATAGAAGCCCAAGCCCAACACATTGACATTGGCATTTGCACCCAGACGACCCAACTCGGGGAGCTTGCCCAAGAACTCATCGCTCGACACCGACTTATGAAGAGCCGTAACCATCTGACCATCCTTCTGATAGATGAAGTTATCCACCGAGAGGAAGTTATTTGGGATATCCAAGCCCACACCACTAATACCTGGCAGGGCTATATAGCCTCGCGTAGGGGCCAGCGCAGGGTTGAGGTCGGTACGGAAGTAGGAACCCTCCATGAAGTATGATGTACGCGACTGCGCCGAGGCGCTATCAGCACCTATCATGGCAACAAGAGCAACGATAAAAAGAACTATTCGCTTCATACTATATATATATTTAAAATTACACACCTACTACTAATTAATAAACTGGTCGATATCTACCGTCACGCCGCCATCAATCTGCAACTGCAGTGTAACGCCCACCTTCTGATCCCTGTTCAAGGCCACACCATCCTCATTAGCAGCACTCGATGCTACAAGCTCAAAGGCTACGGCATCAACCTCCGCAAGCTTGGTAATTCTACCTCCGTCGCCAAGGTCCAACTCCAGACGAAGGATGCTCTCCTTAGGTGTCACACCATCCGACGAGCCGAGTATCCTATCACCCTCGACAAAGCGCACCTGAGCCTCAGTCTCCTTACCCTCAACATCCTTGAGGACTACATTAGCTCCAAACTCCAAAGGTGTAGTGTTTGTCACCTTAGCAATAAGGGTTACATCACCCACCTGAACATCATACTTAGACACCATCTCGAATGTAGAGCTAAGATCTGCAACCTCATCGCTATATCTGATTCTTAGGGTATCATCCACGATAATGGGCACCTCAACCTTGTAGTCGTACGACACGCTAAAGTCGTCGGCAACATAGAGGGTCTGTTCCTCTACAGAGTCCACACCAAGGTCGAGCTTGATGTTGATAGCATCGGGCAACGAGCCAACCAAGAGCTTGGTAACATCACACGCCACAAAGGTATATTTAGCATCGCTATAACGGTCACGAAGTGTCTCGTCAGCGATTATTATGGTGACCTCTGCTGGGGCTATCTCACCACCGACGTACTCTGCAGCCTTGATAACAACATCATCAAACACCACTGCATTCTCTTCATTCAACTCACCGTCGGTGCTTGGCGTGACAACGCCAGACAATGAGGCATCAATAGTGAAGGGATGCGATAGGTTAACCTCGATGACAGGTTTGAGGCCCACGCCCTCGATCTCGACATCTATATCATCAAGACCCTCGAGAGCGAATGTCTCCTCCACCTTAAAGGCATCGTCGACCATACCACTTAACGACTCTATAGTGAGTATAGTACTCGTAACACCCACCTCTACCGAGAAGTCGCCGTCGTGCTTAAGCTGCGACACGCTTACGTGCGAGCCCTCGCGGAAGCGAGCAACGATAGTAGGCTCGAAGAGCAGTTCTACATCGCCATTGTCGTTAACACTAATTCCCTCAGGGCCAAAGTCAAACGCCTCGATAGCAACACTAACACCCTTATCCAAATCGGCAACAGAGGCTGTGAGCACACCTGTTGTAGCATCGTAGTTGTAAATCTCATTCCCCACATTCTGCAACTTAAGATACTTAGGCAGAGCCACATCCACCACAATATCCTCGGCGAGATCTCCAAGCCACTCCATGCCATGAGCATAGAGGTTGACAATGGAGCTATCGTTCTGAGCCATCGTCACACGATTGATGCTCTTAAGCTGCTCGGGGAGATCTTTAATTATAATACTCTCACCACCAACAACATCGCACTTCACAAGATCTACGCTACTATCCACCGCAACATCGGCATCGCCATACTCAAAATCGGCAGTGAGGGCAATATGTGGCTTATCATTAATATCGAAATGGCCCGCCTTGGTCGCTACATCGAGCTCCATATTGTAGGTCATCTTGAGCGGGAGATCCAAGTGGTTGTTGTCAAGCGTAGTGGTATTAGTAATACTCTCGACATAGATGACAAAGTCGATAGTCTCAACGCCCTGGGCAATGGTATATTGCTCCGAAAAGTGGTCGCCGTCGCAGAGTTCACCACCGTCAGCATCGAGTATCCTAAATGTGCCACCCACCAATGTCAAATCAAACTTAAGTTCACCACCCGCATTGATCTCCTTTAGACCATTTAGTGCAACGCTGAGGCGCATAGGCGCACCTTTGTGATTACCATCAACATCGCGGAAATAGAGCTTATCAACATTCATAATCTGCTCAGGGACATCGAACTCGATATCGCTATCAATAACATGTTTATAGTAACACTGCACACGAGGCATTGCCAGACCCTCAGGGATATAACCCTCTGTGATATAGCTATCCAAGCCACTAATAGAGATATCATCCTCATCATTAATCGTGATAGGCTCCATATCGAAACTAAACTCAGGGTAGTCTACATCGAACGAGGTAGCAATCGAGGGTATCTCAAACTCGGAGGTCACACCGTCAATATTCACGGTGCTACGCTCACCAACGTAGCTATACACGAAGTTGCCCTCAGCATCAACATCAAGTCCCGAAACCTCCGTATCACCAAGAAGCTCACCTATGGTTCGCTCATTTAGCGAGCCAAGAGGTAGCGTCACAGCGCTATCACCACCCACAGTCACCTCCTTTGAGACCTCATCAATACGAAACGTCTCATCAACACACGATGCAAATACAATGGCCAATGCCACCATCAAGACTCGGTGGCCATTCATACGAAACTTCATAACGCAGATTATTTAAGTTTGTCGAAACGATTACGATACAAAGTTAACAAAATTTTAATTAAGGTAAGAATAAATCGAGAAAAATAACAGTGATAAATCATGAAAATTTATCAATACACTATGCCCACATTATGGAATAGACAAAAGCCTCACACCAAAACATAAAGTCGCTGATTATCTGATATTTACATACACTTCCAAAACAACCTATGTAAGTCGCTGAAAATCAGCGAGTTGAAAAAATAGCATTTTCCCACACAGTCAAACGCCTGAATGTCAACGATTTACACAAAGCAATTTGGAAAAACTAATTGCCAAAATTTTAGGTCAGGCCAATAATTAGCCGTAACTTTGCACTAAACAAAGCCCGCCCCGTCGAGGGCACAATCCGCGAATAGTAATACGTCAGAAACTATGAAGCAAGATTTTTTTAACAAGATGCGTAGTTACAACCTTTTTTTACTAAATTTGCAGATGAAAGATTTTTGTGTGACTATGTCGAAACGAGGAGCCCATATACGCCAATTTGCAAAGAGTGTTATCATCGCAGCGCTCATACCATTTATAGGTGTGGCATGTAGCGACGATAGCGCGAAGAGCACCCCTACGGCAACGACAGCTATTAGCCACACCGATGCCTATGATGCACTACTACGCTCGGAGGAGACATACCTCACAAGCGACACTCCAAGCTACACCAACGAGGACATAGCCATCCTGGAGAGCTACTACCTCACGAGCGACAGCCACGAGGAGCGAGCTCATGCTCTATTCTTCTGCGCACAGCATAGCTACGATAAGGGCAACACAGCCGAGGCTTTGCTCCGCCTTATCGAGGCCGAGAAGTCTACGCAGATAAGCCTGGACAAGGTCTACGAGGGTCGCATACGACGCATGATGGGCGACATCTATGGCGAGGAGTGTCTGTTTAAGAATGCCCTTAACGAGTATAGCATAAGCAAGCAGTGCTTCATAGAGGCGGGCATGGATAGACACGCTCTATATGCCGACTACGACATCGGTGTTACACACCTCCATGCACGTAGCTTCCGTGAGGCAGAACGATGCCTAAAGGGGGTGTTGGAGCGAGCTGCAGAGGAGGGGCTATTAGGTCTATACTATGGGGCGTTGCAACACCTCATAGATGTGGCAATATACCTTGAGAAGTACGACGAGTGCAAGAACTATATTGCGCTATACGACGAGAGCCACATAGACCACTATAACGTTGAGCATAAGCTATATGCAGAGGCTATCATCGCAGCACACAATGGAGATATAGCAGCTGCTGAGCAGCTCCTTGGCAATATATCACCCGAGGTTGTGGCCTACAACATCGAGGACTACTACCACACCTACTACATCGTATATCGCATTGCTGGAGACAACGATAAGGCTATCAAGTGGCTCGAGCAAGGCAAGACCCACCAGGATAGGCTTATAATGGAGGTGCTCAACCAGCCCACGCTAAACATCGAGGTTGAGCTGCTGCAGAGCCGTCTGGATGCCGAGCGCAACGAGCGATTGCTGATTGATAAGAACCGTGCTCAGGAGCTGAAACATGCCGAGATAGAACGAGAACATCTGCGCACACGCAACATACTGACCATCACCATTATCACTGTCATCTTCCTACTCATTCTCGCCTACGTACGCCACCGCTGGCAGAGGCGCAATCGCGACATTGAGCAATATGTCGAGACCATCCAGGAGCTTCGGATGGCAAGCCGCGATCTTCCAGAGAAGATGAACTCAATAATCACGGAGATATATCGCGATCGTTTCTCGGAGCTTAACGAGCTATGCGAGATATACTACGATCACAACGGAACAACCCGCCAGAAGAACCTGGTATTCAACCAGCTATGCTCAACGATAGATGCCATAAAGAGCGACGAGCGTCGACTTACAGATATGGAGGAGGCGGTGAACAGATACCGCAACGACCTTATGGTGCGACTACGCGAGCAGGTGAGCAAGCTCTCAGAGCGAGATATACGCGTGGCACTCTACATCTTCGCCGGTTTCTCAAGCCGTGCAATATCCATATTTATGGATAGCGACCCTGTGACCGTATCGAAGATGCGATATAACATCAAGCAGAAGATCAAGAACTCCAATGCCGAGGACATGGAGCTACTACTACAAGCAATAGCAGAGAAATAAAGATACTTATATACCATGAGACTTAATAGATTTAGCATTAAAATAGTAACACTTATTACTGCACTCACACTCAGTGTAGGATGTTCGTTTGACGCCACGGACGCAGATAATCCCCCAATATCAAATCCATATGATCCTAACGATGGTGGAATAGAAGATTCACCTGGCGGAGATTTGAAGCGCCCCATACCTATCAAGCCCAAGAAGAACCCTGGCGGCAAGATTGAGCGTCCGAAACTTATAGACGAGTTGATAAACAAGGTCACCCTACCCCAGTAAACCACAGGCTCTCTATTGCTCAACGCCCGCATGGAATATGTAACATTATGTGTACCTGACATATAGATAAGGTAACAAAAAGCAAAATGGTGTAATGCACTGAAAATCAGTATATTGAAAAATAAATAGATTTCAATCACATATATTGATGATTATCAAAGCGTTACGCACCACATAGCTGAAAAATTAGAAGGCTAAAAATTTGGTTATCGAGCCTATAGGCAGTAACTTTGCAGTAAGTTAAAACCGAAAGACTAACATTAAAACTACAAAGCTATGAAACGACTATTTATTACACTTATGGGCATTGCGTTGCTCGTAGCATGTAGCGCACCAATTGGCGAGTACGCCAATGTTGCCGATGTACCAGGCGTTGAGGCTGGCGATGGCGAGAACGACTACAACGAGCACACACGATACCAGGGTGCTCTAATTGCCAATAATGGCGACATGGTGTACCTTCTCGAGCTTATAGGTAAGCAGAAGGGCGAGATAGACGACGACCTACTCCTCCAGCGCTTCAGCAACAGCTATATAGATGCCACGGATGGCTACATGACAAGTGGCACATACGACAATACAGACGAGGAGTGGACATGGGCATACGATTGGGTAGGAGGCCATATTCTTGGAACAATAGCTCTCAACGACGACGGCACCTACTACACCCGCAACCGCATAGGTGGATGCGAGCCCGACCCATTTGAGGGCTACCTATATGAGAGGGGGATCTATGGGTGGTATTCAGAGCATAATGACTGGAGCTACGAGCGCGAGACAAACACCCTCATAACACACAACGAGGCCTTCGGCCTTGAGCTTAGAGCCGAAGTGCTATACTTCGACGGCAGAAAGGCTGTGATGCTTGGCCATATCGCAGGCATCGCCTCAATAGGCTGGAACAGATACAACAACTACGAGGGAGGCATCTGCCACCGCCTCGAGCTCTACCTCGTTGAGTTCCCAGAGCAGCGCGACGAGTTCTTCAACCACTATGTAAACTCAGATGAGTACAACGACCTCATGAACGAGTACTACGGCGAGATTCAAGAAGGACCACTCGAGTAGCCCAAATGCCGACTACTACATAGGTTAATGAGCGTCACATAGACGACATCACCCCCGCTGGATGGTCCAATGGGGGTGATTACTTTTTACAGGTTAGCTTACTCCTCAGCCTGCTCCTCAGCCTCTGAAGGGAGCTTGAATTCAGTAAAGCCAGCCTCAACAAGAATATTATACCAAGCAAAACACTTCTTCATATCCGATACGTGAACACGCTCACGGTCATACTCAGGCAACACCTTAGCAAACTCCTCCTGAATCTTAGCTGCTGACTCCTTGTGCGATACAGCCTGCTTACCCTCGGTATAGTTCCAGATGTTTGTGAAGACATCAGCAAGTGGAATATCCTCACCCTCGGTGAACATAGAGATCTCAGTAAGGGCACTTACTCGTGAAGTAGCAGATGCGTTCATACGCTTGCCGTCGATAAGCGACTCAACAATAACACCACGCATAGACTGAGCCACATACTTATAAAGACCAGGCTGACCAGAGATGGCCAAAATATCCTTAAGTTCCATAGTTTTAATTATATTGCATTAATAAATTATATTTCTGTTTTCAACGATGCAAAGATAACTATTTTTCGCTAATAATCTAATATCTAATAGGAAAGTTAACACCCAAGTTTACCTATCATAAAATAGAGGTTAGCCCAACAATCACCCATCGCACCACCGCTACTTACCGAGCAATATTCTCGCCTGCCTACGTGCAGCATCCGTAATCTCGCTACCCGACAGCATCTTCGCTATCTCATCGACACGCTCCGAGGCAGCAAGGTGACGGATATTAGTACGACCCTCCTCCTTGTAGACCACAAAGTGGGAGCCACGCTTCGAGGCAACCTGTGGTAGGTGGGTGATATCCACAACCTGCATCGCAGAGGCAAGCTGAGCAATAATATCGCCCATGGCATCGGCAATACGGCCCGACACGCCGGTATCTATCTCATCGAAAATAATCGTTGGAAGCATACGCTTCTCAGCAAGTATAGCCTTGATAGCAAGCATAATACGCGAAAGCTCACCACCCGAGGCTATGCGCTCCACAGCACCTGGGCGTGTGGTGCGATTGGCAGTAAATAGGAAGGCAACCTCATCGACGCCAAGTGAGGTGAACTGCTCACCACTCTCGATGCTAACAACAAACTGTGCATCCTCCATGCCGAGCTGACGCAACGTATTCACAACCCTCTCCTCGAGCTGTGGCGACACTGCCACACGAGCCTCATGGAGCGCCATGGCGGCATTGCGACACTCCGTCTGGGCCAAAGCAATACGCTCCTCAAGCTCCTTGAGTGCAGTATCACTATTATCAATAGCCGACAATCGTCGCTCGAACTCCTCGGCCTTATGCAAAAGGTCGTCGTAAGACTCGGCTCGATGCTTCATCTCGAGCGAATAGATGGTATTTAGTCTATCGCTCAGTCGCTGCAACTTTTCAGGGTCGGCATCTATACGTTCCGCTTCATCGGCCGCCGTAGCGCTTATATCCTTAAGCTCGGCAACCACAGACTTCAAGCGCTCTGCAATGGCACCACCCTCAGCATATTTATCACCCAACGCCTCGAACTCACGCTGTGAGCGTGTGAGGGCCACAACAGCACCAAGCTCCTCATCATCCAAAGTATTGCGCAGCGTTGTTAGCGACTCACCGATACGGTCGGCACTCTCCAGCATGGCGAGCGTCTGCTCCGTCTCGGACTGCTCCCCCGCCTTGAGCTTCGCAGCACGGAACTCCTCGACGGTATAGCGCAACCACTCCTCATCCTTACGCGACGCCTCCATATCTGCAACCATAGCTCTATGCTCCGAGCGTAGCGCATTGAGCGATGCAAGCGATGCAGCATAGGCGGCGATAAGTGGCTGATTACCAGCAATAGTATCGAGTACCGATATGCGATACTCCTCGGACGAGAGTATAAGATTTTGGTGCTGCGAGTGGATATCCACAAGGTGAGCACCAAGCTCCTTGAGCGTGGCGAGCTGCACGGGCATATCGCCAACAAAGGCACGGCTCTTACCCGCAGGGGTAATTATACGGCGTATGGTGATCTCAGGCTCATATTCAAGGTCGTTATCCTCGAAAAGAGCCTCCATATTAAGTCTCTCGATATTGAACACACCCTCAACCACACAGTTGCGACCAAGGTCCTTGATAGCCTGTCCCTCATTCTTAGCACCGAGCAACAAGCCGAGTGCTCCAAGTAGGATGGACTTACCGGCACCCGTCTCACCAGTGATGATGTTGAGGTGCTCGTCCCACTCTACGTGCAACGAATCAATGAGGGCATAGTTCTCTATGGTCAGGCTTTTAAGCATTCTCTATCCTCTCGATTTTATCTACAATAACATCGGCAACCTCCGACTTCGACATCAAGGGGTGCTCCTCGCTACCATTGCGATCAATGAGCGTTACCTTGTTGGTATCGCCACGGAAGCCTGCTCCCTCGTCGCGCAACGAGTTGAGAACCACAAAATCGAAATTCTTGCGCTGCAACTTACCCTCGGCATTAGCCGCCTCGTTATCGGTCTCAAGAGCAAAGCCCACAAGTGTGCGCTCACCTTTAGTGCTACCCAGTGCCAAGGCTATATCCTTGGTGCGACATAGCTCTATGCGCATATCGTCATCGCTCTTCTTGAGCTTCTTATCGGCAACCTTTGCGGGGGTGTAGTCGGCAACAGCGGCGCACATAACGCCACCATCAGCCTCTGCCCACGCCGCAACAGCTGCGTTGTACATATCCTCAGCTGTGAGCACATCTACACGCTTAACACCCTTAGGCGTAGCAAGGGCGGTGCGTCCGCTGATAAGCGTAACCTCGGCACCACGCTCAGCGAGTTTCTCAGCAATGGCATAACCCATCTTGCCCGTAGAGTGGTTGGTGATATAGCGCACAGGATCAATAGGCTCGATGGTAGCACCCGCAGTAACGATATAGCGCTTACCCTTGAGGCTCTGAGGCTGCTGCTTAAAGAATATAGCCTTCACCTGCTCGACAATCTCCTCCGGCTCGGCCATACGTCCCTTACCCACAAGACCACTCGCCAGCTCACCAGCACCAGGCTCTATGATGGCCACGCCACGCTCAGCCAGCGTGCGCAAATTCTGCTGTGTGGTGATATGGGCATACATATCGAGGTCCATGGCGGGAGCTACGGCAACCTTTGAGCGTGCCGAGAGGTAGGTGGTCAACAAGAGGTTATCGGCAATACCCGTAGTCATCTTAGCGAGAGTATTGGCCGTAGCTGGGGCAATGAGCAACATATCGGCCCACTCACCGAGCGACACGTGTGAGTTCCACTCGCCATTCTCGGGGTTGAAGAACTCGACAAGAATGGGGTGCTTCGACAATGTGGCCATGGTCAGAGGTGTGATAAACTGCTTGGCAAGGGGTGTCATGATCACCTTAACATCGGCACCCTCCTTCACTAAAAGACGGCACAGCATAGCTGCCTTATAAGCTGCTATGCTGCCAGTTATGCCGAGTATGATATGCTTATCTTTGAGCATAATCCTATCTCTGTTATATGTTGATAGCTCTCACACCTACTACTTATCGCCGTGGCGGAAGTAAACCTCACCATCGAGGAACTCCTCGGTAGCGATGATTGCAGGCTTTGGAAGACGCTCATAGTATCGAGAGATCTCAATCTGCTCGCGGTTCTCGAAGGTCTCCTCAACTGAGTTATCGGTAGGTGCCGAGAAGTCAGCTAGTTTGCGATTAAGCTCGGTCTTGAGCTCAGTAGCAATCTGGTTTGCACGACGTGCGATGATGTTGATGCTCTCGTAGATGTTACCTGTAGGTGAATCGAGGTCTACCAACTTACGTGTAATAGTGTTGCTGGGTACGTTCTTTTTAATCTCCATACTATTATTGTGTTTATTCGTTTCTCTATAGTGCGTCGCTTGTCTTGCGATTCTTATCGATGAAGTTACGCGCATTCTTTGCCATACGCTCCAACTCCTTAATACGTGATGTCGCCTCTGGATACTCGGCGATGAAGGTATAGTAGTGGTCGAGCATATCTAAGTAGCGATCGAGCTGTTTGCTGGATACCGAGTTCTCAGCGAGCTTATATGCCGACACTGTCATGTAGTAGCGCATATCCTCCACACGTGGCGAGTCGGGATGCTGTCTGATGGCATTCTTAAACGCAACTATCGCCGACTTATATCTACCCACCTTATAATAGGTGTAGGCATTGAGATAGCTCTTCTCCATGAGTCTTCCCAGAAGCTCGTCGAGCATATCGTTAAACTCATCAGCATACCTCGACTCGGGATAGCGCGACAAGAACTCCGTAATGGCGATGATGGCCTGCGAGGTCATTGTCTGGTCACGCTCGGGCGATGGCGACATGTAGTAGAAGCATAGCGCATACATACCCTCGACATCCTCGATAAATGGGCTACGACCAAACTTACGACGGTGCTCGTCGAGAAGCGATGAGGCCTCATCCCACTTATACTCCTTGAACTTACAATGAGCATTGTAGTATGTCAAAGAGTCCTCACGTGGCGACGCCTGGTAGATGTGGCGGCACGCCTCGAACAACGACGATGCCTGACTCCACTTACCCTTCTCATAGAGATCCAATGCCTGCTCGTATGCATACTGAGGATCGTTGCTCTTGATTGCCTGGTTAACGACACTGCACGCAACCATAACAACAATGGTCATTACAACGAGTATGTATCCAACAAAAGACTTCATTCCTTCTAAATATTTCGCTTATGTATATAAGCGCACAAAGTTACACAATATTTTTGAATTAACGAATATTGAACCTTAATTATTACTTAGGTCGAGTGAAAGTTGAGCGAATTTATCTCCAAGAGTGGAGCTACGGACCCCTCGCCCACAAAAAACAAGGGTCCGTCCCGAAGGACAGACCCTGCTACTCTCCAAAGTGAGAGCGACTATTTAACTGCATTAACAATAGCTTCGAATGCCTTTGGCTCGTTGAGTGCGAGGTCAGCCAAAACCTTACGGTTGAGGGCGATACCCTTAACATTCATCTTGCCGATAAACTCTGAATAAGTCATACCGTACATACGAACCGCAGCGTTAATACGAACGATCCACAATGAGCGGTAGTTTCTCTTCTTCTCACGACGGTGTGCATAGGCAAACTGCAAACCCTTCTCGACAGTATTTTTCGCAACTGTCCATACGTTTCCCCTTGAACCAAAGTTACCCTTGGCAAGTTTCAAAACCTTCTTTCTTCTTGCGCGTGACGCAACAGC
>JAZRMM010000006.1:0-44430 GCA_045647535.1 Alistipes sp.
AGGGTGCTACAGTATCGTTCCCCGGCGTAGACAAGGAGGACTACGTATTCTTCTTCGAGGTAATCAACGAGGAGAACACAGCAACACAGTATGCTGTACGTGTGACACCTGATATGTTCGACGCAGCTCAGTAATCTAACACTATCGTTGACTATGAAAAAGCTATTTAGTATATTTGCTATTCTCTCGCTCGCAGTGGGTTTCACTGCGTGCGAAGAGAAGAGAACCGACACCCCTGATACCCCTGATAGCATCGCCGTAGCTCTCTCGGCTACCAAGAGCGAGATTGTGGCTGATGGTACAGATAGCGTAGCCTTTGAGGTTACGGTTGGTGGCGTCGTGACTACCGACGGAGTGCAGGTTATCTGCCTCAACGACAACTCAGTGCTTGGTGGCACAACATTCACCACTACCACTGCTGGCGAGTACCGCTTCGTAGCAGTATATAATGGCAAGAAGTCTGAGGAGGTTAAGGTCTTGGCTACAAACCCTGCAGGTCCTACTGTTGTACTCGCTGCCGACAAGGATGCTATCACTGCTGACAACGCCGACACCGTGACATTTACTGTGACTGTCGATGGCCAGGATAAGACCTCAGAGTCTACCATTACCATCGTGAACTACGCCACACCTCTTGAGGGTAATACCTTCGCTTCAGATGTTGCTGGCGAATTTGTATTCCAGGCAACCTTCGAGGGCACACAGTCTAACCAGGTTATCGTAACAGCTTCAGCCGTTGAGACTCCTGTGCAGAAGAGCCTCACAATCGAGGCGTCGAAGCTCCGCATCAAGGCCGATGGCGAGGATAGCGTAGAGTTCACAGTTATGTATGGCGAGGAGGATGTGACTGCTACTTGCGAGATTAAGACTACCGCAGGTGATGTAATCGAGGGTGGTGCATTTGCGACAACAACTCCTGGCTCGTACAACATCTACGCTCTCTACGACAACGTGCGTTCTAACACCGTGAGTGTCGATGCCTACGACCCTAACATCGCATCGGCATACGAGATTGGCCAGATCTACGACGTTAACGGTACTAAGGGTATTTGCTACGCTATCAAGACCGACAACCAGGACCGCACCTGGGCATACTTCTTCTCTATGGACGAGGCCGACTTGCAGTGGTCTACAGAGAACGTATGGTGCAACTGCGTGGCAGGTCGTGGCGACTGGAATACCGAGGATATGCTCCGCAACGGCACAAGCCCTGATATGTACCCCGCAGCGCAGTGGTGTATCGCACATGGCGATGGTTGGTTTATGCCCTCATCACAGGAGTTGCAGTGGATGTGGGATGCTATCTCTGAGGGAACTCACAACTTCGATAACGCAAGCGTAGCGGCATACAACAAGCTCCTCACAGATAATGGTGGTATGCCATTTGTTGAGACCTACTACTGGTCATCGAACGAGACATCTGAGGATATGATTGAGCTTATCGCCTTTATGAGCGATAGCGTCGTTTGCCTCGAGCCATATAAGACTAGCAAATATACAGTTCGTGCTGCAACACGCGTTCAGCTCAACTAATTGAGTAGATATGTATAAATAGGAGTAGACTGCGGTCTACTCCTATTTTGTTTATATGGGTAAATTGTCTATCTTTGTCGTATGAAAAAGAGCGAATTTTCCTTCATCGGTGATATAGCCTCAATGTTTGGCACACTCCCCCACCACGGCTTTGAGCCTATTGGAGACGACTGCACCGTACTCGACATGGGCGACGACGCCCTGGTTATCTCCACCGACATGCTTGTCGAAGATGTACACTTTCTGCGCGCGGCATCATCCGCCGAGGAGGTGGGATATAAGAGCCTTATGGTAAATCTTAGTGATGTGGCAGCTATGGGTGCTACGCCCGTAGCCACCCTACTCAGCCTCTCCCTTTCCGAGGCTACGCAGGGTGAATGGGCAGAGGGCTTTATGCGTGGTTTTCACGAGGGTTGTACCAAGTATGGTGTGGCACTCGTTGGCGGCGACACCACAGCCTCACGCGATAAGGTATGCATAAATGTAGTTGCCATAGGTCGCGCTCCAAAGTCGAATATCAAACGTCGCTCGGCAGCGAAGGTGGGTGATCTCATCTGCGTTACGGGCAAGCTTGGCACCTCGTCAAAGGGTTTGGTAGATATCATGTTTGGCGACCTCAATACCGTGGCTGCCAAGAGTCATCGTCGTGGTCAGGCACGCATCGAGGAGGGCAAAGTGCTCGGTAGTATTGAGGCGGTACACGCCATGATGGATATCTCGGATGGCATAGCTTCGGATATCAAGCATATCATGGAGCTATCGGGCGTAGGTGCAGAGATAGAGTTAACAAAGATACCTACCGATTACGACATACGCTATGCAACAACCGGAGGTGAGGACTACGAGCTCCTGCTTACCATAGCTGAGGATAGCTTCGAGGCGGTGGCACGTGATTTATTTGCCTCTACTGGCACAACTCTCACCGCTGTGGGTCGCATTACGGAGGGTGGTGAACTGATATGGTTAGAGGGTGGCAACCCCTCTGAGTTGGAGCTAAGGGGATTTACTCACTTTTAGAGAGCATACCCCTAAGGATAGATACGCACTCTCTAAGTGCTCTAAGGCGCAAGAGCCACGCTCCACAAAGATATAGGGAGCCTCCCACACCGAGCAGGGTCACAAGACGCATGGCCGAGGTCATATCTCCGAGGTGAGGCGTCACTATATATAGTATGCCAAACATGGCACCAGCAAGCATCAATGAGGGCAGCAACGCTCGGACAAGGGTGGTCGCACTGATGCTCATATAGCGCATAGCAAAGCCACTATTAAGCAAGAACTCCACCGCCGCCATAGCCGTCATACCCCAGGCAATAGCCTCAACACTTTGCGGTATGGTAAAGCAGAGAATAGCGGTCATTATAACACGTTTTACAATCTCCAGACGCACAATCACCCTACCATCGCTCTTGGTTTTGAGCACGTTATACGACACCATGGCCAAGGGGTAGCATAGGCCCGAGAGTGCCAATATCTCGAAATAGGGCACCGTGGGCATCCACTTCTCGCCCAACAACAGCATAAACATATCGTTGGCAATAGCCACAAAGCCGAGCATAGCGGGGAAGAGCACAAAGCCCAAGAGGCGCACGATACGCAGATAGCCCTCCGAGAACTTAGTGGCATCATCCGCAACCTTAGACAACGCAGGATAGGTCACACCCTGCACCGCCTGAACGGTAGATGTCACGGGCAGATCTTTGAGTTTCTGCGCCTGTGAGTAGTAACCAAGCGTCGAGGCGGCGTGCATCTTGCCGATGAAGAGCTGCGCTACATTATTATATATAGAGGCTATCAGGTCGGTAGCCAGAAGTCTCAAGCTAAAGGGGGCCATAGCACGAAGTGCCTCGCCACTATATCGAGCCGTTGTACGCCAACGACGTATCCACCAGAAGGCCACAGCCTTGATGGCCATCATCAATAGTCGCTGAGCAACGAGCGCCCAGATGCCACAGCCACACATAGCCATGACAACAGCCACAATGCCACTTATGAGCGAAGAGGAGAATACAATCTTCGATAGTAGCGCAAAGCGAAACTCACGAGTGAACATCACGGTCTGCACCACACACATAGCGTTGATGGGGAGCAGAAGAAAGAGTATGGGAGCTATATCAGCTATGATGGGCTGATGATAAAAGTGCGCCACGGGGAATGCGGCAGCAACAAAGAGGATGTAGAGGATAAGAGAGGTTACGATGTTGAACTGCAACACCGAGCGATACTCCTCGTCGGTAGGTTGCGCCTTGCGGATAAGGGTCTGCGAGAAACCACTATCCACAATGGTAAGCGCCACCGAGGTAAAGAAGGTCATTATGGCCATAACACCAAAGTCCTCGGGCATAAGCTCACGGGCAACGACGATGCTGACGACCATCTGAATGATCATCGTGAGGAGCTTCTCCGAGAAGCTCCACGCCACGCCACGCACCACGCTATGCTCAAGTTGTTCGGCCACGGCAAACTATCGAATAAAGTACTCCAACGCAAGACGATAGGACTCCATGCCAAAGCCCATAATAGAACCCTTGACAACGGGGGCTATGAGCGATATGTGGCGGAACTCCTCACGTGCAAGGATAGAGGAGATATGCACCTCAACGACGGGTGTTGATATAGCGGCAATAGCATCGCGTATAACCACCGAAGTGTGGGTATAGCCACCGGCATTGAGTATCACGCCATCGAAGTTACCATCGGCCTGCTGCAAGGCGTTAACCAACTCACCCTCAACATTCGACTGGTAGTACTCTATGTTATGCTCCGAGTAACGTGCACGAAGAGCTCCGAGGAAATCCTCGAAGCTCTCGTGTCCGTATATCTCAGGCTGGCGACGCCCCAAAAGGTTGAGGTTCGCGCCGTTGATAATCAAAATTTTCATCGCCTAAAAAATTTAGCGAAAATTTAGCACTTAAATTAGCGCACGTAATTTATCGTTAGAAGGCATTAGATACAACGCTCGGCGAATTTGATGGCGATGGGCTGTACTTTGTGGTACTGCCCATTGTCATCATATTTCGTTAGCGGCAGTAGATGATGCCTTATCACGGTAAATTTTAGTATTCCTTAGCTACAGTCTCACCCTTCAACACACGCAAAGCGTTCTCAGCCAACGACTGAAGCTCGTTCTCACCAGGATAGATCTTGATAGGTGCGATGAACTTACAGTAGTCGATGATAACCTCGTTTACGCAGTCGTTCCAAGCGATACCACCAGTGAGAAGGATAGCGTCAACCTTACCCTTCAACACAACAGCCATCTCGCCAATCCACTTAGCTACGCTATATGACATGGCGTTGAGCATGAAGCGAGCCTCCTGGTCGCCATTAGCAGCACGTACCTCGTTGAGCTCCTGAACGTTGTTGCTGTTAACATGGTCAACAAGACCACCCTTACCTGCAAGCAACTTCTTGATATCTGCCTTCTCGTACTCGCCAGAGAAACAGAGGTCTACAAGGTCACCAGCAGGGATGGTACCTGCACGCTCTGGAGCGATTGGGCCATCACCATCAAGGGCGTTGTTAGTATCAATAACACGACCCTTCTCGTGAGCCGATACAGAGATACCACCACCCATGTGAACAACGATAAGGTTCAAATCCTCATACTTCTCACCCTCCTCCATAGCATAGCGACGAGCGATAGCCTTCTGGTTCAAAGCGTGGAAGATAGAGCGGCGAGGAATAGACTTGATACCGCTCACGCGAGCGATGTCCTGCAACTCGTCAACAACAACAGGGTCAGCGATGTAAGCCTCAACACCTGCCTGATCAGCAATGCGACGTGCGATAAGCGCACCGAGGTTGCTGGCGTGCTGACGCTTAGGTGCAGCAAGGTCAGCTACCATAGTCTCACCTACACGGTAAACACCACCCTCGATAGGGCGCATAAGACCACCACGGCCAATCACTGCGTGGAGCTCCTCAAGCTTGATGCCATCAGCCTTCAAAGCGTCGAGGATGATCTCCAAGCGCCAGTCGAGCTGGTCGGCAACAGATGCAAAACGAGCAATCTCCTCGGCAGAGTGACGCAACGAAAGGGTCTTAACCTGCTCCAAATCGTGGAACAAAGCAACCTTAGTAGAGGTCGAGCCAGGATTGATTGTTAAAATATTATAAGCCATAATTAAATGTCAATAGGTTTGTTTAGTTAAAACTATTTTGCTGACAAACAAGCCAAAGCGATTGAGTAGAGCTTAGTCTTGGTTGAGTCGCCACGTGAGGTCAATACGCAAGGAGCAGTAGGACCAGCAACCATAGCTGCCAACTCAGCACCACCGAACTTAGAGCAAGCCTTGAAGAATACGTTACCTGACTCGAGGTTAGGGAACAACATACAGTCAGCATCACCAGCTACAGGACCAGTAAGCTTCTTAATCTTAACAGACTCCTCGTCGATAGCTACGTCCAATGCCAAAGGACCCTGGAACAAAGCGTTACCAAGCTCACCAACCTGACCGAGGTCAGAGAGCTCCTTAGCCTCAACCGAGCTAACAACCTTTGGAAGAAGCTGCTCGCTTGGTGCAAGCAATGCCACCTTAGGCTGCTCGATACCGAGGTTGTTTGCAGTAGCGATAAGGTACTTAGCAATCTGCTTCTTCTGCTCCAAAGTTGGGCATGGAAGAACAGCTACGTCGCTCACTACCAAAAGCTTGTGGTATGCAGGAACCTCCAATACAGTAACGTGGCTAAGAACAGTACCAGCAGGCAACAAACCCCACTCCTTATTCAAGATACCGCGCATGTACTTATCGGTAGGCACAACACCCTTCATCAATACATCGTACTCACCGTTGTGAACAGCCTTAACAGCAATCTCAACAGCCTTAACATCCTCAGACTCTGGGATGATAGTATACTGGTTGATATCAACACCCTCAGCCTCGCAAGACTTCTTAATCTCCTCAGGGTCACCAACGAGGGTTACCTCAGCAAGACCTGCCTTGATAGCCATATCGGTAGCACCGATAGAGTGTGTATCCTGGCCATAAGCCACAATCATCTTCTTCTTACCACGAGCCACCGCAGCAGCTACGAGCTCATCCAAATGCTTAATCATAATAGTTTTAGGTTTTATTTGTTTATAATTAATTACTTTGTCAAACGATATGTATCCTTAGCGATAACCAACTCCTCATCGGTGCAGATAACAGCAGCCTTAACACGTGAACCCTCCTTAGAGATCTCGTAGTCGGTACCACGCTTACCACGGTTGCGAACAGCGTCGAACTCGATGCCCATGAACTCCATGTTACTCAAAACATACTCACGAACCTCTGGAGAGTTCTCACCAACACCACCAGTGAAGATTACGAGGTCAACACCACCCATCTCGGCAGCGTACTCACCCACGAACTTCTTGATGCGGTTGCCATACATGTCGCGAGCGATGATAGCGCGCTCGTTACCCTCGTCGTAAGCAGCGTCGATATCACGCATATCGCTTGAGATACCTGTGATACCCTGAACACCAGACTTCTTGTTGAGCATAGTGTCGAGCTCAGCGTATGACATACCCTCCTTCTGAGCGATGTATGTAGCAGCGCTCACGTCCATAGAACCTGCGCGAGTACCCATCACAAGACCATCGAGTGGAGAGAAGCCCATAGATGTATCGAACGACTTACCATTCTTAATAGCGGTTACAGATGCACCGTTACCGATGTGGCAAGTAACGATCTTAGAGTTCTCGAAGTCGAGACCGAACATCTCAGCACCTACGCGAGCAACAAACTTGTGGCTTGTACCGTGGAAACCATACTTACGAACACGATACTTCTCGTAGTACTCGTAAGGGATAGCGTACAAGTAGTTGATAGCTGGGATAGTGTGGTGGAACGATGTATCGAACACAGCCACCTGCTTGATGCCTGGAAGAACCTTCTCCATAGAGAGGATACCCTCGAGGTTTGCAGGGTTGTGCAAAGGAGCGATTGAGTACAACGACTCAATCTTAGCCTTAACCTCATCGTCAACAAGGCAGCTATCGTGGAAGAACTCACCACCATGAGCCACACGGTGACCCGCAGCCTTAAGCTCGTCGAGCGACTTAATCACACCATGCTCAGCGTGAGTAAGAGCGTCGAGCACAAGACGGATACCTGTTGTGTGGTCAGGAATAGCGCAGTGAAGCTCAAACTTATCCTTACCCTGTGGCTTGTGGGTAAGATCACCCTCCTCCAAACCAATACGCTCTACCAAACCCTTAGCAAGAAGCGTCTCCTGCGACTCGTTTACATCAAGAACCTGATACTTGATTGACGAACTACCGCAATTTAGTACAAGAATAACCATAATCCGAAAAATTTATTTATTGTTGTTTATTGTTAATGTCTTTACAGAGGTGTCTCAAAAACGTAACAAAGTTAGTAAAAATCGGGCGACTTTCCAATAATTTTCAATATTTTTTACCACCTATTTTTTTTAGGCCAAAATAACGATGTATATTATGGTCACAACATCGCCTTTTATATTCATTTATAAATACACCATATACTCCAATATTACACCATTACTCAAATCGCAACATAAGCCACAAATAAATAAATTACACAATGAGTTCCATCTTTGAAAAAGATTTACTATATTTGCAGAAATATATGCGCATAGCGCGCGCGTTCAATCAACCTAAAAACAAGTAAGCGATGGCTACTGAGAAGATTAACCTTACGGCTCCCGTGGAGCCTGTCGGCAACACTGCCGAAGATACGCAGACTAACACCTCTTGTACTACAATGGCAGAGAGCACCGAGACCCCTGATGAGGAGGCTACACCATCAATGAGCGAGACCTTCGCCGAGGAGGAGGCAGCACTGGCTGCCGACGAGGCGGGACTCGACATTGGAGAGGAGACTACCGAGGAGCAGGAGGCTGCAGCAACTGCTAACGACGACCTTTCGGGAATGGGCGAGGCGGAGCTCGTGGCTCTGTTCGCAAGCAAGATTGAGTCGGAGCCAGTACAGACACTGCGTCCAGTAGTCGAGGCTATAAAGATAGCTTTCTACAAGCAGCATCGTGCTCGTGTAGAGGCTGAGCGCAAGGCCTTCATTGAGGCTGGTGGCGAGGCCGAGGCCTTCACCCCATCACCCGATGCCAACGAGCAGCGCTTCAAGGAGCTCTTTGGCATATATCGCGAGCAGCGCGACAAGCACATCGCACAGCTCGAGGCCAACAAGGAGGCCAACCTCAAGGTTAAGCTCGCCATCATCGAGGAGCTTAAGGAGCTTATAAACTCTGACGAGACCATGAACACCACCTTTGCACGCTTCCGTGAGCTACAGACAAAGTGGAAGGAGACTGGTCTGGTGCCACAGCAGAATGTCAAGGATTTGTGGGAGACATACAACCTTCATGTCGAGAACTTCTACAACTTCATTAAGATAAACAAGGAGCTTCGCGACCTCGACCTTAAGAAGAACTACGAGGTTAAGCTCGCCCTCTGCGAGCAGGCCGAGGCCTTAGTCATCGAGTCGCAGATTGTGGAGGCATTCCGCAAGCTACAGAAGCTTCACGACGAGTGGCGCGAGACAGGCCCTGTGGCCATCGAGTTCAAGGAGTCGCTTTGGGAGCGCTTCAAGGAGGCATCGAGCCGCATCAACAAGCGCCATCAGGAGCACTTCGAGAGCCTTAAGGCCGAGCAGACCAAGAACCTCGCACTCAAGAGCGAGCTTTGCGAGAAGGCCGAGGCGTTACTTGTGCAGCCAATCACCTCACGCAAGGAGTGGAACAAGGCTGGCGAGGAGCTCTTGGAGATTCAGCGTGTATGGAAGACCATTGGCTATGCACCTAAGAAGGATAACAACCGCATATACGAGCGTTTCCGTGCCGCTTGCGACAAGTTCTTCGAGCTTAAGCGCGAGTACTACGCAGGCCAGAAGAGCGAGATGGAGAACAACCTTCTCATCAAGCAGGAGCTCTGCGCACAGGCTGAGGCCTTAGCCATGTCGGAGGATTGGAAGCACGCCACCGACGAGCTCATAGCTCTTCAGGCACAGTGGAAGAAGAGCGGTGCCGTAGCACGTCGCCACTCGGATGCCATCTGGAAGCGTTTCCGTGCCGCTTGCGACAAGTTCTTCGAGCGTAAGGCTGCTCACTTCTCGTCTATAGATAGCGAGCACGAGCAGAACCTCAAACTCAAGCAGGCATTGCTCGAGGAGATGAAGGCTGCAGACATCAAGGCTGGAGGCTTCGACCTTGTCAAGGAGTTCCAGCGTCGTTGGAGCCAGATAGGCTTCGTGCCCATCAAGCACAAGGATGCCTTGCAGAAGGAGTACAAGGCAATTGTCGATGGTATGTTCTCGACACTCCGCTCATCGGAGCGCGACCGCTCGATGACCCGCTTCAAGGAGCGCGTATCTAATATGAAGGGTGGCACCCAGCTACGCTCCGAGCGCGAGAAGCTCTACAACAAGGTGCGCCAGATGGAGCAGGATATCGCCCTCTTGGAGAACAACATAGGCTTCTTCTCTAAGTCGAAGAATGCAGAGTCGCTCATCGCCGACGTACGCGAGAAGATTGAGCGTGCTAAGCGCGAGATGGCCGAGCTTATCGAGAAGGTGAAGCTCATCGACCAGGAGGAGGCTAAGCACAACGCATAACGCACAACATGGAAGAGATAACGATAATTAAAAGAAATATTTTGCTATGAAACTCTCTAAACCAAAGTACATATTTGTCACCGGTGGTGTAGCGTCATCACTTGGCAAGGGTATTATCTCAGCATCTATCGCACGCCTTTTGCAGGCTCGCGGTTACTCTGTGACTATCCAGAAGCTCGACCCATACATCAACGTCGACCCAGGTACACTCAACCCATACGAGCATGGCGAGTGCTACGTTACCGAGGATGGTACCGAGACCGACCTCGACCTTGGCCACTACGAGCGCTTTACCTCTATTCAGACTACCAAGAACAACAACGTGACAACAGGTAAGATCTACCAGTGTGTCATCGAGAAGGAGCGTAGCGGCGAGTTCCTCGGCAAGACCGTGCAGGTTATCCCTCACATCACCGACGAGATTAAGCGTCGCGTGCAGCTCTTGGGCGCTACCAAGAAGTACGATGTCATCATCACCGAGATTGGTGGTACGGTAGGTGATATCGAGTCGTTGCCATTCATCGAGTCTGTACGTCAGCTTCGCTACCAGCTTGGCTACCAGAATACCGTATTGGTACACCTCACCCTCATCCCATATATGGCAGCATCGGGCGAGCTCAAGACCAAGCCTACACAGCACTCAGTTAAGGAGTTGCTCTCGTATGGTCTTCAGCCCGACATCCTCGTACTCCGCTCGGAGCATGAGCTAAGCCAGGATGTACGCCGCAAGGTAGCCCTCTTCTGCAACGTAACACCAGAGGCTGTGGTGCAGTCTATCGACGTACCAACAATCTACGAGGTGCCATTGCGCATGCACGAGCAGAACCTCGATGGTGTACTTTTGGAGAAGCTCGGTTTGGAGTCTGACCAGGAGCCAGATATGACCGAGTGGCAGGCATTCGTTGAGCGCATCAAGAACCCAAAGAGCGTTGTAGATATTGCATTGGTAGGTAAGTACACAGAGCTTCCCGATGCCTACAAATCTATCAGCGAGTCGTTCATCCACGCAGGTGCTGTCAACGAGGTTAAGGTTAAGCTGCACTACATCAACTCTGAGCGCCTAACCATCGACAACGTGAGCGACTACCTTGGCAATATGTCGGCGATCATGGTTGCCCCAGGCTTCGGTAACCGCGGTATCGAGGGTAAGTTGGTTGCTGTGCGCTATGCTCGCGAGAACAACGTTCCATTCTTCGGCATCTGCCTCGGTATGCAGTGCGCCGTAATCGAGTACGCACGCAACGTTCTTGGTTGGAGCGACGCTAACTCAAGCGAGATGGCACAGACCAAGCATGCAGTAATCGACCTTATGGAGGAGCAGAAGAAGGTTACAGCCAAGGGTGGCACAATGCGTCTTGGTGGCTACCCATGTCACCTCAAGGAGGGCTCACGCGTACGTGAGGCATATGGTGAGGAGAACATCGTGGAGCGTCACCGCCACCGCTATGAGTTCAATAGCTCGTTCCTTGCCGACTTCGAGGCTGCCGGTATGAAGGCTACAGGTCTTAATCCCGACACTGGCTTGGTGGAGGTTGTGGAGATACCATCACACCGCTGGTTCGTAGGTGCACAGTACCACCCTGAGTATCGCTCAACAGCAGCAAATCCTCATCCATTGTTCGTACGTTTTGTTCAGGAGGCCCTGAAGTACCGTGATGAGAAGTAATAAATTTTGGAGATTAACGTTCTAAACAAGATTAACTGAACTAACTAAAACCCACCTGTGATAGGTGGAGATAACACTATTAAGATGGATAAGAAAACGATTATCGGCTTGTTGCTCATGGTAGCCGTATTTGTGGGCTACTCGTTCTATGTAGACAGCGAGCGGGAGAAGGTTGTACAGACCACAGCAGAGCTCAACAAGCCTATGGATCAATACCAGATCCAAAAGGAGGCAGAACTTAAGGAGCAGCAGAGAATAAAGAGCGAGGAGGTGCTTAGCGAGCATGGTCTTAATAATCGCTCTCAGGCGGAGTCTGAGATTATAGATGTTAAGAACAACTATATGACCATAAGCTTCGACACTAAGGGTGGTAAGATTACTGGTGCTGAACTTAACAAATATACACGCTATGCCGCAGATCAGCGCAACGAGTTGGTGAACCTCATCAAACCAGGCTCTGCATATTTTGGTATAGATCTCCAGATGGGTGAGAATGCATTTAACACCGACGACTTCATCTTCGACTGCATAGGTCCTATCGCATCGGAGGATGGTACTAGCGCTACGGTTATTATGACCTTGCCTTTGGATGAACTTACAGAGGAGGATCCCGAGCACGCCTACATCAAGTACATCTACACCATCAACAACACAGGCGACGAGAGCAAGGACTATCTCGTAGACTTCGACCTTGAGCAGAAGAACCTCGAGAAGTATCTCGTATCAAGCAACGAGATCATCCTTTGGTGGAGAAATAAGTCAATGCACAACGAGAAGAGCTTTACCAATGAGAGCACCGCTTCAACAATCATGTTCTACAGCCACTCTGAGGATGAGAGCAACGAGATTGAGGCTGATGGCTCACGCGAGCACCACCGAAACCTCGATTGGATTGCACTCAAGCAGCAGTACTTCTCATCTGTTCTTATCGCCAAGAGTGTGGTACACGGTGGTTTGTGCTTCTGGACAGGCGACGAGAAAAATCCAGAGTTTGTCAAGAACTTCGAGGCACGCGTAATCATACCTCACGCCGAGGGTCAGCTAAACCACGAGTTTGCATTCTACTATGGTCCTAACGATTATAACGTGCTAAGCAACATTACGTTCCAGGGTCGCGACTACCACGTCGACGAGATCATCCCTATGGGTGGTTGGTTGATTGGTTGGCTCAACCGCTACCTCACCATTCCTATCTTCAACTGGTTGAAGGATAATGGTCTTGGCTTCGGTCTTATCATCCTCATTCTCACCATCATCGTTAAGCTCATCATCTTGCCACTCACATATAAGAGCTATATGTCGACAGCCAAGATGCGTGCTATACGCCCCGAGATGGAGGAGATTAACAAGAAGTACCCAAATAAGGAGGATGCCATGAAGAAGCAGCAGGCACTTATGGAGCTGTATCGAAAGGCGGGAGTGAGTCCTATGGGTGGCTGTCTACCACTTCTCATCCAGATGCCTATTCTCTGGGCAATGTTCCGCTTCTTCCCTGCAAGTATCGAGCTTCGTGGCGAGAGCTTCCTCTGGGCCGACGACCTTTCATCATACGATAGCGTCTTAGATTTGCCATTCCCTATCCCATTCTATGGTGACCACGTGAGCCTCTTTGCATTGCTCATGGCAATATCACTCTTCGGCTACTCGTACATAAGCTACAAGCAGCAGGCAGCAACCACAGCGGGTCAGCCTGGTGCGGGTGTGATGAAGTTTATGATGGTATACTTCATGCCTGTGATGATGCTATTCTTCTTCAATAGCTACTCATCAGGTTTGTGTTACTACTACTTCCTATCACAGATGCTCACCATGCTTATCATGTACATCATCCGCCGTTCGGTTGACGATAATAAGGTACGTGAGCGCCTCTTGGCAAATGCCTCTAAGCCTCGCAAGAAGTCTAAGTTCCAGCAGCGCTATGAGGAGTTGCTCAAGCAGCAGCAGGAGCAGCTCAACCGTGAGCAGCGCCGCCAGCGTAGATAACATTGCGTCATATCTCTTCAAAGGCTGCCCACGGGCAGCCTTTGTTGTTTACAGGTGATGGGGAGCATATAAGGTGAGAAGCTACCCTACTCTAGGTTAATCTAAAGCTATTGATAAAACCCTACTATCAACAAGGCAAAAAAAAGACGTGTTCGACAGTTGCCGAACACGTCTTAGTAGATAGTCAAGTCAACGACTACCAGTTCAAAATCTTCTTGAAGTCGTACTCCTCAGGGTTAGGGAGGTATGCCTTAGCTGCCTCGTAATCCTCCTCGGTGATGTAGTGCATCAAGTTGTCGATAACCTGGTGAATCTTATCTGCGTTGATATCAACGAGACGTGGTGGAATCTTGCCAGTCTCAGGATCCTGCAAATCCTTCAAGTAGAGAGGCGACACGTAGCCCTCCTGGCTGATATATACCATACAGCCTGTCTTACCCTCAGAGAAGAGCTTATAAACACCCATACCGAGCTGTGAGCAATAAACAAGGTCGAAGGCACATGGGGTCTGGCAACGTACCTCGTAGCCAATCTCCACAGGACGTGACTTAACCTTTACGCCAAGAGCCTTGCAACGCTTCTCGAGCAAGGTGTTGAACATCTCAGCCTTAGAGACCTTACCAAGCTCTGGATGGCCGTGGTCGTCGTAAGAGAAGTGGATGCCAGACTTAAGGATCTCATCCTGATCAAGAGCGTGGAACACACCCTCAGATACCATAGCAGCGCCGTAGTCCATACCAAGGATCTTACGCTTAACGATAGCCGAAACGATAAGGCTGATAATCTTATCGATGGTGATCTTGGTCTTGTTAAACATCTCAGGGATGATGATCATTGGGTAGTGGCAAGCAGATGCAATACCGAAGGCAAGGTGACCTGCCGAGCGACCCATGGCTGCAACAACGAACCAGTTAGCCGAGGTGCGAGCATCGTTATATACGGCACGACCGATAACAGAACCTGCATTCTTTGCAGACTGGTAGCCAAATGTAGGCATACCTGCTGGCAATGGTAGGTCGTTGTCGATAGTCTTAGGAACGTGGATGTTAGCAATAGGATACTGCTTAGCATCAAGGAACTTTGCTATGCGGTTAGCTGTTGATGCAGTGTCATCACCACCTACGGTAACAAGCAACTTAATGTTATTTGTCTTGAAGAACTCAAGGTTGAAGTTCTTCTCGAAATCCTCGTCCGATGGCTTGAAACGGCTCATGGTGAGGTATGAACCACCCTGGTTGAAGATGTAGTCCACACGGAACATATCAAGATCCTCATAGCGTGGATTTGGGTTGAAAAGACCCGAATAGCCATAGTGAAGACCTATAACACGATAACCCTTTGCAAGGAAGGTCTTGGCAACAGAGCCAACAACGGTGTTCATACCGGGAGCAGGACCGCCACCCGTAAGAATTGCAATAGCCTCTTTCATAGTAGTATATGGATTATTGATTAGTATTATGTCCTAAAATTACCACAAATATAATAAATATTTTTAAGAATATGCAATAATTATACGACTATTGCAATTTTTGTAATAATTACATATCTTTGTATATATAAACAAGAGAGTTATGAAACGTTTTGCACTACTATGCATGCTTCTATGCATCACCACCACACTACTTGCCGACGAGCCATTCAACGGCAGAATAGTCACACGCGAAGGCAAGGGAGTAAGAGCAAGGATAAAGGTTGTTGGTAGCGATAAGCAGACGACCTCCGACGGCAAGGGTCGCTTTGGCCTAACGGATGTTAAGGATGACGACATTTTGGAGATTGTCATTAAGCGTGAGACATTACGCATCGCCATAGAGGGGCGTCGTAGCATAGATATAGTGTGGAGTGGCGATACTCAGGAGTTCACTGCCGAGGAGTCCGAGGAGTTGATGAACTACGGTTTTGGCTACGTCAAGCGCCGCGAGAGCACCGACTACTCATCGGGCATATCGGGAGATAGGCTACGTGCAACGGGAGCCAAAGGGCTACTTGAGGCTATACAGATGTGCTACCCAGGACTTCGATATATCAATGGGGAGCTATGCCTTGGCACACAGAACTCCATAAATGGATCCTCTGCAGTGCTTATTCTCTGCGACGGCATGGAGACCCGCCTTGAGATGATAAACCTCTACGACGTGAAGTCCGTAGAGATTATCAAGGGTTCGAACATGTATGGCTTCCGAGGTGTCAATGGCGTAGTACTCATCACCACCATGACTGCCGAGGATGCCCTCAACCGCAAGCGATAGATAAGCCGAGGGAGGTCATGACGTGATATGTGGTAGATAGATAAAAAAAAGCAGCGGCAACCTTTCGATTGCCGCTTTGTGACTCCGCCAGGATTCAAACCTGGAACCGCTTGATCCGTAGTCAAGTACTCTATTCAGTTGAGCTACGGAGCCATATCCTTTGCTTTTGCGAGTGCAAATGTAGAGCAAATATTTTAAACCACCAAATATTTTTACAACTTTTTTTCAAAAAAAAGCGACACTTTTTAGTGCCGCTTTTCGTTTGTATTGATAATCAAGTGTTTATCGAATAAATCTCGAAAGCACTTTTTCGATGTTCTCACCACGCAAATCTACAGCGACAATCTCACCAGATGGCGAGATAAGGAAATTTGAGGGGATAGACCTAACCTCATAGGCGGTAGTTGCCGAGCGATCGTCCGAGCCCCAAACATTAACCCATCTCATACCATTTTCTGCAACGAACTGCGCCCAACGGCTTTCAGTACCCGGACGGTCAAGCGACACGCCATAGATCTCAAACCCCTTAGTAGCGAACTTAGCGTAGGCCTCAACGAGGTGAGGGATCTCACCACGGCAAGGACCGCACCATGTAGCCCAGAAGTCAACGAGCACCCACTTGCCCTGATCAAGAAGATCCGACACGGCAACAACACCGCCATCTACGGCAGGAAGCTCTATATTAATATAAGTATCACCAGGCTGAGGTGCACCATCGTTAGCCGATGCGTTGCAAAGACCCAACGTAGCAACGCTACAAATCAAAAGAAATAGATTTTTCATAGCTCTTTATATTTACAATTACTTAATATTCTCGCTAAGGATTCGCTCTACGTCCTCGCCTCGAAGGTTCTTAGCCACAAGCTTACCCTCGGGAGAGTACAAGAAGTTGGCAGGGATGCCATTCACACCGAAGCTCTCGCCAGCCTCCCATGAGCCATCCTCGCCAGTACCCCATACGTTAACCCACGCCATGTTGTTCTCAACGATGAACTGCTTCCAGCGATCCTCGGTGCCATTGCGGTCGAACGATACGCCATAGATCTCCAAGCCCTTAGGTGCGAACTTCTCGTATGCCGCAACAAGGTGAGGTATCTCGCCACGGCAAGGACCACACCATGTAGCCCAGAAGTCGATGAGCACCCACTTGCCGCTCTTGCATAGATCCGATACGCGGACCATCTCACCCTCTGTATTACGAAGCTCGAGGTCGATAAGCTCAGCGCCAACCATCGTAGCCTTGAAACTCTTATATGCCTCGAGGTTCTCATAACGTGTGTCTATCTTGTTAAAGATCTCGGTTGCCAAAGCCTCATCGCCACCATAACCAACATATGTTGATAGGAGGCCGAGTGATAGAGGGTTGTCGATATTTGCATTCATGAAGTCAACCATGCTCTGAAGGACTGCCTGATAATTAGCCTCTGCCTCCTCACTTGATGACATATACATGGCATCAATCAAGGCGCCAAGCTCGTCGCCATATTTAAGCCACTTATCGGTCAATGCAGAGCCTACTGGCTTGAGCGCTCCATCCTCATACACAAAGTTAACGGCGCTGCCATCGGCGTAGCACCACGAGCGAAGCTCGTTGTTAACAATGACATTTATTCCATCACCATCGTATGTGTCGATGGTTGTGGCAAACTTACCATTCTCGTCAACGTTCACCTTAACGATATTATCCTGGTACTCTATTGTTATTGTTGCAGGAATCTCGTCAAGAGCCGACAAATCACCGCTAATCTCATTAGATAGCTTCTCTGTGACAATCACCTCCGAAACTATCTCCTGAGCTGTTTCCTGGGTTGTTTCCTGAGTTGTTTCCTGGGTTGTCTCCTGAGCTGCCTCCTGAGCCTTCTTCTTATCGCCGCCGCCACATGCTACCATTGCAGCCATTGCGAGGATTGTAAAAATCTTTTTCATTGTTATTATTAGTTTCAGGTTTATATTTCTAACATACAACGCTTTAACCCAGCGATTATTGTGTTATCGCTTCACCCTGTCGGGGTTTGACTTTATGAAGCTCTCCCACGACGAGCTGCCCTTGCGGGCTTTGCTATCACCACCCAAGCCCTTACGCTTCTCACCCGCCGTAGCACGTGTGAGAATATTGCTCGAGGTGAACCAGTGGCACAAGGCCACGGCCATACCATCCGTTGCATCGAGTTTGCGGGGCTTATAATCGGTACCGAGGATCGAATTAATCATCGTAGCCACCTGCTCCTTGGATGATTGTCCACGGCCCGTTATCGCCTGCTTGATGCGCGATGGGGCGTACTCCTCGATAGCTATATCGCCATCGACACTCAGCACCGCAGCTATGGCCACACCCTGCGCCCTGCCGAGCTTGAGCATAGACTGCACATTGGTGCCAAAGAATGGCGACTCGAAAGCCACCTGCGTGGGTCGATATATCTCCGTAAGGTTGCGCACACGCTCGAAGATGTAGCGTAGCTTCTGGTGAGCATCGCCCATCTTGTGCATATCTATCTCACCAAGCACCAACGCCTGAGGCTTGCCATCCCTAATCTCGATGAGGCCATAGCCCATATAGTTGGTACCTGGGTCGATACCCATTATGCGCAAACCCTCGCTCACACTACTTCTCCTCAACCTTTACCAAACGCTTCTCCAACTCGCGGAGCTTCTGCGCCATTTCTGGGAGGTTCTTGAACACAGCAAACGAGCGGTGATACTGAACACCGGGGAGTGCTGGTGAACCGAAGCGGATCTCGCCATCGGGCACGCTCTTATCCAAACCACTCTGTGAGCCAATCTTACAGTTGTTACCCACGGTGATATGGTCGGCAAAGCCCACCTGACCACCAACGAAGCAGTTAGAGCCAATCTTTGTTGTTCCAGCAATGCCCACCTGTGCCGACATCACGGTATTTGAGCCAATCTGTACGTTGTGACCCACCTGGATAAGGTTGTCGAGCTTAACACCCGAGCGGATGATTGTAGAGTCAGTCTTAGCACGGTCAACACAAGTGTTGGCACCAAGCTCCACATTATCCTCTATAATGACATTACCGAGCTGTGGGATCTTAGCGAAGGTACCATCCTCCTTTGGTGCAAAGCCGAAACCATCAGCGCCGATGACAACACCTGCGTGAAGGATACAGTTCTTGCCAATGACGCAGCCCTCATATATCTTCACGCCAGGGTATATCTTAGTGCCCTCACCAATCTTGACATTGTCACCAATGTAGCACTGTGGGTAGATCTGTACGTTGTCACCCACCTCGGCTGTGCCCTCAATTACAGTAAAGTCGCCAATAAAACAGTTATCGCCAACCTTTGCGCCATCGTGGATAGAGGCGAGCTTCGACACGCCTGTCTTACGTGGGCGTGAGGCGTTATACATCTCCAAGAGGTTGAGCACGCACATACCAACGTTCTCCACCTTGATAAGTGTTGTCTTAACCTCCTGCTTAGGCTCAAAGGTGCTATCGACAAGCACTATAGATGCCTCGGTTGTATATATATACTGCTCGTAAGCTGGGTTTGTAAGATAGGCCAAAGAGCCCGCCTTGCCACCATCGATAGATGATACGGTAGATACGGTAGCGCCCTTGTCGCCAACGATTGTGCCGTTTAGGAGTCCGGCAATCATCTCTGCTGTAAATTGCATAATATTGGGTTTTTAGTTACTATTTTTCGATGTAATCCTCGAGGCTTATACCCTCGGGGAGAAGGTCGTTGCACGAGTGGCCAAAGGCATATAGCTCACGCACCAACGAGGAGGATATATGCTCCACCTCCGCAGGGGCAATGACCACCACAGTGCGCAACTCAGGGAACACATGGCGGTTAGCATGGTCCATCGTGCGCTCATAGTCGAAGTCGGCAGCATTGCGCACACTGCGTACTATGGTCTGGGCGCCCACACGGCGTGCCTCGTCGCCCGTAAGCGTAGAGTATATGGTTACCTCCACACGCTCATTATCGGCATACACCCTCTCGATAAGGCTCTTGCGCCTCTCCACCGAGAGCATACCACGCTTAGCAATGTTGTGACCAATGGCGATTACTACCCTATCGAAGATGCGCAACGCCTCATCGACAATGGCCTGATGACCTCGTGTGAATGGGTCGAAAGACCCTGGAAATATCGCTACCCGCACCATAACCTTCATATATATAATCGTGCAAAGATAGTAAAAATTTTCATATATAACCAGAAATGCAAATTATTTAATCACCAAGATGATAGGCATAATAGCCTAAAGGCTACCTTCGCTTACGACGCTTCGGAAGCTCCACATACTCCGAGTAGACAAGCGTGGTATGTGGATTAGACGACACTATCTCCTGGCGTATGGCCTTGGTGCCAAAGCGTATGAAGAGAAACTTACGAGGCACACGATGTACCACCTGGTAGAGCGTATCGACACTACTTAACGAGTAGGTGACGCTATCAGCCGTCACACTGCCCTGCACCCTGCTCCACTCGTCACCACCCTCGAAGATGCGGACCGTATCACGCAGGATGATGGTATCTCTGAGGGGTAGGCGCTCCTCATAGGTAGAGGTCGTAGCACTCTTGGCATAGCTCTCCGCACGCCTAAGCTTTATGCTAAGATCCTCGATATGCTTGGCATCCTTGGCACGAAGCTCACGAAACTCACTCACAGATAGTTGCAACACCTCGACAGATGCTGCCGACTCATTGGCTCGTGTGCGATATAGCTCCACGTCCATAAGCAATGCTCGCTGATTTGCCCTAAGGCGCCCACACTCATCACTTAGCGAGGCGATAACATAGCCACACACAATGGTGGCAAGGGTGACAACAATGGCCACCACGACAATAGACTTTTTCATAACTATGATTTTTTAGATTAAACTCCGAGCCAAGACCCAGAGTAGGATTAAGGATGCCACAAAGATAGCATCCACAGAGATGGGGCGGCGACCAAAAATCATAGAAAAAGTGAGAGCAGAGGTGATAAATAAAAAATATATTTGCCCTTTTGAATGCAACATCATAAAAAATTTATTATCTTTGCATAATATATCTAATATAGCGAACGGAAACAACAACAATTATTTAAACATAAAACTAAAACAACCAACTATGGCTATTAATTTTTCAGGTAAGACTCGTATCGAGAGTGACCTTCTCGGCGAGATGGAGGTGCCCGTTGAGGCTCTTTATGGCGTACAGACATTGCGCGGTATCGAAAACTTCCCAATCAGCCGTTTCCACCTTAACGACTACCCATTGTTTATCAATGGTTTGGCAATGACAAAGCTCGGTGCTGCTGAGGCTAACCACCAGCTCGGCCTCTTGACTGACGAGCAGTTCAATGGCATCTCAAAGGCTTGCCTCGAGATTATGCAGGGTCAGCACCACGACCACTTCCCATGCGACATGATCCAGGGCGGTGCGGGTACAACAACAAATATGAACGCTAACGAGGTTATCGCTAACCGTGCACTCCAGATTATGGGTCACGAGGCTGGTGAGTATCAGTACTGCTCACCTAACGACCACGTTAACTGCTCACAGTCAACAAACGATGCATACCCTTGCGGTATCCACCTCGGTCTCTACGCTACACACAAGGTGTTCATGGGCCACTACAACGCCCTCATCGAGTCATTCGAGAAGAAGGCTAAGGAGTTTGCTCACATCCTTAAGATGGGTCGTACACAGCTCGAGGATGCTGTGCCTATGACTCTTGGTCAGACCTTCGGTGCTTTCGCTCAGATCTTGAAGGAGGAGCGCAAGAACCTTGAGTTTGCTGCCGAGGAGTTCCTCACAGTGAACATGGGTGCTACAGCTATCGGTACAGGTATCTGCTCTGAGCCTGAGTACTCTGAGAAGTGCATCGCTGCTTTGCGTCAGATCACCGGTTGGGACATCAAGCTTGCTGAGGACCTCGTAGCTGCTACATCTGATACCACTTGCATGGTAGGCTACTCATCAGCATTGCGCCGCGTAGCTGTTAAGCTCAACAAGATCTGTAACGACCTTCGTCTCTTGGCATCAGGTCCACGTTGCGGTCTCCACGAGTTCGACCTTCCAGCACGTCAGCCAGGCTCTTCAATCATGCCAGGTAAGGTTAACCCAGTTATCCCAGAGGTTATGAACCAGATCTGCTACAAGGTTATCGGTAACGACGCATGTGTTGCTATGTGCGCACAGGAGGCTCAGATGGAGCTTAACGCCATGGAGCCTACAATGGCACAGTGCTGCTTCGAGTCTGCTGAGATCATGATGAACGGCTTCGACACCTTGCGCGTAAACTGCGTTGATGGCATCGTAGCTAACGAGGAGCAGTGCCGCAAGTATGTTCAGGACAGCTTCGGTGTTGTTACAGCCCTCAACCCAATCATCGGCTATAAGAACTCTACAAAGATTGCTAAGGAGGCTATGGCTACTGGCGGTCGTGTATACGACCTCGTATTGGAGCACGGCATCCTTACTAAGGAGGAGCTCGACACTATCCTCTCTCCTGAGAACATGATTAAGCCCGTTAAGCTTGATATCAAGCCACGCCGCTAATCAGCTCTAAGAGATAATATTTTGAGGTGCTCGACATTGTATCGAGCACCTCTCTTTTTATAGTTAGGTAATGACGCGTATGCTACGTGCATAACATCACTCTTACAATACAAAAAAAACTGCGAGACATTTTGCCTCACAGTTTTACATATAACCTATTAGTATCTAATATCTTAATAATTGGAGGGGATCAATAATTAGATTCACATTCGCCGGAGCCCATACCCTGTATATGATTACCATGGCTGCTGGTTTGTAATATATTTGTTGTCATATGACCACGTTCTTTTTCTACGTGGATAGGTGGGAACATAGCTTCAGGATTTATAACTTCTAGTCGACCATGGTCTTCTTCTACGTGGCTAGGTTTGGACATAGATTGTTCCACAACTTTAACTTCAGACTTCATAGCTTCTGGTCGCTTTGCATTCACCTCCCTTTCAAGCTTAATAACTTCTGGTCGCTTTGCATTCACCTCCCTTTCATCTATAACACAACATTCCGTTTGCGCCTCGCTCCAATTAATGCATTCATCTTCGACTAGTCCCACTGCAGTTTCTGCCATTTCAGTCTGTTCAACGACAACCGTATCTGCAGCCTTTTTAGGAGCCCAACTCTTCGAGAAGCCACCAAGCAAGACGAATGTTGCAACACCTGCTATAATACCAATAAGAACCATCATCAAGAGTGTCAAGGCCTTGTATCCTCGTTTAGTCACGGGGGCTGTCGACACCGAAGCCCTCGTAGGCTCGGAGGTAGTGGCTGATTCAACACTTAGAACAGTAACCTCGGCGGAAGCAGATGTAGAAGCAACAACAGGCGCAGCCACCTCATCATTATCAAGTAACATCAAAAACTCCTCGATACACTGAGGACGATCCTCACGCCAGTAGCTCATGGAGTGTTTAATTGTTCTTCGTACAGATGGTGATATGTTAGCATTAGGAACATCTATACCATCCCTACCTATATCGGTTGCCGAGGGTGGCACCATGCCAGTCACAAGATAGTAGAGAGTAGCGCCCAGTGAATAGATATCCGTAGCAGGTGAGAATGTACTAACACCTCCCGCCTTATACTGCTCGATAGGAGCATAGCCATGACTGATGCCCACAGGCGTGGAGCTAGTCTGGTCACCACCACTCTTATAGTGCTTAGAAAGACCGAAGTCAATTAATACAGCGTGGTCACTCCTGGGGTGCACAACAATATTACCTGGTTTGACATCAAGGTGATTGATACGCTGCTCGTGGATATAGCTAAGAGCATCTGCAATAGCTCGGATATACCTAACAGCCAGAGCCTCAGGTAGCGCACCCTGCTGTTTGACAATATCACGAAGCGATCCTCCGTTGACATACTCCATAACATAGTATGCTGTATTGTTCTCCTCGAAGACATCTATGATATGTATGATATTGGGGTGGTCGAGATTTGCGATAGTCTTAGCCTCTTTGATAAACTTAGCCTTATAGGCATTCATAATATCTGCACCACCTTTGGACACCAGCGATATGCTACAAGCATTCTCATCGCGATTGTAGTAATCCTTAGGAAAGAACTCCTTGATGCAGACCTTGCGCTCGGCCATGACCTGCTCGGCAAGATAGGTAATGCCAAAACCGCCCTGGCCTAGGGTAGAGATAATACGATATTTACCTCTCTCAAGGAGAGTACCCGAAGCTAACTCCATAAATGGGTGGATTAAGTAGTTTTTTTTTGTAAAACAAAGATAGCTATTATTTCATTATCTACCAAATTATTAGACCAATAATATAAAAAGCGAGTTGCCCGATGCTTTAACATCGGGCAACCCTAAATCTTCACTTATGTTTTATCGGTCTACTTTTCGAACTTTGCCTTAGCCTTCTCAAGCTGACGCTTGATAATATCCATAGAGTTGTCAATAGCCTCCTCGAAGGTGAATGCACGCTCCTCAACCCTAATATCGCCACCAGGAACTCGAAGCGAGATTACTACAACTTTGTTACCCTTCTCAGAATCGGGATCGAGGCGCAAAACAACCTCAACGTCACCCGCTCTCTCATCGACAAAGCGATCCAATCTATCCATCTTCTTCTGAATAAACTCTAGCAGCTGCTTGCCTGCATCAAATTTCACCGACTGAATCTGTACGTTCATAGCTCAAAGGTATTAAGTTTATATATAGTGTCCCAGACTCCCACGGTTGGGACTGTCTTGTCATCTATAACATAGGGCTATCTACTCACGCTCGTGAGGGTGTGCCCTACTATATACCATCTTCAACTGCTCTATATTATTATGGGTGTATACCTGTGTGGCTTTCAGCGAGCTATGTCCAAGAAGCTCCTGTATCTCCCTGAGGTCTGCCCCCATATTGAGCAGATGGGTGGCGAAGGTGTGGCGAAGGACATGCGGTGAGCTCTTGCCCTGCACCCCCGAAGCCTTAAGCACCCTGTCGACAATGCGCTGCATCGTACGCTGACTTATTCGCTCCCCTTTCGAAGATAAAATTAATGCTTTTTTTTGACCTATGCAAATATTTTGCGAAGATTTTAGACGAAAATACTTTTTTATCACATCGCCCACAACGCCGATGATGGGGACAACACGCTCCTTGTTGCCCTTGCCCAGAACCCTGATAGACCTAAAGTCGGCAGATATATCCTCATCATTAGCACCATGAAGCTCCGCAAGACGCAGACCTAAGGTGTAGAACATCAATATTATAACAGCATCACGCACACGTGACACATCCTCCGATGCTATATCCTCCGACAACCCCTTGAGCACGTCATCCATGCGAGAGTCAGCAACAAAGGTAGGAAGACGTCGTGGTGTGCGACTGGGCGCTATGGTAGATACTATATCTCGCTCAGTGCGCCTATGCACAAGCATCCATCGCCAAAAGGAGCGCAGCGAGGCTACACTGCGATTTACCGACGAGGCCTTGAGCCCCCGATCTTTAGATAGATAGACAATCCACCCCTCGATATCTGTGCGGTCAACATCCTCGGGGACAAAGCTCTCACACGAGAGACCACACCATGCGATGAAACTCTCGATGTCGTGACGATAGTTGCGCACCGTGAGAGGCGAGTAGCGTCGCTCACCCTCGATATAGCGCAAGAAATCATCAACAACACCCATACTTAGGCTACTTGAAGAACTTATAGTGGAAGATAAGAAGGTATACTACAGCACACGATATATAGGCATCGGCAACATTGAATACCGCACCAAAGAAGTAGCCATCGCTACCCACCAAGAAACTCAAGAAGTCGGGAGCACTCTCCCACTTGAAGAGCGGCAGATGAATCATATCTATGACCTTACCTGTGAGGAAGCCAGCATCCTGGCCCTCGATGAAGAGACCATAGAACATGCTATCCACCATATTGCCGATAGCACCAGCAAGGATAAGGACAGCACCAACAATAACACCCTTAGGGATATCATTGCGCTTATTGAGCACATAGCGTATACCATAGATGATTGCGCCAATCATCACCAAGCGGAAGAGGCTAAGCACAATCTTTCCCCAATTAGCACCATCACCACCAAGCTGCATGCCAAAGGCGAAGCCCGGATTCTCGACATAGCAGAGGTTGAACCATGGGAAGACAGATATCTTCTCACCCACCTGTAAATGTGTATGTACCAAAATCTTAACAATCTGGTCAGCAACAACAAGGACTACTGTCCAGATAGCTATTTTTTGCGCCGTAGTAAGGCTACTCAATCTCCATGACTTCAACATATCTTCGATAATTTTTGATGGGGCACAACCCATGCATGCCCGCTAAAACAAATTAATTTCGCACAAATATACAAAATTTCAAAAAAATATACTACTTTTGTCAAACGTTTCGTTGCCCAGGTGGCGAAATGGTAGACGCGCTCGTTTCAGGTGCGAGTGCCTCACGGCATGTAGGTTCGAGTCCTATCCTGGGCACAAAATAAGAGTAGCTTTCGCGGCTACTCTTATTTTTGTTATGTGCCCAGGATAGGACTCGCACTGACTGTGGCGGCTCGGCAAACTTGTCGGCAGTGCTTGATTGGGCAAGTTGCTGCACAACTTAAGAATATTGGGTGAATATTAGTTGCTCAAGCAAGCTTGGCACTAACACTCACCCTATCTTCTATACCTTCGGTATTTCGCCCAATCAAATCACCTTGGTTTGCTCTCGCTCTGCTGACCGCAGTTCGAGTCCTAGTCTTAGATTTGGAATGAAATATTTATTCATACAATCCCTCCAAAACTCCCTTTGATAAGGGAGGCTTGTGGCAAGCGTTCCGCTTGCTCACCTAGGGCTAATCGTTTTCCTCAATATAATTCCTTAGTATAACGATATCTAAAACAATATTCATGGTTCGTATCATATGACCTGGCCGGCGCTGAATCTTCGAACCACCAAAGATATCCAGATTCAGAACCAACTTTATTATATTTAAAATTCATGGATATAACTCCATATCTCCACTCATCGGGATTGCAATATAGTATATCACCAGATTCATAATATGTTCCTCTAAACGACTCACCGCTACTACTGTTAGACAACACAAATATTCCTTCATGTTCTTTTGAATCAGGATCCTCATTGAATAGGTAAAGCGTAATAGGTCGTCCTCCCCAGTCAAATCTATAGTATCCTTCATATGATGGATTTGGCTCTGTCTTACGAGGCTCATTACCAAAACAACCTACAAGACTTAATGAAAGAAGTATAAGCGAAAAAGACTTTAATATAAACTTATTCATAATATATAATGTTAATAGGTTAGACACATCCGCATAATCAGATATATAAAGATGAGACTAAAAATAAAAAGTGCGGACAATATTACCTTATATTGGAAATTGAGGTCTTCGACTACCTGTGCACCCATATATACGGAATAATGCCCACACCATAGGATGATGTGAGCGTCAAACTTTATTCCTTGGGTGCAATGTTGAAAGTGTCGAAGTTTCAATTTCCCGAAATACAAGCTAACGCTTTTTATGTTTATATGTCCCTATTGTCTGTTATTTTACCATAGGCATTATGTTTAATCTATCTTTGTTTGCTACAAAATTAAAAAGAATTTCCCAAACGAACAACACTCCCAGGGACATTGCACAAAATATTACTATAGATTTTAGATGCGAAGTGAGACTCTCTTTGGCTAGCACACCTTCAACCACTCAACAATCTCCACTACCTTATAATAATCATCTACAATAGTTCGATAACCTATCAGAGTGTGGCACATAGGCTTTATTTGCGGGGGAGTCCTTTTTTGTATCAGATCCCCTTTGGTGTCACGGGTTACAAAAATGTAACCCGCAGACATACAGAGCACCAGCCCTCTAATTCACCTACACACTACACACTCACGGGTTACAAAAATGTAACCCACAGACACACAGAGCACCCACACTATCTTCGCAAACTCACAACTAACTCGAGGATGTGGGTGCGTGAAACAACCGCTCCATTCAACACCATTCCCCAACGCCACGGGTTACAAAAATGTAACCCATAAACACATAGAGCACTCACACATTAGCTTCCACGCCCACACCACACTCACGGGTTACAAAGATGTAACCCGCAGACACATGGGACACCGTCACTTCATTACACCTCATACACCACACTCACGGGTTACAAAAATGTAACCCACAAACACATAGAGCACCCGCACATAAGTTTCCGAACTCACACCTCACTAGCAGGTTACAAAATGTAACCAACATAAACGCCGAGCACTCACACTAGCATCCCAAGCTCACACCACACTCGCGGGTTACAAAATGTAACCCGCATACAAGTGAGATAACACTCCATCAAGTGAAGGGTGTGGTTTGTCAAACAACCGCTCCGTTCAACACCATCCCCTAACGCCACGGGTTACAAAAATGTAACCAACATAAACGCCGAGCACCCACACTAGCTTCCAAACTCACACCACATCACGGGTTACAAAAATGTAACCCGCAGACACATGGGACACCGTCACTTCATTACCCCTCATACACCACACTCGCGGGTTACAAAAATGTAACCCGCATACAAGTGAGATAACACTCCATCAAGTGAAGGGTGTGGTCTGTAAAACAACCGCTCCGTTCAACACCATCCCCTAACGCCACGGGTTACAAAAATGTAACCCACAAACACACGGAGCACTCACACATAAGTTTCCGAACTCACACCACACTCACGGATTACAAGTGTAACCCGCAGACACACCGAGCACCAACCCATTAGCTTTCCCACACACAATCTATCACGGGTTACAAAAATGTAACCTGCAAACACACAGAGCACCAACCCATTAGCTTTCCCCCACACACAATCTATCACGGGTTACAAAAATGTAACCCGCAGACACATAGAGCACCAACCCAGTAATTTACCTACACACAACAACACGGGTTACAAAAATGTAACCCACAGACACATATAACACCCACACATAAGTTTCCGAACTCACACCACACTCGCGGGTTACAAAAATGTAACCCGCATACAAGTGAGATAACACTCCATCAAGTGAAGGGTGTGGTTTGTTAAGCAACCGCTCCGTTCAACAGCATTCCCTAACGCCACGGGTTACAAAAATGTAACCCATAAACACACAGAGCACTCACACATTAGCTTCCAAACTCACACCACATCACGGGTTACAAAAATGTAACCCGCATACAAAAATAGAACTTACCAAAGATTATCTTTTGTGGTTAGTTATCCAGATGAATCACCTTAAAGCCTCAATCACGAAACATAATCAACAATCTTAAACCTAGAGGGAACATACCATTACACTCCATATATTTGCGGTTTACAAAAAAATAGATACTAATATTGACTTATCGGGAAATATATGCTATCTTGCAAAAAATTTTATGAATATGGATAACCACAAGATCGATGACAATGTAATTGCAGCACTCTTTGAGCGATTCCCCGAGTTGAATGTGCAGCAAGTAGCAAAAGGCATGAACATAAACCCCGCATTGATGAGGCAATATGTTGGAGGCAAAAAGCATCCATCATTCGAGCGACTAATGGACATTGAGCAGTATATACATAAATTAGGCGAGGAGCTTCAAAGAGTACATTTTTAGGTCAACACACAAACCTTTGCTCGCCTCATCAACAACAAGCCCTCTCTATGTAACGCTATTTCGGAACGACACCCAACAACCCCAAGCCCCCCTAACATAGAATATCTACCAACACAGCGCCACTCACATGTTCTTAAAATGGACAATCTCTAAGGTCTATTATACAAAATATATTGGAGGTATAGAAGTCAAAGGCAATGGGAGAAATTGACCAATCGCTTAGTGTTAAAAAGTTAACAGCGAAAATGTTATGATTTTTCATTCGAATTATGTACCTTTGCACCGATTTTTGCCACATTCCTCCAGAAGAACAGACCTTAGTTCCGCAGGATAGGCATAACGCTCGAACAACACGGCCATCGTAACATAATGAGAGACAGCCTGTTCGAGATAAAAAGAAAACAAACTAAATTGAAATATATGGCAGAGAAGAGATTTATTACATGTGATGGTAACTACGCTGCAGCGCATATTGCGTATATGTTCTCAGAGGTAGCAGCCATCTACCCCATCACCCCATCATCAACCATGGCCGAGCTTGTTGACGAGTGGTCAGCACAGGGCAAGAAGAACATCTTTGGTGATACTGTTAAGGTGGTGGAGATGCAGTCGGAGGCTGGTGCAGCAGGTGCTGTACACGGCTCATTGCAGAGCGGTGCTTTGACATCTACATTTACAGCATCACAGGGTTTGCTCCTTATGGTGCCCAATATGTATAAGATTGCTGGTGAGTTGCTCCCAGGCGTATTCCATGTATCAGCGCGTGCTCTTGCAGCGCAGTCACTCTCAATCTTTGGTGACCACCAGGATGTTATGGCTGTGCGTCAGACAGGTTTTGCTATGCTCGCCACATCATCTGTTCAGGAGGTTATGGACCTCGCAGGTGTGGCTCACATCGTAGCTCTCAAGGCTCGCATCCCATTCGTACACTTCTTCGATGGCTTCCGCACATCACACGAGATTCAGAAGATTGAGCTTATCGACGAGGCATCACTCACAGCCATGTTCGACCGTGAGGCCTTGCGCGAGTTCCGCAAGCGCTCGCTCAACCCTGAGCGTCCTGTAACTCGTGGTACTGCACAGAACCCCGATATCTACTTCCAGACTCGTGAGGCCTCTAACAAGTTCTACAACGCCGTGCCCGACATGGTGGCTGAGGCTATGGAGAAGATCTCGACAATCACTGGTCGTGAGTACAAGCCATTCACATACTATGGTGACCCTGAGGCTGAGAACATCATCATCGCCATGGGCTCAGTTACCGAGACTATCAAGGAGTGCGTAGACTACTTGCGCACACAGGGTAAGAAGGTGGGTGTTATCACCGTACACCTCTACCGTCCATTCTCGGCTAAGTACCTCTTCAACGTATTGCCTAAGAGCGTTAAGCGCATCTGCGTGCTCGACCGCACCAAGGAGCCAGGTTCTAACGGCGAGCCACTATTGCTCGACATCCGCGATGCATTCTACGAGTGCGAGAACCGTCCAATGATCATCGGAGGTCGCTATGGACTTTCGTCAAAGGATACCACTCCAGCTCAGATGTTGGCAGTATTTGCTAACCTCGAGTCTGCAGAGCCTAAGAAGGGCTTCACCGTAGGTATCAACGACGACGTTACAATGCTCTCATTGCCTGTAGGCGAGGAGATTTCAATGGCTAAGGAGGGTACCTTCGAGGCGTTGTTCTTCGGTCTTGGTTCTGACGGTACTGTTGGTGCTAACAAGAACTCTATCAAGATTATCGGTGGCTCAACAAACAAGTATTGCCAGGCATACTTCTCATACGACTCTAAGAAGTCGGGCGGTTACACCTCATCGCACTTGCGCTTTGGTGACAACCCTATCACCTCGCCATACCTTGTAACCACACCAGACTTCGTAGCGTGCCATGTGCCATCATATACTGCGAAGTATGATGTATTGAAGGGCTTGAAACGTGGTGGTTCGTTCCTCTTGAACTCAGTGAACGACGCCGAGACTACATGCGCAACACTGCCTGATCACATGAAGGCATATCTTGCAAAGAACAACATCAACTTCTATATCATCAACGCTACCAAGATTGCCTCAGAGCTCGGTCTTGGCTCACGTACCAACACCATCATGCAGGCTGCATTCTTCAAGATTGCCGACATCATTCCTATCGAGAAGGCTGTCGAGGAGATGAAGAAGGCTATCTACAAATCTTACGGCAACAAGGGTGAGGATATCGTTAATATGAACTACGCCGCTGTTGACGCAGGTTGCGAGGCTGTAGTTAAGGTTGATGTTCCTGCCGAGTGGGCAAACATCGAGTGCAAGGCAGCAGAGGCTACAGTAGATGCATCTATCCCAGCCTTCGTACGCGAGGTATGTAAGCCTATCGACGCTCTCAAGGGCGACCAGCTTCCAGTATCGGCATTCAACGGCCGCGAGGATGGTACTTGGGACAACGGCACTGCAGCATACGAGAAGCGCGGTATCGCAACATCAGTACCTGAGTGGAAGATTGAGAACTGTATCCAGTGTAACCAGTGTGCATACGTATGTCCTCACGCTGCTATCCGTCCTTTCCTCGCTACCGAGGAGCAGGCAGCAGCTACTGGCGTAGAGTGGAAGCAGGGCTTGGGCGAGACTAAGGCTCTCAAGTTCCGCATCCAGGTATCGCCTATGGACTGTACAGGCTGTAACAACTGTGTGGATGTATGTCCTGCTAAGGAGAAGGCTCTCGTTATGCGTCCTTTGGCTGAGCAGATGCCAGAGGCTAAGAACTGGGATAAGATCACCAAGGAGGTGGGCTACACTGAGCATGTCGACAAGACCAAGTCTGTTAAGAACTTGCAGTTCGCACAGCCAATGTTCGAGTTCTCGGGCGCTTGTGCTGGTTGCGGCGAGACCCCATACATCAAGGCTATCACACAGCTCTTCGGCGACCGCATGATGATTGCCAACGCTACAGGCTGTACCTCTATCTACTCAGGTTCAGCACCATCAACACCATACTGCACAAACGAGAAGGGTCACGGTCCTGCATGGGCTAACTCACTCTTCGAGGATAACGCCGAGTTCGGTCTCGGTATGCGTGTGGGTGTCGAGAAGATTCGTGAGGCTCTTGCCGACGTTATGCGCAAGGCTATTGCTGAGTGCAACTGCTGCTCTGAGGAGCTCAAGGGTGTAATGCAGGAGTGGATCGACTCACGCCACCTCGCTCACCAGTCACGCGAGATTACATCACGCCTCTTGCCATTGGTTGAGGCTTGCAACTGCGATACTTGCCGCACTATCCTTGAGTATAAGGAGTGGCTCGTTAAGAAGTCGCAGTGGATCTTCGGTGGTGACGGCTGGGGCTACGATATCGGCTTCGGTGGTGTAGACCACGTATTGGCATCAGGCGAGGATGTAAACATCCTTATCGTCGATACCGAGGTTTACTCTAACACTGGTGGTCAGTCATCTAAGTCTACCCCTGTGGGTGCTGTTGCTAAGTTCGCTTCAGCAGGTAAGCGCATCCGCAAGAAGGATATTGGTGCTATCGCCATGACCTACGGCTATGTATACGTTGCACAGGTATCTATCGGTGCTTCACAGCAGCAGCTCTTCAACGTATTGAAGGAGGCTGAGGCATATCCAGGTCCATCACTCATCATCCCTTATGCTCCATGTATCAACCATGGTATCAAGGGCGGTATGACACGTACACAGAGCGTAGGTAAGCAGGCCGTAGAGTGTGGCTACTGGCACTTGTGGCACTACAACCCACAGCTCGAGGCTGAGGGTAAGAACCCATTCGTGATGGATTCTAAGGAGCCAGACTGGTCTAAGTTCCGTGACTTCTTGATGAAGGAGGTACGCTACACATCGTTGAAGAAGGCCTTCCCAGCTGAGGCTGAGCAGTTGTTCGAGGCTGCAGAGGAGAATGCTAAGTGGCGTTATAACTCTTATATCAACCGCACAAAGTAATTTGTTGTGATAATGGGTCATCTTTGACCCATCCCTAAAAGTAACCCATCCAGGGCTGTACAACTGAGTACTATCCCTTGGATGGGTTCTTTTGTGATGAGCCAAATCTAACCCATTCTAACAACAAATTATTATTGCTGAACACTGCCGTTACTACACTCTCCTAAAAAGTATCATCTTCGACCCATACCTAAAAGTAGAGGCGACTGTTAACCACAGTCGCCTCTCTTATTGTTATCTACCGCGTTAGATCACGCCACGCACCCTATCGTCGAATGCCGTAAGCGCCGCCTTAGCGCCCTCGCCCATGGCGATGATGATCTGCTTGTATGGCACCGATGAGACATCACCCGCAGCATATACACCAGGGATATTGGTGCGGCAGTGAGCATCGATTATAATCTCCCCTATACAACTCTTCTCCAACTCCTCGAAGGGCTGGCTATTGGCACTCAAGCCAATCTGCACGAATACGCCATCTAGGTCGACATTAAAGAGCTCCTCAGTCTGGCGATTCTTTAGCTCCAAGGCAGTAACCTTTTCGCCATTGCCCACAACCTTCATGGTCTGCGTTGAGACCAAGACATCGACATTTGGCAGACTACGCACCTTATCCTGCAACACCTGATCGGCCTTAAGGCTATCCATAAACTCTATTACGGTCACCCTCTTGCATATTCCAGCGAGGTCGATAGCAGCCTCAATACCCGAGTTACCGCCACCTACAACAGCAACACTCTTGCCAGCATAGAACGGACCGTCGCAGTGCGGACAGAAGGCTACACCACGACCGATATACTCGGCCTCACCCTCCACATTTAGGCGACGCCAGCCCGCTCCCGTAGCGATAATAAGTGCAGGCGCACTAAACACCTCGCCACCCTTGACCATGACCTCCTTATCCTTACCACCCAAATTTGTAGACTCCACTCTGCGATTCTCGAAGAGCTCGATAGGATACTTTGTCAAGTGAGTACGGAGATTATCTGCAAGCTCAGCACCTGTAGTATAGGGTATAGATATCATATTCTCGATACCTACCGTCTCCTTCACCTGTCCACCGATACGCTCAGCGACCATAGCAACCCTTAGACCCTTGCGTGCCGAGTATATAGCAGCCGATGCTCCAGCAGGGCCACCACCCAACACCACAACATCATACTCCCTACGAACGGGCTCACCCACAGCCACCTCGTCATCAGCCGAGGATGGATACTTAGCCTCCAACTTCTCCAACAGCTCGCCCAAAGAGCCACGACCCACATGAAGCATCTCGCCCTCAGCAAAGACAGCGGGCACAGCCTGCACACCCTTGGCATCAACCTCCGACTGATAGAGCGCACCATCGACCATCTCGTGGGTGATATTGGGGTTTAGAAGCGCAAATATGTTGAGCGTCTGCACAATATCGGGACAGTTTGTACATGTGAGCGATATGTATGTCTGCAAGCGGATGTCACCCTTCAAGGCACGCACACGACGGGCGATGCCCTCATCAGGGAGGTTCTTACCCTTGCCATCGGCATTGAGAAGGGCAAGAATCAATGAGGTGAACTCATGTCCGTTGGGTATGCCTCGGAAGATGATGCCTGTCTCATAACCATCTTTGAGTAGCGAGAATGCCAAGGTATCGCCCTCGACCTCCTGCTGCGTAACAGATATATGCGATGATGTTGTTGCAAAGTCGTTAAGGAACTCCATGAGCAAGCCTCGCTTCTCGTGTGTAGCAGAGTAACGAGCGGCAAAGGTATAGTTGGCCTCCAAAGAGCCAAATATGTCGGTGAGCTGTTTTAGGATAGATGCGTCTAACATAGTGGTAGCGGTTTTTTAGATTACGATGGGTTGTTTGTAAGAGAGTGGCTCGTAGTCATAGGACTAGGCCACTCTCGAAGTTGTTTAGATCTTACCCACAAGGTCGATGCTTGGCTTCAAAGTCTCGGCACCCTGCTCCCACTTAGCTGGGCAAACCTCGCCTGGGTGGTTAGCTACGAAGATAGCGGCCTGTACCTTGCGTACCAACTCGTCGGCATTACGACCGATGCTGTTATCCTGGATCTCGGCAATCTTAATCTGACCCTCGGGGTTCACAAGGAAGGTGCCACGATATGCCATGCCCGATGCCTCATCCATCACGCCGAAGCCACGGCTGAGGACACCTGTTGGGTCTGCCAACATTGGGTAGTTAATCTTGCGGATGCTCTCCGAAGCGTCGTGCCATGCCTTGTGTACGAAGTGTGAGTCGGTGCTAACTGAGTATACCTCGACACCAAGCTCCTTCAACTTAGCATACTTCTCTGCAAGGTCAACCAACTCGGTTGGGCATACGAAGGTGAAGTCGGCTGGATAGAAGAAGAAGATAGCCCACTTGCCCTTTACATCGTCGCTCGATACTGCGCTGAAGTTGCCATTGTGGTAAGCCTGAACATTAAACTCTGGAAGCTGTGAATTGATGATAGTTGTCATAATCTTAATCTGTTTTATTTGTTATTACTATTCTATATTATTTATCTTATTTTTTGTTGGTATAATCGTTTCTTATCCCACTGCAAAAGTAGATAAAAAATATTAATCTCAAACATTTTTAGGCAAAATGTTTAATCATATATTCTTATGGGCGTATAAGCAAAACATATACCAATCACTACCCATCCCGTATAACTACTTATAATCAACAATTTATCGTGATTGGAGTGAAGAGAACAAGATACAATAGATATGCCAACATAATTAATTGGCTATTTAAGATCTATATTGTGATACTACTCATCGAAATCAAACAAAGCAATGCTAATATGATTGCCCTACACATGTACTTTGGGGGATGATATTAGATGTATTAACCACTTGTGCTATATAACATAGGTGGGGTAAACACTTCTATCTATTGAAAAAAGAAATAAAACGAATAAATTTTAGTGTTGATAATCGCTTTCCTACGAGTGCAACCTCGGACACATAAGTAGGCTGTGCGATGCTCGTTGCATAATTATTTATATAGAGTAAACTCAAACCTAAGACCACCATTGGGGCGGTTAGCAGCAATGATAGTGCCGCCGTGGAATTGGACAGCGTGTTTTACAATAGCAAGACCGAGCCCCGTACCTCCCTTTTGGCGGGAGCGACCTTTGTCCACACGATAAAATCGCTCGAAGAGGTGTGATAGGTGTTTCTGCTCAACACCCTTACCATCATCTTCAAAGCGGATCTTACACATTTTATCACTATTCTCAATCAATGATATATAGATGTTGCGTCCACCAGAGTAGGCAATAGCATTTTCAGTAAGGTTTCGGAAGATGGAGCCTACCAACGAGAGGTTACCCTGGATAATGACCTGGTCCTGAAAGTCGGTATGCAACGATAATCGCTCCTCGCTAGGCATTATATCCAACTCATCGGCTATCTCGTCTAAAATATTATTGATACACACAGTCTCCCGACCAATTAGCTGGCCACCATCCTCCATACGAGTAATAAGCGACACTTCTTCTAATAGTCGTCTCAGACGCTCATTGTTAACATAGCAGCGTTCTATAAGTTCCTGACGCTTCTCTTCGCTAAGACTAATCCCCGAAAGCAGTGTTTCAAGACATACTTGAATGGAGGCTACGGGTGTTTTCAATTCGTGGTTAATATTATTAGTCAACTGTCGTTTAAGGCGATTTCGCTCCTGCTCAGCCTCATAGCGATTGACACGTTCGATATCCTTACCAAGTTTGCGCGTGGTAAAGTATGCCACGATACTCATAACAATTGTGATTGAAATCATCACGACAAGAAACGACCAATCGGCTTCCAGCAAGTCGTGCAAGGTACTTGTATATGGTATAGCCGTACGGACAACAACTCGCTCACCTCGTGTTGCGGAGTAGAAGTATTCTCGTCCATCACTCGTGGATTGCCTGCTGATGTTATACCCTACGCCTTTGGTCAACGCATCTGCCACCTCCGGACGACTACGGTGATTATCGAGCGAGTCAAGCGGTATAATATTATCGTAGATAACAGCGCCCGAAAGTGTGATAATGGATATTCGCAACTCGTCGAAAGGCTTGTCGTGCGTTGCAATATAATCTTCATACGATTCACCATCCTCAATCGTAGTGAGTAGATGACGATTATACTGTTGTAATTGAGCGTTCAAGAACTCCGATTTATACTCTTTCTCTCTTATATATTGATACCCAATAAAGCACAACACCATAGCCCATGAGAAGGTTATGATCTGCAAAAATAGCCTCTTGTGATATGATTTTTTAGTCTCGGAAGCCATAGCCAAAGCCTGAACGGGTTACGATATAGGAACCGTACGCCCCAATCTTGGAGCGTAGGCGTGTGATGTTCACATCGATAGTACGGTCAAGAACGACCACCTCATCGCTCCACACTCTGTTTAGGATTTGCTCTCGTGAGCATATCTTTCCTCGATGCTGAATCAAATAGGCAAGTAACTCGAACTCTTTACGTGCGAGCTTCACCTCCTCGCCATCAACCGTACAACGTTTAAACTCCAAGTCAAGGCAAAGGCCCTCAACTACTAAACGGTTTGGCTTCTCAGCCGACACATTGTGTCCCTTATGGGATGCCGTTCTACGCAAAACGCTCTTAACTCGTGCTATGACATTACGCACAGTATAGGGTTTCATAATATAGTCATCGGCACCAAGGTTGAGTCCCATAACCATATCATCCTCGGTATCACGAGCAGTGCAAAAAATGATTGGGATATCAGCCGTGGCAACATCGTTTTTCAATATCTTCGCCATCTTGATACCGCTTATTTCACCCATCATAATATCGAGTAAAATTAGCGAGTACTCTTTTATATTATAGCCAATGGCCTGTTCGGCACTAAATGCCACATCTACATCATACCCCTCATTTTCGAGGTTTAGTTTCAAGACCTCGCACAAGGTCTCCTCGTCATCCACTATCAATATACGCTCTGTTGCCATATAACTATATTATAAGATTGCAGTGCAAAATTACGGAGATTTATCTATTAGTGTAGTGCTACAAATTCAGATTTAACAAAAATGTAATAATTCCTCGGGGACCTGAGCATTTAACCAAAGCCTAATTTTTTTGAAATATTTATGAAATGTTATCCCGATACTTTTGCGGTGTGAAAACAGGGAACAGACATTAACTTAAAACATTATTTAATTATGAAGAAAATGGTAATCTTGGCAGGTCTTTTAGCCTGCATTGGTATCAACGCACAGGCACAGGATACCACAACCGTAGAGCCTAAGGGCAAGGCTATCGTTCAGGTCTTTGGAAACTTCCACGCAGGATTTGGCGAGCAGAACAACGACATGGGCTTTGAACTTGACCGCAGCTACTTGGGTTACGAGTACAAACTGGGTGATGGTCTAACCGTTAAGGGTGTGATGGATATTGGCAAGTCGAAGAGCGTTGACGACTACCACCGCATCGCCTACATCAAGAATGCTCAGGTGTCGTGGAAGAGGGGCAATCTTACGCTTAACGGTGGTCTTATCTCAACCACGCAGTTCAACTTCCAAGAGAAGTTTTGGGGCTACCGCTACATTATGAAATCATTCCAGGACCAATACAAATTTGGCAGTAGCGCCGACTTGGGTATCTCCGTGGCCTATAAGTTTGCCGATTGGGTATCAGCTGATGCAATCATCGTAAATGGCGAGGGCTACAAAAAGATTCAGGTAAACGATGGTCTTAACTATGGCTTGGGCGTTACGCTTACACCAGTCAAAGGATTTCAGATTCGCCTATATGGAGGCTTAAACGAGAGTAGTGTTGATGGCGAGGCAAACACCGTGAATATGGCCGCCTTCGCTGGTTACAAAGACAAGAACTTTACAATTGGTGCTGAGTACAACCACATGCTAAATGCATCATACGCCAAGGGTAACGACCAATTCGGCTACTCAGTATTCGGCTCGGTTAAGTTAACAAAATACGCAGAGCTCTACGCACGCTTCGATGACCTATATTCAAACAATGATTGGAACATTGCTAAGGATGAGCGTGCTGCAATACTCGGAGCTCAATTCATGTTGGGCAAATACGTAAAGATCGCCCCTAACTTCCGAATGATAATGCCAAAGGCCTACGGTGCAAAGAACCTCTACTCGGCATACGTAAACTGCTACTTCGGATTTTAACAACACCACGTTTAATTCATTAAAACATAATAATATATGAAAAAGATTTTTAAGTCAGCGATGACAATGGTCGCAGCCCTTGCAATGGTATCTTGTGGCGACAAAACAGGTGGAGTTCAAGAACTTTCGGGTGCGGGTGCAACATTCCCACTTCCATTCTACAACGTAGTATTTGAAAAATTTGCCGAGGTAAATGGAGATGTTGTTGCGTATGGTGGTATCGGCTCAGGCGGTGGAGTTCGCAACCTGCGCGATAAGATTGTGGATTTTGCTGCTAGCGATGCCTTCCTTACAGATCAAGAGATGGCAAAGATGGCCCCCGTGGTACATATCCCAACTTGTATGGGCGCAGTGGTTGTTGCCTATAATCTTGATGGTGTTAAGGATCTAAAACTCTCAGGCGATGTGATTGCCGACATCTTTGCTGGCAATATCAAGATGTGGAACGATGAGCGTCTTGCGGCACTCAACCCCAATGTAACACTCCCAGCGGAGGCTATTATCCCAGTATTCCGTTCAGATGGCTCGGGAACGACATTCGTATTTACAGACTACCTAACAAAGGTTAGCCCTATGTGGAAAGAGAGGTTTGGTGCGGGCAAGTCCGTAAACTTCCCTTCTGGTCAGGCGGCAAAGGGTAACCCCGGTGTGGCTGGTGTAATCAAGCAGACCAAGAACTCTATCGGCTATATAGGCTCAGAGTATGCCTTTGCCCAAAAGATTCCTTATGCACAAGTTCAGAATCAGCGTGGTGAATTTGTATCGCCCTCTTCGGCCACAATTTCAGCAGCCGCATCGGGCGTAATTCCTGCCGACACACGTTGTTCAATCACCAATGCCGATGCTGCTGGTGCATACCCCATCTCAACATTCACATGGATTATTATCTACAAGGAGCAGAACTACTCTGATCGCTCGAAAGCTCAGGCCCAGGCAACGCTCAACCTCTTGCAGTACATCCTCTCGGATGAGGTACAGAATATCACATCGGAGCTACATTATGCCCCACTTCCCGCCAGGGCAAAGGAGCTCAGCATGAGAAATTTGAAGAGCGTAACTTTTGATGGTGTAGCAATATTGCAGTAATAGGTAGCTATGAACGATAAACTATATAAAGTCCTATTGTTCGCAGCCGCATTGGTAATGCCGATAGTGTGCGGGGGTGTCGTGTACGCCCTCGTCACTGACGCATATGGAGCTTTCGAATATTTCGGATTCTTCAAGTTCCTATCCTCATCGGAATGGAGCTACACCGAAGGAGCGGAGCAATATGGAGCATTGCCCTTTATTACGGGTACGCTGATGACAACTTTGTTGGCTCTTATCTTTTGCATTCCATTCTCACTACCCGTTGCATTGTTTGTGGGTGAGTATTTCAAGGGGACAAAGATAGCAGCTGTACTGAGTACCGTAACCGACCTTTTGGCGGGTATTCCCTCTATCATCTATGGTCTATGGGGCTTCTTCACCCTGCGACCAATCATTATGGCTCTCGATATCTCGCCACAAGGCTCTGGCATACTCACCGCCTCGTTGGTATTGGCGATTATGATTATTCCTTACGCAGCCTCACTCAGCGCCGAGTTTATCAAGATGGTGCCAAATGACCTTAAAGAGGGTGCATATAGCCTTGGAGCAACTCGCGCAGAGGTCATCCGCAAGATTGTCTTCCCCGTTGCAGGCTCAGGCATCTTCTCATCATACGTCCTTGCTATAGGTCGTGCCTTGGGCGAGACGATGACCGTAACGATGCTTATAGGCAACACCAATAACATTCCCGACTCTATTACCTCTACGGGTAATTCTATGGCATCAATCATCGCCAATCAATTCGGCGAAGCCGATGACTTGCGACTCTCGTCACTTATGGCTATTGGCCTGATTCTCTTCCTAATAACCGCAGTAATCAATATGGTGGGTAAGATAATGATTAAACGAGCAAGAATAATGTAATATGAGTAGATTCAACAAAATACAAAATCGCTTGGCTAAGGACAAACTCATGTTATGGGGTGTATGCTTGTTGGCCGCCCTCACAGCCGTGCCACTACTTGCTATTTTGGGTGAGGTATTCTTCCGAGGTTATGACCAGTTGTCGTGGTCGTTCTTTACCGAGCCTACGCCTACAGCTTATAAGGCGATGAAGGCTATCGAGGCGGGTGAGCCCATTCCAGGTGGCATTGCAAATGGTATTATCGGCACGATGATAATGCTCGGCATGGCAATCGCTGTTGCAGTCCCCGTAGGTATTATGTGTGGTGCATTCCTGGCTGATAATAGCAAGAGCCGCTTCGCTCAGATAGTAAGTTATTTGACCGACCTATTGCAGGGTACACCATCGGTTATTATTGGTATCATCACCTACATTTGGATTGTTGTCCCTATGAAGGGATATTCAGCAATTGCTGGTAGCGTGGCACTCTGCATTATGATGCTTCCACTTATCATCCGTTCTACCGAAGAGTCACTCAAGATCCTTCCGGCATCGCTCAAAGAGGCTGGACTGGCACTGGGTGGCAATAAGGCTCGAGTGATGATGAAGGTGCAGTTGCCCGCCGCCTTTGGCGGTATCTTTACGGGCACGTTACTTGCCATCTCACGAGTGATTGGCGAGACAGCACCACTGATGTTTACAGCACTCGGATGCTCGCTTATACGCTACTCTATTGATAAACCAATCTCTGCCGTACCTCTGCTTATATGGGAGTTCTTCAACGACCCCAACCTACAAGAGCTTATCTGGGGCGCATCACTCTTCCTCTTGTTGTTCGTGCTTACATTAAATCTTACCGCTAAATATCTTGCAAAGAAATGGAATCAGTAAAACCTATATTGGAGTTTAAGAAGACTTGCGTATCATATACCAAGCAGACGATGGCCGTAAAATATGTATCGGCGGCTATCGAGAGAAATACCATCACAGCTATTATGGGACCTTCGGGCTGTGGCAAATCGACACTTCTGCGTGCCGTAAATCTTATGCACAGCCTCTATCCGAATATCCGTGTCGATGGTGAAATATTGCTCAATGGCGAGAATATCCTTGCGATGGAGCCTATCGATGTGCGCCGCCGTGTGGGTATGGTCTTCCAGCGCCCTGCACCATTCCCCACGATGAGCATCTATGATAATGTTCTTTCGGGTTTTGCATTGAACGGCATCAAGCTTTCCAAGGCAGAGAAAGATGCAACCGTTGAGCGTTGCTTGCGCAGTGTTGCCCTTTGGGAGGAGGTCAAAGATGTACTGAACAAGAAGGGAACATTCCTCTCGGGTGGTCAGCAGCAGCGTCTGTGTATCGCCCGGGCCTTGGCTATGAAGCCCGATGTATTGCTAATGGACGAGCCTACATCGGCACTCGACCCCATTGCGACAAAGCATATCGAGGAACTGCTATTGGAGTTGCAGAAGGAGGTTACAATCCTTATCGTGACGCACAATATGGGGCAAGCAAAACGAATATCCTCGAAGTCGATGTTTATGTACCTGGGGGAGTTAGTTGAATATGGCGACACCGAGACGATGTTCACTAACCCATCAGACGAACGCACCCGATCCTACCTTACGGGCAAGATGGGCTAAAGCGGAATAAAGGCTCCATATCGAAATTTCTAACCGATTTATCCACGACTTTGAGGCAACCATTCATATTGCGAAGCAATGCAAGACAAGGTCTTGCCACAAGTCCCCCTTTGTCAAAGGGGGATTTAGGGGGAATGTAGTCATCAACGCACATGAAATCATAGACCCAGATACAATGGATATTAAATGAGAAACCCAGCAGTGTCTGCCGGGTTTCTTATGTTATTGTATCGATAGAATATACTCACCAAGTGGTGTAACTTGAAATGCTCTTCCTTTATTGTTCGTGATTTCATATGTGTCACTTTGAGGGACAAATGTAAGTGATTTGCCGTAATCTGTTTGCCATTCTAGTTTAGGCATAGTAAACATTTTGTACTCAACACCATTTACGAAAACCGATGACTGTTCCTTACCCTCACTTACTACAAGAATAGGTTTCTCTATTACATTAAACATCTCGACATCGATTGAAGTTGGTTTCACAAATGGTTCCTCTCCCCAGTACATTTCGTTGCTGTTTCCCCAGAATAAATTACCAGTAGATGGACCCCCCTCTATATCAGGGTCTAAAGTAATTGTGCATTTATATATGTTATTATCTATCTTCTCTGCTGGACTGATGGTTATCCAAGACACATTAGAAGTCCAACCATAAGTGTCATTTACCTGATAGGTGGTCAGGTCAAAGGTGGTCTTTCCGTAAAATTTAGACAAGTCCTTATAGTATTCACCACAAGCCCAAAACTGAACCCCAGCACTTGCATATCGTTCTGTATATTCAATCTCTTTCTCAACAGTAAGTGCAGCATCTATTATGTATAGCAAATTCTCCATTGCATATATTCCTTTAGTGAAACGAAAATCCATCACTGAAACATAGTCTTCATTGTCTTGAACATATTTCCAGAAATCAGGAATAGTAACATCTGAAACACCATTTGCCTTATAGTATTCGGTAAGGTTAGTGACAATACTTGTGATAGGAATGTTATCGTAATACCTGTTCAGTTCATCCAATGTTGATTTTGACATACTTCCATCTTCAAAATCAAATGCCATTTCCTGAATCAACGCACTTACCTGTCCCGTTGTCCTTCCCTGCTCCATAAGACA
>JAZRMM010000007.1:0-54871 GCA_045647535.1 Alistipes sp.
GACAACGTATTTTGCGAGGTTTTGCCATAAAAATAGAGATTAGTAGAAACCGTTTTCTACTAATCTCTAAAATATCGCTGTAATTTGCAAATATTCAGCTAATTATATTTTATCCTAAGCGCCGCTTTTTGCATCATTACCATTGTATCTTAAATGATACTGGGAGTACGAACTTCTGCTTAACAGCCTTTCCCTCCAGTGTACCTGGCTTCCAACCTCTCTTAAGCTTGTTGGCATCCTCCAATACCTTGATAGCTGCCTCTGAGAGCACTGGGTCTGGAGACTGGAGAACCTTCATACGGCGAATCTTACCATCCTCGTTAACAACGAACTCAATGATAACATTACCCTGGATAGCGTTCTCAAGAGCGATCTGTGGATACTTCATCCTCTCCATCACCCACTTGCGGAACTCAGCGAGACCGCCACCCTGGAATGTTGCAGGGTTCTCCAACACGGTGAAGATCCCCTCGCTGTCAGCCTCGACAACGTCCATCTCGAACTCAAAATCGTCGAACTCAGAAGCATCATTGGTAAAGGTTAACTCAGGTCGCTTTATCTCCTTGTCATCTGCAACAATAACAAACTTATAGTATGGATCATAGGCATCACTAATTTTCGCTGGCATATACTTTCTCAAACAGTTCTGCTGTTCAGATTCAAGTTCAGCATAGGCTTTACCATATAATTTCTCAGCCACATAGTTGCGGTAGAGGTCAAAGGCGTGCTCAATCTCATAATATACCTCCGAATATATCTCATCGGTCGCCTCTAGATCGACTCTGAGAGAGACTATACCATTGCTAAGGTCAAAGCTCTTACCTGGCTCAATTTCTACACTTCTCTTCTCCGAGCGATCCTCCATCACAAGGAAGTCGTAAATCAGCTTTGAGATTCGAGAATGCTCGCCCTCACGAACGAGATCTCTTGGATAATAAATATTGTCATCAACCATTACTTTTCCACTGCGAGAGACATTGACCATAACAATATTACGGTCCTTAATCTCTACAACATAGGGCTTACCGTAATCCACAGAGTCGTCATACACGGGTCGTTTTTTTAGCTCCTTAGGTTTCTCAGCCACGGGCTCCTCATTTTTTGCCATAGCAGGCAACTCAGTGCTAGTTACAACAAACTCCTCATGCTTAACCTCCGTATCTTGCTTTTTGGTTGGCTCAACATCGTTTGTTTTCTTCTCTTTGTCTGCGGCACTGCACCCTACAACGGCAAGTGCAATAATGGCAAAAAAAGCTCTCTTCATATAGTTAACGATTTTATTTATTTTTACTTCGATAAACAAATTTACAAAATATTTTGTGAATTACAAAGAGCTATGGGTATAAACATATTTGTCAACTCGACTATTGCCATGCAATTTCATACATCATAACATATACTTCATACAATAACAGGCAAAACCCTCAGATGAGTAAGAGAAAATATGTATCTTTGTTTCAACAAAGAGCAACAAACAAAATCTAAACTATATGCGACAAAAACTACTTCTTCTTTCGAGTGCCTTAGTGCTTCTTGTAGCCATGAGCGCAAGTACGCACACTAACGCCTCGGAACAACATGGCGTACAACCACAACACGAGACACCGACAAATGCCATCTATCACTGGAAGACGGTGTTCAACCCCTCGGCTGAGGAGCTATCCTTCATTCAAAAGCATAACATCGGACGACTATATATACGCATGTTCGATGTGGCACTCGCTGATGACAACCTTGGCAATAGGGTTCCAGCACCCATAGCCACCACACTCTTCAACGCAGCAATACCAGAGGGTGTGGAGGTGATACCTACAACATACATAACCTTGGATGCACTAAAAAGTATGCGTGACAACGAGGCATACTACGCCGAGCTTATCGTAGACCGTCTGGTGGCCATGGCCTCGTACAACGAGTGTGGCACAATAAACGAGGTGCAGTTCGACTGCGACTGGACGCCATCAACTACGGATATATACTACACCGTATGCGACTATGCCGAGGCATACCTTGGCGAGATGGGCATAGACCTAAGCATCACCGTGCGCCTACACCAGATAGATGATGGCTATGCACCCAAGGCCGACCGTGGTGTGCTTATGCTCTACAACACCGGAGCAGTCAAGGATATAAGAACAAACAATTCGATACTCGACATCGCCGACATAAAGCCCTATCTACGCTCGGCGGAGTATCCCCTACCCCTCGACTTTGCATACCCCACATTCAGCTGGGGCGTGAAGTTCAAGAACGGAGTATTCCAGGGCCTTGTGAGCGATCCCACAACCGCAACTTTTGGCGAGGGCGAGACTATGCGCGAGGAGAGAGTATCGACCGAGGAGATACTAACGGCCAAAGAGTGGGTTGAGAGCGCCTTAGGCCAGCCATACCAGTGTAACATTATATACCATCTTGAGGAGAACGAACTTAAAAACTACAACGACAATGAGATATCTAAGATTTATAGCCGTAATTAGCCTACTGCTGCTGACCACCAACAGCTATGCATGCTTCAACCCTTGGTATAGCCATCTAAACTACTCGATATACCGCATTGAGGATAGGGAGAGTGACACACCCTCCAAGCGCATGGCCAACCTTATGGAGTGGCAGGCGATGACCTCACCCGAGATATCAATCGAGGATATCGAGAAGATTGTCTACGACCTCTCGCTTGAGGAGTTCGAGGTGCTATACAATGCCGAGCGCTATAGTGGCACTAACGCCTTTATGCACTGGATAAAGTCTAACGATGAGGCTATAATGGACTTCTTGCTTCTTGCCAAGCGCAACGAGCATATACGCTTCCAGTACAACTCCTTGTGGTACTACCCCTCGATGAAGATTAAGGGTCCCACAACCCTTGAGGAGATTGTGGAGCTATCGCTTTCGAACAAGGATAGCCGTCTACGCCACCGCTACCTACTGCAAGCCATGCGAGCACTCTACACCCTCAACCGCTACGAGGAGTGCATGACACTATGGAACGAGGAGTTCGACACGTTGGATAAGAATCACACCATGCGTCGCCACGCCCACATGTACATGGCTGGCGCGCTATACCACACAGGCGATGTGGAGCAGGCACTCACCGAGTATGCCGAGATTGGCGACATCAACTCCATTGTCTACATCTCGAAACTCGAGGGCTTAGACATCGACAACATAGCTCTCATGGAGCTTCTCTACCGCAACAACACCGATAATAGCGAGGTGCTCAGCATGCTCTTCAACAAGATAACCTATCTTGATGATAACCCCTTCGGTGATGCATATGATGTCTCGATGAACAATACATCATGGGAGCTATCTGAACTATGCGACATGGCCTCACGCCTCGCAGCCGATGGCTATGAACCTGCATTCTGGAACTACACAACGGCCTACCTCCACGCCCTTCAGGGCAACGAGGCTGAGGCACGTAAGGCCATAGCCAAGGCAGATAAGTGTAAGTGTTCGCCATTTATGAGCGACTCGATAGAGGTGATGAAGATATATATCGACGCCAAGTTCAGCCCTCTGGATAAGCGCTACGACAGCACACTCTACAAGCAGATGCGCTGGCTCAACGAGAAGATTAAGGAGCATAGCCCCGCCGTAGCGAAGGAGTACGACTACGATGTATACTACTACACCTTCCCAGCAAGCAAAGACTACTGGAAGACAACATCGCAGATGATTATAAACTCGATACTCTGCCCACGCCTAATCAACGAGGGTAACGTGGTGAGAGCCCTGCAGCTTGCCAATATGTCGAGTAACTTCACGGCAAACTATATCAACTGCATAAACCACCAATACTACGATTATGTCACCTACGATTGGAACGATCTTGGCTACCATACATTAGATGAGTATCGTCGTGCCACAGACCTCCACAACTACTTTGACTATAGTAGTTACTTCTTCCATCTTGCCAATGTGGTGGATCGCGATAGCTTTAAGGCATACCTCGATATGGTGGAGAAGCCCTCAACAACCTTTGACAAGTATCTCAACGAGTGTGGATATGTAGATAGCAGCTATCTGAACGACATTATGGGCACACGCTACATTCGTGATATGCAATACCAGAAGGCTGTGGAGCACCTTGCCAAGGTTAAGTTTGGGTATAACACCCAGCACAATCTGCAGCTTAGCTACAACCCCTTCGATATAAGTATGAAGCGTAATAAGGTTACTAAGATTGAGCATGACTTCCGCCTACGTTTCGCTAAGCGTATGGCTGAGCTTGAGCGCAACATCGCCCAGGAGAGCGACCCTAACCGCCGTGCACGTATGATGATAGACTATGGCTTTGGCATGATATCGTCGGTAAGTAGTTGTTGGGAGCTATCCTACTACCAGAATGGCACTGTTGGCCATGTCTATGCAAACCACATATGGTACTACTATGACAACCTTGAGGCTGAGAAGCGTGGCTACGAGATTATCAACGAGGCCCTCGAGATGTTCACCGACAGAGAGCTCAAGGCCGAGATGTTGTATCGCTTTGGAAACCTATACACCGTGGGAACAGAGTTCGAGGATACGCACTACGGTAAGTATGTGCAGCGCCACTGCGACAACCTTTGCGACTACCTTGTGAATCTCCCCGAGAAACAGAGACGTCATAGGTGGTACTACTATGAGTAGGTGACAGATGAGATAGTAGCAATGTGGCCTATCATAAAAGAGAACACCCAGGGATAGTACATAAAGTACAGCCCTGGGTGTTATATACTTTTGGGATAGGCCGAGAATGCCCCCTTATCACAACAAATTTCTGAGGGTGGGGAACAACAAACATAACTGCTCCAAGAGTGCATCCATGTCGAAACCCTCACGAAGGATAAGAAGGATAGTATTATCGCCTGCGATTGTGCCGAGCACTTCGCTGATACCCTTACTATCGATAGGCACAGATATGGCACTTGCGTAGCCAGGCTTTGTGGTGATAACACATAGATTACCTGAGAAGGCGATATCTGTGATATTATCCGAAATGTTGGTAGATATGCTCATATCGCTACGAGTGTTGTTGGGCAATACATATATGTAGCCATGCTCCTTATGTGGCACCTTGGCAATATGCATAGCCTTAAGATCACGCGAGAGTGTAGACTGTGTTATCTGCACACCGCACTCATCAAGACGCTGTATGAGTTGCTCCTGAGAGGAGATAAACTCGGTACGAATAATCTTTCGTATAACGGACAATCTATTTGATTTCTGGGTCATATTTTCTTCTCCTAAATTGGGGTTTCTCATGGTTTATATTTATAGACACTCAACTATTGTGTCAATTTAGACAACAAAAGTATAAATATTTCCCGATATAGCAAAGGAAATATGAGGTAATCAAGCAATTTTTCAACTATTCGGGCACAAGAGTAGTCAAAAGCAATAATAAGTTTTTATAAATTCTTGTCGCAAATTAATAAATCATTTGAATAAAAGAGTTGTATATATTAATATTTTATTATATTTGTCGAGCCAACGCAGTGCAATACGCCGAGGCAGCCTTAGAACTAATAACTTTAGATAGAGAATGAGAAGATTACTAATGTTGTTTATCGTCGCAGCGCTTGGTGTGGCCTGCAACGAGACTAACCAGGAGGTCCACGAGGGAGCAACACCCTCTATTGAGGTGACAACCGAGAGCCCACTATGGCTCGATAGCGAGGAGGGTATATACGAGATTTACTACTCGATCAAGAATCCATCTGCAAATGTGAAGCTCGATGCAAAGAGCAATGTCGACTGGGCGAGTGTCATCGAGATTAAGGATAACACAGTGTCGTTTGTCGCAATGAAGAACGAGGAGACTTCGGACCGTCGAGGTACTATCCTCCTAAATTATGGCAGCGCCAAGGCCGAGATTACCATCTATCAGCATGTCAAGGTGGATGTTAACTTCGAGGCTAAGACAACCGACGGCAGTGTCTTCACCCACTGCAACAACGAGGCTGGCGTACACAGCTACCGCGTAGTTTTGTCGAAGGAGGGTGTCAACAGCGACGGCTCACTGAAGCATGGTGCCAAATATTACTGCTTCGACCTCTGTGCAAAGGAGGTGGTATCGAAGGAGGATACTTCGGCCACAATACCAAATGGCACATACACCCTCTCTATGACAGGAGAACTTAGCGATCGTGCGATAAACTACATGTATAGCTACTATGTCGTTGGCGATAACTACTACCAGGAGGAGGTAGCCTTTGCCGATGCCGAGGTTGTGGTTGAGGATGGCAAGATTGTGGCAAACGTAGCTCTTGCAAATGGAGAGTTCCACCGTGTGGAGTACACAGACTCGCTCATAATTCCCGTGTATAATGCCTCAGTAACGGGAGGTCTAAGCACACTCACTGGCGACCACACATTCAACATCGAGGATGGCGTCTTTGTAGGAGCCTTTGTCGGTGACCTAATGTATAACGGTTGCAACACCTGCCAGGTATATATGTATGAGTATCTCGACTACGAGACAGGTGAGGAGCGTGGCGACCAGTTCCAGATAGACCTTCAGCTCGCGGCTGGCAGCCGTGATATATGTGGCACCTACACCCATGGCACCACCGCCGGACACTTCATCCCCGGCTCGGCTGAGGACCTTGGTGGTCAGTATATGCAGCAGAACAGCTGGTATATGACAGCAGGATACATCGACTTTGCCCCACTGGTGCGTGGCTCGGTGAAGGTGGAGAAGGAGAGCGACGAGGTCTATATCTTCACCATTGACACCGTAGACGACATGGGCCACGCCATCAAGGGAGTGTTCAGAGGTCGTGGCGAGTTTATTGATTGGTAGCCTAGATAGGAGACCATCAAAAATATTAGGGAGCTTAGTGTTATCAAGTCACTAAGCTCCCTAATCTCTATCTTTGGCTTACACTACTTACGACACAACTCCTCAAGATCGCGCTTAAAGATAGCCGATACACTCTCTATGGAGAACTTCTCTATAACATCGTTGCGCTCCGAGTAGTCCTGCTCCTCATTGGCCAAGGCAAGGGCCTTGAGCATACCCTCATAGAGGCTATCTGCGTTATGGTCGCACTGTATTATGGTGTTGAAGCCTGCGAACATCTCACGCGAAGCCGTATGGCGCCCCGTCTCGCAGAGTATCATGCGGTTGGACTTAAGATATGTAACAATCTTGCTCGATAGGAAGGGATCGCTATCACGATCAGCATCTATATCGACAAGCACCTTAGCACGCCTAAAGAGAGGCTCAAGGTCGGTGGTATGACCCTGCATATAGATATGCTCACGCTCCTCAGGGGTGAGAATAGTATTCATGTTACCCACCTCATGCTTCATACCCACGAACATCAACTTAGCATCGGGGTGCACCTTAAGGAGGCGCTTAAAGGCCTTGAGTATATGGTCGGGGTTGCGCAGACCATAGAGCGTTCCTGTATATAGGAATAGGTTCTCCTCGGAGATTGGGAGACGATACTCTCGGCTGGGCGATGGGGTTAGCAGAACACCTGTCCTAAGTCCTGGCTTATGCCTAAATGTAGTAAGCTGGAAATTGAGCATATGGCCATTTGAAGATGCCAGGTAGTCTACTGCGGGGAGGTTGCGCTTAACAACACGCATCATGCCACGGAAATAATCGGGTTTTGTCCACCCTCCAGGCCCTGGTATGGCATCGACACAGTATACTGCGAACTTAGTCTTGAGCCTCTGCGAAATGATGCGGCCCGAGATTATGGGCGTTAACTGCGAATTGGCCGTGAAGGCCACTACGACGTCATAGTCCGTAGCCACCATCTTAGAGACACGGCGACCCCAGCGGTTAGATATGGGGGTTATGGCAAACCATCGCAAGCATCTACGATACCATTTTTGCATCTTTGCAGTATAGGGAAGATGATACTGCGTGCGTACAATACTATCAAGGTGTGGCTTAGGCTCGTGATCGCTAAGGACATCCACCGTGAAACCCTGACGCGCAAGCTCAGTAAAGATGCGCTCATAGATTATGGATATACCTCTTCCAGACTGAAAGTATATTGCGAGAATCTTCATTAAATGACTAATTTATTGGGTAACACAACATGTGTAAACTAATGACAAATGTATAAAAAATTGGTGAGCAATGCAAATTTATAGGCCCAATGATTGCAGTTCGGGTATCAACACTACCTAAAAAAAAGAGTGGATGAGGCGTCTTCCCAGATGGCCTCATCCCAAATTAGTTAGGTTAATGAGAATATTTTGAGTCAGCGGGCTAATTGGTGTGTCCATGAGAATTATTTTGAGATGTGCGCCCACTGTCTCTCTTGTTTGCATTACAAAGGTATGCATAATTTTTCAACCCACCAAACTTTTAAGCCAATTTTTTTTTAATCAGCAAGAATATTATGCAATAACAGAGTGCATTATCTGCATATTTATGATATACCCATTACAGCTACAGCACTACTAATCATCAAGATATATAGTGCCACAGCAATGAGCGTGTTCATTCTTAGAAAGAACATTGGTGCAAACATAGACATCAGGATTGCTGGGCACACAAACGATGCTGCTGATGGTGAAGGCAGCACAACGAGGGCTACAGCCAAGATGATAAGAGTCGATATAGCAAATCCCCATATGTGACGTGCTACGAGTGTCAAGGCGAGGCGATTTCTAAAGTACATCACCATTGATAGCAACATAGCAAGGAGCATTGTACCCATAAGCACCATACGTGGCAGAATAAAGTACTCCTCGACACTTAGCATTGAGGGTGCCATCATATTATGGTATGGTTCAGCAAGCGCCGACGCAAAGCCTCCACCGCCACACCAAGTAACATAGGCATAAGTGAAAATTGGGAGAAGCGCTCCTACAATACAGATGACCATCTCTCTTAGTCCGCAGCGTAGCGAGACGAGTATCAGGGGCGTAGCTAGAAGAGCCACGAACATAAAGCTATCTAACAGCGGCATGGCACCAACGGCGAGCATTGCCGAGAATATAGCATGCTGACGCTCCTCGGAGCCAAAGGCGAAGAAGAGGCGGCGTAGAGCCTCCACGACGAGCCACGACAGGAGTATTGTCGAGAGCATAGCACCTTGTGGTGCCAAGCCCATAATCATCAGTGGTGTGAGGGTCATCGCTGCAAAGCTATTCACGCCATAGAGGTGCGAGCGCACTGTAGAGCGTGTTGCGATGAACGACAGATAGACTATAAACAAAAAGCCCAGAATGGTAGATAGTATGGGGTGAGCCACCTCGAACTCTCCTATAAAGCGACCCATGGGGGCTGACATGGCATCTGTCATAGCCACAGTATCGGGCGTAGAGATAGAGCCTACCACCGTGGCAAGAGCTATAATCACAAGGGTTAGGAAGGCCTCGTAGAGTTTATGTCGTGCTATGTCAAGAATCATAATAGAGGGTAAATGAATTAGGGGTGAGGTAAAAGGCTAACCTTTGCCCGCGGACAAAGGGTTAAAAAGGGTCTTAAGGGGAGCGCTATCTATTGTTGCGATAAACCACCCTTATAAACCCTTTCTAACCCTTTTAAGCCCTTAAGGCAGGCTACACACGAGTGCTCATCACACTCGCTAAACTATTAACCACACTTAGAGTAGCCACAAGACATACAAGTGAGGCAACCATTCTGGTAGGCCATCTGCTCCTGACCACACTGTGGGCAGCGACCCTTACCACGGGTACCATCCTTGATATACTGCTTCAAGGCGCGCTCAACACCATTCTTCCAAGTGTTGATAGTCTCCGAGTCGAGGTGTAGACCATCTACAAGCTGAACAACCTTGTCGATAGGCATACCGTAGCGCAATACACCTGAGATAAGCTTTGCATAGTTCCAGAACTCCTCGTCGAAGAGGCGTGAGATACCACCAATGGTGTTGATATAACCGTAGCGATCCTGATACTGGAAGTCGTAACGCTTTGAGCCATCTCGCTCGCTCACCTTGAGGATGTGACCATGTGTGATGGTCTTAGGGATATACATAGCATCCTCCTCGATCTTACCGGTGAAGATCTCATAAGGACGATCATCCTGCTTACCTACGAAGGCAATCCAATCCTCCGAGCCGTTCTTGAAACGCACGATGTCGGCAGGGATAGACTCTGGACGACGTATAGACTGCTCAGCAGAGCACTTACCCTTTGACTTGTTATCCTTAGACTTGAGGTCGAGCAATACGCCATCACGGCAGCCGTCACGGTATACGGTGATACCCTTACAGCCTGACTCCCATGCTGTGCGATAAACCTCAGCTACGAGCTCCTCGCTAACCTCATTAGGGAGGTTCACGGTTACAGAGATTGAGTGGTCAACCCACTTCTGAATAGCACCCTGCATCTTAACCTTAGCCACCCAGTCGATATCGTTGGCCGTAGCCTTGTAATATGGCGATGCCTTGAGCCACTTGTCGAGCTCCTCCTCCGAGATTGTCTGAAGCTTTGAGGTGTCATAGCCGTTAATCTCCAACCACTTAACAAACTGGTGGTGATATACGTAGTACTCCACAAACTTCTCACCTGTCTCATCGATATATGATGCAACCTGATCCTTATCTGATGGGTTGATCTTACGACGACGCTTATATACTGGACGGAAGACTGGCTCGATACCAGATGTTGTCTGCGACATGAGCGATGTAGTACCAGTAGGTGCGATAGTAAGCATAGCGATGTTACGACGGCCATACTGCTTCATAAGCTCGCGAAGCTCGGGAGCTGCCTCCAAGATACGCTCAACCATAGGGTTACCCTGCTCCTTCTCGAAGTTGAAGACACCAAAGGCACCACGATCCTTAGCCATCATGACTGAAGCACGGTAAGCCTCCACGGCAAGGGTCTTGTGTACCTCTACAGCAAAGTTGATAGCCTCCTCCGAGCCGTAGCACATACCCAATGCTGCGAGCATATCACCCTCAGCGGTGATACCCAAGCCTGTACGACGACCCTTGAGAGCCATATCCTTAATCTTCTTCCAAAGCTCGAGCTCCACCTGGCGCACGTCAGCATCCTCAGGATCTGAGGCAATCTTCGAGATGATGAGCTCCACCTTCTCCAACTCAAGGTCGATGATATCGTCCATGAGGTGCATAGCCATGGCTACATGCTGCTTGAACTTCTCGAAGTTGAACGATGCCTTCTTTGTAAATGGCTCGTCAACATAGCTCAAGAGGTTGAGCGCCAAGAGACGGCAGCTATCGTATGGGCAGAGAGGAATCTCGCCACATGGGTTTGTCGAAACGGTGCGGAAGCCCTCATCGGCGTAGCAGTCGGGCACACTCTCACGGATGATAGTATCCCAGAACAACACACCAGGCTCGGCCGACTTCCAAGCGTTGTGGATAATCTTATCCCAAAGCTTCTTAGCATCGATATCCTGAATATACTTAGGCTCTGCAGCGTTCACTGGGAACTGCTGACGATACTGCTCGCCAGCCATTGCTGCACGCATGAACTCATCGTCAATCTTGATAGATACGTTAGCGCCAGTAACCTTACCAGTGTCGACCTTAGCATCGATGAAGCGCTCAGCATCTGGATGCTTAATCATCAACGAGAGCATCAAGGCACCACGACGACCATCCTGCGCAACCTCACGTGTAGAGTTAGAGTAACGCTCCATGAATGGCACGATACCCGTAGATGTCAATGCCGAGTTGAGCACAGGGCTACCTGTAGGACGGATGTGCGAAAGATCGTGACCCACACCACCACGACGCTTCATGAGCTGTACCTGCTCCTCATCCATACGGAAGATACCACCGTAAGAGTCGGCAGGGTTCTTATGGCCGATGACAAAACAGTTCGAGAGTGAAGCCACTTGAAGGTTGTTACCAATACCTGTCATAGGGCCACCCTGAGGGATGACATAGCGGAAGTGGTCCAAGAGCTCGAAGATCTGCTCCTTGGTCAATGGGTTGGCGTAGTTGTTCTCGATACGCACCAACTCGTCAGCAATACGATTGTGCATATCCTCGGGTGTTGTCTCATAGATGTTGCCGAAGGAGTCCTTCAAGGCATACTTGCTAACCCACACCTGTGCGGCGAGGTCATCACCCTGGAAATAGACCTTTGAGGCGGCTACTGCATCTTCGTACTTCACCGTCTTAAGCTGGTCATTATTAGGCTTTTGAGTCATAGTTATATATATTTTATTGTTTTATTCTTATTCATCCATGAGCCCCACCACACATCGTGGATAGCATTTAGGGCGTAATTTAACGTTACAAAATTCGTGATTTTTCACGGGATTAGCCCAATTTTAGTTCACTATTTTTTCGACACTTTATCCACAAAAAATAAAAAGATGCTCTACACCCCTCTGCAGCGCATCTTTTCATTCCTACCCTTCGTTGCGAAACCTGAGAACTTTTCTAAAGACCCAGACTCCAGCAAATCCCGAGGCAATGCCAAGGAGTGCGCCTATGAGTATATCCTGTGGGAAGTGGCACGCGAGGTATATGCGCGAATAGCATATCAACACTGCAATGCCAACCATCATCCAGGTGAACCACCTGCGGCTTATGACTATCGTTGTGAGCACAGCCAGCGAGACTATCGTGGCTGCATGGGCCGACACAGTGCCAAACTTACCATGGCTCGTAGAGACCACATGAGCATCATTCACCAACTCATTGAACATAGGGCGTCGTCGCACGGGGAAGTCGGGCCATAGATCCTTGAGGGGTCCTGAGTGTTTGAAGATACCCGCCACTATATCGGCCAAGCCCATGGCCACACCCAATGCCACCACCAGGGCTATGACACCACGCCAGCTATACCTGCGCCACACCATATATATAATAAGGGCGTAGAGCGGTAGCCACATAACAACTCCCGATATTGCCGTCATCAACCCATCGAGGATGTTGCCGCCATTAAAGTTTAGCGCATCGAATAGAGGTATATCCCACGTTGTTGTACCCATTGTTCTTAAATCTAATATTATTTGTTAGAAGGCACCGTATGCTGGCAATCCTGCATTCGTAGCCTCGACTTTACCTCCCGTAAGCTCAACACGTGCCTCGGCATCGATCTTGCGATAGTCACTAAGCAACTCGTTACACTCACTCACAGTCCATAGCGTTGCCACCACAACGACCCACTGGCCGACAAAGCCCGAACGTGTGATGGTGCGACATAGCATGCCATTAGCACTACGAGGTATATAGTGGAGGATATATCCAAGGATTATAACACCCACCGCAACCTTTGACAGTATATCTAACGAACCTATCTCGCTGAGTGACATATTATGGAAGATATTATGAAGCATCGTACCCACGGTATCCATATCCGGAGAGTTGAACAACAACCAACCGAAGGCTACTAAATGTAGAGTAAAGATTGTCGCCAACACACGCCAAAATGGTCGCATATCGCAACCAACGCTCTTAGCCCCAGGGACCAGAGATAGCCACACCTTGTGCAAGGCGAGGGCTATGCCATGCAGTGCTCCCCAGGCCATGAACGGCAGGCTCACACCATGCCACAGACCACCGAGGAACATTGTGAGGAAGAGGTTTACATATGTGCGCACCTTACCCTTGCGGTTACCACCCAGCGATATGTATAGATACTCCTTAAGCCATGTAGAGAGCGATATATGCCAGCGACGCCAAAACTCGGTGATGGTAGCCGACTTATATGGTGCATCGAAGTTGTCGGGGAGGCGGAAGCCCATCATGAGCGCCATGCCCACAGCAAAGTCCGAGAAACCCGAGAAGTCGCAGTATAGCTGCATGGTGAAGCCATAGACAGCCAAAAGGGCCACAAGTCCGCCATCGCCCAGCGTGCCCGCAAAGGCGGGGCCAACGAAGAATGTGCCTATCACCTGTGAGATAAGCATAAACTTAAAGAGTCCCGTCGCTATAAGCGTCACCGCACGCCCCATATCCTCGGCTGTCACACCAATCTCTCGACTCTCAATCTGAGGGATAAAGTCACGCGCCTTAACCAATGGACCACATACCAGTTTGGGGAAGAAGGATAATAAAAAGAGGTAGCTATCGAAACGTCTAAGCGGAGCTATCGTACCTCGTGACACATCTATGACGTAGGCTAACGACTGGAATACGAAGAAGGATACACCCACAACCTTAACCACAGGCTCCCAGTCGAGCGTACCACTACCATAGAGGTCGTTGATGGTGTGCACAATAAAGTTGCTGGCTGTAAAGTAGGTGAGTATAGCGATATTGATAAATGCACTTAGTGCCACCCATCCACGAGCACCAACGCCTCTTTTGCGTCTTCGTGCCACACGCTGCGCTATGAGATAGTCGCTAATGGCGACACCACACAAGAGCAGGAGATATAGTCCCGACATCTTGTAGTATAGGAACAACGAAAAGAGCACAACGTAGATGGTACGCAGCGTGACACGCTTGCGCACCGCAATATACCCAAAGCCAAACACCAATAGTGCTACAGCAAAGTAGTCGCTAAGAAACGACAACGGCTGAGCACTATCGTAGCTAAATATAGCTGCGAGGCTATCCATAAGGTTATCACTCGTGAGTAGGTTTATCATCTTTGGGTATGGGTATATTGGTGCTACTGCCACCACTAAGTAGTTTCGAAGAACTCCTCCTCATCCATTACGTCCACATCGTGACTCTCTGTCTGAGAGGCTACAGACTCTGGCGTGTCAACACTCTCGGATGAGCTCTGCATATCAACCTCAACATCTATATCTACGCTAAGCGAGGAGTCGAGTTCTACAGCCTCCTCTCCCATTTCGCTCTCTGGCTCAACCTCTGACTCGATATTCTGCTCAAGGTCAAGTGCCTCGATAGCGTCATCCGCCATAGGCTCATCGGTTACAACAACCTCAGAGGTTTGATCATCAACAATGGTCTCTTCACTCTTCACAGGCTCCGCCAACGAGCTATCCTCAACTTCTGGTTGAGCAGATGGCTCAGGGGTCGACACCGGCGAAGGTTGGCTTATAGGCTTGATAACGGGCTTTATGCTACTTGGCAATTCACCCATCTCAATAGGCTTCGCCACGTCTATGATATGTGGAGCCACAGCCTCACCCGATGCAAGGTGGTCGTGGGCATAGGCCACTATAGAGCGATACAGCTCTCGGCCGAGCTGAGCACCTCCAGCAAAGTTGATATGCGTATAATCCTTTGCAGCCCAGCCATTCTCCACAAACTGAGGCATACCGCCATAGTTAGCCATGGCAGTTGCCGTAGGCCAGAAGGCTACACCCATAGACTCGGCCGCAGAGCGCTGATACGAGGTCATGGCATCCACCGAGCCAATAGGCTGATACACGCCACTCTCCTCGTTCTTCACCCAGCGGTCACTAACACCCAACACCAAGACGGCGGCATTGGGGAAGCTACTCTGAGCATAGGCTATCATCTGCTGTAGCTTCTTGGCATAGGCCGAGAAGTTATATTTGCCCGCCTCCATAATATTTAGGCCATACTGCAAGACTACAAGGTCGTAGTCCACATAGGTGTCTATCTGTCTGTTTACCACAGCACTTGTACCGAAGATAGCGTGTCCGCTATTAGCTCTCATCGAGAAGTTGTCGAGTATAACACCTCCTACGCCCTCGATGCTGGCTCCGTAGCACTCCACAACGCCATCCACAACCTCCATATCGAGTCTATCGACACCAGCCTCGATATATATCTCCTGAGGCAAGGTGGTCTCAACAAGATCGAAGCGACGACACAGCGTGGTATCGGCGTTGATAGTCACCTTCACACTACCACCACTCTCGGTCGAGAGGAAGATGCGAGCACGCGTGCATGAGTCGAGGTGGTTGAACTTTGCCTCGCTCTGCCAGCTAACCTTAGCACCCTTGCTGCCACGAGCCGTATATCCCGACACGAAGAAGTTGTCGTTGATCGCCTGGGGGTTACCCTTGGGCTTAAGCACGCTATACGCATTCCAGTTACTTGCCTTGCGGGTCACTGTTCTACGAGCCGTAGAGAATGGTATCTCGCAGTGTACGAAGCCTACACCACGACCACCAAACTTTGCCTGCAACGCCTCACGAAGATCCGACGTAAGGATATCACCCTCGACAAAGGAGTCGCCAAGGAAGGCTATGCGCACCTCCTCGCCATATATGAGCTTATTGATAAAGTTATCGAAGCCCGTGGCAACGCTATCGGGAGTATACACCTCGATAGGCACAACGCTATTGGCATTATCCAACGATAACCTATCAAGAGCGATTCTCTTTGGTTTCTGCGTCTTGACGCCCTCAACCACCCAGCGGTGTATAGGGAGGGTGTCACGATTTTCGGTGACATCATCGAGCTGCTCCTCAAGGCGATCAAAGTCGGCAACATACTCTTCGATAACCTCATCAGAGGCCATATCGTTCATAGCCGAGCCATACCACACCTCGAAACGCTCTCTCTCCACACCATGCAACGCATCGCCATTCACCTTGAGTCCAAAACTCTTGGTGACAGCAACGGTGGCAACGGCAGCAGCCAGAAGCATCCACACGCGCATATTACACTCCTTGCGTCTCATCTACAACTACTTAGTCGCGACGTGCCGAAAGCACCATTAGCAGATAGTAAAGAAGAGTTGCAATAGCACTTAGCGCAGCAACAACATAGGTACGAGCAGCCCAGCGCAACGACTCAGTAGCACCCTCAACCTCGCTACCATTGAGTGTACCACTGCTCTCCAACCATGCCAAGGCACGATCCGATGCGTTGTACTCAACAGGGAGGGTTACAAGTGAGAAGACTGCAGTCATGGTAATCATACCAAGACCGATGTAGCAAATCCAGGGGCTGCCACCAGCAACCATCATCAAGAAACCAATCATGATAACCCATGAAGACATCTGCGACGAGATGCTAACGATAGGCACAAGACGTGAGCGCATCTTGATAGGACCATAACCCGTAGCGTGCTGCACAGCGTGACCACACTCATGGCAAGCAACGGCTGCAGCAGCCACCGAGCGTGACGAGTATACGCTATCGCTGAGGTTTACGGTCATTGTCACAGGGTTGAAGTGATCGGTAAGGTGACCCTTGACATGGGTAACCTTAACATTGTATATACCGTGGTCGTGAAGCATCTTCTCGGCAAGCTCCGCACCGGTCATTCCACCTGGCGATAGCACCTTCGAATACTTATCGAACACACTCTTAAGGCGTGTCTGCACAGCATAGCCAGCCACACCAATAAGAATCATCAAAAGAATTGCTAAAATCATCATATCTCAAAAAGTTTTAATTAATTATCAATCACAAAAACCTGCCGACCTCTACATCAACGAGTAGATGTAGGCAACATAACAGGCAACAAACAGAGCGCCCTCGAAGCGTGTTAGCTTGTCACGACCTATCACCAATGCCGAGATCATGATAAGCAGCGCCGCTGCCAACACGACATATATATCGCTCATCGCCACACCGCCCATGGTTAGTGGTGTAACCGAAGAGCAGGCACCAAGGATAAGCAATATGTTGGCGATGTTCGAGCCAAGCACGTTACCAAGCGCCAACGATGAGCGGCCCTTGAGTATAGCCACAAGACTCGAAGCGAGCTCGGGCATCGACGTTCCTCCCGCCACGATGGTGATGGCTATAGTAGCCTCCGACACACCCCACTGCAGAGCCAAGTTTGAGGCACTCTCGACAAAGAGGTCACCACCATAGACAAGACCCGCCAAGCCAAGGATAATCCATACGGGGATTAGCCACGTAGGCATCATAGGAGCCTCGCTCGACTCCTGAGAAGCACTCGCCTTATCAGCACGTATGGTGTACCATATCATAGCGATATATCCTAACAAGAGGATAACGCCCTCCAAACGGGTGATATTGTGACCAAGGAAGGTAACAATAACCAAGGCGATGGTTGCAAAGATACATATCGGAATATCACGACGAATGTTTGTCTTCGTAAAGACGATAGGCACAAATAGGGAGCAAATACCGAGCACGGCGAAGACATTGAAGATATTAGAGCCCACAACATTTCCTATGGCCATATCACCCTTACCCTCAAGGGCAGAGAGCAGACTCACAGTAAGCTCAGGCATCGACGTACCCACCGCCACAATGGTAAGACCCACAATAAACTCAGGCACTCTAAATCTTCGAGCCAAGGCCACTGAGCCGTCGGTAAGCTTCATAGCACCCACGATAATCAGCGCCAATGACAGTATTAAGTACAAATAATCCATCTCAAATTCAATTATGTAATAATTGGCAAAGGTACAAAAAAATGTTAAATAGAATAGTAGCTCATGAAGATTTTTATTTTTCAGCTACATTTATGGCACTATCAACCACAAAAGAGGGTGACTATCCGACAATGCGGACAACCACCCAACTACAATCTGCGGTTCACGCTAGAACTACTCGAAGCTCACCCCCGTAAGCTCACTCACCGCCCTTAGGCCCTCATCGCCAAGCGATAGCGAGAAGTCATTGACAAAGAGCGCGATATGGCTATCTATAACACTATCCTCCATCTCCTGAGCATGGGCCTTTATAAACTCTCGCGAGACCTCCCTATGAGCAAAGGCATAGGCAATACTCTCACGCAACACCCTATCCACAAGTGCAATAGTATCGCACCCCAACGAGCGACGAGCAACAATAGAACCCAAGGGTAGCGGCAGCGATTTGCGTGCCTCCCACTCGAGACCTAAGTCGGCAACGAGCTCGAGATTACGCCTTTGATAGACAAACCTACCCTCGTGGATGAGCACACCAGCATCATAATCGCCACGCTCCACAGCCTCGGCAATATCCGAGAAGAGCATAGGTACACGCTCCTCAATCTCGGGGAATAGCCTCATTACAAGAGCATTAGCCGTGGTATGTTCACCCGGCACTGCTATGCGTCTAATAGGTGTAGTCTCACCCTTGCGACGCACCAACAACGGGCCATTGCCACGCCCCAAAGCCGAGCCACTATCCAAGAGCGAATACTCCTCGATGATAGCTGGCAAGAGCGCCGTGCTGCACTTGGTAATATCCATCTTCGCAGCAAGCGCCATGTTGTTAAGCTCCTCAATATCGTGGTACTCAACATCAAACTCCAAGCCCCTAAGGTCGATACGCTTGTTGACAATAGCATCGAACATAAAGGTATCGTTGGGGCATGGCGATATAGCAAGCCTTAATCTTCTGTTACTCATTATTCTGCATTATCATCCGATGTATTGCGTCGCCCCACATATCTTCCTGTGAGCCACCCCGCTCCAAAGAGCAGAGCAAAGACTAGCAACCACCCTAAATTCCAAATAATCTCATTCATAAAGAGGCGCCATACGAGCATGACACCCACTATCACCACCAGGGCAATAGATACATATATCCAAAAGCGAGTTGTCTTATCCATAACCAAGAGGTTTATGGATATAGTCGTATCAACTCTTTTGCCAATATTGATGTAGTTTGCGCTATATTCCACTTTGAACTATCCTCGCCTACCATATTGGAAATAGCTCGTATCTGCACTACCCTCACACCCGTGGTCTGAGCAAAGGCGAAGAGCGCTGCGCCCTCCATATTCTCCACCTGAGCACCCTCGGCAGACCTTGCAGAGGTGTGCACCGTATTGGAGCGCACGCCACGTAGCGACGTAGCGCAGCTATTTGTGTAGCTCTGTCGAAAACGTGCGGGAAGCTCCACACAGCACTCCTCGACAACCTCCACGACGCTATCCACCTTAAGCGCCTCATCGTAGCTTCCAGCTATGCCACATAGCACCACCACATCCTCCTCATGGATATCCCCTTGGGTATATAGTCGCATGAGCGTAGCCGATGTCTCGACCATGCCAACACCCGAGATTACCACTCGAGCCTCAGGGCGCAGTTTACGAAATGGCTCAGATTCGCACTCCGTAGGAAAGAGATAGATATTCATAGTTATACAATAATAGTCCATATAAGACAATAGAGGCTCTCGACCATAGATCGCACCCCTATTGTCTATTAATACTCTCTACAAGGCTCCGTCACACGATAAAGCACCTTTGTAGTTATACGATACCCTCGACGTTACCATCCTCCGCAAGGTGTATATTACCCGCCTGAGGCGTCTTGCTCAAGCCTGGCATACGCATGATATCACCCGCAAGGGCAACGACGAAGCCACTACCGGCGTTGAGCTCTATATCCTTGATGTTGATCTCAAAGCCCTCGACACTACCATAGCGCTTAGCGTCGGCCGAGAACGAGAACTGAGTCTTGGCGATACATACAGGCAGATTACCCATACCCCACTTCTCCAAGAGAGCTATCTCCTTCTGAGCACGAGGACCGAAGACTACTGAGCCAGCCCCATAGATATTCTTAGCTACCTTGGTGATCTTCTCCTTAAGGCTATCCTCAAGGTCGTAGGCATACTTGATAGGCTCCGAAGGCTGTGTCTCGATAAGCTCCACAGCGGCGCGAGCAAGGTCAGCAGCACCTGCACCACCCTCCGAATATGCGTTATTAATCACGCAACGCACGCCGAGCTCGTCGCAGTGCTCCATAACCATGGCAATTTCATCGTCGGTATCACTAGCAAAGCGGTTGAAGCATACAAGAACGGTCTGGCCAAACTTCTTAAGGTTGGCAACATGGCGATCGAGGTTAGCAAAGCCCTGCTTAAGGCCCTCGGCGTTAGGTAACTTGATCTCCGCCTCGGGAACACCACCGTGCATCTTCAACGCAAGTGTCGATGCCACCAATACAGTAAGGTCGGGCTTCAAGCCTGCCTGACGGCACTTGATGTCGAGGAACTTCTCAGCTCCAAGGTCGGCGCCGAAACCAGCCTCTGTCACCGTATACTCAGCATGAGTCATTGCCATCTTAGTAGCAATCACAGAGTTACAACCATGAGCGATATTCGCAAAAGGACCACCGTGGATAATCACTGGGTTATGCTCGGTAGTCTGCACAAGGTTGGGGTTGATAGCATCCTTCAAAAGGGCAACCACCGCACCTGTCACGCCAAGGTCGTTGACAGTGAATGGGGTGTCGTCGTAGCGCACACCAAGCACTATGCGACCGATACGAGCATAGAGGTCATCGACATTGCGCGCAAGGCATAGGATAGCCATAATCTCCGATGCAGGGGTGATGTCGAAGCCTGTCTCCGTAGGAATACCGTTAGCCGAGCCACCAAGACCCGACACGATGTTACGCAACGAGCGGTCGTTCATATCGAGCACACGACGCCACATCACCTTCTTCAAGCCCACCTGCTGCGAGCGGTTGTGGTATAGATAGTTATCCAAGAGCGCTGCGATAAGGTTATTCGCCGATGTGATAGCGTGGAAGTCACCCGTAAAGTGGAGGTTGATATCCTCCGAAGGCAACACCTGAGCATAGCCACCACCTGTGGCACCACCCTTCATACCGAAGCATGGGCCGAGCGAAGGCTCACGAAGAGCGATGATAGCATTCTTACCGATATGGTTAAGACCCATACCGAGACCGATGCTCACGGTAGTCTTACCCACACCCGCCTTGGTTGCTGTAATAGCCGTCACAAGAATAAGGTGACTCTTGGCAACCTTATGCTCATCAATAAGCTTATACGGAACCTTAGCAATATACTTACCATAGTTAAACACCTCATCATCGGGGAACCCTACCGATGCGGCAACCTCACGAATATTCTTAAGTTTTGTCTCACGAGCAATCTCAATATCTGTTTTCATTATCTTCTAATTTTTTATTGTTATTATTTTGTTGCAAATATATATAAAAAAGAGATATCCAATCTTAAATTTTCATAATATATTTTTATATCAGCATAAGAAAAATAGATACAATGCTCCCACAAACAAATATCGGACCTCTATTTAAATAATAGGGCATGCTACCAAACAATGGTTACACATGCCCTAACTATTTATCGATATAATCCTCTTGCGATTACTCCTTACCCACTACAGCCTCAAGCTCCTCGACGGTGAGAGGCAACAACTTATCGCCAATAAAGCGGCTACCACTCTCTGTTACAAGGACATCATCCTCGATACGGATACCACCAAAGTCGCGATATGTATCCAACAAAGCGTAGTCGACAATACCCTCGAACTTACCCTCAGAGCGCATCTTGTCGATGAGCGCTGGGATGAAGTAGATACCTGGCTCGTCAGACATAACGGTACCTGGCTCCACACGCCATGTAGAGCGGTGGATACATGTTGCCGACTTAGCAGCACGCTCCGCAACGGTTGAGAAGTCGAACGAACGCTCACCGATATTCTCCAAGTCGTGAACATCCATACCCATGCCGTGGCCTAGGCCATGAGGCATGAACATATACAAAGCACCAGCCTCAACAGCAACCTCAGGTGTCGACTTGATAAGGCCCACACCCTTCAAGCCCTCAGCCAAAGCGAGGTAGGCAGCCTTGTGAATCTCGGGATACATTGTACCTGGCAAGATGATATCCTTAACCTTGCTGTGCGCGTTCAACACTATATTATATATATCACGCTGACGGTCGCTGAACTTACCATTTACAGGGTATGTACGAGTGTGGTCAGAGCAGTAGCCCTCAACAGACTCACCACCACCATCTACCAACAACAAACGACCAGACTCAAGCACGCCATCGTGGTTGTGGTTGTGCAAAATCTCGCCATGCTGCGTAACGATTGTTGGGAACGACACACCCTGGCCGTATGACTTAGCAACACCCTCAACACGACCAGCAATCTCACGCTCTACAACACCTGGACGACACATACGCATAGCGGTCATGTGCATCTGGTAGCCAATCTTAAAGGCACGCTCCAAAGCCTCGATCTCCTCGGCAGACTTCTTCTCGCGCATCTCAGCTACGGCAAACATCAAGTCCAAAGACTTGCGCTCGTGCAACATACCAAGGCGTATGCCGAGCCAGTCGGCAACCTCAATCTTGAGCTCTGCACGGTATGGAGGCAAGTAGTGCACAGGACGGTTCTGCTCGATAGCCTTGCGCAACACGTCACGAATATCGTTGCGTGGGAAGGTCTTCTCAACACCTACCTCAGCACCCTGCTCAGCGATGGTTGGCATAGGACCAGTCCAGATGATATCCTCCACGGTGAAGTCATCACCAAAGAGCATAGCCTCACCACTCTCGGCATCCAACAAACCGATAAGCGAAGGGACATCCAAGCCAAAGTAATAGCGGAAGGTTGAGTCCTGACGGTAGTAGTATGTGTTATTAGGGTAGTTGTTTGGCACCTCAGGGTTAGCTGGAAGAAGAATCAAACCCTTGCCAACACGGCGACACAACTCGGCACGACGGCCAATATAAGTCTCTTTTGTAAACATAGATTTTATAGTTTTAGGTTTTATTATATTTTCAATTTACTTTAAACACCAATTTATTATTAGAAGGGCTGCAGATGTGGCATGTGAGCATTTAGCGGACAAGCTCGATACCGCAGATGCGCCCTTATCACCTCATCGCACAAATTTGTTGTCAGAAGGGTTGCAGATGCGTTAGCGAGTCGCAGTCCGATAAAGCGGAGCATACTAAGCGTATGTGAGCATTTAGCGGACAAGTTCGATACCGCAGATGCGCCCTTATCACAACAAATTATCTTTCCACCTCTTTGTAGACCTTGTCACCTCGGCGCACCTCGCTTACGGTCTTTAGCGACATATAGTCGCCCTGCTTAGCGCCCTGCACCGGTAGCTCCTTGACCATGATACCCTCGGCCTTCTGCTCCACGACACCGGTCTTCTCGCCCATGAAGAGCAGAGCCTCGCCCTCCGCAACCTCACACGCCTCAACCAACACCTCGGCAACACCTATTCGCTTGAAGTAGTTAGTCACCTTACCCATATATACCTTCTTGAGCGTTGCCGACGAGCCATAGTGCTGACTATGCTCGACCATGGTCTTGGCGGCATAGTAGCCACCCCAGAAGTCACGATTGAAGACGGTGCGTAGCTTCTCCTTGAGAGGCGCAACACTATCGGGGGTGAACTCACCACGCTCAAGGAGTTGAAGTGCCTCGTCATAGCTCTCCACAACACGTTTCACATACTCACCACCACGAGCACGACCCTCAATCTTTAGGACACGCACGCCAGCCTCGATGAAGGTATCGAGAAAATCGATAGTACACAAATCCTTAGGTGATAGCACATACTGACCATCGATATCCAACTGCTGACCGCTATCCTTATCGGTGATGGTATACTTACGGCGACATATCTGACGGCAAGCGCCACGATTTGCCGAGTGGTGCGACTCATGCTCCGATAGGTAGCACTTACCCGACATCGACATACACATAGCGCCATGGGCAAACATCTCAATCTTTACAAGCTCACCCGCAGGGCCACAGATATGCTGCTCCTCGATCTGCTTCGAGATATAGGCAATCTGCTCCAAGGACAACTCTCGTGCCAACACCACTACATCGGCCCACTGCGAGAAGAACTTAACAGCCTCGATATTCGAGATGTTGCTCTGAGTGGAGATATGCACCTCCATGCCCACCTCACGAGCATATAGTATAGCGGCAAGGTCGGTGGCGATGATAGCATCGATACCCTCCTGCTTAGCTCGGTCGATGATACGACGCATGACCTCCATCTCGGTATCGTAGATTACGATGTTCACCGTAAGGTAGGTCTTGACACCCGCAGCGTGCGCCGTACGCACAATCTCCGCAAGGTCGTCGAGTGTAAAGTTTACCGACGATGCAGCACGCATGTTGAGTTGCTCAACGCCAAAATAGACAGAATTGGCACCCGCGCTAATAGCGGCATTAAGTGCCTCGTATGAGCCCACAGGGGCCATAATTTCAATATCTTCTCTACGAATCATAGTTCTACTTTTTTCTTCCCATAAGATTACGAGCAAACTCATCGAGATGCTTGGCATCCTCACGCCTAATCGAGAGGGTGTCGAGCACGGCCAAGGCACGCTCGAAGCGCACCTCTATCTGCTGCTCCGTAAAACGCTTAACATCGAGTTTATCGTACAACGCCTTGACAATGGCAATCTTCTCCGCGTCGCCTATATCGGTGCGCTTGTGCGTTGTGCGCAACACCTCACGCTCCTCATCCGTACCACGGCTCATGGCCTGCACCATAAGATAGGTCTGCTTACCCTCGAGGATATCGCCACCAATCTTCTTACCCAAAGCCTCGTCGCCATAGCTATCGAGCATATCATCCTGAAGCTGGAAGGCAAGGCCGAGCTCCGTAGCAAAGCGATATATTCTCTTAATATCATCCTCCGAAGCACCTGCCAACGTTGCACCTATCATCGCCGAGCCCGAGAGAAGCACCGATGTTTTAAGCTCAATCATGCGGGTGTACTCCTCAACCGTAACCTTGGGCTTAACCTCGAAGTCCATATCATACTGCTGACCCTCGCACACCTCCAAGGCCATGTTATTGAAGATAGGCATCACACGGTGTAGCTGCTCCGCAGGGAGGTTCGCCAGATATTTATATGCCGAGATAAGCATTGCATCACCCGAGAGGATAGCCACATTACCACCCCACTTGGCATATACCGATGGCTTGCCACGACGCACCGCAGCGTTATCCATAATATCGTCGTGTAGGAGCGTAAAGTTATGGAAGACCTCCACAGCCATAGCTGCAGGCATAGCCTCCTCGGCATTACCGCCAAAGGCCTCGTTGGTAAGCATCAACAATACAGGGCGTATGCGCTTGCCACCACCCGACATCGAGTATATGATGGGAGCATAGAGCATCTCAGGCTCTTCGGGGGTCTGCATCTGCCCCAATACCGACTCAAAAATCGCCAATAACTCTTCGTTGCTATGTCTCATAATAGTATTCGTTATCTAAATATGGCTCAAAAATACAATTTTTTTTGCATAGATTAAAATAATTTTGGTAACTTTGACCAATAAATTTTTATAACAACACTAAAAGGATGACAAAAAAATATGCAATGGGCATCGATATTGGTGGAACCAATACTGCCTTTGGCCTTGTAGATGAGGATGGAAATGTAATTGCCGAGGGCAAGATTTCTACCGACAAGTATCGCTTCTACGACGACTATAAACCATATGTTGAGAGCCTTGTAGCAGCCATGAAGGAGCTCATCGCCTCACAGCCCGAGTGCGAACTTATAGGTATTGGCGTGGGCGCTCCCAACGCAAACATTCACACAGGTCGTATCGAGACCCCAGCAAACCTCTGGAAGTTCGAGGACCCAGCGGATCCACGCCCCAACTCTATCCGCATCTTCAACTTTGTCGACGACCTCGCTAAGCACTTTGGCGGCGCAAAGGTGATGATCACAAACGATGCCAATGCCGCAGCCATCGGCGAGATGGTATTCGGCAATGCTCGTGGCATGAAGGACTTCGCCATGATCACCCTCGGCACAGGCCTTGGCTCGGGCATCGTATGCAATGGCGAGATGGTCTATGGCCACGATGGCTTTGCAGGAGAATTTGGTCATATTGCCGTAGCATCACGTGAGACAGGTCGCCAGTGTGGTTGCGGTCGTAAGGGTTGCTTGGAGGCCTATGTTTCGGCCACTGGTATCAAGCGCACAGCCTTCGACCTCATGGCCTCTATGACATGCGATAGCGAGCTTCGTTCTATACCTTACGAGAAATTCGAAGCTAAGATGCTTTCGGATGCTGCAGCAAAGAACGATCCTATTGCTCTTGAGGCATTTGAGCGCACAGGCAAGGTCCTCGGTTTGGCCCTCGCAGACCTCACTGCCATCACCTCACCTGAGGCTATCATCCTCTTCGGTGGCTTGGCCAATGCGGGCGACTATATCATGCGTCCTACATACCGCCATATGGAGGAGAACCAGCTCAGCGTATTCAAGGGCAAAGTGAAGCTCATGATGAGTGGTATCCAGGATAAGAATGTGGCTATTTTGGGTGGCGCAGCTCTCATCTGGAAGCAGCACCTCGAGGCAGTCATCGAGAACTACTAATTTATTCCAACAAGGGGCTTTATCACCCCTAAAAAGAGACAAAGCCGTCAGTGGGAAGGCTCCCCATTGACGGCTTTTTTATGTGCCACACCATCGCACCACGCCACACACTTAGCACCATCCCCAATTTTCGTTCACACATTTCGCCAAATAACTTTGATTTTAGTGAATTATTTTGTACCTTAGCCCCGTTATTTTTTACTTTAGTAAAAGTACCAACAAAATGGCTATCGAAACATATCATATTCCGGTGATGCTCAACGAGTGCATCGAGCACCTAAACATCAAGAGCGACGGCATCTACGTAGACCTCACCATGGGCGGTGGTGGACACACCCGCGAGATACTCAAGCACCTGGGCCCTAAGGGTCATCTATACTCCTTTGACCAGGATCCCGATGCACAGCGCAATGCTCCCGACGATGAGCGTCACACCTTCGTGGCGTCGAACTTCCGTTTTGTGCGTGGCGCGCTGCGCCTGCGTGGCGTGGAGCATGTCGACGGCATTCTCGCCGACCTTGGAGTATCGTCACACCACTTCGATGCCAAGCACCGAGGCTTCTCGTTCCGTGGCGATGCGCCCCTTGATATGCGCATGAACACACGAGGTGGTCGCACAGCCGCCGACATAGTGAACAACTACGACAAGGAGCAGCTATCGAAGATTTTTACGGAGTATGGCGAGTTGGACACCACATGGAAGATTGCCAACTGCATAGAGCGTGCCCGTGGCGAGCACCCCATAACAACTACCGCCGAGCTTGTGGAGGCTGTGAAGCCATGCACACCACCCAAGGACGAGGCCAAGTTCCTCACCAAGCTATTCCAGGCACTGCGCATAGAGCTCAATGGCGAGATGGAGGCACTTAAGATGTCTCTGGAGCAGAGCCTCAAGATACTAAACCCCGAGGGTCGTCTGGTGGTGATGTCCTACCACTCGTTGGAGGATCGCATCGTCAAGAACTTCATGCGTAGCGGCAACACCGAGGGACGTGTTGAGAAGGATTTCTTTGGTCGTGTGACCACACCGCTGAGTGTCATCACCCGCAAGGCGATAGTTCCGAGCGACGATGAGATAGCCCTCAACCCTCGCTCACGTAGTGCCAAGCTCCGAGTAGCCGAGAAGCTATAACACCGAACAGACCAATTAACTAACCTAACGAAAGAGCATGTCGACCACAAGAGATAGACGCCGAGATATTGATGAGGAGGATGAAAATCGTCGTCGTCGCATAAGTCGTGAGATAGTCCGCGTGGAATCTGAGATTGACAACGAGGAAGAAGAGGAGGTGGACGAAGAGGACGAAGAGGACGAGGAGGCAAGGCCCGCTAAACGACCTCTTAGCACCAAGAGAGCCAAGGCCGACGACGAGGATGAGGACGATGAGGATGAGGATGAGGATGACGATGACGATGACGAGGAGGATGAGAATAGATCCCACTCACTATGGCAGCATATCATCACAGGAGGCTTTATTGCCGGCGACAACGCATCGCAATACTATCGTTACCTGATAGCCATAGCCTTGATGTGTTTTGTAAGCATCTTCCTAACCTTCATGTCACTAAATGCCGATGATGAGTATCGTAGTAAGGAGAAGCATGTTGCACTCCTGCGTGAGCGTTCGGTACTTAAGAGCGAGGAGCGCTACCGTGTAGCCTCACGCGATGAGGTGGTAAAACGCCTCGACAGAGAGTACGGCATAAAGATGGTTGAACAGGAGAGTAGTCAAAGAATGAAGTAACGAGATGGCAAAAAAGAGCGATACAAAGAGTAAGAACAGGGAGAATGGAGGTAGCAACGCCATCAACAGTGGCGGCGCTAAGGGCGAGACACTCTTCAGAGTGAGGGTCCTTTACATACTTTTCATCCTCATAGGCTTCGGCATAGCCACACGCCTCGTATGGGTGCAGATGTTCAGCAGCTCGGTGGAGCACAACGCCAAGGTTCTCAAAGAGGGCATTGTGCGCAAGGTTGTGATACCCGCACACCGTGGTGCTATCCTCACCCGTGAAGGTGACCCTCTGGCCATGTCGAGTCTACGCTACGAGCCAACCTTCGACTTCAAGTCCGAGGGCTTCAACGACACCTCGGAGCAGAGTTTCGAGGCAAATGTCGACTCGCTATCTCGCATGTTGGCAAACCACTTCAACCCTCAAGATGCCAAGCAGGAGGGATACAAATATATCTCAGCAGCAGAGTACAAGGATATATTCCATCGTGAGCGCAGCCGTGGCAAGGAGCGTGCCTTTAAGATATTCCCTCGTCCTGTAACCCTCGACGAGTGGGAGATGATGACATCGGAGTTCCCCATTCTCAACAACAACATGGGTGTGGTTTATGGCGTGGAGCGTGTCGACAAGCGCATACACCCCATGGGTGAGATGGCGCACCAGTTCATTGGCAGCATCTACAACCGTGGCGTGGATGAGAACGGAGAGGAGAAGATCGACGTTTCGGGCATCGAGTCCATATACGATCGCTATCTCTCGGGTAGTAATGGTCGCGCCACAGAGCAGTATATAGCCCATGGCTTCTGGAGCCGCATGAACGACGACTACAACAAGGAGCCTGAGGATGGCTGCGATGTGGTGACCACCATTGATGGTGCTCTTCAGCGCAGAGCCACAGAGATTCTTCGCCAGGAGCTCGAGCAACACAACGGCTCGTTTGGCGTTGCCATGGTCATGGAGGTAGAGACAGGAGATATGCTATGTATGGTAAATCTAAGCTCAGGACCTAAGCGTGGTACGAACTACTCGGAGAAGATATATAACCACGCACTCAAGACGGGTCTATGTCCAGGCTCAACCTTCAAGCTTGCAGCAGCCATGGTACTCGTAGAGAAGTGCGGCTTCAACCTCGAGACCTCTATACAGATTCCCGACAAGATCAAGAAGGTGGGTACACGTACCGTTAGGGACTCCCACACCATAACCTACGAGAATAGCAAGCCCAAGGTTAACATATCGCTCAAGGATGGTTTTGCCCACTCCTCGAACATATACTTTGCCGAGGCCGTATACGAGAACTTCGCCGACAACCCTAAGCAGTATTGGGAGTACCTCAACGAGCTTGGCTTCAACAGCACGGTGGGTCTTGATGAGTACGAAGAGGCGAGTGCAAAGGTTCCCGATCCCACAGGCAAGGAGTGGAAGAGTATGCATGGTAAGATAACCAAATCGCTACCCTACCTCGGTTATGGCTACATTGTGACCATGCCCCCTATCCACACCCTCACCTTCTTCAATGGTGTGGCCAATGGCGGTCGCATGGTGGCACCACGCCTTGTAGACCGCATAGAGCGTGATGGCACAACTGTGGAGAGCATGCCTACGGAGGTGCTCATCGAGAAGATGTGTTCGCAGAATACGCTGGATATACTCTATGAGTGTCTTGAGGCGGCAGCTACGCCCGAGCGCACGAAGCGTCGCTTTGCCAAGCTTCCGTTCAAGATTGGATGCAAGACCGGTACTGCGGAGATACAGGCGAAGTTTATCGCAAGCGCGGACGAGGATATACGCAACAACAACAGAGGTATAACCCACGATATGGGTTACCACCTCGGCTCGGTGGTCTGCATGATGCCACTCGAGAAGCCCAAATACACCATCATGGTGGCTATGCTCAAGCAGAAGACCTCGTCAACAGACACCCGCTACGGCATCGACATTGCTGCGCCCGCAGCCAGCGACATCATGCTATACCTCTACAACAACGACCCTTCGCTACACCCCGAGGTGGCAGAGGCACCATCACCCTACGCCCCTGTTAGCATCAAGGGCGGAGCGAGCGATGCAGTAAGACGAGTAAGCAACGAGCTTGCAACATATATTGGCAGCGATAACGATGGTAGCGCCTGGAGCAACACCTCGATAAAGGCTGGCAATGTAGAGATTGAGAGTGTCGAGATATTCGATGGTCTTGTGCCCGATGTTCGCAACATGGGCCTTAGCGACGCCATATTCCTCCTCGAGAGCTACGGCATGAGGGTTACGCACGAGGGCGTAGGACGCATCGTTGAGCAGAGCGTAGAGCCTGGCTTAGCCATAGACGAGACAAGGCGAGACATACACCTCAAGCTCGAAGTATAATGAATTTACCCAAGTTTACAATATATGAAACACCTTGAAGAGATACTTGTAGATGTACAAGCACAAAATATTGTTGGAGCTACCAACATAGCGGTATCTGCCCTTGAGTACGACTCGCGTCGTGTTACGGTGGGCGGTTGCTTCTTTGCTGTGGTGGGTAGCGCCAGTGATGGCCACGACTATATAGCCTCAGCCATAGAGCATGGTGCCGTAGCTGTCGTATGTCAGCGCCTCCCCGAGAGCCTCACGGAGGGTGTCACCTACGTCGTTGTTGAGGATAGCAACATAGCCATGGCGGCTATGGCGGCAGCCTTCTACGACAACCCCTCGCACGAGCTACGCCTTGTGGGTGTCACAGGCACCAATGGCAAGACCACAACAGCCACACTTCTCTACGACATGTTCACCGCCATGGGCTACCGTGCGGGTCTTATATCTACGGTCATCTACCGTATTGGCGAGCGCAGCATAGCCTCTACCCACACCACCCCCGATGCCATACGCCTCAACGAGATGATGCGTCAGATGGTCGACGAGGGTTGCGACTACTGCTTCATGGAGGTATCGTCGCACGCCGCAGCACAGCACCGCATCGACAACCTACGCTTTGCAGGTGCACTATTTACAAACCTCACACACGACCACCTCGACTACCACGGCACATACAAGGAGTATATCCGTGCCAAGAAACTCTTCTTCGACGCCCTCGACAAGGATGCATGGGCTGTGGTCAACATCGACGATAGAAATGGTGAGGTCATGGTGCAGAATACCCGTGCTAAGGTCTACCGTCTATCGCTTCGTTCCATGGCCGACTACCGCACCAAGCTTGTGGAGATGCTCCCCGATGGCATGCAGCTACTCCTTGATGGTAGCGAGCTATGGGTGAAGTTCACGGGTAGGTTCAACGCCTACAACCTTACAACGGTATATGCCGCTGCCACACTTCTTGGCGTGGATAAGATGGAGGTACTCACAACGCTATCTATGCTCACACCCGTGAGTGGTCGCTTCGAGACCATAACCGCTAAGGATAAGACAATGGCCGTTGTGGACTATGCCCACACCCCCGATGCTCTGGACAATGTCCTTCAGACCATCAACGAGATACGTCGACCACAACAGCAGCTCATCGTGGTGTGTGGCTGCGGTGGCGACAGAGACCGCACCAAGCGCCCCGAGATGGCGAGTATCGCCGTGCGTGAGGCTACCACAGCCATCCTCACCTCGGACAACCCACGCACCGAGGCTCCTGAGGCCATCCTTGATGATATGGTGGCGGGTGTAGGCGAGGCACGCAACTACCTACGCATAACAGATAGGCGTGAGGCTATACGCACCGCAGCGATGCTGGCAAAGGCGGGCGACATAATACTCATCGCGGGCAAGGGTCACGAGGACTATCAGATTATAGGCACGGTGAAGCACCACTTTGACGACCGTGAGGAGATAAGAGCGGCCTTCGAGCAGATGCACAACAGCTAAACATCAAACATAGAATTACGAACACAAACTTACATAGAACAACACCTACACAATGTTACACTGGCTATTTCAATATTTAGAGCAGCACACCTCACTTCCAGGCATGCGCATTGGTGACTATATCACCTTCCGCTCGGCAGCGGCAATCATCCTATCGTTGCTCATCGCCATCATGTTTGGTAAGCGCATCATCCGCATACTTAGACAGAAGCAGATTGGCGAGGATATCCGCGACCTCGGCCTCGAGGGTCAGTTGCAGAAGAAGGGCACACCAACCATGGGTGGTATCATCATAATCCTCTCGGTGGTCATCCCCGTATTGCTCTTCGGCGACCTTGCTAATATCTACATACAGCTACTCCTCATATCGACAATATGGCTTGGTCTTATCGGCGGCTTGGATGACTACATCAAGGTCTTCCGTCATAAGAAGGAGGGTCTCAACGGACGCTTTAAGGTTGTGGGACAGATAGGCCTGGGTATCATCGTGGGCACCACCATGTGGCAGTCGGAGCATATCGTCATCCGCGAGAAGAGCTACGAGACATACACTGTAACCATAACAGACAAGGATACGGGCAAGGTTATCGACGAGTATAGCGACAAGCATGTGGTGAGCACCTCAACCGAGAAGAGCACCAAGACCTCAATTCCCTTTATCAAGGATACGAGCCTGGAGTATAGCATCTTCACCGGTGGCAATGAGACTATGGGCTGGTTGCTCTACATCTTCGTGGCAATCTTCATCATCACGGCGGTGTCGAACGGTGCCAACCTCACAGATGGCATCGACGGTCTGCTGACCTCCGTATCGGTGCCTATAGTTCTGGTGCTTGGTATCTTGGCATACCTCTCGGGACACATCATCTACTCGGACTACCTCAACATCATGTATATCCCAGGTAGTGGCGAGATGGTGGTCTTCGCCGCAGCCTTTGCGGGTGCGCTCATCGGCTTCCTATGGTACAACTCCTTCCCTGCGCAGATCTTCATGGGTGACACGGGCTCGCTCACCATTGGCGGTATCATCGCCGTATTTGCGCTATGCATACGCAAGGAGCTCCTATTGCCACTGCTCTGCGGTATCTTCCTAGTGGAGGCTCTGTCGGTAATTATCCAGACCACATATTTCAAATATACCAAGAGAAAGTATGGTGAGGGTCGCCGTGTATTTTTAATGTCGCCCATCCACCACCACTACCAGAAGAAGGGGTTGTTCGAGACCAAGATTATGATGCGTTTCTTCATCATATCACTCCTGCTCTCAGCCCTCACACTCGTTACACTCAAGATTCAGTAAATAGAAGAACAGAACAATATGAAACGTAAGATAGTAGTTTTGGGCGGAGGTATCTCGGGCTATGGCTCGGCGATACTGGCCAAGAAGAAGGGCTTTGATACCTTCCTCACAGATATGGGAAAGATCGCTCCTAAGTTCCGTGAGCGCCTCGACGAGTGGGGCGTGGAGTATGAGGGGGGTCAGCACACCGAGGAGCGCATACTCGATGCCAACGAGGTGATCAAGTCGCCAGGTATACCTGATACAGCACCCATCGTGCAGAAGATACGTGTGCGTGGCATCCCTGTAATCTCGGAGATTGAGTTTGCGGGCCGCTACAAGGGTGTGGCAAAGACAATATGCATCACAGGCTCTAATGGTAAGACTACGACAACATCGCTCATATACAAGATTATGAAGGATGCTGGCAGAGCGGTATCGCTGGGTGGTAATATCGGTGAGAGCTTCGCCTACTCGGTAGCCACAGGCAAGTACTTCTGGCACGTCTTGGAGCTCAGCTCCTTCCAGCTCGACGGCATGTTTAAGTTCAAGGCCGACATCGGAGTGCTTACAAACATCACCCCCGACCACCTCGACCGCTACGACTACAAATTAGAGAACTATGCACGTTCGAAGATGCGTATCACGCAGAACCAGACAACGGCCGACTACTTCATCTACTCGGCCGACGACGAGGTGACAAACAATATGCTTGCGGAGATGGACGATACGCTACGTGCCCACCAGCTCCCCTTTGCCATAAACACAGCTATTGCCAGTGGCGATGGTGACGCCATCCTTGAGGGTCACACCTTCACCGCCACCGTGGGCAAGAAGTCGGTAACGATAGATACTCGCAAGATGCAGATCGAGGGTATGCACAACGTCTACAACGCCATGTCGGCAGCCCTCGCAACACTCGCAGCGGGTGTAGAGCCTAAGCAGATAAAGCGCTCGATATATGAGTTCTCGCCCGTGGAGCACCGCTTAGAGCCCGCAGGCACTAAGGATGATATCGCCTGGGTGAATGACTCTAAGGCTACGAATGTCGACTCAGTATGGTACGCCCTGGAGAGCATGAAGCGCCCAACGGTATGGATTGCCGGAGGCACCGATAAGGGTTACGACTACACCCCCCTCAAGGAGTTTGCACGCCGCAAGGTCAAGGCCTTGGTGTGCATGGGTGTGGACAATAGCAAGCTCGTTAAGGAGTTTAGCGACATAGTGCCCGTTGTGCGTGACTGCCACACCTTCGAGGAGGCCATGGCTGCGGCCAAGAGCCTTGCCCAGAGTGGCGACACGGTGTTGCTATCACCCGCCTGTGCGAGCTTCGACCTCTTCCGCAACTACGAGGAGCGTGGCCGAATGTTCAAGGCGTGGGTAGCCGAGAATGTTCTTTAATCCAAGGTTAGAAGATAAGCGATAAAAACAAGGAGTAAACGATGGCGAAAGCTGCTAAGGAGAGTACCGAGAGCCCAAAGCTGGGGCTGGGGCATAACAAGCGCATCATAGAGGGCGACCGCATGCTATGGATAATATTCATGGTTCTTGTGATCGTATCTATACTTGTGGTCTACTCATCAACAGCCAAGATGGCGTACGACGTGTCGAGCAAGATGACTACGGCAGATACACTACGCCAGCAGATAATGCTGGTGGTGATGGCCATACCACTACTATTCGTAGTCCACAAGATCGACTACAAGCACTACATGCGCCTAACGCCACTACTCTACTACCTATTCGTCATCCTTACCATATCCACCTACTTCATAGGTGCGACAACCAATGGTGCAGCACGATGGATAGCCCTTGGTCCGCTGCAGTTTCAGCCATCTGAGGGTCTCAAGATAATGACCATCCTGATGCTTGCACGACGCATGGACCACTTCCCAGGCAACATCAACAAGGTGAAGATTATGCCTACATCGTGGCGTCTGCGCGATAGCAAGCAGCTCAAGATCCTCAAGGAGAACACACGCCCGATACTTGGTCCAGTGATTCTGTCGTGTGCCGTGATACTTCCTGCACACACCTCCTCAGCTGTGCTCATCTTCCTCGCCTCGGTGATCATGCTCTACATCGGTCGAGTGAAGATTCGAGAGATACTCAAGTTTGTGGGTGTGATGTGCTGTGGTGGACTACTTGCCCTATCGCTGCTATCTGCCGTGGGCATAGGTCGTGGAGACACTGCCGAGGGACGACTCTCGGCATGGGTCGAGGAGTGGACAGGCGAGGGTACTGTTGAGAACATGTACGACCTATCGGATACACAACGAGCCATGATTGCCATACACGACGGAGGTCTCTTTGGCGAGGGCGCAGGACAGAGCACCGCACGTGCTGTTGTCATACACCCCGAGAGCGACTACGCCTACTCATTCTTCATCTCGGAGTATGGTCTTATCATCGCCCTGATACTCATGTTGCTCTACCTATGGATATTCTTCCGCTCGATAGAGATATTTCGTAGCTGCACGACAATGTTCCCAGGACTTATGACCCTGGGCTTGGGCATGCTCATAACATGCCAGGCGCTCTTGCACATCCTCGTGCAGGTGCACATAATACCCGAGACAGGACAGACCCTCCCCCTCATCTCGCGAGGTGGTTCGTCGCTGCTCTTCACCACCATAGCCCTCGGCCTGATACTTAGCGTCAGCCGCCGAAGCCATGTGCCAAGTAAAAAAGATAAGGAATCGACAGATGAGTGATATAAGATTAGATAAGTACCTATGGGCGGTGCGTGTGTTCAAGACACGTAGCGATGCCGCCTATGCCATACGCCAAAACCGCGTATTGGTCAACGACGCCTATGCCAAGCCCTCACGCGAGGTTAAGGTTGGCGATATGATATCCGTAAGACGTGAGAGAGTTACGTATAGCTATAAGGTTCTCGACCTGGTGTCGAGTCGTCAGCCAGCCAAGAACGTACCCATGTACGCCCTCAACTGCACACCTCAGGAGGAGCTCGACAAACTGAACGTTCCACACGAGACGATATTCGTATTTCGTGACCGAGGCACAGGGCGCCCTACCAAGAAGGAGCGTCGCGATATTGATGCCCTTATGGATGGTTTCTACCTCAGCGACGACATGATGGATGATGAGGATGAGGATTAATCAACGATAGATAATAACAAACAAATACAAATAGTTATGGAGTATAATTTTAAGGCCATTGAGCAAAAATGGCAGAAGCAGTGGCAGGAGGATGGCACCTACCGTGTGGACGTAGACCCCTCACGCCCTAAGTTCTACGTATTGGATATGTTCCCCTACCCATCGGGTGCGGGACTTCATGTGGGTCACCCCCTCGGTTATATTGCCTCGGACATCTACTCACGCTACAAGCGCCAGAGTGGCTTCAATGTTCTTCACCCTATGGGCTACGACGCCTTTGGCTTGCCTGCTGAGCAGTATGCTATTCAGACAGGTCAGCACCCTGCGGTGACCACCGAGGAGAATATCGCACGCTACCGCTCGCAGCTCGACAAGATAGGCTTCTCGTATGACTGGTCACGCGAGGTGCGCACATGCGAGCCCGAGTACTACCACTGGACACAGTGGGCATTCCTCAAGATGTTCGACCACTGGTATAACAACCTCACACAGAAGGCTGAGCCTATCTCGGCCCTTGTAGCCCATTTCGAGGCTCAGGGTAGCGAGGGTATCGACGCAGCCGAGACTTCGCACCTCAAGTTCACCGCTGAGGAGTGGCGAGCTATGAGCGAGGCTGAGCGTGAGCAGGTGTTGCAGAACTATCGCCTCGCCTTCCGTGCCGACACCATGGTAAACTGGTGTCCTAAGCTTGGCACCGTGCTTGCCAACGACGAGGTTAAGGAGGGTCTCTCGGTACGTGGTGGCTACCCTGTGGAGCAGAAGCGCATGAAGCAGTGGTTGTTGCGTGTTACAGCCTACGCACAGCGTATGCTCGACGGCTTGGAGAAGCTCGAGTGGAGCGAGTCGTTGAAGGAGATTCAGCGCAACTGGATAGGTCGCTCGGTGGGTGCTCAGGTATTCTTCGATGTCAAGGACTCGGAGCGCAAGCTTGAGATCTTCACCACACGCCCCGACACCATCTATGGTGTTACCTTCATGGTTATCGCCCCTGAGCACGAGTGGGTTTCGGAGCTTACAACAGAGGAGAACCGCGAGGCTGTAGAGGCATATATCGCCGAAACGAAGCGTCGCTCGGAGCGTGAGCGTATCGCCGACACCAAGCGTGTTAGCGGTGTTAAGACGGGCTCATACGCTATCAACCCATTCTCAGGTCGTGAGATTCCAATCTACATCTCTGACTATGTTCTTGCGGGCTACGGTACAGGTGCTATCATGGCTGTTCCTGCTCACGACTCACGCGACTACGCCTTTGCTCGTCATTTCGGCATCGAGATCATCCCTGTTGTTGAGGGTGGCAACCTCGAGGTTGAGTCGTACGACGCTAAGGAGGGTAAGGTCATCAACTCCGACATCATCAACGGCATGGACGTGAAGGATGCTATTAGCTTCATGTTCGAGGAGGTTGAGCGCCGTGGCTTGGGTAAGAAGCTCATCAACTACCGCCTACGCGATGCTATCTTCTCACGCCAGCGCTACTGGGGTGAGCCATTCCCTATCTACTATAAGGATGATGTTGCTTACCGTGTTGCCGACGAGCAGCTACCTCTCACCCTTCCCCCTATCGAGAACTTCGGTCCTACCGAGGAGGGCGAGCCACCATTGGCACGTGTTGAGAAGTGGCACACTGCCGAAGGCTACCCCTACGAGCTATCGACAATGCCGGGCTTCGCAGGCTCATCGGCATACTATCTCCGCTATATGGACCCACACAACCGCGAGGGTCTTGTAGGCAAGGAGGCTAACGACTACTGGCGCAGTGTAGACCTCTATGTGGGAGGTATCGAGCACGCCACAGGTCACCTTATGTACTCACGCTTCTGGAATATGTTCCTCTACGACTTGGGCTATGTATGCGAGTCGGAGCCATTCAAGAAGCTCGTTAACCAGGGTATGATCCAGGGTCGCTCAAACTTCGTATATCGTGTTGTTGGCACCAACCAGTTTGTATCTCTTGGCCTTAAGGATAACTACTCGACACAGGAGATTCATGTCGACGTTAACATCGTGAAGAACGACATCTTGGACCTCGACGCCTTCCGTGCATGGCGTCCCGAGTTCCAGGATGCTGAGTTCATCTTGGAGGATGGCAAGTATGTATGTGGCTGGGCTATCGAGAAGATGTCGAAGTCTATGTTCAACGTTGTTAACCCCGACTATATCGTCGAGGCGTATGGTGCCGACACCTTGCGTATGTACGAGATGTTCCTCGGTCCTTTGGAGCAGTCTAAGCCATGGGACACCAACGGTATCGACGGTGTTCATAAGTTCTTGCGCCGCTTCTGGGCTAAGTTCTACTCGCGCGATGGAGTGTTGCTCGTGAACGACGAGAAGGCAACCCCTGCTGAGCTCAAGACGTTGCATAAGACCATCAAGAAGGTTGGCGAGGATATCGAGAACTTCTCGTTCAACACCTCTGTTGCAGCCTTCATGATATGCCTCAACGAGCTTGGCGACTGCTCAAAGCGTGAGATCTTGGAGCCTCTTACAGCACTTATCGCCCCCTTTGCACCACATATCGCCGAGGAGCTATGGCACGCCCTTGGTCACCAGACCACCGTATGCGACGCAGCGTTCCCTAAGTTCAACCCCGACTACCTCGTTGAGAACTCGTTTGAGTACCCTGTGATGATCAACGGTAAGTTGCGTTTCAAGCAGGAGTACGCTCTCGACATGAGCCATGAGGATATCGTGGCACATATCGTCACTACGGAGGGTGCTCAGAAGTGGCTTGAGGGTAAGCCAGCGAAGAAGATTATCGTTGTCAAGGGCAAGATTATCAATATCGTGATGTAGGGATGAGAGAGTTTATATCGATGTCGGTATATGCCGGTCTTCTGATCGGCATTGCCGGCCTCGTCTTCCTGCACGTCGGAGGCCTGGGAGGAGCTGTGCTCTTTGCCTTTGGTCTTATGACGGTCACCTTGTGCAAGGCTCTACTCTTCACTGGCAAGGCGGGCTATCTTCCCTATAAGGAGTCGTTACAGCTTCTCCCTATGGTTGTGGCCAATGCTGTGGGCTGCCTTATCACAGCCTACATAGCCTCCTACACCATGAATGAGGGTGTGCTCTCAAACCTCAACACCATTATGGCAGCGCGCGAGGCTGCGTCGTGGGATAAGCTTGTTGTGACATCTGCGGGCACGGGTATTATCGTTACTCTTGCGCTGTATGGCTCACGCAAAGGCAACTATCTACCACTACTATATGGTGTTCCCGTATTCATCATGTGCGGACTTCCGCACAGCATTGCCGACGCCTTCTACTATTGGGTGGCGATCCTCAATGGCGACTTTGCCTGGTGGATGGTTGCAGCATGGCTCTGGTCGGTTGTTGGCAACTACATAGGATGCAACCTACCTCGCTGGTTTATGGGCAACAAGTTCGAGCGAGAGTAGTAACTAACCAAAATAAAAATATAGGATGTTCAGTGTGAACATCCTATATTTTTTTATAGAGCGAAGTGCTTTACAATAATAATAGGACTAACCTACAAAACTGCAAACACAGCGATTTGCTTAAAGGTCGACTATTATTCCATTCCTAATAACTTAAGACAGTCATTAGCATTTTTGATTGCTTTGTTAGCTTTGTCCACGTCCATATTATCATCAGCTACTTGAGCAGCTATAGAAGCATTATCAGCTAATGTCTTGGCATCTTCCAAGGTAGAACCATCAACATTATTGTCATTTACGGCATTTAGAACTGCTTCATGAGCTTCTCTAGCTTTTTTGAGAGCTGTCTCAATTAAGTCCTCTGGCTGTGGCTCTGGCTCTGGCTCTGGTTGTGGCTCTGGCTCTGGCTCTGGTTCTGGTTGTGGCTCTGGCTCTGGCTGTGGCTCTGGTTGTGGCTCTGGCTGTGGCTCTGGCTGTTCTGTCAGTTCTGCCTGACCTGGCTGACCTGGCTGACCTGGCTGTCCTGGCTGTCCTGGCTGTCCTGGCTGACCTGGCTGACCTGGCTGACCTGGCTGATTGACGCCATTGTTTTTACCAGACTTATTGACACCATTGCCTGTACTAGGCGTTTTAACAACCTTTTCTGAAGGAGTAGTTACACTGCCACTCTTGGGTGCATCGGTGTTATTGTTAACCTCGGTAGAAGGTGTAGTAGTGATGGTTGTAGCAGCGCTCTTTGGAGCCTCATCCGAAGAGGGCATGGCGAAGAAGTAGATGGTTCCAGCCAAGATAGCACAGATGCCAAAAACAAAGATTATCATAGCCTTTCTGCTATGCAGGTGCTTTGCTGCAACCTCCTCAACAGAGGCACGATAGACCGGCTGCTCAGCGGCGTGATCATACTCTGGCTCAACAGGCGTAGAGCTAACGGCAGCAACAGGTGCTACGGGCTCGGGCTCAACAACTACAACAGGAAGACCCTCAACATCGGTAACCTGCACCAACATTGCCGAGTGGTTATCGTGGTTCTCAGCGGTAACCTTAACGAGCATATCTACCTTCTGCGCTGCATCACCGCCCTTATCCGAGAAGATAAACTTGATGTTGTCATCCTCCATCTGCTCAAGGATACCATCGGTGCAGAGCATGAAGTAGTCGCCAGGGCGGATATCCGTAGTATGGTAGATATCGGCACGCGACCTACGACCCATATTGGGCTGCATAGCACGTGTGATGATGTTACGCTGATTTGAGGTCTTAGCCTGCTCAGGGGTGAGCTCACCAATGCGCACAAGGTCGTTGACAAGCGAGTGGTCCTGAGTCTGGAAGAGAATCTCGGTAGATGCCGCATCAGCACCTGGACGAACATGGTAGACCCTACTATCGCCAATATGAGCGATGGTGCATCCCGCATCGTGGAACTTAAGAAGGGTCATCGTAGTACCCATCTTCTTCTCCGAGCCATCGTCCTTAGCATCGAGCGAGTCGTATGCCGCACTAAGAGCTGTGCGAAGGTCATCATCGGTGAACGAGCCCTCAGCATCGGGGCAGATAGAGGCAAGCGTTGTGCTCATAGCCTCACACACCGCAGCACTCGCGATATTACCACCAGAGTGACCACCCATACCGTCGCATACGATGAAGAGACGATCCTCATCCTTTGTGGCATTATGGTGTGGGAAAATCGAGTCCTCCTGGCGCTTACGCTGACCAAGCTCGTAGATTGTATATGCCTTTAATTTGAATTTCATAGTTATAAGATTTAAGGTTGTCAACTACATATTAAAACGCAATGCTAAATCGGGGAACTTGATAACATCGCCATCATTGAGAATAAGCGAGTCACCATATACCAACTTAGTGCTATTAATATATGTTGTATTTACAGACTCCTTATATAGCGAGACAACATGCTTATAGCATACGCCCTCATCGCCCATAACCCTACGTACATGAATCACAAGATGCTCACGGCTGACATGGCCACAGGTGCTCGGAAGACGAATATCGGCGCTCGACGATTGACAACCACGACCCACTATATTACGTCCATCCTTAAGGTGAAGTACATCACTACCACCAGAGATTATCGTAAGGTGACCAGGCTCCGCTTGAACACCACTACTCATTGGCACATTCAGCTGAGTTCTGCCCTCGCCCTGCGACGAAGCTACACCTCGTGTCTTGTCTATTGCGTCGGGGCTGTCGACAACCTTATACGAAGATAGGGGTGTGCGCTGCTTACACACAGGACAAGCGATGATGGCATTTGCCGCATTGGCCTTAATCTTAACAGTTATCACTGCCGAACAGTTAGGGCACTTTATCTTTAATATCTTAGCTTCCACAGTTACATATATATATTATAGACCAACTACTAAGCCATGAAGTCACCATCGTCCTCATAGCCATCATCATCCATAGAGTAGTCATCCTCCGTAGCTACCAAATCGTATGAGTTATTATCCTCGTAGACATCCGGCATATCATCAGTATGAACATCGATGAAGACAACCTCCTCGTCATCAGCACCCATATAGTCGATAAGCTCCACGCCATCATCCTCGTTGACACCCAAGATCTCTACCGCCTCATCGGCCTCAGTCTCAGCCTCGGCCTCATATGACGAGTCTGCACCCGCAAAAGCCAAGTTCTTGCCGAAGTCATCCTTCTCCTCATCGGTCATGGCATTCCACTCGTCACCATAATATGTGCCGTAGACCTGACCACGCCACTCGAAGACACCACCAGCGCCCACCTCTGAGCGAGCAGCTGCAAAGGCCTCGTTGAAGGACATATCGTCGTTTACGTTTGTTGCGAGCTTAATATCGCTATCGAGGATATACTCAGCATCGGTATCTACACCAGGGACCTCCGCACCATTATCATCACCGTTGGTTACTGTCTGATTATTTGGATCCTCCTTACCATCGCCACCCTCATTAGCAGCGTTGAACCAAGACCCCTTCTCCTCGTTAGTCTCCTTAGCAGCCTCCTCTTTAGCGGCGTCAGGGGTGCTCTTAGCCGATGCGCGCGATGCGAAGAATGCTGCTGCGCTGCCCAAAAACACACCACCAATAGCTCCAGCTACAAGCTTACCTGAGCTACGATCGCTATCGTCAATAGCACTCTCCTCGCTGCGCTGCTCAGCCTTCTTCTCAGCAGCTGGCTTAGGAGTATCTTCTATAATCAATCTTGTTGATTCGTCACACTCTCCTTCAGGCTCAAGCTTTGTTCTTTCGTCCTGAACATCATTGCTAAGAGTCTTCTCCTCGGTAGATGCGGCCTTGAGGTTTAGATCATCTGGCAAGCTGGTGCAATCGTCGCTACCAGCAGCATTATACGTTGTATTGTTAAGATTGTTTGACATATTGCTTACATATTTGAAGGTTATCAACTCATTACAAAGATAGTCACAACCACAGATATTGATACTCAATAAATGGTACTTTGTATAAAACAGTAGGATTATTGTACAAAATATAGGGTTTGGATGATTTCTTTGTACGAGTAGAGGACTGTCTGTTGTGAAGCAGACAGTCCCATATCGTAGGAGCTATACCGATAGAGGCCGAAAGCTCTATCATACAGACTATTTAACGCCGTACTCCTTGAGTTCCAACTCAATCTCCACTCTCTCGGAGCGCAACTTCAAGCACTTGGCATCCTGCTCATCGTTGAGACGCTCCATGCTGACTGGATCAGCATCCTTGAACTCCTGGTTACGCTTCTTATCCTCCTCCTTGATCTTCTCATTGACCTCCTTGAGACGCTTCTGAAGCTGGTTCACCTTGATCATCTTAGCAGTATTATCATCAGGCATAACATCATTAGCGAAGGCGCCTACAGACATTGAGATAAGAAGAGATAGTATAATCGCTGACTTTTTCATAGTTTCCAATTTTTTAAGTTATACACGCTGCGTGTCATTCAACTACTTATTAACCTTGATATTTTTATTTCTATCAGGGAACTCGTTCTCCTTAACCTCGTAGTATAGGTTAGATGACTCTACACAATCCGAATACTTGCCTGGCTCGAGTTTAATGATCTCCCTATATCGCTTCCTTGCATCCTTATTAGGGACATAGATTACCACATTGGGGTTTGCCACCTGCAAGAGGAAATGGTAGCGACCGTAGTAGTCCCTCGCAGTATTAATTGGTCGTGATGAAGCGAAGGTTACAGACACGAGGCCTTTCATGCGGCTAAACTCACGGAACGACAACGACTTAACACCTGATGGGATGTATATGCTACTAATATTCACAGCGTCAATCAAAGAGCCTGAAACAACCTCAGTGGTGTTACCATGAATTGAGAGCGTGCCACAATATGCGCGAGGGCATACATACAAGCGAGAGTAATCCTTGCTATAGAGGACACCATCGTAAGATGCCAAATGTCTGTTGTTATTATCTACAGTAATGCTTGTCAACTTCTTAAGGCGATTAAGGCCCTCAACTCTCTCGATGCGAGGGGTGATGTGAACAGACGTGATTCGGTTGCTCCAACGGAACATAGTAAAGTTCACCTTGCGCCAGTCGCTACCCAACGACACATTCTCGATGGCGGTACATCCGAAGAAGACACCCTCGCCAAATGTCACCTCGTTAGAGGGGAAGAGGACGCGCTTGAGCGCTGTGCAATCCTCAAAGGCAAAAGCACCGATAGATGCAACGCCAGTAGGGATCTCGATAGAGGTGAGCTTTGTAGCACCACTAAAGGCCTTAGGACCAATAGCTGTGACATCATAGACCTTACCATTATACTTCACCTGTGATGGAAGCACCAAGCCACCGGCGATATCTGTTGGAGTGTTATCCTTGATACTACCCTTATAGGTAACCTCAACACTATCCTCACCAGTGATATTGAAATAGATATACTGGTTATTAAGTGCCAAACGGAAGTCATGGGCCTTAGCAATGCCACACACGGCCAACATTGCCAATGTTAAGAATATGCTTCTAAGTTTCATAGTAGTCGCTTTTTTGAAGTTATACGCAATAGACTATATGGTGTTAGGCCATCATATCATCGTCACCATTATCATCCTCATATGGGGTCTCTGGCTCTGGAGCGATGTTATCAGCCAAATACTCCTGCGCCATATCAGCCATAGAGATCTGCTCCTCAGACACATCGATAATCTCATTCGGGTCGATGACATCGTCGTGGTTAACGCTTACAACCATAACATCAGCAATACCATCCAAATCGTTGTCAACAAGAGCAACATTCTCGCCGTTAACGCTTACAATAGCTACATCGGCCTCATTGCCCAAAACATCGGTTACTCGCGCAACATCTACAATCTCAATGGTTGGATCTACTTGCTGCTCTGTCTCCTCTGTCTGCTCTGTCTCCTCTGTCTGCTCTGTCTCCTCTGTCTCTTCTGTCTCTTCTGTCTCCTCTGTCTGCTCTGTCTCTTCTGTCTCCTCTGTCTGCTCTGTCTGCTCTGTCTGAACTGGCTGCTCTACCTTATGAACTGAGTTCCAATATGAATCCTTATCCTCATCAGTCATTGCCTCCCACTCCTCAGCATAGTAGGTGCCATAGAGCTGACCACGCCATACGAACACACCGCCTGGACCAACATCCTCGCGAGCAGCAGCAAACGCATCCTCGAACGACATCTCGTCGTTTACACATGCCGACACGCTAATACCCTCAACCTCAGGATCGTCGTTTACAATCTGATATGCGAAGTTCTCACCATAGGCTGCACGCTCCTCAGCGGTCATCGCCTCCCACTCCTCAGTGACATATGTGCCATAAACCTTGTCTTGCCAGATAAATGCGCCACCTGCACCCACCTCAGCACGTGCTGCAGCGAAGGCCTCATTGAACGACATATCGTCGTTAACATCCGATGCAATCTTGATATCGCTATCAATAGTTACCTTGATATCACCAATCTGATAGACTGTTGGATCCTCAGCAGGCTGCTCAGCAGGCTGCTCAACAGGCTGCTCCTGATTACCTTCATTTGCTGTAACATTCGACTCAACACTCTTAGACTCCTTACCAAAAAGCTCGTCGAGATTGAATTCGCTAGCAAAAGCTGGATTAGTAACAACAGCTGCTACACCACCAACTACAGCACCACCCGCAAGTACGCCACCTACAAAAGCTGGTCCTCTACGCTTCTCCTTTGACGACACGATTATAACATTCTGTGCTCCATCAACAACTTTCTGCTCATTAATAGTCTTCATAGTTCAATAGGTATTTAGTTAATATTTTTACGGTTTTTGTTTGTTTCCTGTTACAAAGATAGTATATCGCAATGCTATCACCAAGCCTTTTTTGCTGTTATGTACCAAATGGCGGGGTTATTACACGAAATGGTCGTTTACCATGAAATCCTAATTTTGGGATAGAACCATCACCTCCACCACCGGACCAAACTACCCTACACGCACGCGCACATAAGCGCGATATTAATGTTTAGGCGACAACTACTCTGTAATGAAATCGGCCTGACAGCGAGGACACTTCGGAATCTTACGCACCAGCTTATAGGGCTGAAAACCGAAGAAGTGCTCCTTGCATGCTGGACACACATACTCATCCATGAACTTTTCGTTCAGCTTATCCTTATCCACGATGCTGGTGTCCTTCTCGTTATAGTTCTTGATATATATTATCAACGATATAAGGGAAATAGGCACAGTTATAAAGAGTGATTTCGAGCCCAATTTCTCCACATTCGCTAAAATCGGAGCAATAATACCCGACAAAGAACCTATGATGAGAGGCAACATTCTACGACGAGCACGAGTCTGCTGCTTCATAGAAATACGATTCGTATCGGCCTTATACTTATTCCAAATGACCTCCAAGCCTGAGATATCGACACCTATAACCTTCTTAGCTGCCGACACAATACGCTCAAGGCTCACCTTAAATCTGTCGGGACCGAGCTCAAAGGTAGCCTTGGCAGAGATACGCTTCGACTCAACAGCAACACCATCAACATAGGTAACATTGGCCTCCTTGAGATTCTTCACCGTAGGTTCACCATTAGCGTCGATAGCAATCTGAAGGTGGGCAACACCACCATCTGGCAAACAACGGCTCACACTATTAGGCACCTGGGGAAGGCCCTCGACAGTTACAACCTTCATCTTACCATTTACATTCAATGCGACAACCAATCGCGACTGGCCACCATTCTCACGGCCAACTAACAATGTCTTATTTTTAAGTGTCTTCATAATATATTTTTTTCTAATCTTCAAACTATTTTGAGTTAGTTCCCTGACCAACAAAGAGGTCCTTAAGGCGCTTCAACGCCTCCTTCGATACATCGAGCGTGTAGGAGAACTTATCACCATCGCTCAACACGAGCTTCTGACGCTGCACACTTATCTGGAATATGTAACCATGATTTATTATATGACTCTTGCCCACACGCGCAAATATCGAAGCATTATCCTTCAAACTTGCACTCAGCACCTGCTGCATCTGCGTAAGATTCATGCAGACAACACAGCGTAGACCATTTGATGTTATGATGTTCGTGTAGTTACCATCAGCCTCAAAATAGATAATCTTGGATATGTCTATTCTGAAAAACTCATCGCGCGAGTTTAGGTGCAAGTATATCTTTTTCATTATAAAAAGTGTTAGTAGTCTATAGTGAATATACCCAATTGATTGTTAACAGATACCATCCAACAATCTTCACATAGGCATATCTTAAGCAAAGATAATAAAACTTTCTTACACTACGCCATATTTACTAATAAATATTAGATGTTAATCAATTTTTATTCAGCAATACCTGCCATTATTGCAATACATATATACCACACCTCTACTTGGTCCATGGAGCAAGGGATGATAGCAGAGGGAGGCTTTCGATATAACGCCCCATAAACCTACGATTTCACACCTGCGGCACAACTCTAAACCATGGAAATGTGGCGTCAAATAGGAATAAAAATATTACAACCTATAAAGTATTTTTATATTTGTATGTTTTTATGAAAATTTTTATCTACATGATATAAACTAAATCGGTTATCAGAACTATATGGTTAATAGACAGATATCATCTAAATAGCTGTATGAGCCTGATTTTACACAATATAAATTTTAGTTCTAAATAAACCAAGCACTTGGAACATAAGGATAATTTGAATATATTTGCATTGTTAAACGAGGAGAATAGATTTAAAAAACAATCTTGTAATATAACAAAATATTACAATTTATATCATATTATTATGTTAGATAGCCGTACACTTATATCGTCGCTTGACTTCACAACGGAGCACAGGCTCTTTCACCGTGACACCGTTGTGCGCCCCGAGGCAGGCACCGCCACCATAGGCTTTATACTTCGTGGTAGATGCCGCATACATCATAATGGCAGCACCCGAGATATAGCCGAGCGTACGCCATATCTACTCGAGGGCGAGGAGAGCATCGTGGAGCATATCACCAACTGTACAGGCATCTTCGAGCAGCTACTTCTACACATAAACACCAAATCGCTATACGCCACCATAGAGAGCATAGATGAGGCCACTGAGCAACGTTTCGAGCACGCCATACTTCGCTCGCTCAGCGAGGTGATGTCCATAGAGGAGGTAGCCTCACTATGTTGCATGTCGCTATCAACCTTCAAACGCTACTTCCGCACACGCTTCCACATGTCACCTCACCGCTGGATGCAGAACTTTCGTCTGCAGATGGCCTACGAGATACTATCAACCTACGACGTAGCAACCGAGGATGTTGCCAACATGTTTGGCTACTCAAACCTATCATACTTCACCGTGCTGTTCAGGACAAAACATGGCATGACGCCAAACTGCGTGAGACAAATATGTAGACACCAGCGCTCACTATCAGCCACCACACCAAATAGTTGCAGTAAGGATAGACTCTACGTTGTGCGACCAGGGATAACACCCTCGCATTAGAGCTGTCGTCTTCGCATAGCCACCTGCCATATAGCGTATTCCGCCAAGGGATACGCTAATTTTGTCAGACCACTACGGCCAACAAAAGATGAAAGTTGTAGCATATCTTTCGCTTTTCACTTTTATTTACTATCTTTGCCACGATATACATGTATATCGACCCTTGTTGCAAACAAATTAAAAATTAATATATGGCAGTAGAACTTAAAGATTTGACCAAGAGCGACGATAACTACTCGCAGTGGTACAACGATTTGGTTATCAAGGCTGGCCTTGCTGAGAACTCAGCAGTGCGTGGCTGTATGGTAATCAAGCCTTATGGCTATGCTATTTGGGAGAAGATGCACGATGTATTGGACAAGATGTTCAAGGAGACAGGCCACGAGAATGCCTACTTCCCTCTCTTCATCCCCAAGTCATTCTTCTCGCGCGAGGCGAGCCACGTAGAGGGCTTCGCTAAGGAGTGTGCCGTAGTCACCCACTACCGTCTTAAGAACGACGAGGAGGGCAAGGGTGTTGTTGTAGACCCTGCGGCACGTCTTGAGGAGGAGCTTATCGTGCGCCCTACATCCGAGACAATCATCTGGAATACATACAAGAACTGGATTACCTCATACCGCGATCTACCAATCCTGTGTAACCAGTGGGCAAACGTTGTGCGTTGGGAGATGCGTACACGCCTCTTCTTGCGTACTGCCGAGTTCCTATGGCAGGAGGGCCACACTGCACACGCCACAGCCGAGGAGGCTATCGAGGAGACAGAGCGCATGATTAACGTCTACAAGACCTTCGCCGAGGAGTGGATGGGTGTGCCTGTTATCGTGGGTCACAAGTCACCTAACGAGCGTTTCGCAGGTGCTGTCGACACCCTCACTATCGAGGCGTTGATGCAGGATGGTAAGGCTTTGCAGAGTGGTACATCACACTTCTTGGGCCAGAACTTCGCTAAGGCCTTCGACGTTCAGTACACCTCAAAGGAGGGTAAGCAGGAGTATGTATGGGCAACATCATGGGGTGTATCTACACGCTTGATGGGTGCCTTGATCATGGCACATTCGGACAACAACGGTCTTGTGCTTCCTCCAAAATTGGCACCTATCCAGGTTGTCATGGTACCTATCTACAAGGGTGAGGAGCAGCGCTTGCAGGTTGTTGCACGCTTCGAGGAGATGGCCAAGGAGCTTCGTGCTAAGGGCGTATCCGTAAAGGTTGATGCACGCGATAATGTACGCTCGGGCTTCAAGTTTGCCGAGTATGAGTTGAAGGGTGTGCCTGTACGCTTGGCACTCGGACCTCGCGACATGGAGAATGGCACTATCGAGCTTGCTCGCCGTGACACACTCTCTAAGGAGGTTGTATCACAGGAGGGTCTCACCGACCGTATCGTAGCTTTGTTGGATGAGATTCAGCAGAACATCTTCCAGAAGGCCCTCGATTACCGCAACTCTATGATCACCAAGGTTGACACATGGGAGGAGTTCCAGCAGGTGTTGAACGAGAAGGGTGGCTTTATCTCAGCACACTGGGATGGTACTCCTGAGACCGAGCAGGCTATCAAAGAGGCTACCAAGGCTACCATCCGCTGCATTCCTATGGATGTCGAGGAGGAGGAGGGCACATGCGTATTCTCAGGCAAGCCTTCGAAGTTCCGCGTATTGTTCGCTAAGTCATACTAATTTGTTGTGATAGCGGCGCAGTAGTGACGCTTAAACATCAAATCGGCACTACAACAAACACATATTTATAGAAAGGGCGTGTCCAAATTCTCTGGACACGCCCTAATTTTATTTAGCATAGTTAGCTCTTAGGTAATCCTTCACCGAGAAGTTGGTCGGCTGACGTTCGCCACCAATACTCTCGACATCGGTCTGTATGCGAAGATGCTTACCCTCGATAACGTAGTCGCGTATAAACTGCATGATGAGGTCCTGCTGCTCAAAGAGAGGTGTACCCGCAAGACGATGGTCGACATACTCTGCCGAGTAGAACCAATATGGTGAGTCGAGTCTATCAAGCTGACGGGTGATGTACTTTGAGCCGTAGAAGCCTATACCCATGATTGATGCTTTGTTGTAGGGGACATTGCTATCCGACGTACCATGGAAGAGAAGCATAGGGGCTGGAGCATTCCGAAACTTAGGGTTACCATTAACCGAGAATATAGCACCCGCACACGACACAACACCTGCGTAACGGAAATCCTCGGGCAACACCGAGGCGATAGAGGCACCATTGCAGCGCTGCCACTCTGCCTGCACGGCTGTGATGGCTCCAGCACTCGAGCCGCTAATCATAATCTTCGAAGTGTCTACATTCCACTTATCGCTATTGACTATAAAGTAGTTGGTCGCAGCATACATATCCTCAGTGGCGATATCTACGGCACGCTTCATGGCCTCGATCATACCACGCAAGCCGATATCCTTAGGGAGGTTGCTGAGTCCAAGGCGGTAGTCGATGCTCGCCACAACAATACCCTCACTTGCCAAGCGCTCGAAGAAGGGCATATAAAACTCCACATCACGAGCGCCACCCACAAAACCACCACCAAAGGCAAATATCATCAGTGGGCGTGGTGATGCACACTCCTCCGCGCTCTGAGATGTATAGACATCCATATATAGCTCCTGACCCTCATGTGTTGCATAGTGAACACACTCCTTAGTAACTCCCATCTGGGCGTAGATATTGGTAGTGGATAACACCACCGCTAAAAGTAAAATAAATCGTTTCATCCTAATGTGTATATCAATTTCTTTGCCACTCTCCAATCTCCATGTTCTTAATCTCGCCCGCCTCAATATCGAAGCGCAATGCCGTACGCACACTATGTACACCATAATTACCAGCAGCTCCAGGGTTGATATGTAACATATCGTAGACCTGGTCGTACATTACCTTGAGTATGTGCGAGTGTCCCGAAATGAATATCTTGGGTTTCGAGCTATGGATATATTGTAATGCCTTGGGCGAGTAGTGGCGTGGGTAGCCACCGATATGTGTCATCAGTACCTTTACTCCCTCGACCTCGAAGAGCGCCACCTCGTGATATACACGACGAATGATGCCTCCATCAATATTTCCATAGACGGCACGCAGGGGCTTCATGGCCGCAATCTTGTCAGCAAGTTCAAGTGAGCCTATATCGCCCGCATGCCATATCTCGTCGCAAGGCGCAAGGAAAGCCTCTAGAGCCTCATCAAAAGTGTTATGCGTATCTGAAATTACCCCAATTTTCATTGAAAATAGTTATTAATACTATGACAAATATAGGAAAAATATGTAACTTTGTATATAGTTACTCCATTTATAATATTTTACAAGATGAGATTTATCAGCTATTTGACTATAATTGTTGCTGTTATGACTATTTCAGCATCAGCCATGGCGCAGCAGAACCTATGGCAGAGGGATAATACAAGCTCTCCCGAGATTATGGAGGACGGCTCAGTGGTATTGCGTCTCTACGCCCCTCAGGCAGAGTGCGTAACCCTCTATGGCGACTTCGCCCCAGGCTACGATAGCGCCTCAATGGATATGGTACGCCGTGATGATGGCGTGTGGGAGTACCACTCGGAGCCTCTCGCCTCAGAGCTATACTACTACTGGTTCAATGTCGATGGCATCGACCATGTAGCAGACCCATCAAATAGCTATGTCATGCGCGACGTAGGTTCGCAGATGAACTACTTTATCATCCCCGGGGAGCGTGGCGACCTATACTCGGCACAGAATGTTGCCCATGGCACCGTTGCCAAGGTGTGGGCCAAGGTGAGTGACGGCCGCGAGCGCCGCATGACAGTATATACCCCCGCAGGCTACGAGGCGGGCAAGGGTCGCTACCCCGTGCTCTACCTCCTGCACGGCATGGGTGGCGATGAGGAGGCGTGGATAGCCACAGGCCGCCTTGCCGAGATTATGGATAACCTTATCGCCCAGGGCAAGGCCGAGCCTATGATTGTTGTGATGACCAATGGCTGCACCAACCATGTGTCGGCCCCTGGCTTCTCGCACGAGGGCATGTGGCGCCCATATATGAGTGGTTCAATGGATGGCTCGTTCGAGACTATGTTCCCCTCAATCGTCGAGTGGGTCGACGACCACTACCGCACCATCAGCAAGAAATCGGCACGAGCAATCGCAGGACTATCAATGGGAGGATTCCACTCTATGCAGATATCTAAGGAGTACCCCACGATGTTTGATTATGTAGGCCTCTTCTCGGCAGCCATCTTCCGTGGCAAGGAGGGTGTAGATATCTACAAGGACCTTGAAGAGAAGCTTGCCACACAGTTCCGCGAGGGCGTGGAGCTATACTGGATAGCCATTGGTAGCGACGACTTCCTCTACGACGAGAACGTGCGCTACCGCGAACTACTCGATAAGGGTGGCTATAGCTACAAGTACCGCGAGAGTGACAAGGGACACATATGGCGCAACTGGCGTATCTACATTGCTGAGTTTGCGCAGATGCTTTTTAAAAAGTAAGAGACAAGAAACTAACATCGAGGACGAGAATATGCACATAAAGCAACATAGCTACGAGAGCCCCACTGCAGAGATTATAACAATAGTTATGGAGCGTGGCTTCGAGGCAAGTTATGGCGACTATGGCGAAGCAGGCGACAGCTTCGACATAAACGATAATGGTGCTTTCTAACTCCACGAAAACTAAAGCCGTATAAGCAAGCATAGTCATTAAGCCGAGTCCTTATTGGATTCGGCTTTCGTATTAACAAATGATGAGTGGACCACCTGAAGGAGTTTATAGTCTCCCTTTTACAGTGTTGCGGTTAAGGCGAGCGCAGAGAGTGCTCGCACTCTTTACCGAGCCGCAGCAACGAAAAGAAGCGCAGCGCACTTAAAGGGAGCTCTCAGATTTACTCCTTTTCTTTATTTTTGCATATAGCACCAAAATCTTGCTCCTCTTAATTTTTGCATAGAGTGCTTCAGGTATCGTGCATAGCGACGTAATGACCTAAGGGATAGTACTTAATATACAGCCCTGGCACGAACAACTCAAATAAGCAAGAGAGAATTTATAGCCTCCCTTTTACAGCGTTGCGGTTAAGGCGAGAGCAGAGAGGGCTCGCACTCTTTGCCGAGCCGCAGCAACGAAAAGAAGCGCAGCGCACTTAAAGGGAGGTTGGAGGAAATGTAAATATAAGGGGCGGCACTGCCGCCTCTTCAAGTCGGACTTGAGTTCGGCTTGACAAAACCACATCTAATATAAATCTCGCTCCCCTCCTTATCAAAGGAGGGGGCACGGGGGTGGATTGTATATATAGGTGGCGGCACTGCCGCCTCTACAAGGCGGACTTGAGTTCGGCTGTGCATAAATGCACAAAAAAAGCCGAACTCAATTAAGACTCCGGTTTGAAGAGCCGGCTACCTACTCTCCCAACTAAATAGGCAGTACCATCGGCGTAAGTGAGCTTAACTTCTCTGATCGGAATGGGAAGAGGTGGAACCTCACTGCTATAACCACCTAAAGAACGTTTGTTTTACTTGGCTTGTTTTGAGTGGTGCCAATGCCACTAACTTTTGACATATACCGAAGATGAGATAGTATTTTAAAGAAAGCCTTTCGGGTAATTAGTACTACTCGACTTTGACATTACTGTCTTTACATCTGTAGCCTATCAACGTAGTAGTCTCCTACGCCCCTCAAGGGAAAACTTA
>JAZRMM010000008.1:0-51039 GCA_045647535.1 Alistipes sp.
GTAATGCCGATAACGGCAACATCACCCTCTACACGGCACCACTCGTGGTCGTTAGAGTACTTCAAATTAGCAGGTACATTAGCCATAACTCAAGTAGTATTAAATTGTTATTGTTGTTTTATTTTCTCTTTTAGCTCGTCTCTGTTAGTTGCGATAATACTATTTCGCAACCACAAATATATATCTATTTTTGCTGAAATCAAAATAATTATCAACTTTTTTATCTCGATTCCTTATGGGGCAAAACAAATTCTACCTCCTTGAAGGCGTACTCACGAATGGTGCCATCCTCATGTTCGAGGCGCAATTCGCCCGAGGGACGCACGCCACGCAGCGTAGCTCGGAAACGCTCTCCCGATGGATAGGCGTAGGTATGTTGCTCATCGAGGTGGTACATAAGTATGCGGTAAGACTCCTCAATAGCGTGCTTATCACCCTCCTGTAGACGGTTATACCACGCCTCAACATGGTGCACCAGGCGCTCGACGACCTCGCGACGGTCGAAGCTCATGCCTCGCTCACGAGCCATGGATGTCGGATTGGGGATGTCGGCAGGGAAGGTTAGCTGGTTGACATTTATGCCTATGCCCACTATCGTGCGACACAGCTTATCGCCAACCAAAGAGTGCTCTATAAGAATGCCAACAAGCTTATTATCCGCAACATATATATCGTTTGTCCACTTTATACGGCACTCAATACCATAGTCGCGCATGGTACTCACCAGGGCGAGAGCCACGACCTCCGAGAGTAGAAACTGCTCGACAATAGGGAGGAACGTAGGTGTGAGCACCAGCGAGAGTGTTATGTTCTCACCCTCGGTGCTATGCCATGAGTGACCACGCTGACCACGACCCGCTGTTTGGTACTCGGCCCACACCACATCGAGGTGACCAAACTCACTGCTTCGTGCATCGTCGTTGGTGGATGTTGTCTGCTGTTTGTAGTATATCATAGTATGAAAGCTCTAAATATGTCTCAAAGATAGTAAAAATAGTCTAAAAATAGTTACCTTTGCCGATATATATAAATATTTGGAAGAATGAGACAGATTAACTATCTAACTATACTCCTGGGCCTATGCTGCACAACACTAATAGCATGTGGCTCTGACAAGAGCAACAAAGATAACAACACAGCCCAGGTCACGACTCAGGAGACTGAGGTGAAGAGTTCCACACCTACCGAGGATAAGAGCAAAGCCAAGCGCTACAACTATCGCATCGTTGCCGAGTACCCCCACTCTACCGAGAGCTACACCCAGGGTCTGGAGTACTACGATGGTCAGATGTGGGAAGGCACCGGCCAGTATGATGGCGAGTCGCACCTCATGCGCACAGACATAACCACAGGCGAGCGTCATATCGTGGCGTCGCTCTCCAGCAATGAATTTGGCGAGGGCATAACACACTACAAAGATAGGATATATCAGCTAACGTGGCTTGAAAAGAGAGTATATGTCTACGACCTTGAGGGCAATCGCATCGACACAATTCCATTAAATGGCGAAGGCTGGGGCATAACAACGGACAAAGAGCGACTATTTATAACCAATGGCTCATCTAACATCATCATTGTAGATCCTGAGACCATGGAGTACAAGGAGGTTATACACGTGACATTCAATGGCAAGCCATACGACAATCTCAATGAGCTTGAGTGGATAGATGGTAAGATATGGGCAAATGTCTACCTCAAGAACCGCATAGTTATCATCAACCCCGATACGGGTGTTATAGAGGGCTATTTGGACCTCGACGCACTTAAACAAACACAGTATAACAACAATAAAGCCGATGTTCTCAACGGCATAGCCTACGACGCATCAACAGGTCATGTATATGTCACAGGCAAGTGGTGGAACAAGCTATTCGAGTTGGAGATAACAGAGTAAAATGAGAGCATTATGAACAATATAGAACAACGCATAAAGGAACTTCTTGAGCGCCATATCATCGTGGCCGACGCCGCCATAGGCACCTCGCTTATTGGCGCACGCCGAGACATACTCCCCGACACACTATCGCTTAGCGACCACGAGCGTGTGGTGGCCATGTACGAGGCATCCATCAAGGCAGGTGCCACAATAATCACCACAAACACCTTCCTTTCGGACCCGCTATCGCTGGCATCATGCGGCGTAAAGGAGACAACCGAGGAGGTTGTGGCAGCAGCACTCAAGGCGGCATGCACAGCACGTGAGCGCAGCGGCAAGGAGGTATTCATAGCAGGCTCCATAGGTCCCTCAACACGCAACATAACACTCGCCATAGACCTCAGCGAGGAGGAGCTACGTGCATCGTATCGCACCCTTATAGAGGCTCTTGCCAAGGGAGGTGCCGACATCTTCCTCATAGAGAGCATCACCGACGTGCGTAACGCCGAGATAGCAGCAGAGCTATGTCGTGAGATAGCCCCCGAGACACCCATCATCTTCTCGGCCGTACTCTCGAAGATTGGTGGACTACTTATCTCGGGCCGCTCGGTGGAGAAGTTCGTCGAGGATGTCACAAAGTTCAACCCGCTGGCCATAGGCTTCAACTGCTCATCGGGTGTTAAGAGCGTGGTAGACAATATCGAGCTTCTCACACGCTACACCTCACTACCCACCTACTGCGTACCCTCGGCAGGTATCCCCGATGCTAAGGGCAAGTATCCCGAGACGGTGAAGAAGCATACCGAGACCATGCGTGCGGCTGCCGAGCGAGGCCTACTAAGCATCGTAGGTGGATGCTGCGGCACCACCGCGGAGTACACACGAAGCGTAGCGCAGATGGCCCGCCACTATAAACCACGTAAAGCATAAGAGCATGAACAGCATAGAGTTACGCCGCGAGCTACACCGCAACCCTGAGCTATCCTTCGAGGAGCACGCCACACAGCGCCTTATAATGGAGGCTCTCCAAAGCGAGGGCATCACCTGTCGTAAGATTGCCCAGACGGGCGTTCTTGCCACCATCGAGGGTAAGCGTGGCAACCTCAAGCGTGCCGTAGTTCTGCGTGCCGATATCGACGCACTACCCATCGAAGAGCTCAACGAGGTGGAGTATCGCTCAATGAACAGAGGCGTTATGCACGCCTGTGGTCACGACATACACGCAGCCATACTCTTTGGGGTGTTGCAGGAGTTAAACCGTGAACGCGACTTCGAGGGCACTCTCTTTGGCATATTCCAGCCTGGCGAGGAGCTGAACCCTGGAGGTGCTGTCAAGGTTCTCGAGGAGCGACCCTTCGAGGGCTACGATGTTGCAGCCGTCATTGGTGAGCATGTAGATGCCCGCCTGGAGGTTGGTGAGATAGGCATATGTCCAGGACGCTTTATGGCCTCTAACGACGAGATACGCCTCCTCGTCACAGGACGTGGTGGTCACGCCGCACGTCGCCACGACATCAATGACACGGTGACAGCCATGGCCGACATGGTGATGCGCACCACGGCCCTCAACTCACCCGACAGTGTGGTATCCATAGGCCGTGTTATTGCCGAGGGGGCAACAAACGTTATACCCGACAATGTGAATGCCGAGGGTACCATGCGTACCTTCTCAGAGGAGGTGCGCGAGCGCATATATAGCCACCTTCATGGCAACGCTAAGATCATCTCGGATAAGTATGGCGTAGAGGTGAAGGTAGATATCAGCCGTGGTTACCCCTGTGTCACCAACGACATACTCCTCTCGTACGAGGCGATGATAGTGGCTGCGGACGAGGGTATAGGTGTGCGTGAGTTACAGCCCATGACCACTGCCGAGGACTTCGGGCACTATACCGTGGCATACCCCTCGCTCTTCTATCGTCTGGGCGTAGGCAAGGAGGCTGGCAGTTCGCATAGCTCTACATTCAACCCCGACGAGGGGGCTATACCTGTGGGTGAGCGCATGATGCGTCGTATAGCACTCCACATTCTTAATAAGTAGACAACAATGGGAAAGAAGAAGAATAAGCGTGGTAACAACCGTGATGAGCGTGCATCGTTCATCGTGGATATGTTCCGCGAGTTTCCAGATAATAAGTTCTCGCTCAAGCACCTGGCAGCAGCCTCGGGTGGCGCAGATAGGGATGGTCGCACCATGACCTTCGCCATAGTGCGCCAGCTTATAGAGGAGGGCTATGTCGAGGAGGTGGCACGCAGCAAGTACCGCCTATCACGCCGAGCACTACCCCACTACGAGGGCGTGGTGACCAACATAACCCCTGGCGTGCTCTATGTATACGTAGAGGAGCTTGAGAGCGATGTATATGTGTCACGTCGCAATGGCGGAGGTGCCATGGCCGACGACAAGGTGCATATCGTTGTGGCACGACGCTCGCGTGATGGCGAGCTCGAGGGCACCATCACCGAGGTTGTGGAGCGCAGCACACGCCTATACATTGGCGTTGCCGAGACCACCACGAACTCAATATTTGTGACCCCCGACACACGACGCATAGGAGTAGACATATACCTTTCGCGCAAGGACTACCCCAAGGTGGAGTCAGGCGATAAGGTTGCCGTGCGCATCGTAGACTGGCCCGAGGGCGAGAGACTACCCCATGGCGAGCTCGTCGAGCACCTGGGTAAGGCGGGCGATAACGACACGGAGATGCACGCCATACTCACCGAGTTCGACCTACCATACCACTTCGATAAGCGTGTTGTGGAGGCGAGCGAGGCTATAGATGGTACCATAACGAATGAGGAGATAGCACGACGTCGCGATATGCGTCAGAGCACGACGTTCACCATAGACCCTGCCGATGCTAAGGACTTCGACGATGCCCTCTCGCTAACAAAACTTAGCGATGGTGTCTGGGAGGTGGGCGTACATATTGCCGACGTAACGCACTACGTAACACCCGAGAGCATAGTAGACACCGAGGCACAGGAGCGTGCCACATCGGTATATCTAGTAGACCGCACAGTGCCAATGCTCCCCGAGAGGCTCTGCAACGACCTATGTTCGCTACGCCCACACGAGGATAAGCTATCCTTCTCGGCGGTGTTCAAGATTAACGAGAATGCCGAGATTTTGGACGAGTGGTTTGGTCGTACGGTGATTCACTCCGACCGTAGGTTCACCTACGAGGAGGCACAGGAGGTCATCGAGAGTGGCAAGGGCGATTTTGTGGAGGAGATACTCTCGCTCCACACCCTGGCACAAAAGCTACGCTCGGAGCGTTTCAAGCATGGCGCCATAGCCTTTGCTCGCGACGAGATGCGCTTCACACTCGACGACAAGGGACGACCTACAGGCGTATACACCAAGATTCAGAAGGAGGCCAACCAGCTTATCGAGGAGTTTATGCTCCTTGCCAACCGCCGTGTGGCGGAGTTCTGCGCATACCGTCTGTCGAATGGCCGCCGCGTAGCACGACCTATGATCTACCGTGTGCATGACGAGCCATCGGAGGATAAGCTCGACCGCTTCAGAGAGTTTGCCCTACGCTTTGGTCACTACTTCAAGGCACAGAAGGGTCGTGCCGTGGCTAAGGAGATGAACAAACTCTTGGGCAACATATCGGGTACGGCAGAGGCCAATGCCATAACCACGCTTGCTGTGCGAAGCATGGCAAAGGCGGTATATACCACCGATAATATAGGCCACTATGGTCTTGCCTTCCCCTTCTACACCCACTTCACCTCGCCCATACGCCGCTACCCCGATATGCTGGTACACCGCATATTGGCCCTCTACTTAAACAACGAGAAGCGCGTAGACAAGGATTACTTGGAGCGTCTTGCCGTGCACTCTACCGAGCGTGAGATACTCGCCTCGGAGGCCGAGCGTGCAAGCATCAAGTATAAGATGGCGGAGTTCATGAAGGAGCATATTGGCGAGGAGTTCGAGGGCGTGGTATCGGGCATGACCGACTGGGGTGTATACGTTGAGCTCAACGAGACACATATCGAGGGCATGGCCTTCCTTAGGGATATTGAGGATGATTACTTCCGCTTCGACGAGGCGCGCTACGAGGTTGTGGGCCGCTCGTCGGGCATACGCCTAACACTGGGCTCACCCGTGAGGATAAGGGTCAAAGGCGTAGACCTCAACCGTAGAACCCTCGACTTCAAGCTACTTTTTAACAAGAGATAACCTGCGACTATGAGCAATATAGATAACATTCTTGAGAAGGCGCTGATGCGTGAGTCGCTGACACGCGAGGAGGCCTACGAGCTATACGACAATGCACCACTCCAGGTTTTGGCGAGCGTTGCCGATAGCATCCGTCGTAATGTGGTTAAGGACCCTACGGTGGTGACATGGCAGATTGATCGTAACATCAACGTGACCAACATATGTAAGTCGGGATGCCTCTTCTGCAACTTCCACTGCAAGCCCCACGAGAAGGAGAAGAGCTTTATCACCACCATGGCCGAGTATCGCACAAAGATTGACGAGGCGCTTAAGCTTGGCGCCGACCAGCTACTACTGCAGGGCGGTCTTCACCCACGCCTCGGCATCGACTTCTACGAGGCGCTCTTCACACAACTTAAGCGCGAATACCCAACGTTACGACTCAACGCCTTGGGAGCCCCCGAGGTTATGCACATAGCCAACATCAGCAATATAACACCCACAGAGGTGCTACAACGCCTCAAGGCCGCAGGCCTCGACACCCTGCCTGGTGCTGGTGCCGAGATCCTCTCGGAGGATGTGCGTAAGCGCATATCGCCAGCCAAGCCCTCGGCACGCGACTGGGTGATGGTGATGCACGAGGCTCACAAACTTGGCATACCCTCAACGGCTACGATGATGTATGGACACATAGAGACCCCACATCAGAGGGTCGACCACCTTATAACCATTCGCGACCTACAAGCCCACAAGCCCACGGAGGCACGAGGCTTCACAGCCTTCATACCCTGGGTATTCTGCTCTAAGGGCACGGAGCTAGAGAGACAGGGTATAGCGCCACGTTTCTCGGCTACGGAGTATCTGCGCATCATAGCCATGAGCCGCATAGTGCTTAACAACATCACCAACATTCAGGCATCGTGGCTCACCGTAGGCAAGGAGGTTGCCGAGTTAGCACTCAATAGCGGAGCTAACGACATGGGCTCCATCATGATTGAGGAGAATGTGGTGTCGTCGGCAGGCGCAACAACACGCTTCGACAAGGAGGCTATGCAGGCTACGATACGCCGTGCGGGATTTACACCTCGCTTGCGTGATCAGCTATACAACTATCGCGACTAACGAGTTTGACAATAAATAGATAGGGCGCGTCCTCAATGGATGCGCCCTATCTATTTATTGAGATACTGACTACTTGCAGCAATCGTCCTCGCACTTCTTCTGCTCGTGCTTGTGGTCGTGCTTGTGGTCACCGCAGCAGTCACCCTCGTGGTTGTGCTTGTGCTCATGCTTATGCTCACCGCAGCACTCGCCCGCGCAGCTCTTTTCAACCACAGCGGCCTCAAGCTTAATCTTGGCGAAAGCCTTGATAAGGGTCTCGTTATTGGTCTTTGCTGGGTTGTAGGTCACGGTAACAATCTTAGTTGGAACATCAACCTTAACATCCTCAACACCCTTCTCATATGGGATAGTGTTGTAGACCTTCTTAGCGCAGCCCTCGCAGTCGATGTTTGTTACGAACTCAACAGTCACGCTCTTCTTCTCGCCCTTCTGAGGCTTCTGTGCATTAGCTACGCCAACGCCAAGGAGTGCTACCAAGCACATCAAAAAAATCTTCTTCATAGTAGTTATAGTTTTATTAATTAAACGCTTAATTTATATTCTTAGTATATCGTCGGAGCCTTATCGCAACAAATTAGTAGATGTTAAGGCGAATACCGATATAACCCTTGATGCCTGTCAAAGGACCCCACACCATCGATGAGTTGAAGCCAGGAGCGTATGGAGCATCGGTACCTACGATAGGCTTATCCTGTTTGTAGTTAGCAATATTCTCGCAACCGGCATATATTGTAAGGTTGCTTATCTTGTAGCTCACCTGTGCAAAGAACATAGGGTATATTGGCGAGAGCGTAGGGTTGTTGATAGCCTTGTCGAGGTTACCATCGAGCTCTGGGAGTCGCATAGGACCGTTGAGCTGAGCAGTAACGTCGAATACCCAGCGACGCACAGCATACTGAATGTTAATAAGACCCTTATAGCGAGAGGTCAAAGGTCGCTCCACAAGGTAGCTCTCACCATCGCGCTCCAAGGTCATCTTAGCATTGGTATAGCGGAACGTAGCAAAGAGGTCGAAGCCCTTGAATGGTGTCCAGTTAAAGTCAATCTGGTAGTTATCGGTAAACGACTTACCCTTGCTATTATAGATAAGTATGCTATTATCAGCAGTCTCTTGGTCGAAGACCATGGTGTTGAAGAACTGCGTGCGGAAGTAGTCGAAGCTGATTGTCGCCTGGTCGTCATCTGCAAGACGGAACGTCTGCGAGAGGCTACCTCCGAAGGTTGCTGCCGCCTCCATATCGTTATCAAGGCCTGCGAACATGATATCGCGCGATGTGGTCATCATCCATATATTGTCGGTCACGAGGTTCTGACGACGATAGCCCATACCTGCCGAAGCACGTAGGGTGGTGCGTGGTGTGATATTCCACTTAATGTGTGAACGAGGGGTTACAAGTACTCTGCCCTTATCCTCACCAGTATAGTAGTAGTCGCCAAGGATTGTTGAGTAGTCGCCACGAAGACCTACTACCAACGAGAACTTCTCCTCAATCTGATAGGTGTACTCGGCAAAAACACCTGGCTCAACAAGTGTTGACTTACCCAAAAAGTCCCAACTCTTGGCAGGAGCACCATCTACAACCCTCTGCTGCAAGTAGTCGTTGTTCATCATACGCATATAGGCCGAAGCACCCACGTTTAGCGACGAGCGCTGGGTGAAGTAGTGGGCATAGGTAGCGTTGAAGCGCATTGAGTTCTCCACAACATCCACAGTGTTGATACCGAAGTATGAGTCGGTGAGGTAGTTGTCGTAATCGAGGACCATTGCAAAGTTGTTCTGCACAGCATCGGCAGGATCACCCGTAAAGGTAAACTCGGGACCTACAGGCAGACCGAGCTTCACATAGGCGTTGATATTGCGGTTGTGAATCTTCGAGCCATAGAGGGTATTCAACGGATCGCTTATCATCTGGTCGTACATGCTCTCCTTATAGCCATGAGCACCACCCAAGCGATTCTCGTGCAAGTACTTCCAGCCCCAGCGTAGCTGTGTGCCATTAGGTGTCTGCCACAACCACTTATTAGCCACATTCACCTGGTGCGACTTAGGCATATCGACAAACATATCGCCATTGCCATCGTGCGACATAGGGTGCATAGAGCCGTGGGCCATGATGACAGTCGAGAGGCTCTTATCCTTAGTCAATGGAATTGCCGACGAGAGGTTGATCTCGGGACGGAGTTCCGAGTCGAAGTATAGGTTGAGGAACAGACGCTCATCATCGGTAGGCTTGCGGTGCTCGAGGTTGATTTGACCAGTGATAGCCTCGTGACCAGCAGTCACCGATGCCACACCCTTAGATACCTGGATAGAGTTGAGCCACATACCTGGGGTATAGCTAAGACCATAGGCAGCACCTGCACCCTGCATGATAGGTCGGTTCTCGTCCAAAATCTGGGTATAGGTACCCGCAAGGCCAAGCATCTTAATCTGGCGTGCACCCGAGATAGCATCGCTATAACCCACAGTCACAGATGCTGTGTTCTCGAAAGACTCGGCCAAAGAGCAGCAGGCCATCTTACAAAGACCAGCGAATGATATCTGCTCCTGGCGTGTGATACCAGAGGACTTGGCGAAGTTACCACGCTGCATACCCTCGACAACAACCTCGTCGATATCTACGGCCGAGGCTTTGAGCTTAAGAGTCACATCGTTCGCGCTCTTATCACTCATATCCTGCTCCAGGGTCTCGTAGCCGAGGTAGTCGACAACGATAGTGTCGAAGCCACTCACACGACGTATCGAGAAGCTACCATCAGCTGTAGTTGTTGCACCTGCGGTGGTATTCTTCCAATAGAGCGTCGCACCAATAAGTGGTTCGTTTGTATCTGCGTCCACGACCTTACCGGTAAATTGACGCTGCGCCAATGCTACGCCCGGAACGCATAGCATGATGGCGATGAATAGATAGATTATTTTTTTCATTATAGTTTGGCTTATTACTTTCCCGTTACAATATTATTCTGATAATCATCCCATTATAGGGTGTAAGTCGGTTTTGTCTTAATGCCAAGAACCACGCTTGACACTACGCCAAGGTGGGAGGAGCTCTAAGAGCCTTTGTGCCAACGGCTGCCACCCTCGGTGGCAAGGCTTCATCGCCATAGATGAGTGGCGAGAATGAAGGGGAGTATATATCTACGTCGCCATACGCCTCAGCCAAGATTGCTGGGGTGGTGAGTAGTGATAGCGAGATGATTGTGCGTAGGTCGTTACGCTCGTTGTTAACGAAGAAGTCTGTGTGGTTATCACCAAGCACAGGGTGGTGATGATCGCAACAGTCGGCTCCAATAGCCACCATGTCGACGCAGCCGCATGACTCGCAATGGCACTCAGCCTCGGCATGCTCCGTAGCGTGGTGGTGATGATGGTGATGATGATGGTCGCAAGAGAGTATGGATATAGATGATAGCGAAGTGGCTGTGATATATATCACGGCCAAGACCATAGCATATATTATCTTTATCCTCTTCATCTTACAACTACCGCACGCTCAAGAAGCCAAACCACTTAGTTCTCAAGAAGTCCACACTCCTCAAGACGCTCAAGCCAACGAGAGGCATCGCTCTGCGCAATCTGATCATCGATACCATAATGCTCCGCAAGGAGATTAGCTATTGTGGTGACATCGAACTCCTTACCCTCGATTGCTTGCCACAAGTACAAGGCGCTCTCGTTCAAAGAAATAATCTTTGTAAGGTTGCTACCGAGCTCTCCTTGCATGATTACGACATGCTCGCCAGCCATCTCTCGGACCTTATATTGCTTCTTGATTTTCATCAACTTAGTCACTTTCTTTGCGGCAAAGATAGTAAAAAAAGTTAATCTATACTAATTTTTCATATCTTTGTGGTGTGAAAGAGTCTAATATGGATGCAAAGGTAACCTCCTTAAAGGAGGTTCTTCATAAGTGGTGGGGCTACGACGAGTTCCGCCCCATGCAGCGTGAGATCATAGAATCGGTGCTTGCGAGACGCGACACTCTCGCCCTAATGCCTACGGGAGGCGGCAAGTCGCTAACCTACCAGGTACCAGCACTCATGATGGATGGTCTGACCATTGTCATCACACCCCTCATCGCCCTTATGAAGGACCAGGTGGACGCCCTGCGCCGCAGGGGCATATCGGCTGTTGCCGTACACTCAGGCATGGATAGCCAACGCATAGACATAGCCTTAGACAACTGCACATATGGCGATGTCAAGCTGCTATACATATCACCCGAAAGACTTGCTACCGAGAGTTTTAGAGTGCGTCTATTGCGCATGAATATCTCGATGATTGCCGTGGACGAGGCACACTGCATATCACAATGGGGCTACGATTTTCGCCCCTCATACCTACGCATCGCCGAGATACGCGAGCGAGTACCCGACGCCGTATTTCTGGCACTTACCGCATCGGCAACAAACCTTGTTGCCAAGGACATAATGTATCGTCTTGGCTTCGAGAAGGAGCATGTCATACGCACAAGCTTTGCGCGCCCCAACCTATCCTACACAGTACGTCAAGTCGAGGATAAGTTCGAGCAGCTGTTGCGTGTTATAAACAATGTCGAGGGCTCGGGAATTGTCTACATGCGTACGCGCGAGGGGTGCGAGAAGATGGCCAAGCAGCTACAAGACCTGGGCATAAGCGCCAGCTTCTACCATGCAGGATTGCCCACATTAGAGCGCTCGCTAAGACAGGACGAATGGCTTAGCGGCAAGACACGCATCATTGTGGCTACCAACGCCTTTGGCATGGGCATCGATAAACCCGACGTGCGCTTTGTTGTTCACTTCTCGATGTGCGACTCACTCGAAGCCTACTACCAAGAGGCAGGACGCGCAGGGCGTGATGGCAAGCGCAGCTACGCCGTGCTTCTAATCTCGCCCGACGATGCTGCAAAGATAAAGCGCCGCTTCGATGCCGAATTTCCGCCATTGAATGAGATACGAAGCATCTACGAGAGTATAGCGAGCTATCTGCAAGTTGCCATAGGCGATGGTCAAGGAGCCTCGTTTGCCTTTAACATCTTTGACTTCTGCCACGTCAAAGGGGTGCAGAGCACCAAGGTGGAGAGCGCCCTCAAGCTTCTGGAGCAGAATGGCTACATGACACTTATTGGCGAGAACGACAACCCAGCAAGGATGATGTTCGAATGTGATCGTGATGCGCTATACAGGGTCAATGCTGGTGGCGACGATATGGACCTTATGCTCAAGGTTATACTACGCATGTACAATGGCATATTCTCCTCGTTCCGACCTATCGACGAATTGCAGATTGCTGCCGCCTCGGGGCTTAGTGCCGAGCGTGTTCACGACCTTTTGAAGATGCTATGGAGGATGCACATAATACGCTACATACCATCGAATAGCTCGCCCATGATTCACTTCGATAGCGAGCGTCTTCCAACCAAGGATGTGTATATAGCCCCCGAGACCTACCGACGTCGCTATGAGCTTATGCACGAACGCTTTAGCAAGATGCTTGAATATGCTCTCGACACCGAGTCGTGTCGAAGTGTAATAATAGAGAACTACTTTGGCGACAGCCAAGCTAAGAGGTGTGGTGTCTGCGACTGGTGTCTTAGCCAGCGCCGCCGTGTGCGCCATAGCGAGGATATCGAGCTACAGATTAAAGAGGTGCTACGTCTTGCGCCTCGCAGCGTCAAAGATGTGGTAGCTGCGATTGGAGGCAATAGCGATGTTGTGGTCGAAACTATTGAGAAAATGGTCCACGACTCCAAAATTTACATTGCCGAAGGTGGTAAACTAAAAATAAATATGTAAATTTGCACCTTGTGTGCGAAGATAGGGGCATACTACGTATGCATATCAACGCTCAATGATGTAAATTTAACTAAATGGCGTATCAATCAACCATAGATAACGAGACTGTCGCACTACTCCCCGCAGCGCGCTTTGAGGGTCGCATCGTTGTAGTAGATAGCGAAGAGGCTGTCGAGGCTGCGTGCAACGACCTTCAACGCTACAATATGGTTGGCTTCGACACCGAGACACGCCCCTCGTTTCGTGCAGGCGTGAGCTACAAGGTGTCGCTCTTGCAGCTCTCCACGCCCGAGGTATGCTACCTCTTCCGCCTTTGCAACATACGTCTATCAAACCCCATATTGAAGATTCTCGGCTCTCACCGCATCATCAAGGTGGGCGTCGACATCACGGGCGACATACGCTCGCTGCATGCACTACGCCACTTCAAGGCCGACGGCTTCGTGGATCTGCAGAACGAGGCATCACGCTGGGGCATCGAGGAGAAGAGCCTACGCAAGCTCTCGGCCATAGTTCTTGGCCAGCGAGTATCCAAGGCACAGCGTCTGAGCAACTGGGAGGCGGGCATACTCACCGACCAGCAGAAGGAGTATGCTGCAACCGACGCATGGGTATCTATGCACATATTGGAGCGCATGATGCAGGACGACCCTCGTGAGGGCTCGTGCAAGATTATCACCATCGAGGAGCAGAAGACAACATCCAAGAGCAAGGAGCGAGTCTTGGACCACCGTCCACGACACCGCCGTCCACGACACACCAAGAGCCATAGCACCACAAAAACAGAGTAACATCAACGATAATATATTATGAGTAGAGAGCATATTATGACAACCGTACATCTTCGTCGCGGTAAGGAGGAGTCGCTACAGCGCCGCCACCCATGGGTATTCTCGGGAGCTATCGAGAGCATCAGCGAGGGTAGCACCCCACTTGCTGAGGGCGATGTTGTGGATGTTGTAACTCGCCAAGGTGAGTTCATCGCACGAGGACACTATCAGATAGGCTCTATCGCTGTTAGAGTACTCAGCTTCGAGAAGCGTGACATCGATGCACAATGGTGGCAGGAGCGCATAGCCTATGCCAAGCAGGTGCGCGAGGCCTTAGGCATGGTCAACAACGAGGCTACCACATGCTACCGCTTGGTACATGGCGAGGGTGATATGCTCCCAGGCTTGGTTGTAGACATATATGGCACTACGGCAGTTATTCAGTGTCACTCTGTTGGCATGTACCACTCGCGTCATCATATTGCCGAGGCTATACGTCAGGCCTACGGCGAGGCTATCGAGGCCATCTACGACAAGAGCTCGCAGACACTACCCTTCAAGGCCGACCTCGGCGCCATCGATGGCTACCTCTGGGGACACAACGCCGAGAAGGATAACATAGTATTGGAGAATGGCCTTAAGTTTAAGGTCAACTGGGAGGAGGGTCAGAAGACTGGCTTCTTCATCGACCAGCGCGAAAACCGTGACCTTGTGCGCCACTATGCCAAGGGGCGCAAGGTGCTTAACACGTTCTGCTATACGGGAGGCTTCTCAGTATCGGCCATGGCGGGAGGTGCTCGTGAGGTGGTATCTATCGACCTCTCGGAACGTGCCGTGAAGCTTGCGGACGAGAATATGCGCCTCAACTTTGGCGACGAGGCAAACCATCAGGCTATAGCTTGCAACGCAGTGGAGTACCTCAAGGATATCGACGACAGCTACGACCTCATAATCCTCGACCCACCAGCCTTTGCCAAGCACCACAAGGTGTTGGGCAACGCCTTGCAGGGATATAAGAAGATTAACGCTCGTGCCATGCAGAAGATACGTCCTGGTGGCATCCTCTTCACCTTCTCGTGCTCACAGGCCGTAACCCGTGATCTCTTCCGCACCACAATATTTACTGCTGCGGCAATCGCAGGACGACGTGTGCGCATCATAGGTCAGCTCACACAGCCTGCCGACCACCCTATCAACATCTACCACCCCGAGGGCGAGTACCTCAAGGGCTTGGTTGTATATGTAGAGTAGTGAACAATTAACAAACAATATATTATAATGAAGAAATTATCATGGATGATTGCCGCAGCGCTACTCATGGTGGGCTGTGGTAGCAACGATGAAATCAAACTCAGCGACCAGACTGGTTTCCACCAGGCTGTTGAGTATGGCGGTGAGCTCGGCACAGCCATATACAATTCTAAGAGCTACGCAGAGTTTAAGAGCGCGAGCAAGCAGGCGCAGAGATATGCCGCAGCATTTAAGGATCAGCTCGGCGGCGAGAGCTACCTCGCATACCTCAAGTCACTAACATCGGCAATGAATGGCTATGTTATGAGCGAGAGCGATATCGACATGGATAGCGACATCCTTAACATCCGCACATTCTTCAAGACTAACAACACCGACAACACGTCAACAACCAAGAGTGCTGCATCGGAGCTTGGTCTTGAGTATGCAAAGCGCCTCAAAGCCATAAGCAACAAGGAGGAGTACATAACACTTCGCAATGAGATTGTTGCCAAGGCTGAGGAGTACCTCAAGAATGGCGACAAGAATGGATATACAGAGTTCGTGGGTAATACTTTTGCTGACGAGTTTAATTCTATGGGTAACTAAAATATAGCGATATGAAGAAAAGAGTGAAAACAGCCCTTAAAGAGTTGTTTACCAAGAATAAAAAACTTAAGCTCGCATACCTTTGCATTGTTATCTTCTTGTTCTATGCACCAAGCATGTGTAGCCATACAAAGATTACAACTCCTGCACAGGATGCATACAAGCTCTACCAGATGGCACAGTGCTTCGAGACCGAGGCCGAGCTTAGAAGCATTGAGAAGCTTTGCAACGAGATGGAGATTGCCTACCAGAATAGCTATAATGGCGCTGTTGCCATGAAGTTCCGCCTCATGACTCAGTCTATTATCGATGAGGCATCTAAGCGTCGCGAGGGCTTCCGTGCTATGGAGGAGGCCGAGGCAAATGCTGAGCTAACCCTTGCAAACCTATTCGCAGATTTGGATGCTGCATGGCAGATCAACATTCCATCTGAGGAGGAGGCTCAGAAGCAGTACGATAAGCTCACACAGATTTGTGTCGATACCCATATGGCTATGCGCGCAAAGCTTATCGAGTCGGGTAAGATCTACGAGGAGGCACAGAAGAATAACTACCGCCAGGATATCCTCAACAAGCACACAGCTGTTGTCAACGAGTTCAAGGTCCTTGAGCAGCAGGTTATTAAGCATAATGCCACAGCTCGTCACTACAACCTTGCATATCGTCTAAAGTTTGGTAAGGAGTTCCCAAAGAGCACCCTTCTCAACAAGTATATCGCAGCCTTCGATGGCAGATATACACGTATCAATGCCGGTGTTGCTTATGGCGATGCTGAGTATATCATTGAGCTTGTTGGCATGGCAGAGAGCTTCAACGACATGGATCGTATTCAGTACGACATCGTAGATGTTATAGTAGCAAAATACCAGGAGGACTACCCCAATGAGGGCTACGATGGTATGCTAACGCTCAAGATCCAGGATGCTATCGATGAGGCATACACTCGCATTGAAAATGATAATACGTTTGAGCTGTTGCAGAGTGATATGGCCTATATTATCGAAGCGCTTGATGCTAAGTGGTGCACAGATGAGAATACAGAGGGCGAGTGCACAGAGTGCGAGGCTCCTGCAGAGGCTGTTGCTGTAGAGTGCGCAGAGTGCGAGGCTCCTGCAGAGGTTACAGCAGAGGCTGTTGCTGTGGAGTGCGCAGAGTGCACTGAGTGCGAGGCTCCTGCAGAGGCTCCAGCAGAGACTGTTGCAGCGGAGTGCACAGAGTGCGAGGCTCCTGCAGAGGCTACAGTGGAGGCTGTGGAGTGCACAGAGTGCGAGGCTACAGCAGAGGCTACAGCAGAGGCTGTTGCTGTAGAGTGCGCAGAGTGCGAGACTCCTGCAGAGGCTCCAGTGGAGGCTGTGGAGTGCGCAGAGTGCGAGACTCCTGCAGAGGCTACAGTGGAGGCTGTGGAGTGCGCAGAGTGCGAGGCTCCTGCAGAGGCAGCAGTAGAGGCTGTCGCTGTAGAGTGCGAAGATGCAGAGTAGAATCTACGACATACAAAATATAGAGGGTGTCCAACTAGCAAAGTGGACACCCTCTTTATGTTAAAAAGTTGTATAACAAGAGTTAGTTTTAGGCGCACGAAGTACGAAAAACCGCAGTTTACTTGGCGTAAATGAGGATTTTGAGTACGAGTGCAACGCCAAAATAACCTTGTTTGACAACTTTAGACTACAACTTCTTACCGTAGGCCAAATCACCCGCATCACCAATACCTGGCACGATATACGACTTAGAGGTTAGCTCCTCATCCACAGCAGCGCACCACAATGTACACTTAGCTGGTGATGTGTGGCGCTTGACATACTCCACGCCCTGCTCTGAGGCAAAGGCTGCAGCAAAGTGGGTATGCTCAGGCTCGCCAGCACGACGAATCAAGGCGTCGTAGACCAACATGAGCGATGTGCCCGTAGCGAGCATAGGGTCGACAAGAATGAGGGTCTTGCCCGTAAGCGAGGCAGTAGAGACATACTCCACATCCACAATAAACGAGCCATCGGGGCGACTCTTGCGGTATGCCGATACAAAGCCATTCTCAGCATCATCGAAGTAGTTGAGGAAACCCTGGTGGAAAGGCAAGCCCGCACGTAGGATTGTAGCCACAACAACCTTATCGCTAATGCTCTCCACAGGTGCAATACCCAGTGGTGTCTCAACCATCTTGGTAGTATAGTTCAAGGTCTTAGATATCTCATAGGCCATAATCTCAGCCGTACGCTCCATATTGCGACGAAAACGCATAGAGTCGTGCTGGATATCCTTATCTCGCATCTCAGCAAGGAACTTATTGAGAATGGTATTCTCCTGATTTAGAATGTGTATCATAGCTGTAAGGGATTATGCTTAGTACAAAAAGTTATTAAATGGATAGCGACCTGCGTGTATCTCACGCACCATGCCATAGAGGTCGTTGCGCAACTTCTCGACACCTATCTTCTCGCGTGCCGAGATAAAGATACAAGGGGTGTTAGCCTTGGCTATCCAGCTCTTCTTCAAATCGTCAAGCGACATATTCTCCTTAGTGGCAGGTGTGAGATCGTCCTCCTCCTTAGGGGTGTAGGTGTAGGCATCAACCTTGTTGAAGACAAGGAATGTTGGCTTATCACCAGCACCTATATCGGCAAGCGTCTGCTTAACAACAGCTATCTGATCCTCGAAGCCGGGGTGCGACACATCGACAACATGCAACAATAGGTCGGCCTCACGCACCTCATCCAATGTCGACTTGAAGGACTCGATAAGCTCGGTAGGGAGCTTACGAATGAAACCTACGGTATCGGACATCAAGAATGGAAGATTATCAAAGACCACCTTGCGCACCGTGGTATCGAGCGTAGCGAAGAGCTTATTCTCAGCAAACACCTCACTCTTAGATACTAGGTTCATAAGTGTTGACTTACCAACGTTGGTATAGCCCACAAGCGCCACACGCACCATCTGTCCACGATTAGAGCGCTGCACGGCCATCTGGCGGTCAATCTTCTTGAGGTCCTCCTTGAGTTTTGATATGCGATTGCGCACAATACGGCGGTCTGTCTCAATCTCGCGCTCACCAGCACCACCACGTGTACCTGTACCACCACGCTGACGCTCAAGGTGGGTCCACATACCCGTAAGGCGTGGATATAGATACTCATACTGTGCCAACTCCACCTGCGTCTTTGCGTAGGCAGTCTGCGCACGCGACATGAAGATATCAAGAATCAGGCGTGTGCGGTCCATGATTTTGCACGGCATAGCCTGCTCGATATTGCGTGTCTGCGCTGGCGAGAGCTCATCGTCGAATATGGCCACATCGATCTCATTCTCCTTACACCACTCCGCAATCTCCTCCAGCTTACCAGGGCCAACATATATCTTCGACAATGGCTGAGGTAGTCGCTGTGTAAAGCGCTTAACGCTACGTATGTTTGCGGTCTCAGCCAAGAACTCAAGCTCATCGAGGTACTCAACGGCGGTAGCAGGGTTCTGGCTATCACGAATAACAGCCACGAGGACTGCTCGTGTCTCACGCTCGTCGACAGTGGGTATAGGCTCTTTGCTTTTACCCTTAGGCTTCTGTACTTCCTCGTTCATCTATATTATATATAAATAGGTATAATTTAAAACTCACACCTCGTAATGACCATAGCTCAAGACAATAATCGAGCTACGCACTCTGTTAGTGGGTGTATAAAAAGGGGTTGCCCGACATACTTGTTGGATAACCCCTAATTTTGGTAGATGCATAGCGAGCTCATCACAACTCCCCCGCTACACCCTCTATGCTTTCAGCACTGAGATTTATTAGCTAATCTTGAATGATACTGGGAGCACGAACTTCTGCTTCACAGCCTTACCACGCTGCTTACCAGGCTTCCAACCTCTCTTAAGCTTGTTGGCATCCTCCAATACCTTGATAGCTGCCTCTGAGAGTACTGGGTCTGGAGACTGGAGAACCTTCATACGGCCAATCTTACCCTCCTCGTCAACAACGAACTCAATGATAACGTTACCCTGGATACCGTTCTCGAGAGCGATCTGTGGATACTTCATCTTCTCCATCACCCACTTACGGAACTCAGCGATACCGCCACCCTGGAATGTTGCAGGATCCTCCAACACGGTGAAGATCTCCTCGCTCTCATCGATCTCCTCCTCAACAACGTCCATATCGAACTCAAAATCGTCGAAATCTGAAGCCTCCTCAGTAAAGAGCAAATCTGGAGCCTCAATCTGAGTATCGTTAGACACGATAGTAAGCGCATCGGTAAGCACCTTAGTCTGTACCTTCTTCTGCTCCTCCTTTGGCTTCTCAGGCTCGTTCTGATCTGTACGTGCCATCATATCCAACTCCTGGTGAGAGGTATCCTTAACGGTAGCCTCATAAGGCTCAACTTCTGGCTTTGTACCATATGCTAATGCTAGATAGGTAACGCCAAGGGCGATCAACAAACCAATCATAAGGAAGATAACCTTCTTATCTTCGAGATTGGCTTTTGGAGATTTCTTAACTTCCATTTATTCTTATTTTTTTAGTTTTTAATTACTTACGCCATTACCGCGAGCTACACTCACCCACGGACTACAACAAGCATGCGCCATATACGCACACTACACTACGCAAAGATATACATAAAATTCCAAAAAAAATCATTTTGGGCAGAAAAAATATCTATTTTTTATTAATTTTGTAGTCGGTAATGTTGATGAAAGCCTATGACAAAGAATATAAAACCCTGTCTCTATGGCATGTCGCTCGACGAGCTAAAGGCTCTGTGCAAGGAACTTGAGCTTCCGCAGTTTGCTGCCAAGCAGATTGCAGGATGGCTATATACCCGTTTCGTGACTGACATAGACGCCATGACAAACCTCTCGAAGGTGGCACGCGAACGCCTCAAGGAGCGCTGCGAGCTTGGTCTGTCGGCACCCCTCAAGGTGTCGACATCTACGGATGGCACCAAGAAATACCTCTTCCGTACCTCCGAGGGCGAGTATATAGAGTCGGCACTCATCCCCGATGGTGAGCGCATGACGCTATGCGTATCGTCGCAGGCGGGGTGCAAAATGGGTTGTAAATTCTGCGCTACGGGTCGCATGGGATTTAGACATCATCTTGCTGCTACAGAAATTATTAACCAGATACTATCAATCCCCGAACGAGACAAGCTCACCAACCTTGTCTTTATGGGCATGGGCGAGCCCCTCGACAATATCGACAACCTTATGCGCACGCTCGACATCCTTACCTCGGAGTGGGGCATGGCGTGGTCGCCTACGCGCATCACCGTTTCTACTGCGGGCGTAGCTAAGACGCTCCCCCGCCTCTTGGATGAGTCTAAGGTGCATATCGCCGTGTCGTTGCATAACCCATTTCCCGAAGAGCGCAAGGAGATTATGCCAATCGAGAATTCATACTCTATAAAGGAGGTGTGCGACATCTTGCGTCGCTACGACTTCACTCACCAACGTCGTGTGTCGTTCGAGTATATCGTCTTGGAGGGCATGAACTGCTCGATGCGCCATATCAAGGAGCTATCGAGGTTACTCGACGGCATCAAGTGTCGTATCAACCTTATCCGCTTCCACAAGATTCCCGACTCGCCATTCTACTCTCCTGAATTAGAGAAGATTATCGAGTTCCGCGACACGCTCACCAAGCGTGGCATACAGACTACCCTGCGTGCCTCACGTGGCGAGGATATCGAGGCTGCATGCGGACTACTATCAACAGCTGAAAAGAGGTAATCCAATATGAAACGACTGCTACTCATACTTATAGCTACACTCCTTAGCTTCAGCGCCAATGCCAAGAAACACCCTGCTGTTGCTGTGACATCTCCCGACCAATCATACTACATCCTATTAGATTGGACAGAAGGCACGCTTAAGTGGTGCGCAGCATCATACAACGGCCCATACGATGCTCCTTTTGTATGGGTCTACCCTTCGCGCCTTAAGATGGAGACCTCGGTAGGCACTTGGGGCGAGAATGTAAGCAAGGGCAAGGTAAAAAAATCGAGCCACAGGGAGTACAACGCTGCCGTGGTCAACTTTGGCGACTATAGCGTTGAGCTTCGTGCCTACAACGATGGTGTCGCCTACCGCTTTATCTCTAATGTTGATGACAACTACACTGTCATAGATGAGTTGGCCGAGTTCGCCTTCCACGAGGAGTATGACGCGTGGATACCTTATGTAAATTTTAAGCCAGACGCTACCCCCGACTACTCTACGCAGTTCTACACCTCGTTTGAGAATACCTACGACTATGTGGCTCTCAAGGATATAGATTGGCGCAGACTCATCTTCACTCCCGCAGTTGTCGAGAGCAACTACCTAAATGTCTGCATCGTAGAGTCGAATGTCAAGGACTACCCAGGCATGTTCCTCTCGAATCGCAACCAGGATTGTACGTTAGACACCGAGTTTGCCACCGTGCCCGATGTAGTGGAGCAGGGCGACTACAACATGTTGCAGGGTGTGGTAAAATCTCGCAAGCCCTATATCGCCGAGTGCTCGGGCAAGCGAACATTCCCATGGCGTGGCGTTGTCATTGGCGGAGCTACCGACCTGGCCAATAGCCGCTTGGTGTGGAACTTGGCAGACGAGTGTCGCTTGGAGGATACCTCGTGGATAAAGCCTGGCAAGGTGGCCTGGGAGTGGTGGAACGACTGGGGTCTCGAAGGCGTTGACTTCAAGGCGGGCATCAACAACGATACATATAAGTATTATATAGACTTCGCCTCGCGCTACGGCATCGAGTATGTCATCTTGGATGAGGGCTGGAGCGTCAAGGGCGAGGCAGACCTGATGAAGGTAGTGCCCGAGATCGACATCAAGGAGTTGGTTGACTATGGCAAGGAGCGTGGCGTGGGCATCATCCTCTGGGCGGGCTACTGGGCTATGCAACGCGATATAGAGGGACTATGTAAGCACTACTCCGAGCTTGGCGTTAAGGGTTGGAAGGTCGACTTCCTCGACCGCGACGACCAAGAGATGGTGCGCTTCGTCTACGACCTGGCGGAGATAGCGGCAAAGTATCACATGCTTGTTGACTATCACGGTGTTTACAAGCCCACGGGCTTGCAGCGCACCTACCCCAACGCCATAAATTTTGAGGGTGTTCACGGCCTTGAGACCATGAAGTGGCTCGGCCGAGGGCACGACCAGATAACCTACGATGTGACCATCCCCTTTATCCGTGCTGTGGCAGGCCCTATGGACTACACCCCAGGTGCTATGCGCAACGCACCACGCTACAATTATGAGCCTAACTACTCACGCCCAATGAGTCAGGGTACGAGGTGTCATCAGCTGGCAATGTATGTTGTTTACGACCAGCCTCTTGCCATGCTCTGCGACTCACCAACTGCATACGAGAAGGAGCCTGAATATACGCAGTTCCTCGCACAGATTCCTACGGTATGGAGAGCCAAAAGAGTCCGTGAGGGCGAGATTGGCGAGTATGTCATTGTTACAGCCACAGCCAATGATAAATCTGAGTATATAGCAGGTCTCAACGGCAATACCCCACGCCCTATACCTTTGATTCTGCCTACCGACTTTGACTGGGAGGTAGAGTCTATCGAGGTGTGGATAGATGGCGACAACGCCTCGGTTGATGGCACAGACTACGAACATATCGTAATCCCCTCGTACGATGTTAAGGCGCTAAGAGAGGCTTTAGAGGGAAGAGTTATGGCAGCCGGTGGAGGCTATGTCTATAAGATAACACCCAAAAATAAGAAGTAACTATGCTCCGCAAACTAACACTAATATTGTTCCTTATTGCAAGCGTGTGCATCAAGGCGCAAGCACAGAGCGATAACACCCAATATGTCGACCCATTTATCGGCACTGCCGACTACTCGGCTACGCACCCTGGCGCTGTTGTGCCCCACGGCATGATGGCGGCAGTACCATTTAATGTTACCGGCTCGGAGCTTAACTACTTCGACAAGGATAATCGCTGGTGGTCAACGCCTTACGACATACGCAACAGATATAGCATTGGCTTTGCTCACGGTGCTCTGAGTGGCGTGGGATGCCCCGAGTTGGGTGCTATAATCACCATGGCAACAACAGGAGCACCCGAGGCTGACCGCACAAAGCGTGGCTCGACATATAGCCACGAGATGGCGACACCTGGCTACTACGCCACGACCTTCGACCAGTTCGCCGTGCGTGCCGAGGTAACCGCCACGGAGCGCGCCTCGGTGGAGCGCTACACCTTCGCGGAGGGTGGCGAGGCTAACATTATCGTCGACCTTGGCACTGCCCTATCGAACGAGTCGGGAGCTATGCTTCGTCGTGTGAGCGACACCGAGATCGAGGGCATGCGCCTTTTGGGTACCTTCTGCTATACCAATCAGGCCGTCTTCCCCATCTACTTCGTTGTGCGCATCTCGCACCCTGCCAAGGAGATAAGCTACTGGAAGCTACAGCCCGAGATGACGGGCATAGAGGCGGCATGGTCGGGCGATAGTGGCGAGTATAAACTATATAAGAACTACGCGCGCGAGATAATGGGCGATGATATAGGCGCCATCTTCTCGCTCGGCAACCTCGAGCCAAGTGCAGAGGTGGTTGTCAAGGTGGGCATATCCTATGTCTCGATGGAGAATGCACGCAAAAACCTCGATGCCGAGGTTGGCACGAGCACCTTCGACGAGGTGCGCACCAAGGCTAAGAGCGAGTGGAACGAGACCCTCGGCCGTATTCGTGTGGAGGGTGGCACAGAGGAGGAGCGCACCATATTCTATACTGCGCTATACCACGCACTTCTACACCCCAACATCATAAGTGACGTAAATGGCGAGTACCCCGCAATGGAGTCGGGGTCTGTGGGCGTTGCCGACTACGAGCGCTACACCGTATTCTCGCTATGGGATACCTACCGCAATCTACACCAGCTCATGACTCTTGCTTACCCCGACGAGCAGACCGACATGATACGCTCGATGGTGGGCATGGCCAAGGAGTGGGGCTGGCTACCACGCTGGGAGCTATATGGTCGTGAGACCTTCACAATGGAGGGCGACCCCGCAATACCTGTAATTGTAGATAGCTACCTCAAGGGGCTACGTGACTTCGACATAGATGCCGCCTACGAGGCGATGAAGCGTTCGGCAACAACACCAGGCAGGGATAACGCCATACGCCGCGACATAGACCCATACTTAGAGCATGGCTACATCCCCGTAGGCCTCTTCGCTCAGGATATGTCGGGCGACAACTCCGTATCGCACGCCTTGGAGTACTATGTGGCAGACAACGCCCTTGCAACTCTTGCCGAAGAGCGTGGCGATAAGGAGTTTGCCAAGACCTTGCGCGAGCGTGCCAAGGGGTGGAAGCACTACTACTCGAAGGCAGACGGCGCCATGCGCCCCATAGGCGAGGATGGCAAATACATTGGTGAGTTCGACCCTGCGGCGGGTGCTAACTTCTCGAATACCATAGGCTTCCATGAGGGTAGCTCGTGGAACTACACCTTCTTCGTGCCACACGATATCGAGGGTCTTATCAAGGCTATGGGTGGTAAGCAGCGCTTCGTGGAAAAGTTGCAGTGGGTATTCGACAATGGTCACTACGACCCTACCAACGAGCCCGACATCGCCTACCCCTACCTCTTCTCACGCATCAAGGGCGAGGAGTGGCGCACACAGCAACTCGTAAAGCGACTTCTTGACGAGAACTACTCAACAACACCCGATGGACTGCCAGGTAATGACGATACGGGAACGATGTCAGCATGGGCACTATTCTCGATGATGGGCCTATACCCCGACTGCCCTGGTGAGCCATACTACACCATAACAACACCTCGTTTCGAGCGTGTGGAGATAGATACCGCTCACGGCACCGTAGTGATAACCACCGAGGGTGAGGGTGACTACATCGAGGGCATGACGCTTGGTGGCAAGGCCCTAACCTCCTATCGCATATCGCACGATGATCTGATGAAGCAAAAAGAGCTGAACATAAAACTAAAATAAACTATACTTATGAAGATTCTCAAACGTACACTTATCGCCATGGCGATGCTCCTAGTTGCGGGTAACGCCTCGGCGCAGAACGGCGAGGTTGATTATGCCGCTCTTGTAAACCCCAAGATTGGCTCGGGAGGTCACGGCCATGTATTCGTGGGTGCTAACGTACCCTTTGGCATGACCCAGGTAGGCCCCACAAGCATAACCCAGGAGTGGGACTGGTGCTCGGGATACCACGACTCGGAGAATAGCGTCATCGGCTTCTCGCACACCCACCTCTCAGGTACTGGTTGTGGCGATCTCTTCGACGTGACTCTCATGCCCGTAGTTGGCGAGGTGCCCTATGGTCGTGGTCGTCTCGGTGACTATACCACAGGCTTCTGGTCGGAGGCCGACCGCTCAAAGGAGGTTGTTGAGCCAGGCTACTACTCTGTACCCCTCACACGCTATGGCATCATCGCCGAGATGACAGCTACAGAGCGTGGTGGCTTGCACCGCTACACCTTCCCAGCAAGTGACGAGGCTGCCATAATCCTCGACTTGGTGCATGGCGGCTGCTTCGACCGTCCTGAGGAGCTATACGCTGAGGCCGTGAGCGACACCCGAGTTGTGGGTCGCCGCCACAGCTGGGGATGGTCAAACAACCAGAAGGTGTACTTCGTCATTGAGTTCTCGAAGCCATTTACAAAGTTTGAGCCTATAGGCGAGGATGGCTTCTACTACCGCATAGACTTCAACACCACCGAGGGTGAGCAGATAGGCGTTAAGGTAGCCCTATCGTCAACAAGCCCCGAGGGTGCGGAGCTTAACTTCAACGCCGAGGTTGCAGGTATCGACTTCGACGCAGCGCGCAAGTTGGCATACGACAAGTGGAACGCAGAGCTTAGCAAGATGCGCATTGAGGGTGCAACAGCTGAGCAGCAGGAGATATTCTACACAGGTGTATACCATATGTACGTAGCACCATCGCTCTTCTCGGATGTCGATGGCACATATCGTGGTGCCGACAACAAGGTGCATCCAAACCCTGGCCACGACACCTATACTACATTCTCGTTATGGGATACCTACCGTGCTAAGTTGCCACTTATGACCATCACTCACCCCGAGCGCATGGACGATGTCACCAACACCATGATCAACATATGCGAGGAGCAGGGCTTCCTCCCTATATGGCACTTGTGGGGCTGGGATAACGGCTGCATGGTGGGCTCACCAGGTATCATCGCCGTGTCGGATGCCGTAGCTAAGCGTATCGAGGGTATCGATGCTGAGCGTGCTTGGAAGGCTATCTACAAATCAGCAATGCATGATATTCGCGGTGGTAAGTACCGCAAGCAGTATGGCTACATGCCTAACGACCTACAGGGTGAGTCTATCGCCCACGACATGGAGTTCGCCATCGCCGATGCAGCAGCATACGAGGTTGCTAAGATGCTTGGCAAGGAGGAGGCTACATACCTCGAGGAGCGCAGCCACTCATGGCTCAACTACTTCGATAAGGAGGTGGGCTACCCACGTGGCAAGTCATCAACAGGCGAGTGGCGTGCCGACTTCAACCCATACAACGCATCGCGCATCAACAACGAGTACTGCGAGGGTAATGCTTGGCAGTATCTATGGCTTGTGCCTCAGGACCTCGACAAGTTGGTGGAGTGTTTGGGCGGCGTTGAGACAACAATCGAGAAGCTCGACGGCCTATTCACTGCCGATAGCAAGATGGAGGGTGAGGATGTTACCCCCGATATCTCAGGTCTTATTGGTCAGTATGTTCACGGCAACGAGCCAAGCCACCATATCATCTACTTCTACACCATGTTGGGCGAGCCATGGAAGGGCGCCGATCGTCTCTACGAGGTGATGGATACTATGTACTCAACAGAGGTGGATGGTCTCTCTGGCAATGAGGATGTGGGCCAGGTGTCGGGATGGGACATCATGACAACCTTCGGCGTCCACCCCGTAGAGCCAGCATCGGGCAAGTATGTGTTGGGCGTGCCTATGGTCGACAAGGCTGAGATTGATGTCCAGGGTGGCACCTTCAGCGTTGTGCGTAAGGGCTACACACCTAAGAAGCGCTATGTGCAGAGCGTGAAGCTTAACGGCAAGAAGCTCAAGCGTAACTACATTACACACGAGGAGGTTATCGCCGGTGGTGAGTTGGAGTTCGTAATGGGCAAGAAGCAGAGCTGCTGGTATTAATAGGCTCTTTGGGCTCAGAGTGTAACTTCCTACTAAATAATAAGTTACATTCTGAGCGATAAAATAAATGAAAAATCTTGCACAAATCAAACTAAAGTTTGTACATTTGCGCCGAATTTTTCGGAGTAAATATAGATTTATTTAACATTTTTTGTAACCTAAACATTTGAATTGACATGGGTGTGAATATCTCTTCTCGTGACATTCTTATCGGCATCAAGGAGTATCTCTTGATGACATTTGGTATGTTCTGCTACGCCTTCGGTTGGTTGGAGTGCGTATTGCCAGCAGGTGGTATGGGTGGTGGCGCCGCAGGTTTGGCGACACTTATCAATGCTATTCTTCCAGGTAGCATCGCAGAGTTTTTGACAATCGGTACATTGGTATTTATCATCAATGTTGTGCTGCTTATCTTTGGTGTAATGATTGTGGGTTGGAAGTTTGGTATCAAGACTCTATACTGTATCGTGATGATGTCTGTGATGTTCAACCTTGTTGAGACACAGCTCGATCCACTTCTCGTATACAACGTATTGGCAAATGTTGATGCTCCAAACCTCTTGCTTGTGATTGCAGGTGCTGCATCATGCGGTTTGGGTATCGCAGTATCGTTCATGCAGGGTGGCTCAACAGGTGGTACCGATATCGTTGCAATGATCATCAACAAGTTCCGCACCGTAAGCTATGGTAAGGTATTGCTTATGACCGACTGTGGTATCCTCATCGGCTCGCTCTTCCTCACAACAAACGTAGCTATCGCAGGCGTTCCAACAGATATTGAGCCATTGTCATCACTCGCATTTGCACGAGTTATCTATGGTTTCATCATGATTGCAGTTATTGGCTACACCGTAGACTTCGTTCAGTCGGGTAACCAGCAGTCTAACCAGATTATGATTATGTGTAAGGACTATGAGAAGATGGCCGATATGATCCTTCAGAAGGCTCACCGTGGTGCTACACTTATCGACGCTCAGGGCTGGTACACCAAGCACGATACCAAGGTTGTGATGGTGGTATGCCGCAAGCGCGAGACCTCAACAATCCTCAAGTATGTGCGTGAGGAGGATCCTAACGCATTTATCACCGTAGGCTCAGTAATGGGCGTATACGGCCAGGGCTTCAACGCTCTAAATAAGCTCTAATAGAGCACCATCATAACACACTGCTGCCATGCTTTACGCACAGGTAGTTCTCCCGCTGGCACAGCCAATGTACACCTTTTCGGTGGATGAAACGTTGGGTGTGGGCGTGGGTGACGCCGTAGTCGTACAGTTTGGCAGCAGTCGTTATTATACGGGCATCGTTTGGAGTATGACAGACGAGAAGCCCGACTACCCTCGCATAAAGCCAATACTTAAGCGCCTATATTCAACACCCCTGGTAAACACCAAGGCACAGCGCCTATGGGAGTGGGTCGCCGACTACTACATGTGTAGCATAGGCGAGGTTATGCGCATGGCGCTACCTTCGCTCGCCAAGCCCTCAGCAACATCGCTCGGAGGCCTCGAGGAGCAGGTGCTGCAGCCCCGTCAGGAGCGATACATAGCCCTTGCCGAGGAGCTACAAACCGAGGAGGCTCTCATCGCATATCGCGAAAAACATATACGCCGAGCACCACGACGCATAGCTATTATAGAGAGCATTGCAGCCCTCGCCCAGGCCCGACAGGCCGAGGATGGCTACATCCCTCGACGCCTCATCGAGGCCGACGCTACGCAGCTACTCGCACTGCGCAACAAAGGGCTCATAACCGAGGAGGTTAGAGAGTGTAAGATTGGGGATAATGGTGCGGAGAGCGAGTTTCTGTTACCAAGGTTATCACCAGCGCAACAGCGTGCCCTGGATACTATACGCGAGGGACACAGCAGAGGTCAGGTGGCGCTTCTGCACGGTGTAACAGGCTCGGGTAAGACCGAAATATATATCCACCTTATGGCCGAGGCCCTTGCCAAGGGTTGCGATGTGATGATGCTCGTCCCCGAAATTGTCATCACCTCACAGCTTATCGAGCGCCTGGAGCGCATCTTCGAGGGTCGCACAACAACCTACCATTCGCACCTTACACCCCTACGCCGTGGCCAGACATATCTGCGCCTGGCAGCATCCACAGGGGGAGAGCTCATCGTAGGCGTGCGCTCGGCACTCTTCCTGCCGATGAACAACCCCGCACTCATCATCGTCGACGAGGAGCACGACCCAAGCTATAAGCAGAGCGACATGCAACCACGCTACAATGCTCGCGATGTGGCGGTGGTGATGGGTAGCCTATACGGTGCACAGGTGGTACTGGGCAGTGCTACACCATCGCTCGAGAGCTACATGAATGGCATCAAGGGCAAGTACTGTTACGCTGAGCTCACCGAAAGGTGGGGCGAAGCGCAACTACCAGATGTTATAGTGTCGGACACGCTACGTGCAGTAAAGCGTGGCGAACGAAGGGTACACTTCAACCTCGACCTACTACGCGAGATTGAGCAATCGATTGAGGGTGGTAAGCAGGTGATACTCTTCCAAAATCGAAGAGGCTACGCCCCATATATGCAGTGCAAGAGTTGTGGCTATACACCACGCTGCCCCCACTGCAACGTGACACTGACTCAGCATAAGGCCACATCACGCCTCGAGTGCCACTACTGCGGCTACAACATGGAGCATGTAACCTTCTGCCCATCGTGCAAGAGTGGCGACATATCGGCCATGGGCTTTGGTACCGAGAAGGTTGTTGAGGAGGTATCACGACTATACCCCAAGGCACGTGTAGAGCGCCTCGATGCCGACAGCTCGACATCGGAGAGAGCCTTCAAGCAGATAGTTTCCAACTTCGAGAATCGAGCCACCGACATACTTGTAGGCACACAGATACTAACCAAGGGTTTCGACTTTGAGGGTGTCACCACCGTGGGCATACTCAATGCCGACAACCTACTCTCGACACCCGACTTTAGAGCCTCAGAGCGAGCCTTCCAGCTCATGATGCAGGTGGCAGGACGTGCAGGCCGCCGTTCGGAGCGTGGTCGTGTGATAATACAGACCTCGCAGCCCAAGCACCCTGTAATAAGCCAGGTTGCCACGGGTGACTACCACGCCATGGCCAACGCAGAGCTTGCGGAGCGCAAGGCCTTTGGCTATCCACCCTACTCGCACCTTATACGTCTGACACTACGCTCTGCAGACTACGAGCTACTACGCCATGCGTCACACCACTGTGCAACCATCATGCGCCGTAAGTTCGGCGACAGGGTCATGGGTCCCGTGTCGGCAACACGCGAGATGCTTCGTGGCGAACACTACGCTGAGATACTCCTCAAGATAGAGGTTGGCTCATCGATGAGGCGTGCGCGAGAACTTCTGCACGATGTGATGAAGGCGATGCGCGAGGCTAAGGAGTATCGCGCAATAACCATAAGTATAGACATAGATGCTTGGTAGACTACTCATCATGCTTCGCTCCATAGTCATGGAGCAACGTTGCTTGGTATGTGGCAAAGAGATAGATACCAAGCTGGATAACATATGCATCCACTGCCGATATAGCATACCAACAACAGGCTATTGGCTCATGGAGGAGAACCCCGTGAAGGAGCACTTCGATGGTATAATACCCGTTGTTCACGCATCATCCTTCTTCACCTACCGCGAGGAGAGCCCATGGCGAGGTCTTATACACCAGTTTAAGTATAGCGGCAAGTGGCGCATAGCCTACGACCTGGGCAGGTGGTTTGGTAGCGAACTTAAGAGTTCGGGGCTATACGACGATGTCGATATAGTAGTACCCATCCCCCTACACCCACTCAAACTTATCAAGCGTGGCTATAACCAATCGTCGTATATCGCCGATGGCATAGCCAAGTCACTTGGTATAACAGCATCACATAGAGCTGTGCGACGCGTACGCAACAACCCATCGCAGACAAAACGTGCCTTTAAGGAGAGGTGGGAGAATGTTGATGGCCTATTCAAGGTACGCAACCCCAAACAGCTAAAGGGTAAGCATATACTTCTGGTTGACGACGTGCTAACCACAGGTGCCACGATAACATCGTGTGCCGAGGCGATACTTAACGCAGTACCCGACTGCCGCATATCGATAGCTACAATCGCCGTGACACACTACCTCTCACAAACACGATAATCACCCATATATAGCCCTGGTATGGTTAACAAATGGCTAATCATAAACACGTTGCGAAATGAACAGATATTCACTCGCACTATGCAGAACATCGTCATCGACACCTCGTCGATATGCAGTGGCCGCTTCTCGGTGACTGCACGATGTCATGTTGACGGCTCGCCCGAGGATAGACTCATAAAGTGCTATCTACAGCGTTCGCATCGTGTTAAGACTATATATGGAGAGCAATACCACTACCGCGAACTTGGCATATTCAAGCTCGATGGAACAATAGAGTATATCGATGTGGTGATAACCAACTGGGTTAATGGCATACCACTCAACGAGTATATGGAGGACCCAGATGTAGACCACCGCACACTAAGCCATAACTTCGACACGCTAGCATACAACACTCTAACAAGCGACCATACGCACTCCGACATCAAGCCCGACAACATTATCGTGCGCCCCGATGAGAGCATGGAGCTCATAGATAACGATGCTCTGTGGAGCGAGACTATAGCCGCCAAGCTACGCCGAAAGAGGACGACACCTCCCAGCAACAGGATAGTTCGATACGAACGTCCATCACCCAAGAGCCTGGAGTGTTACAAGCTGGCCTTAGTATCCACAATGCTTGCGGCCATGGCCTACAAATTTGACGACGTTATAGGCTTTGTGAAGACGGATATATTCTTCGAGGAGAGCAAGAGTCAGAAGTTTATGAGGGCTATCGAGCGATGCAGAACGATCTTTGAGCAGGCAGGCGATAAAGACCACCTTGCCATAAGCGAGATTATCACAGCTCAAGATATGCTATACCCCTACGACGTGCTATACTACCACTACAGAAGCATCCTGGGATATAGGCTCTAACACTAAAAAAAAGAATCAGGGGACCACACAACACCATTGTTGAGTAGTCCCCTAATCTATTATCTATATGCAAGGCTACGCCTCAGCCTGAAGTGCGGCCTCACGTTTTGCACGCGCCTCCTTACGAATCTTGAGAGGTGTCTTCTTAAGATACTTACGACAGAAGAGCGCGAAGTGGCCGTGGTTAGTAAAGCTATACATCTTGATGATGCTCTTCAACGGCACGTTGGTCTCAACCAACAGACGCTCGATCTCGACGATACGCTGCTTCTGCATCCAGCTATAAGGGGTGTCGTGGAACTCCTGCTTGAACATATTGTTGAAGTGCTGAATGCTAAATCCGCAGATGTCGGCAAGCTCCTCAACGGTCTTAACACGTGGTGCGTTGTTACGCACAAGCGATGCAAACGACTGGTTACGGTCGAAGAGGTTATAGAAGGTACGCAACTGAATCTGTGGGGTATAGAAGAACTTGAATATCACGAACATCTCCTGGATCTTGGCACGATGCAGGTGGTTACAGTGCATACTATTCTGCAAGTAGATAGACATCGAACGAAGGAAAATATCCAACGGCTCGTTCACCAATACCTGTGTAAATTTATAGTTTATCTTCTTTATCTTGCCCACGATACTATTGAATGGTATCATATCGCAAGCCGCACCTGCAGTGATGAAGTGAGCTCTAATGATTTCGACATCCGTAAGAGCTGTAATCTCATAGCAATATGCTCTGAAACAGAAGACAAAGTGACCCTCCCTTACAGTATAATCACGACGTTCCTCAGAGGTAATCTCGAAGTTACCCTTCATGAGGAAGAGCAAACAGTTAGAGTCGCCTCTATCAATCACATACCTATCGCCCTCCTTCAATGTAATATACGAGAAGCCAGCCTCGGGCTCCAGGGCATACGAATGGCAAGTAGATGGACACTGGTTTGACATAGGTAATATAGTTTTAGTTTTTGTTTTTTAATATTTCGCCTTTATTTTACATTCACAAATATACGTATAAAATTTGATAATGCAAGTTTTGCAATCAAAAAAAGATAGAAAGTAGGCAAAAAAATTGAATATAGGGTCTTTTTATCCCCTAAAAAGAAGTTAAAACAATAAATAAAAGATATTTTACTCGCACCTCACACCCCTATCACAGAGGCCAGTAGTGTACAGTGATATCTGTTTTTTAGGTATATACCTCTTGCCCTTGCACTAAGGTTCAAAATTACACCTCAACATAGGCGTAACAGGCTGACGCGATTTTATGTCGGCAATCATCCTATCGAGATATTCCTGGATATCGTCACGCAAACGCTTATACAATGGGCACGATGTATAGTTCTCATTATCAAGCAATACATCCCTTATAGAGCGAAGTGTATTGGTATAGTTCTGCAGCTCATTTTGCAGGGCTATACCCTCAACCTTTGAGTTATGAATCTTGGCTACGGAGAGCTGACGAAGTTTGTCGCACACGGCATTAAGCACCACCATCACAACGCAATCCATAAGCGTATGGCCATGCATATACAAATAGCAGTTATCCTCTCTAACACCCTTAGGCTCAAGCTTATGACCAAACGCCTCGACAGCATCAATCATCTGGGGATTATCCTTCTCCAGGGCCTCTCTACGGCGTGCCACATTGCGCTCTAGCCACGCTAGAGTACTCTCACCATTATGGCGAATGTCAATGTAATTTAGTCTTACCGAGGCTCGGAATTCACTAAGCGTGAAGACACTCTCCGTGGCGAGCTGCGCCGAATAGGCATACCACAAGAAGAGTGGATATATTATTCGCGAGTAGTTCTCGAAGAAGCGCTCGAAGTCGAAGATACGGGTGTCGTTCTTTGTGGCCTTGACACAAACATTACGAAGCGAGGGTGCATAGCACAGATAGTTCTCCGTAGCATAGGTATATGTATGGAACATGTTGGTTGCTGCGAGAATCTCACGCGACTGCTCGGTAGCACCATCGAAGAGGTAGTCGAAATCGGAATCGACGCAGAGTATGACATGCTGAGGGTCGCTCTTACCCAGCATCGACATAAGCACCTTCTTACCCTTAGGCAGATCATCACGGTTGGGCACCGAGATCTCGAAGCGTAGGTATGGGTTACGGAAGTGGTCGAAGATACCACGCCAGAAGGCTACATCCTCGTAGCCCTCGACAAAGACATTCACCAAGTGTCTATCATCCTCGGGGGGTAGTACCTCGGGGAGTCGCTCTGGGTTGTAATGGGCAAGGTCGCGCTTGCGTCGTGGTCGTTTATTCGATTTCATAGCATAAAGTTACAAAATTTTTCATATCTTTGTAGTGATTACAAACTTTTTTCTTCCACTTTGATAATAATATTACCCATATGAGCGACTGGAAAGATAGATTGGGGGTGGTATTTTCCACCAACCCCGACTTCAAATATGAGACCTCAGAGGAGGAACAGGCAACTACCCTACCACCCGCAAAGCAGAATCTTAAGGTGTGGCTCGACAGACTCAAGGGAGGCCGTGTAGCCACCGTCGTGCGAGGCTTCGTAGGGTCGAGCGACGACCTGGAGGCGTTGGGCAAGGATTTGAAAAAGAGTTGCGGTGTGGGTGGCTCGGCAAAGGATGGCGAGATAATCATCCAGGGCGACCACCGCGACCGTGTGTGTGAGCTACTCACCAAGGCGGGCTATCGCTGTAAAAAGGCTGGAGGTTAGTTCCTCGCCAAGCAAAACAATAATGGCGTATCTTTCTGAAAGATACGCCATTACTTTTATATAGTAATATAGGATTAAGCCTTAGGGAGTACGGTCATGTTATCTACGCCAACAACCTGGTGCGCAGAGGTCATCTCTATCTTCGACACGCCCCTATGCTCATTTGGCCATAGCGCAGGCTTCACAACACCAAACATAAGCCAAGCAATAAGGCAAGCTACAACGATGTTGAAGAGCTGTGCTCCGATAAACGACTTGAGCATATTGCGGTTCTCCTTCGAGATGATATCCTTTAGGCGAGTGTCCATACCTATGCAGACAAACGATAGCGAGAAGAAGAATGTCGAGAAGTTCTTAGCCATAGAGGTTTCAACAAACTTACCCTTAGAGGCAAGAGACAACAGATCCTCATTCTGCAAGATGCTAAAGAGTGCCGAGGCGAGAACAAAGCCCAAGATAAACTTAGGGAACTTATCCCAGACTATACCTAACGAGGGTACTGTACGACCACCCTCACCCCTCTTATTACTACGCGACGAGAGGTACAGGGCCATAAAGAATGCCACAAAGCCTATAAGCACGTTCTGCGTACCCTTTACCACAATGGCAGTATCCTGGGCAACCTTACCAGCCATCTCCGACGAAGCGGTAACACCCGACGTGGTATCTATAGTACCACCTATCCAGGCTCCAGTAATCTCACTCTGTATAGTGGGGTCATCCGTAAAGAGAGGCACAACCATCTCCGCCAGCCATGGCATGATGTATATCATCGGCACCACGATGATAAGTACCAATGATGTGAGATAGGAGAGACTTCGCTTATCTGCACCTGTGACACCTGCAGCAGTGATACATGCCGACACACCACATATAGCGCAACCACTGGCAAGAGTCATCGCCGAGTTGCGCTCTACGCCGTTACGGCGCGATAGCCAGTAACCAAAAAACCATACGATGGTAACCACCAAGAAGGCCTGTATAAGGCCTGCTGCGCCCGACTTCATAACATCCGAGAAGAGCACCGTAGCACCGAGGCAGACGACACCTATCTTGATGAAGAACTCGCCCTGAATGGCTGGTTTAAGCCAATCGGGGATGCTAAAGAGGTTACGAATAAGAAGACCGAAGAGCACCGAGAAAAAAACAGCCTCGAAGCCATAGGCCTTGATCTGTGGTAATGTGGCCATCCATTGCGCAAAAACAGCAACAATGAATATGACAGTAAACGAACGTAGTATACCTCGAAGTGGTCGATTGAGCCACCTATTTCCGATGTATAATAGCGAAAGGGCGATAACAAAGAAGACACCGATGTTGAGCCACGCATCGAGCGTGTCAAGCTTAGAGGGTATCTTAATGCCGTCGTTTGGCAACTTCGCGGCGAAGATTGATATTATCAGAAGAGGGATGCTCAAGATGGTAACAACCCAATCTTCAGTACGAAAGTTTTTCATCGTATTGCCCGCGCGTTAGAACATCGCTGTTACTAACAAGTTGCCACCAAAGTTGTTATTAGCGCCATAGCGGTGGTCAATGACATACGAGAGATCGCACTGCAGACGCAAGAAGTTGAATGGTTTGTATGCAAGACCTGCGGTGATACGATCCTCATCGAGCATTTTAAGCTCATCTTTAACAAACTCATAGCGACCCGCCAGGCTCCACTGCTCGGTGAAGCGATAGCCAAACATAGCATAGAAGGCATTTGTTGTGATGCCAGCAAAATCGGCCTGTGCAAACTCTGCGCGAGCAACATACTGGTTCAAATCGTAGATTGCCGTAACTGCCCAGCGTGGAGAGTCGGCAACACGGCCATTGAGGTTATAGCGATCCTTGCCCAAGATTGCCATATAGGCACCACCTACCGAGAGACCCTTGATAGGCTTGAAGATAAGGCGTGCAATAAGTTCCTTGGATTTGTCGTCATCCTTGCGGTTGATACCCGCGCCGTTGAATACGCCGAGGTTGTAGTTGATGATGCTGTAGCCATCACGCTCGATGAAACCACCATAGAGCTGAAGACCTATATCACGACCCGTAGAGGCGATGCCATCATATAGAGCGTTGTTACGTGCTATATATGTAGTCACATATGAGTAGTCGATAAACTCAACAGTTGTTGGGCCATACTGCTCATTCTCAACAGTGAAGGGGAGTTTAAACTGACCCAACTCAACATTGAGAGCGGTGAATGGCTTATAGCGAAAATAGAGGTCGGTAATCTTTGGGCTACCAGCAAAATCGACCTGGAGGCGGTAGTCGAACTTATCCTTAAGGAAGTCGCCAGTAATGGCTACACGGGCACGGTGGAGGTAGAAGGTTGAGCCACTAACCTCATCACAACGGAAGCCACCCTGAAGGTATCCCGAAAGACGAAGGTGCTCATCGGCAAAGGCCTTAATCTTCTCTCCAGTAGTCTGGGCGGATGCTGTGGCAGATATAGCAACCATTGCCACCATTAGTAGTAGATGTCTAATTCTCATATAAGTATCTTCATTTTAATTAATATTCTGGCGACAAATATACAAAGAAAATAGAAACACAAGAGTGGTAAAAATACTTAAATGATTCTATTCGCAGATAAACAGGCGATTATGCCTCACAGAAAGCTACGTCAGAGATATGATTTGAGTAAGGTGCAAAGCCACGTATTGGTGCCAACACTACAACTCCTTGGGGATAACAACCACGTTACGAGCCTCAACACGCCCCTCGTCCGTGGTCACCACATCGTAGCTAACCCTCCAATTATGCTTCAACGAGCGGAAGCCTTCGGTCTTCAAAGCTGTATAGTGCACATAGACATCGCCTCCGTCCTCACCCGTGATGAAGCCGTAGCCACGCCTATTATCGAACCATTTTACTCTGCCCTGCATAACACAAAGGTGTTTAATGATAGGTCAAAGTTATACATTTTTTTGCACCTCTGCAATACTAAAGCCCTAAAAATTGGGTTTTATTTGTAGATTACAAAAATTACTACTACATTTGTAGTGACTATTATCCAGTAGAATCTAAACAGATACGACTATGAATAAGAGAGTGAAAATAGCTATTCTGGGCCTTCTCGGTCTTTCGACAGCAGCATGCTGCTCAACCAAGAAGAGCAATAAGTCGCAGGATAGAAAGGATCAGGAGGTGGACATCAATCAGGAGGATCCACACATTATGGTGATGTATGGCGTACCATTCCCTGATGGAAAGATGGTGCAGCCCGTAGACGAGCAGGGAAATCCTGTGGATGAGAATATCACCGAGCCAAGCACAGATGGTGTTCCCTTTCCCGACGGCTCGATAGTTAAGCCTATCAGCGAGGAGGAGGCCAAAAAGCTCATCGAGGAGCTTAATCGTGAGGAGGCCAAGAAACTCGAGGAGGAGGCTGTGGATGTACGTCCAGCGTTGATGTATGGCGTGCCATTCCCCGATGGTGAGGTAGTGCGCCCTATCTCTGAGCAGGAGGCCGAGGAGAAGATCAACGAGATCGCCGAGGAGAAGAGTGAGGCTACAGAGTAGCACAAACATAAAGGTTTAAGACATAGTGAAGGGTAAGAGATTAGGTCCCCGCAAATACTTGGGACTAAAGCTGTTCAACAGCCTCTACGACGATGTTATAGCCAACCATACGCTGCGTACGCTCTTTTGGGAGTGTACGCTGCGTTGTAATTTGTCGTGCCGTCATTGTGGTAGCGACTGCACCGCCGACGCTCAACAGAAGGATATGCCCCTTGCCGACTTCTTGAATGTGCTCGACAAGGAGATAACACCCAATGTAGACGTTAAGGATATGCTTATCATATTCTCGGGAGGCGAGGTCCTCGTGCGCCCCGACCTCGAGGAGGCAGGACGCGAGGTAACACGTCGTGGCTACAAGTGGGGCATGGTAACAAACGGCATGATGCTCACACGCGAGCGCCTCAGAAGCCTTGTTGATGCGGGCCTTCGCTCCATATCGGTAAGCTTCGATGGCTTCGAGAAGGAGCACAACCATATACGCCAGCACCCACTGAGTTTCGAGCGAGCACGCCATGCGCTGCGCAACATACGCGAGTATGAAGGGTTGGCCTACGACGCCATAACCTGTGTGACACCTGCGATGATGGGCCGCTTGGAGGAGTGGAAGGAGTTTCTTATCGCCGAGGGCATAGCCTCATGGCGCATATTCTCAATATTCCCCGCAGGACGTGCCGCCAAGGATGACACGCTGCACCTCAACGCCGAGCAGTTTAGAGAGCTTATGGAGTTTGTGCGCAAGACACGTCAGGAGGGCCGCATAAAGCTAAACTACGCCTGCGAGGGCTTCCTGGGTGGCTACGAGGCTGAGGTCCGCGACCACTTCTACGTATGCACAGCAGGAGTCTCAGTGGCCTCGATACGTGTGAATGGCGACATCTCGGGATGTACCAGCGTGAGGGCCAACTACACTCAGGGAAACATCTATCACGATAGCTTCTGGGAGGTGTGGAGCAAGCGCTTTGAGAAGTTCCGTAATCGCGAGTGGACCCGTCAGGGCGAGTGCGCCAAGTGCAAGGTGTGGAAGTTCTGCCGCGGCGGAGGCATGCACCTACGCGACGACAATGGCGAGCTCATGTACTGCCACTACAAGATGCTGAAATAGAGGGCGAGGCGAGATACATACATAAAAGAGAAGGGGCTTAACGCCCCTTTTACTTTTACTTTGCTCTTATCCACTGCCATAGCTCCCGCCACGAAGCACGCTTACCATGGGTGAAGATACCTATGCGATAGATCTTAGCAGCCATCCACGTGGTAAGGAGGAATGTAACATAGAGTATGAGTAGCGAGACGATTATCTCCCACACGGGAATACCAAATGGTATTCGTGCTATCATCACCACAGGTGATGTAAAGGGGATGAACGAGAACCACATAGCTATCGACGAGTTAGGGTCGTTAAGGATTGACATCATAACAATAATAGATAGGACTATGGGGATAACGATGATGCTGTTGAACTGCTGACCATCCTGCACCGAGTCGACAGCCGAGCCTGCAGCAGCATATATCGACGAGTAGAGAAGAAGACCACCCAAAAGGAAGAGAACGAGGTAGACAAGCAGTGTTGCCATATAGCCCGTATCGCCTATGGTGCCCAAAAGTCCCGACATGATCATATCATTCGAAGCAACAACATCCTCGGAGAAGAAGATGGGCACCAGGAACTTAGAGGCTGCAATAACCAAAACAGCCCATATAGCCACCTGGGTGAGGGCTACCGAGGCTATACCCAAAATCTTACCCATCATAAGTTGGAAAGGGGTGCAGCTTGTCACCATGACATCGATAACACGGCTACTCTTCTCCTCAGCTACCGACGTAAGAATCATCTGGCCATAGAGCACAATAATCATATATAGCAGCATGCCAAGTATCATGCTCAGCGCATAGCTTATGCCCGACGAGGTACTCTCCATGGTAGCCTCGTTGCCCGTACCATCGTTGACAAATGTGCTGAGCGATATTGTAGTATCCACATCAGCAAGCATAGCGTCGAGGTTCTCGATATTATACCTCTCCTGCAACCTATCACGCTCGATGATACCCTCGATCTGCGCTGTGATATTCTGCTCGATAATAGGTGTCGAGGAGCTGTTGGTGATAAGCTGAATGGCATTATCCTTCTCAAGGTCACTACCTATATACAATATAGCAAAGGCACCACTATCCTCATTAAAGGTGCTGCAAGCCTCCGCCTTCGACATATCGCTATGATCATCAAACACAAGGTCCGCCGTTGAAATAAGACGTGGTGCTATAAGCCCCGACTCATCGACAACGACAATACGCTTGCTATCGCCTTCGCTATATATGGCCATTAGCGCGGGGGCAAGCATAAGGCCCACCATAAGGAGTGGCATAAGGAGCGTGGTGAAGATGAAGCTCTTCTTACGCGCACGCTCAGAAAACTCACGAGATATGATAAGTGCAATCTTTCTCATAGGGCAATACTATAGTGTACCATTAACGGCACGGATAAATATATCGTTCATCGAGGGGACGACCTCACTAAGGGAGCGTAGCTCGCAGCGATCGTTGAGCGCCGCAATAACAGGGCGTATGTCACCATCACTCTTGATGTGTATCTTGCTAACTGTGTAGCCACCTACCACACCACGACTATCCCCCATCACCGTAGCCATAGAGCCAAGAGCCTCACTAAACGTATTATCCTCAGCACGATAGACAACCTCAAAGATATTACCGCCAGCACGGCGACGTATCTCCTCGACAGAGCCTGAGAGGATGTTACGTGAGCTGTTGATAAGGGTTATATGGTCGCATATCTCCTCGACAGATGCCATATTATGTGTCGAGAATATTATCGTTGCACCACGGTCACGCAATGCCAAGATCTCCTCCTTGAGCAGGTTGGCATTTATGGGGTCGAAACCCGAGAATGGCTCGTCGAAGATGAGGAGCTTGGGCTCGTGCACCACCGTAGATATAAACTGCACCTTCTGCGCCATACCCTTGGATAGATCCTCGACCTTACGATCCCACCAGCTCGCTATATCAAGACGCTCGAACCAGTGGCGCAGACGTCTCTCAGCATCCGATCGTGTCATACCCTTGAGGCGGGCGAAGAACATCGCCTGCTCGCCGACACGCATCTTCTTATATAGGCCACGCTCCTCGGGCATATAGCCAATATTGAAGACATCATTGTCGGTAACAACATTACCATCGAGCAAGACACGTCCCGAGTCGGGAAGGGTGATGCGTGTAATCACGCGAATAAGTGTTGTCTTACCAGCGCCATTGGGGCCAAGCAACCCATAGACGGCACCACGCTCCACCTCGAGCGACACATCGTCCAAGGCCTTATGGCCGATGTAGCTCTTGGATATGTTCTCAATCTTTAGAATAGCATCCATTCTGCAATAGTTATATAGATACAAAGGTAGTGAAAATTATATAATAACACGAAGCATTTAGATTGAAAATAGGTCTAAGGGGGGGGAATTGGTCGATAGGTATATTAGACTGTCCACAAAAAAACTGCCCGATGCCGAAGCACCGAGCAGCTTAGTTATCTATTGGATATGTGGTCAACTACTTTACCGACCAAGTACCACCACCCTTATCCCAAGTACCATCCTTAACGGTATAGAGGTTCTTACCATCGGTTGGGGTCTTAAGGTCAGATGTCTGATTCCACTTGTTGTTCCAGTTGTTAGCTGTAGTAGATGGATTCATACGGCAGAAAATAATATTGCAACCATAGTCGTAACCCTCAGGAATGAAGACCTGATAAGTGCCATCACCAACAGCTGTCATGCTAACCCACTTCTCGCCAGCAGTACCACCCCAGATGTAGGCAGCAAAACGAGCATTTGACTGTGTCCAGTTGCTGTTAGGCTTGAGGTAGACAACCTTCTCGGTCACCTCTGGCTCCTCCTGCTTAGGCTCCTCACCATTTACTGTCTGCTGTGTAGCGCCAGCATAGTCAGTACCTGCTACCATAACATATAGATTCTTGGTAGAGATATTGAAGTATATGTCATATGTACCATCGGCCTCAAGACACATATCTGCGCCATTAGGTGCAGTTGCGATATAGTGGTTAGCCTTGATGTAGTTCACATCACCTGCGCCATACTTATCAGCCCACTCAGTCGCTGGCTTGCGTACAAGGAAGCCCTCAGCAGCCTTCATTGCAACATTCTCCAAGACAACGACATTCGCATCAGTGGTTGTCTTCATAGTCTTATCAGCCCACGAACTAAATACACCAACAAGTGCCCAATCAGTATCCACGCCAGGAACTACCTCCTCAGGCTGCTCAGGCTCATCGCCACCGTCTGGAACAAGTGTACCGTTTGCGGTCTGCTCAGTAGCTGCAGTGTAGTCACCCTCAGCCTCAACAAGATAGAGCTTGCTAAACTCAGCACCCTCAGCATACTCGAAGTATACATCGTATGTGCCACTCTTGGCAACAACAATGTTGCTACCGTTGAAGTAAGCCTTCATCCACTTGTTAGCCTCAAGGTTGTTGATACCACCGCCGTAGCTTGTATCCCAAGTCTTTGAGTCCTTAACCTTAATCTCATCACCCGACTTAAGCTCTACACCCTTAGCCACGAAGAGGTTAGCAGTGTCGGTAGCTGTCATAAGTTTATCTGTCCAGCCGTTGAACGAGCCTGCCAATGACCACTCGATAGGCTCAACAGCAGGAAGCTCTGGAGCCTCGCTACCAGCAGCTACAATGCAATACATTGAGCGTGAAGGCACGAAATAGACATCGTAAGCAGCAGCATCAGCTGTCTTAATATCGTTATCGCCCGAGTACAACCACTCGCCGCTTGCTACAGCCTCCTGAGTCTTGCTACCCTTAGCACCATCCCAGCCCTTATTCTGAACGAACTTAAAGCCCTCGTTGAGCTTGGTAAGATTATAGGCTACGAGTGCATCGCCTACCTCATACAATGGCTCAGGAGTTCCAGCAGTCCAACCGTTGAATGCACCAGCAATACCCCATGTAGCAGATACCTCGTAAGGCAAGCCGAGCTCACCAAGGTTGTAGATCTTCTTAGCATCAAGGCTAAGGGTCTTCTCCTTGCAAACTACGCCATTGATAGAGTAGCTCAAAGTAACATTGTCAGCAGTGTGGATTGCAACCCATACATCCTCACCAGCAGGGAGTGTGATAGCGTCATATAGATTGCCATTGTAGTCGAAGATCTGAGATGAAGCGTTGAGTGTCACCTCATAGTCTGAAGAGTAGCGCAAGAAGGCACTCTCAACCTGAAGGTCGATATCCGCAGTAGGATCAAAAGAGGCTACCGATGTGCGGATCTTACCACCTGCCTTACCAGCCTTACTGTTCAAGGTGTTATAATCAGCATCGTGTGTCAAGAAGATCTCAACAGAGTTGCCAATCAAGCTTTTAACACCATCGTCTGTACAAACAAAGCGGTTCTTGTTATCCGTGCTATTCTTGAAATCGTAGACTGTCGAGCCCGACTGAACAGTCAATGTCTCATCACCAGTCCACACGGTATTCCACTTACCAGCCTCCTCATTGAAGATCACATCGGTACGTGTCTCCTCAAGGTCGATAGTTGCCTCGAATGCAACACCCGCATTCTGCTCTGGAGCACCCTCCAAATTCTCATTCTCTGTACATGCTACTGCGCCCAAGATAACCAACGCAGCAAGCATCAAATTCCAAAACTTTCTCATTTTTGTTGCTCTTTTTTGGTTAAACATTGGGTTACCACTCCACATTCTCCTCGTCGTAGCTTGTGCCATCGCCAAGGCCGAAACCATCGTTCGACACCTCGAAGCCACGCTCAACGTTGATTGTGATTACCTCCAGTTCTGGGGCATTGTAACGAAGCTGAGACCTTGTCTCAGACTCCATATTACACAAGACTTTCATAATAATGGGGTTTATATTTAGTATCTATTTTCTCAACTGCATATACACTATGTGTATATTTTAGGCAAAGATAGTGATTATTTACTATGGTTGTACACTCGAATGGGCCAAATAATGACAAAGAGTATATTTTTAGCGTTTTTTTCTACGAGGAGTGTGAGGTATCACAAAAGAAGACCCCTCGAGATAGTACCAAGTACCACCCGAGGGGTCAACGTTTAGGATGTTGGGTTAAAACAACCCTATCCTATTTTTACATGTAGAATGGACGGATATAACCACCAGTCTTAACTACATTGTTCTCAATAGCAGGGGCGCTCATAATCTTAGCTACTGGAGCCTCAACAATAGTCTCGGTCTCTACAGCAACACCTGTGAGCTGGATGCCTTCGCTGATAACAACTGATGCAGGTACAGAGTAGCAAGCTGTCTTCTCAGCAGCGTTGAGCTCGTTAACGAGGTCGATAAGCTCCTGGATATTCTGCTTGTTCTCTACAGTAGGCATAGTATTCTCGCGACCAACACCACCAGGCTGACCAGTAGTTGCGTCTACGGCATAAGCCAAAGCTGTGTACTCGTAATCCCAATCAGTGAGATAGAAGGTGTAAGGAGAACTCATTGAGCAAGCGTCCCAGTAGCCAGTTGCCATCTTCCAAAGCTCAGGATCAGTGTAGTTCATAAGGTTGTCACCGAGCAAAGTAGTGAAGAGTGAGCGTGCACCATCCAAGCCAGAGTACTTGAAGACGCTGATAGCGCGGCCCTTTGTAGCATCGGGCTGACCAAATACAGCACCTTCCTCGTCGTTACCAGAGTAGTTACCGATGAACTCAACTGTAGGAGTTACATCACCTGGCTTTGTAGTAGTTGCAAGGTTCTCGAATGTCTGAACCTTAGCTACCTTACCAGTCTTGTGGTCGATAGCGAAGATGTAACCCATAACGGTTGTCTCAGGCTGCATACCGCTTGCATCGATAGTGTAGTTACCCTTGTAGAAGTACATACCCAAAACCTGTGAGAGGGTTACGTTAGAATCCTGAGCCTGCTGCATAGCAAGAATCTCAGCGATACCAGCCTCTACCTCTGAAACAAGAACCTCCTCATTGTACTCCGCAGGAGCGCAAACACCTGGAGTGTAGTATGTAGAAGCAACTGATGATGTAACACCGATTGTCAAGCTATAAGGAGTGATTGAAGAAGCAGTCATGTTGAACTCAGTCTCTGATGCATCAGGAGCTGGCAATGTGTGGAATGTCTCCATCACAGGCTCAGTAGTGATACCACCAGCATAACCGAAGGCGATAACATAGTAGTCAGTGTCAGGTGCATCGAGCTTGTACTTGTATGGGCTACCTGGGCCACCAGTGTAGTCCTGAACACCAGAGTAGAGCATCATACCGATGTTCATCCAACCACCGTACATAGCAACGATCTCGTTCATAACCTCCTCGGCAGTCTTTGCGCCATCCCAAGCACCTACCATCCAGCAGAATGTCTGCTTGTCATCAGATGGAGTAATCTTGATAGCTGCGCGATCCATCTCAACATCAGTTACAGATACCTCGAAGGTCAAGTCAGCAGCCTTGGCATCGCCTGTAGTGTAAGTAGAAGTTGTTACACCTGTAGCGAGTGTGATAACGCCAGTCTCGTCGATAATGAAACCTGCAACCATGTTAGTGTAGTCAGTGTTTGCAGAGAGGTCCTTAGCCTGGAGAGTAAGAGTACCCTTGTGGAAGAGAGCGTTAAGGATGGTGTTGTCATCGTAACCTGCGCCACGGTAGCCGTCGATCTGCATCTCCAAGCAGTAGAGCAAGAACTGCTCCTCTGACATGTTGTAAGGACCATCGGGGCTCTGGTAGTACTCGTAAGTGTCAGTAGGAATAGTGTAGAAGTACCAAATAGCCTCGTTGTCAGAGGGAGTTACAACATACTCAGCAGTGTTGCCATCAACAGTTGTCTCGATTGTGAAAGTTACATCGAGAGTAGGAGCAGCTGCTGTAGTGAACTTTGTCTTGCTTACCTCTGAGCATGCCTCATAGTTGTTTGCAGGGTCAACACCGAAAACGATAAGGTAGTAGTCAGACTCGGGAGCAAGATTTGTGTATGAGCTCTCAAGAACACCCTTATCAGTGTAATCTACGAGGAACTCAACCAATGTCATACCCTCGGTACGCGCCTCAGCCTCGAGCTCCTGAAGAAGAGTAGCCACGAGATACTTGTCCTGAGTGAACTCCTCAACAGTCTCAGCATCGTACAAGATGCAGAGGTACTCTGCCTCGAGATCTGATGGAGTAACTGTGTAGTCTACAGATGAGTAGGTAACCTCACCAAGCTCAACCTCGAAAGTAAGACCCTCTGGCTTTGGCTCTGGCTTTGGCTCAGGCTCAGGTGTAGGCTCTGTACATGCTACGAATGACAACATAGCAGTTGTCATGAGCATCATCAACCAATTAAATTTTTTCATAGTTTTAGTTAAGTTATAAAGTTGTTATAGTAATTTCCTAACTTAGAATGAGTTGCATTAGTGCACACTCATCACAAAAAAGAACACACTATTCAATTTACAAAAGTACAACATTTTTGTCACTATGCAAAAAAAATAGCGGTTTTATAGATAAAAAATCAGTTTGCAACCTTGCTACCCAATTTATTAGATAAGGATATTGGGCACTCTTTACTTACCCCACGACCTAATTTCTTGTTAGAAGGCTGCAGATACTTTCGCTCGGCAAAAAAAATGCGGATAGGTTGTACTAAAGCGTACTACCTATTCGCATTTTATTTTGTTAGCGGCAGTAGATGTCTGCCTTATCACGAGAAATTACCAGTCCAGTTGAGCGTAATACGATTCTGCTGTGGCGCATCGTCGAGGGCATCAATAACAATAGTATATGTACCATCGCCATTAGATGTGATAGTCACACTACCCTCATAGAGAGGTGCTTGCGATACGCAGAGGCCATCCTTATAGACCATAAATAACGAACCGAGAAGAAGGTCGGCATCGTCAGCCACGCGGAAGCCTGGAACAAAGACATTAGCACGGAAGTCGGGCATGGTCTCATCCTCCTCAGAGAAGCCAGAGGCAACATAGGTGCCTGTGAAATCGGTGGTTGACTCCGAGAGGAAGTCGATGACAACATATGTACCTTGTTTGAAGCCATCGTTACAAACGAACTCTATGCCCCAGTTGTTATAGCCACAATCCCAGTAGTCGCCATAGCTACTAACAGAGGCAGAGCAGTTCGATACATCGATAACAGTATCCTTGGTAAGGCTTGACACATGGTCTGTTATAACAGTCTCGCCAAGGCTATACTCACCCTCGAAGGTTACGGTGTACTCTGTCATATTGGCAACGGCGACAAGCTCAAAACGGTTGCCCGACACCTTAAGCGTGGCGCTCTCTATAGGCGTAGCCCATCCCTCCATGTTTTCATCTACCCAGGTGTAGTCGGTATTGCCGATATCTACAATGGTAAACTGCTCACGGTTAGAGCCATAGTCGTAGGTATATGTGCCGTCTGGAATCTTGATATTCTCCATATCCGAAGGCATAGGACCGAGAATGTCGAGACGGAAGAACTCCGAGTTAGCGACAACATTTCCGTCATCAAAGCCATCCTTAGAGAGAATTATCCAGTAGTGGCCAACACCGGGTGCTAGATTATCGCCATAGTAGTTACCCACCAGCTGATTAGCCTCGACAGATACCCTCTCCATGGTGTTGTGATCACCCGAGTTATAGTCCTGCTCAACGACAACGGTGAACGACAAGGCACCATAGCTCACAACAACAGCACCCTCACGCACTGCATCAGCAGTATTCTCTGAGATAGAGACCTTGACAACGCCATCCGTAGAGGTGTCGGCAGAGGTAATCATCGCCGAGTTAACAATGTTAGTCTTGATGGCTGTGCCCTCCACGGGGTTAGTAAGTAGGTAAGCAATTTCAAACTCACCACCCTCGTAGCCTACGCGAAGCTTATCGTTCGATGTAAGCTCGAACTTAGTCTCAAGAGCATTGCTATTAGCCGTTGGTTCACACGATGAGGCGAAAAGTGCCACAATGGCCAAAAGGCCAAAGAGTAGATTTCTCATATTTCGAAGTTTTGATTTAATTCTCGACACAAAGTTAGTAAAATTTCTACAACGACAAAACACATATTAAGATAAAGCAATTGCCCTGGATGAGTAGTACTGGCGTACGTCCTATTCGAGGCAATAATTGAGAGGCTTCAATGGCGGGATGATAAGAGGTATTTTTCTTGTTAGAAGCCTTGAGATGTGGTGCCAAATGAAAACTCCTCGGATGGGTAGTACTTGGCGTACGTCCCATTCGAGGAGTTGAGTTTGGTGCCGCAGATTACGGCTTATCATAACGAATATTTTTCTTGTTAGAATGGGTTAGATATGGCCTCGATAAAGCAATTGCCCCGGATGAGTAGTACTGGCGTACGTCCTATTCGAGGCAATAATTGAGAGGCTTCAATGGCGGGATGATAAGAGGTATTTTTCTTGTTAGAATGGGTTAGATATGGTCTCGATAAAGCAATTGCCCCGGATGGGTAGTACTTGGCGTACGTCCCATTCGGGGCAATAATTGAGAGGCCATAGATGACCCGTTATCACAAGAAAAATTACATCTTCTTGCCCACGTTAGTCTTCTTAGCACCCTTAGCAGCAGAAGCCTTTGCAGCAGCCTTAGGAGCAGCCTGCTTAGCCTTCTTCTCTGCTACAACTGTAGCGTCCTCAACAGCGTCGGTCTTCTTAGCGCGTGAACGACGAGTCTTTGGCTTAGCCTCAGCTGCAGGAGCTGCAGCCTCGCGACCGAATGTGTAAGTCTCGTTGAAGTCAACGAACTCGATGATACACATGTCAGCGCCATCACCAAGACGGAAACCTGTCTTGAGAATACGAGTGTAACCACCTGGACGCTCCATAATCTTAGGAGCAATAGTGCGGAACAACTCAGTAACTGCCTCCTTCTGCTTAAGGTATGAGAAAACTACACGACGAGAGTGAGTAGAATCCTCCTTAGACTTGGTTACAAGGGGCTCGATGAACTTCTGCACGGCCTTAGCCTTTGCAATAGTTGTCGAAATACGCTTGTGCAGAATGAGCGATACAGCCATGTTAGAGAGCATAGCCTTACGGTGGCCCGCCTGTCTGCCAAGGTGATTAAAATTCTTATTGTGTCTCATAATTAATCTTTATCAAGTTTGTAGATAGATACGTCCATACCGAATTTGAGGTTCAGAGATGCCAGCAACTCGTCGAGCTCTGTGAGTGACTTCTTACCGAAGTTACGGAACTTCAACAACTCGTTGCGGTGAAGCTTCACAAGGTCACCCACTGTATCAACATCAGCAGCCTTCAAGCAGTTGAGCGCACGAACACTCAAATCCTGATCAGCAAGCTTAGTCTTCAACAATTGGCGCATGTGCAAAATGCTCTCATCGAACTCCTCAACACCCTGCTGCTCCTCCTCGTCGATAGTGATCTTCTCGTCTGAGAAGAGCATGAAGTGCTGGATAAGAATCTTGGCTGCCTCCTTCAACGCCTCCTTCGGATGAATTGAGCCGTCGGTAGTAATCTCCAAATTCAACTTCTCGTAGTCGGTCTTCTGCTCGACACGGTAGTCCTCGATAGAGTACTTCACATTCTTAATAGGTGTGAAAATAGAGTCGATAGGAAGGGTGTCAATATCCTTCTCGATACCTGCGTTCTCCTCTGAAGGCACATAGCCGCGACCCTTACCGATGGTAATAGTCAACTGCATCTTGGTCTCAGGAGCGAGGTGGCAGATAACCAACTCTGGATTCAAAACCTTGAAGAACGAGAGGTAGTTCGAGATATAGCCTGCAGTAAGCTCGGTAACACCAGCAACATTGATGGTCACCTTCTCGGCGTCCTCGTTATCAACAGTGCGGATGAAACGTACCTGCTTGAGATTGAGGATAATCTCGATCATACCCTCCATCACACCGGGAACGGCTGCGAACTCATTGTTCACACCGGCAACCTTCACGGTCGTGATAGCATAGCCCTCCAACGACGAGAGCAACACACGGCGCAAAGCGTTTCCGACAGTCATGCCATAGCCAGGCTCCAACGGACGGAACTCAAACTTGCCGAACGATGAAGTCGACTCCAACATGATGACCTTTTCAGGTTTTTGGAATGCTAATATTGCCATAATATTGAAT
>JAZRMM010000009.1:0-85988 GCA_045647535.1 Alistipes sp.
GGTGGATTAGTATATAAAAAGAAAGTGTGGAGATGATTCCCGTTTATTAATCTGAAGGTTGTGGAAAGACCTAAACTGAAATAAACGATACAATGCCCCACACTTGGATAGTATGGGGTGTATGCACAAGAAGGTGCATAGCCACACATAGCTATACAAGAAATGAGTGTCGTTCGTCGTCCTACTGTCTTGAAAACTTCCACATTTTCTTGTAAGGACCATGAAAACACTTTCAATATGTCTGCTATTTATCCAATAGCACTACAAAATTAAAAATATTTTCTTAAAAAAACAACACTCCTGCAGTACTATGTTCTAATAGGATAAAAAAATTGCCTCTATAGCTGCTAACAACTAATTGTAAACCCTATGCGATATTGGGAGATAGACTTCACCACTGCAATACTCACTACGGCATCACGGGTATTAAAAATAATACCCGCATTATTGGGGAAGCTCAACACTTAGTAAGGTATCACACACTCTACCACCACGGGTATTAAAAATAATACCCACAACAATTTAAAGCATGTACTACATATTACGCTCCCCTCCTTACCACGGGTATTAAAATTAATACCCACACCTCTAAGATAGCATCCCATCTATTGTCATACCACCATTTCTCTTGCAGGTATTAAAATTAATACCCACATCATTAGTGCATGGTTAGTCTAATGGTATGGTAATTTACGAAAGGGGCTATAGAGGGTGAATAGCGTACCCAAGCAACAAATGTCACATCTTATCCATTTTTACCAACACCTCATCACAAAATATGTTCAAAAACTTGGCACAGAACAATATAATTTGTATCTTTGTATAAACCGCCAAGTTTATGGAGAAGCACACAACAAAATTAACATCAGAGAAGAATCATATAGGCGAACTTTTCAACGCCTTTCCCGAGCTAAATGTAAGGCAAGTGGCACGCACCATGGGCATAAACGAGACACTCATGCAACAATATGTGAATGGCGTAAAAAGGCCCACTTATGAGCGCAGAATACAGATAGAGAGGCACATTCGTGAGCTCGGGTACAGACTAACGCGCATTACACTAGAATAGCCAGCAAGGATATAACCCACAAATGAGGTGTCGAAACAGTTGTAGCTCGGCACCTTATTTAGTTATATCTGTCACTATCTCTGCCATAATGACAGCAGCACCACACTTGGCACACCATTTGACATAGTGAACCAACAAAGATATTAATCAACAAATAGAGATATGAAAAACGGAAAAATTGGAGTTACTACGGAGAATATCTTTCCCGTAATCAAGAAGTTCCTATACTCAGATCACGAGATCTTCCTTCGCGAGTTGGTATCCAACGCCGTGGATGCCACCGAGAAGCTCAAGACACTATCCTCAAAGGGTGAGATGTCGGGCGAGCTTGGCGACCTCACAATACGCATCGAGCTTGACGAGGCAGCCAAGCGCCTTACTATCACCGATAGAGGTATCGGCATGAGCGAGGAGGAGGTCGAGAAGTACATCAACCAGATTGCCTTCTCGGGTGCTGAGGAGTTCATGGCCAAGTACAAGGATCAAACCATCATCGGCCACTTCGGCCTTGGCTTCTACTCGTCGTTCATGGTTGCCGACAAGGTGGAGATATTCTCGCAGTCGTACCGTGAGGCGGAGAAGAGCGTACACTGGAGCTGCACAGGTACTCCTGAGTATGAGTTGGAGAGCCTCGACGAGAAACTCGACCGTGGTACTCGCATCGTGTTGCACCTCTCGGACGAGAGCAGCGACTATGCCAAGCGTGACGAGATAGCAAAGCTACTGCGCAAGTATTGCCACTTCCTCCCCATACCTATCGCCTTTGGCAAGAGACAGGAGTGGAAGGATGGCAAGTATGTCGACACCGAGGAGGACTACATCATCAACGACACCACCCCTCTCTGGACACGCAAGCCTACGGAGATTTCGGAGCAGGAGTACAAGGCCTTCTACTCGGAGCTATACCCAATGAGCGAGGAGCCGTTGTTCTATATCCACCTAAACATCGACTTCCCGTTCAACCTCACAGGTATCCTCTACTTCCCCAAGTTGCGTTCCAACTTCGAGATTCAGAAGAACCGCATACAGCTATACTGCAACCAGGTATTTGTCACCGACGAGGTTACAGGCATAGTACCCGAGTACCTAACACTCCTTCACGGTGTTATCGACTCACCAGACATCCCTCTCAACGTGTCACGCAGCTATCTGCAGAGCGATGCCAACGTCAAGAAGATATCGGGCTACATCACCCGTAAGGTTGCCGACCGTTTGCAGGAGCTCTTCAACACCATGCGCGAGGACTATGAGAAGAAGTGGGACGACCTCAAAATATTCATCCAATATGGCGTGCTCACCGACGAGAAGTTTGCCGAGAAGGCGCAAAACTTCATGCTCTGGAAGTCTATCGAGGACAAGTACTACACCGCCGAGGAGTACACCACCAAGGTCAAGGATATGCAGACCGACAAGGATGGCTTCACCATCATGCTCTACGTAGACGACCCTGTGGGCAAGAACTCATTTGTGGAGGCTGCCAAGGCCAAGGGCTACGACATCCTTGAGATGAATGGCCAGCTCGACAGCCACTATATCCAGTACCTGGAGTCTAAGATGGAGAAGGTGCGCTTCGTGCGTGTGGACTCCGACGTTATCGACAAGCTTATACGCAAGGAGGAGAACACTCCTATGTCGCTAAGCACCGACCAGCAGCAGATCATGCGCCCTGTGTTCGAGGCGCAGATGCCCGAGGACGAGAAGATACACTATCATGTAGCCTTCGAGGCTATGTCTAAGGATGATGCTCCAGTGGTCATCACACAGAACGAGTTTATGCGCCGCATGAAGGATATGGCCGCAACGAGCGGTGGCGACATGAGCCGCTTCTATGCCGAGATGCCCGACAACTACACCATCACCGTCAATGGCAACCACCCTATCGTGTTGGACATCCTTGGTGAGGTGGAGAGTGAGTATGGCGATAAGCTACGCACCATAGGCAAGAAGATCACTGCTGCCGAGCAGGAGGAGAGTCGCTTCGAGGAGACCATCAAGGGTAAGAAGGAGGAGGAACTCACCCCCGAGGAGCGCGAGATGCGCACATCGCTATCGCAGCGTGTTGTGGAGCTTCGCGAGGAGCGCAACACACGCCTCACGGAGATTGGCCATAGCAACCGCAAGGTGCGCCAGATTATCGACCTTGCACTACTCTCTAACGGCATGCTCAAGGGCAAGAGCCTCACCGACTTCATACAGCGTTCAATCTCGCTTATAGAGTAAGGGAAGAGACTCCCTATAAAAGCAAGACGGGGTATCCATCTAACATTTGGATATCCCGTCTTTTGTACATCTACTAAGTTCTTACCGCTACTCCTGGAATACTCGCTCCAGCACCTCCATAAGCCACTTGGGTGCTCGCTGTGGGCGGCGTGTCTCCTTATCTATGAAGCCCAAGGTTGTCGAGCCCGAGGCTATATCTCGGCCATCCTCGCCTCGAATCTCATACTTGAAGACCATGCGTGCCATGGGCATATCCTCGACGATAGCCTTCACGGTTATAAGCTCGTCGTAGTAGGCGGGTTGGCGATACTTGACATTGACCTCGACGATAGGCATCATAACGCCACGACGCTCCATCTCGGCATAGGTGAGGCCCGCAGAGCGAAGCCACTCGGTACGTGCCACCTCAAAAAACTTAACATAGTTAGAGTGGTGTACTATACCCATCTGGTCGGTATGGTGGTACTCCACACGGATGTTACAATCAAAACTTATCATATATACCTATATTTATATCTCTATTACTACTCGCCCCTCGACAACTGACGTTAGGCGAATATCTCTGCCCTCAATAACAACACTCTCAGCTGAGCCATTAACCATAGCACGATAGCTACCCTCGGCTGGCACAAACTTATTATCATCCTCAACACGCACTACCCCATCACAAGCATCACCCACAATGGTGTAGCCATGGCCCATAAGCTCCGTAGCACGCTTAATATCGCCCTCAGCAAGGAGGTTACGCACCACCGTAGAGCTCACCTTGCCTCCCTCCGAGGTAAATTGCTCCACACGCTGTAGTTCGAAGCCTATCTCCTCGACCAGAGGTAGCAGATTATCGTAGCCTCCACCGTTAGAACCGAAGCGGTGGTTGTAGCCAACAACCATACCCACCATGCCCGCCTTATCTACAAGCATGCGGACAAACTCCTCGTAGGTCTGACTGCGGAAGCTATCGTCGAAGCGTGCAACGATGACACGCTCCACACCGTAGCGACTGAGCAGCAGGGCACGCTCCTCAACCGTGGTGAGTAGTTTCATGCCCTCGGCACGCCCCATGGCTATGCGGGGATGAGGCTCAAAGGTGACAACAACACTTTCAGCACTTTTTCTGCGCGACATTGCCACAAGTGCATCGAGTAGCGCCCTATGTCCCGAGTGCACACCATCGAACGAGCCTACGGTGATAACCGCACGCATACCCTTGGGAAGTGTGTCAAAACCGTAGTCTACAACCATATCAATTACTGCTCTCCTCGGCAACCTTGACGAAGTAGGCTACCTTCTCCAGAAGTGTTGTTATATCGTAGTTCTCCACGACGATACCCTGCGGGAAGTTAAGGGGTGCGGATGTAAAGTTAAGTACGCCCTTGATGCCAGCATTGATGATGGGCAGCACAAGTGTCGAGGCCTGGGATGTTGGAGACGATACTATGACGATGCTAATATCAAGCTCCTCCACCCTACGCTCGAACTCATCGATATGGTAACATGGTATATTATCAATATTAGTACCCACCTTGCTCTCATCGACATCGAATGCTGCGGTGATACGCAACTTAAGGCCCTTGCCATTGAAGTAACGTGTCACAGCACGACCCAAATGACCCATGCCAATAACAGCCATGTTCATGGGCTGCTCGCTATAGAGTATGCTGTCGATAAAGTCGATTAGCACCTTCACGTCGTAACCCTTCTTCGTATCACTCGAGAAGCCTATGAGCATAAGGTCACGACGCACCTGCACAGCAGTAATGCCATGCATACCCGCCAGGACATGCGAGAAGATATGGGTTATACCTTGAGCGTAGCACTTCAGAAGTGTACGACGATACTCGCTAAGTCGCTCGATGGTCTTCTCCGGGATGTTTGATGGTATAGTAGCCATACTCCTTAATGGGTTACTTTGTGGTTATCGTAAAGTTATCATTATACTGCTCGCACATCCACTCGCAATTCACGTTGATACCCTTCTCGTATTGGAAGCGGTAGCTTGTAGCAAGAGGCGTCAGCACCTCGCCTGCGAGGTTATTGTCGAGACCTGCGTACATACGCTTGCAGAAGATCATCACAGCGTCGTAGCCACGATATGCAAATGCCGTAGGAATGGCATCATATGTGCTGATAAAGCGGCCATCGAAGAGTCGCATCTTCTCGCTATCGCGCTTAGCGTGATACGACACAACGAACGACACGTTATTCTTGAAGAAGCTCTGTGGATCTATATTCTCAAGACGTGTCCACTTGTAGTTACCCAATATTCTGTAATCGCCGATGATAGAGCCTCGATCCAAGAGCTTTGACTTCATCGATGATAGCGATGTGAGTATTCTATCAATATCTGTATCCTTATCTGCTCCCACGATTATGGTCTTGCTGGTACGGCTACGCAATATAGACTCCATATCTACACGAGCACCCTTACCTCCTGACTGAGTGCGCTCATAGAAGATTGGCACACGGTCGAAGGCGAAGATAAGCTCACGATGCTTCACTCCCGACATCTCACGATGCACCTCGTTTAGGAACGATGTATCGTTTGTAGAGGAGTATATTGTTATCACCTCACGTCCACCCGACACAAGATCCTTTACCTTGTCATACTTATGTGCTCGTGATGGCGACATCTGGAAGAGCACAGGGCTCTGTAGGGCGTCCACCGTCGCAAGAGGCGACACCACAGCGATATTCTCTCTCTCGGCATGACCCACAACATAGCGCAACTCATTCTCGAAGACGGGACCTATGATAAGCTGCGCATCGAGGAAGGCATCCTCGTAGGTCATAATATCGTCAATTACACGGGCATCATTCTGCGTGTCGAACACGGTCATATCTATCGACAATCCCTCCGCCTTGAGGTCCTCAAGGGCGAGGAGCACACCACGGTAGAAGTCCACATATCCTGGTTTCACCTTACCTTCAATCTGGAATGGTAGCATGAGAGCAACCTTGAGGATGTTGTTCTGCCCCAGGGTCAGGAAGTCGATATTCGTAAATTTGAAGCTGTTGTTGTCACGACGCTCACCACCAAAGAGCGAGAATATATCTGCCATGAAGCCCTCCTCAACCACAGGGTCATCATCGTCACGTCCCGATAGGCGCTGACGCTGCTTTGGCTCATCGACAACCTCCGTAGGCTCCTCTTGTGTTACATCTTCCTCCACAACCACAGCGTCATCCGCAGGCTCCGTGCGCTCCACCTTAACACTACTATCGTTGTACATGAGCACCACCATACCCAGCTTGAGGTCTGCTGCCGAACTAAGCTTGTTCAGCGCCAAGAACTCATGCTCGGTAAGTCCCGCCTTACGCGATAAAGAGTAGACAGTCTCTCCCGCCTGAACGACATGCTCGTTGGGCTTTATCTGCTGCACGCTCTCCTCACGGTTAATATCTTCCGATGAGGCATAACCCACCTCACCACGGCGTATGCGTAGCTCTGTGCCGAGCGACAAATTTGAGGCCTCCACCGATGGGTTATCCGCAAGTATTACATCTACGGATATCTTGTAGTTGCGAGCTATCGAGTATAGCGTTTCACCACCCTTAACCACGTGGGTGTAGAACTTGGCGTCACCATTACCCTTTTCTGCCTTACCCTTAGGCTGCGACTTTGCCTTATCCTTACTATCGACACAAGGCACGAGGATGACATCGTCTATGCGTAATGTCTCGGCCGTAAGACCGTTGTTACAATCCTTTATCTGCTTCTCGGTAACGCCGTATGCCTTAGCTATGGCGTAGAGGGTATGTCCCTTCTCCACCTTGTGAAGATACATCTTGCGACCATTGCGCACAACAATTTGCGTAGATGGCTCTATGCCATACGCCTCAAGGGCGATTGTCATACATAGCGCCACAAATAGCAATCGTAATATTCTCATATAGATAATATTTTTACCTCCTACTTCTTAGCATCACGTAGGCGTATCTCCGTAAATATCTTCTTGGTGTACTGTGGAAAGTCGCCATTCATCAGCCATGAGTAATAGCTGGGCTCCACAGCAAATATCTCCGATACCACACGCCCCTTGTACTTACCAAAGGTAAATATCTCCTCACCCTTGTCGTTTAGCGCCATGCGTCCTGCGAAGTCAACCACTTCGCCATGCGACGAGAATGCTGATAGCTCCTCCACAGTGTTGCCTATGTCACCATAGCGCTCAATCTGCGCCTCCAGCACCTCGTATGTTGCCAGGGTGTCAGCCTCTGCCGAGTGGGCATTCTCAAGATCCTTATCGCAGTATAGACGATATGCCGCCACAAGTGTTCGAGGCTCCTTCTTGTGAAAGATGTTCTGCACATCGACATACTTACGACGCTTGAAGTCTACATCTACGCCAGCACGCATAAACTCCTCGACCAACACCGGTAGGTCGAAACGATTGGAGTTGAAGCCACCAAAGTCGCAACCCTCAATAAAGTGGGATAACGACTTGGCTATCTGCTTGAATGTAGGCTCATCCTTAACATCCTCATCGGTGATGCCGTGCACGGCTGTCGCCTCCTCGGGGATGTGCATCTCGGGATTTATACGACGTGTCTTTACCTGCTTTGTACCATCAGGTTCAATCTTGACCATCGAGATTTCGACGATGCGATCCTTGGATGTATCGACACCTGTTGTCTCAAGGTCAAAAAATATTATGGGTCGTTTTAAATTTAAGTTCATAATCTAAAATTTCAAACCACTGGTTGGCAAACTCATAGCCCGCCACAAGAGCATAGCCACTTAATGCCAAACTCTCAGCAAATGGGATGGTAGCGATGAATAACTCTTGTAAGCAGTCATCCACCATTATTAGCGACTATACCCATTTTGCCATAAGGGCGCTGTATACACGCTCGGCGAATTTCGAGGCGATGGGCTGTACTTGGCGTACTGCCCTTGCTGAACAGCAGAGCCCCCCCCTTATCTCAGCGCTATTTTTTTTGTTAGAAGGGGTTAGATTTGGCGGATTATCGCAGATTGCAAATCCGCAGTTTACTTGGTGTAAATGAGGAATTTGCAAGCAAGTATTACCACACAAATGCTTCCCTATCACAGCGCCATATTTTTTTTTGTTAGAAGGGGTTAGATACAACGCTCGGCGAATTTCGAGGCGATGGGCTGTACTTGGCGTACTGCCCATTGACGAAGATAATTCGTTAGCGGCAGTAGATGACCCCTTATCACAAAAAAACTATGCGTTGATCATCATCGGCATCAACAACATCAACACCTCTGCCACACGCTTATCGTCGTAGACAGGCTTGAAGACACCTGCACGTGTTGAGTCTGCGAGCTCGATGACAACGGTAGGAGTGTCGATGTTTGAGAGGATCTCAACGAGGAATGTAGACTTGAAGCCGATGGTTACTGGCTGGCCATCGTAGCTGCAAGAGATAGTCTCGTTAGCAGATACTGAGAAGTCGATATCCTGTGCTGCAAGGCTGATCTTGTTACCTGCGATATCCATGCGGATGAGGTTCGTTGTTGGGTTAGAACATACAGCCACACGCTTGATACCGTTGAGAAGCTCCACTCGGTCTACGAGCACCTTGTTAGGGTTAGCTGTAGGGATTACGGCGTTGTAGTTAGGATAGTTACCCTCGATAAGACGGCATACGAGCTTGTGGTTAGAGAGGTCGAATATAACGTTCTTAGCATCGAAGGTCACACGCACAGGGGCATTCTCCTTCACGAGCATACCCTTGAGGAGGTTAGCTGGCTTCTTAGGGAGGATGAATGAGGCGTTGAAGTCCACATCTACGCACTCAGCCATCGAGCGCACGAGCTTATGAGCGTCGGTAGCCACGAATGTCACCTTACCCTCCTCGTAGTTGAAGTATACACCATTCATCACTGGACGGAGCTCGTCATCGGCAGTAGCGAAGATTGTCTTGTTGATACCAGCGATGAGCATATCTACATCCATAAGGATCTCCTTACGCTCGGCACCCACCTCCTGCACTGCAGGGTAGCTCACAGCGCTTGCGCCAGGGATAGAGAGTGAGCCACTTGCCCACTTAACCTTAATCTCCCATGTTGTATCGTTAACATCGAACTCAAGAGGCATCTCTGGGAACTCCTTCAATGAGTCGAGCATAAGCTTCGCTGGTGCAGCGATGACACCCTCACGCTCCACGTTATCCACTGCGAGGTGGCCGATGAGCGTAGTCTCAAGGTCCGATGTGGTCACGGTGAGCTCCTCGCCCTTAAGCTCCATGAGGAAGTAGTCGAGGATAGGAAGAGTGTTCTTGTTGCTGATTACCTTACCTGTTGTTGCAAGTAGCGACAAAAGCGATGAGCTTGATACTGTAAATTTCATAGTCTTTTAAGTTTTATTTTAATTATTTTTTTTAGTTCAAAAGTGTTTTACACCCCTCCTTGGACGGTGTATAGAAGGCTATAATGTAGCCAACTTATCGAGTGCCATCTCAATCATGCGACGCACAAATGGCTTGTAGTCGGTGCAGGCATCCTTAGCCACACGCTGAGCGATGATTGTGCAGATTGTTGCAGCACGGTGACCCATAAGGGCGGCGAGACCTGCAAGGGCCGAGCCCTCCATCTCGAAGTTTGTTATGCAGCGCTCACCAAAGCGGAACGACTCAATCTTCTCGTTGAGCTTCAAGTCGTGTGGAGCGAGGCGCACCCAACGTCCCTGTGGAGCATAGAAACCTGGAGCTGCTATGGTGATACCCTCACGTGTGCCATCCTTGAAGAGTTCGAAGAGTGAGCTATCGGCATTCACGAAGTATGGCGCTGGAAGCTTCTCATACCACGATGTGTGTTCCATAAAGGCACGCTCAAGGTCGAGGTCGCAGACACCATCACGACCCTCGTAATATGAGAGCAGGCCATCGAAGCCAAGCGACGTACGCGAGAAGACAACCTCACCCACCTCGATATCGCGCTGAATAGCTCCCGACGTACCAAGGCGCACAAGGGTTAGCTGTCTAAAATCGCTCTTCACCTGGCGTGTCTCAAAGTCGATATTAGCCAAGGCATCGAGCTCGGTAACGCAGATGTCTATATTACCTATGCCGATACCCGTTGACATAACCGTCATACGCTTGCCCTTATATGTACCAGTGACGGTCAAAAACTCACGATTCGACACCTCGCACTCCTTGGCATCGAAGTAGTCGGCAATCATCGCCACACGCCCTGGATCACCCACCAAAATAACAATATCGGCAAGTTGTTCTGGCTTAAGATGAAGATGGAAAATTGAGCCATCACCATTGATTATCAGCTCAGAAGAGGGTATCGTTCTCATATCTCGAAATAATTTATCTACAATTTATTTTTAATATTCGTGTAAAATTAATATTTTTGTAGGAAATAGCAAAATATTTTAACGAATTTTTAAGTCATGACACTTATAAAATCAATATCTGGCATCCGTGGCACCATAGGTGGTGCACCTGCAGAAAATCTTACCCCCATTGACATAGTCAAGTTCACCACAGCCTATACTCGACTCATCAAGTCGAAGCACCCCGAGAAGCGTATCACCATCGTTGTTGGTCGCGACGCCCGCATCTCGGGCTCGATGGTCGACTCTCTTGTCGAGGGCACACTCCTTGGCTGCGGTGTAGATGTCATCAACGTAGGACTATGCACCACACCTGGCACCGAGATGGCTGTTATCACACATCGTGCCGAGGGCGGTATCATCATCACTGCCTCTCACAATCCTCGCCAGTGGAACGCCCTCAAGCTCCTCAACGAGCGTGGCGAGTTCCTCGATGACAAAGAGGGTAAGGAGGTATTAGCCATGGCCGACGATATGTCATGGGACTACCCCACAATCGACAATATAGGCAAGGTCATTCTCCGTGAGGACTTCAACACCAAGCATATAGCACAGGTATTGGCACTCCCATTGGTTAATGTAGAGGCTGTGCGCAAGCGCAAGTTCAAGGTTGTGGTTGATGCCGTCAACTCTGTGGGTGGCGTGGTCATCCCCGCACTTCTCAAGGAGCTTGGTTGCGAGGTTGTAGAGCTCAACTGCGAGCCCACGGGAGAGTTCGCACACAACCCCGAGCCACTACCCGAGAACCTCACCGAGATCTCGGAGGTTATTCGCAAGGAGGGTGCCGACTTAGGCATCGTTGTTGACCCCGATGTAGACCGCTTGGCATTTGTCATGGAGAATGGCGAGATGTTTATCGAGGAGTACACCTTGGTAGCTGTTGCCGACTACATCCTTAAGCACACTAAGGGTAACACCGTATCTAATCTATCGTCATCACGCGCCCTTAGCGATGTCACCTCACGCTACGAGGGTTGCTCGTATGCCGCAGCTGCTGTTGGCGAGGTCAACGTTGTTAAGAAGATGAAGGATACGGGTGCCGTTATTGGCGGCGAGGGTAATGGTGGTGTCATCTACCCAGAGTTGCACTATGGCCGTGATGCCTTGGTGGGCGTTGCTCTCTTTTTGACCTATTTTGCAAGCCTCGACATGACCATGTCGGAGCTTCGTAAGACCTACCCTGCGTACTACGCCTCAAAGAACAAGATTGAGCTTACGCCAGAGATTAACGTAGACCTCATCTTGGAGACCATAAAGAGCAGATACTCAAACGAGAGAGTCAACGACATAGACGGTGTTAAGATCGACTTTGCCGAGAACTGGGTACACCTTCGCAAGTCGAATACCGAGCCAATCATCCGTGTCTACACCGAGGCTAAATCTATGGATGAGGCAGATGCTTTGGCAAAGCGTTTCATTTCCGAAATAGAACAAATATCTAAGAAGTAATATCACCTCATAGATAGACTAAAGGCGACCTCATTAAAGTGAAGGTCGCCTCTTGTTTTATACATGTAACCACCCTTAGATGAAGATGTACTTCAGGATGAACAACAATGCAAGGATATACATTGTAGGGGTAATTCTGCGATGTTTGCCACTCATGAAATTTATCAACACATAGGCTATCATGCCGAGCAAGATACCATTAGAGATGGAGTAGGTGAATGGCATCATAATAACACAGATAAAGGCTGGGATAGACTCGGTAAAGTCATCCCATTTAATCTTTGCAATAGGCTCGAGCATCAACAATCCCACGATGATAAGCGCCGGTGCAGTAGCTGCCGCAGGGATAGAGAGGAAGAGTGGCGAGAAGAAGAGAGCTATAGCAAAGCATACAGCAACGGAGAATGCCGTAAGTCCCGAACGACCACCCTGTGCAACACCCGCAGCACTCTCCACATAGGTGGTGGTGGTAGACGTTCCGAGCATAGCACCTGCTGTAGTAGCAATAGCATCGGCCATGAAGGCCTGTTTTATACGATAGATATTTCCATTTTTATCAATCATATTCGCCTTGGTACAGACACCCACAAGCGTGCCTACCGTATCGAACATATCGATAAATAGGAAGGTGAACACCACAACAAGCATATCTACGGTAAAGATATTCTCGAACTCGAATTGGCAAAAGATTGGGGCTATAGACTCGGGATGCGACACCACACCTTTGAATTCGGTAACACCCATAAAGATGCCAATAACCATGGTAATAAGAATACCGATAAGGATAGAGCCAGGGACCTTACGCATATAGAGCAAACCCGTGATTGCCAAGCCTATAAGAGCCAACAGACCTGAGCCCGAGGTGATATCTCCGAGCGTCACCAACGTAGCGTTGTCGCTGACGACAACACCCGAGCTGGTCAAACCTATAAAGGCAATAAAGAGGCCTATACCCGCACCTATGGCATTACGAAGGCTCTGGGGTATGGCATTTACAATAGCTTCGCGGATATTGCCAAGCGTAAGCAGAATAAAGATGATACCCTCGATGAATACCGCCGTTAGGGCAAACTGCCACGAGTAGCCCATGCCGAGACAGACGCTATACACAAAGAAGGCATTAAGTCCCATACCTGGCGCAAGACCAAATGGGAGCTTACCGCAGAATGCCATGGCAAGACATCCTATTATGCCAGCCAGAGCCGTAGAGGTGAATACCGCGCCACCAGGCATTCCATCCAACTGACCAAACATCGAAGGATTTACTGCAAGGATATAGGACATAGTAAGGAAGGTTGTAATTCCCGCCACAATCTCCCTGCGAACTGTGGTCCTCGAGGGGTCAAAACCAAAGAGTTTCTTCAACATATATGTTTAATATTTCAAGTTTTTGTTTAGTCAGTCCAACTTCCACAAATCAGTGGCACCGCTTTTGTCTTTAGGGCGATAGTCACAAGCCAATACTATCAATAACGTGGCAATGCAGTTTCGATACTTAGACCTTTGCACGGATATACAAAGGTAGTTATAATTATTTAAATTATTGATATAGGCCGTAAAATCTTGCAAATACTACCATTTTTTTATAACTTTGCAAAATCAGCAATTTACTGGTAACACGCAAAACTTTAAAACAACAGATACTATGAAATTAGCACACGACTACATCAAGCAGAACAGAGAGCGTTTCTTGGAGGAGCTCTTCGACCTATTGCGCATCCCTTCAATCAGCGCTCAGCCATCGCTACATAAGAACGACATGGTACGTTGTGCCGAGTGGCTTGCAGCATCGTTGGTTAAGGCTGGTGCCGACCGTGCCGAGGTTATGCCTACCGAGGGCAACCCAGTGGTTTATGCCGAGAAGATCATCGACCCTAAGGCTAAGACCGTTCTCGTATATGGCCACTACGATGTTATGCCCGAGGATCCTATCGACGAGTGGAAGACCAACCCATTTGAGCCAGAGATTAAGGATGGCCGCATCTGGTGCCGTGGTGCCGACGACGACAAGGGTCAGCTCTTCATGCATGCCAAGGCCTTCGAGGCTATGGTAGCTACCGACACCCTCCCATGTAACGTTAAGTTTATGCTCGAGGGCGAGGAGGAGATTGGCTCACCAAGCCTCTATAAGTTCTGTGCCGACAACAAGAAGCTCCTCAAGGCCGATATCATCTTGGTATCGGACACATCTATGATAAGCCTTGAGTGTCCAACAATCACCGCAGGTTTGCGTGGTCTTACCTATATGCAGGTGGAGGTCACTGGTCCAGATAAGGATCTACACTCAGGTCTCTTTGGTGGTGCTGTGGCAAACCCAGCCAACGTATTGGCAAAGCTCGTGGCATCACTCACCGACGAGTTCGGCCGCGTGACCATCCCTGGCTTCTACGACGATGTTCGCATCCTCTCGGAGGCTGAGCGCAAGGCGTTGAACAAGGCTCCATTCTCACTCGACGAGTATAAGAAGGCTCTCGACCTTGGCGACGTAGCGGGTGAGATTGACTACACCACTATGGAGCGCACAGGTATCCGCCCATCACTCGACGTCAACGGCATCTGGTCGGGCTACACTGGCGAGGGTACCAAGACCGTAATCCCATCAAAGGCATACGCCAAGATCTCTATGCGTCACGTGCCTAACCAGGACTTCAAGAAGATTGCAAAGCTCTTCGAGAAGCACTTCCGTCGCATTGCTCCTAAGAGCGTTAAGGTTAAGGTTGAGTTCTTGCATGGTGGTGCACCATACGTATCGCCTACCGACCTCCCAGCATACCAGGCAGCAGAGAAGGCCGTGGAGACAACCTTCGGCATCAAGCCATTGCCATTCTACTCAGGCGGCTCTATTCCAATCATCTCGGGCTTCGAGAACATCCTCGGCATCAAGTCTATCTTGCTCGGCTTCGGTCTCTCGAAGGATGCCATCCACTCTCCTAACGAGAGCTATGGTCTCGACCAGTTCGACAAGGGCTTGGAGACATTGCCATACTTCTATAAGTACTTCGCTGAGATGAAGTAATCTGCAATAGACTAACTTAGGCATAATGCCCCTAAAGGCTCTTTTGGCACTTTAGGGGCATTATTCAAACTACATTATGAGACTACTAACTACCTTCGCAACACTTCTTCTCTTGGGTTGCGCAACGACCAAAGAGAGCCTCTATACTCAGCATGTCACCTTCCCCGAGGGTGCCACTCGGGAGCAGAAGATTGAGCTTGCAGCTCATGTTGTGCCCTCCGACGAGCAGTACGCATGGCAACAGCTGGAGCTCACGGCCTTCATACACTTTGGCATCAACACCTTCACCGATAGCGAGTGGGGAAGTGGCCAGGAGAGCCCCGAGATGTTCAACCCCACGGCATTGGACTGCGAGCAGTGGGTGCGCACACTCAAGGCGGGCGGCTTCAAGATGGTCATCCTCACCGCCAAGCACCACGACGGCTTCTGCCTATGGCCCACAAAGACTACCCCACACTCGGTGACAAGCTCACCTTGGCGTGATGGCAAGGGCGATGTTGTCGGGGAGCTTAGCGACGCCTGTCGCAAGTATGACATGAAGTTCGGTGTCTACCTCTCGCCCTGGGATCGCAACGCCGAGTGCTATGGCGACTCACCAGCCTACAACGCTCTCTTCATAGCGCAGCTAAGCGAGCTACTCACCAACTACGGACGTGTTGACGAGGTGTGGTTCGATGGAGCATGTGGCGAGGGCCCTAACGGCAAGCGCCAGGAGTACGACTGGGAGGCGATACTTAGCACCATAGAGCGCCTACAGCCCCACGCCGTGACGGCAATCATGGGCGACGACGTACGCTGGGTAGGCAACGAGGGCGGCCGTGGCAGGGTTACCGAGTGGAGCGCCACCCCCTATACCCCACTATCATACACCCACGGACCATCGAGCAACGCAGCCCTCGGCCTTGAGGAGATGTCCAAGGACCTGGGCAGCCGTGAGCTTGTCGCAAGGGCTGAGGGTGTCAACTGGTACCCCTCGGAGGTCGATGTGTCGATACGCCCAGGATGGTTCTACCACGAGTGGCAGGATGACGAGGTACGCTCACTTGCCAACCTCATAGATATATACTACACGTCGGTAGGTCGCAACTCGGTGCTACTGCTCAACATACCACCCGACAGACGCGGTCTAATACACGAAATAGATGCCGAGCGCATAGCAGCCTTTGGCGACTATATTAAATCGAACTTCGCCCACAGCCTCATAGATGGCAAGGTAGGCCCATGGCGTGCCAACGAGGGCGAGAGCCGCACACTAAGAGTCAAGCGTGATGCGATTGTCAACACCATACTTCTCCAGGAGGATATACGCCGTGGTCAGCGTGTGGAGCACTTCACCATCGAGGGCTACTACAATGGTCGCTGGCACCATATCACCGAGGGCACTACCATAGGCTACAAACGCCTACTACGCTTCTCGGACTGCCGTGCCGAGCGCATAAGGGTGACCATAGACGAGTGTCGCACGTCGGCACATATCGCCAATGTTGAGCTATACTACGCTGAGCCTCTCAAGGATGAGAGACGCATGGTAGTAACAAGCGACGTTCCAACAGATGGATGGCTCACAGTGAAGAGTGGCAGCCACGAGACAATCGACGCCCACGCGGCTATAGATGGCGACACCTCTACCGTGTGGCGTAGCGAGGGTCTCACCTCGCTCACCATAGACCTGGGTAACACGATGGATATCGCAGGCTTTTGCTACGCCCCACCAACCGAGGGTGGCGAGGGCACCATCTTTCTCTATAATGCCTATGTTAGCGAGGATGGCAAATGGTGGAAGCAGTGTGTTACTGAGGGTGAGTTTAGCAACATCAAGAACAACCCCATTCCCTACTATGTTAACTTCGGCGAGAGCTACCACGCCCGCTATCTGCGCATAGAGCCACTGCGCGAGATTGACAATAGGGATATCACCGCCATAGGTGAGATAGGTATTCTTCTTCCGTTATAATGATAAAGGCTGTCTTCCGACAGCCTTTATCATTATAGTGCCTCGACAGCCTCCTTATAAAGCTTCTCAACCTTCGCCCAGTCGAGCACGTGCCATAGGGCATCCACCGAGTCACGGCGCATATTGCGATAATCTATGTAGTAGGCATGCTCCCACACATCAATGGCAATGAGGGGCTCAAGACCATCGGTGAGAGGTGTTCCGGCATTGGTCTTGGGGACAATATAGAGACGACCATCCCTATCTGTTGCGAGCCACACCCAGCCCGAGCCAAAGAGGTTTACCGCCGCCGTTGTCATGTGACGCTTAAGCTCATCGACGGAGCCAAACTGCTCATCGATGGCACGACGGAGCATACCCTCGGGGAAGTGCTTACCCTCGGGCGAGAACTGCTCGAAGTAGAATATGTGATTCCACGCCTGCGCAGCGTTGTTGAATATAGCGCCATCGCTATGTGTCACCACCTGCTTGAGTGGCATCGTGGCGTAGCTCGTACCCTCCACAAGCTCGTTGAGCTTGGCCACATATCCAGCATAGTGCTTGTCGTGGTGAAAGTGAAGCGTCTCCGAGGAGATATATGGCTCAAGGGCATCGTAGGCATAGGGCAACTCGACAATGGCGAGTAGCGCAGTAAGAAGTGTTGTCTTTGTCATAGAAGAGTGTTTTAGTGTTACACCCCCAAGTACAACAATAGCGCCAAACTATCCAACTAAGGAATTTAGAGAGTTTAAGGAATTTAAGGATGAGGACTCCCTAATTTCACTAAATTCCTTAAATTCACTACAGTCCGCGGCTTCACTTAGCTCTTTTGTCACTTTTGTCGCTTGTCGGCTTTGAGGAGATTCTTCACTACGTTCAAAATGACACACTGCAACCTCTCTTTTGTCACTTTTGTCTCTTGTCCGCCTGAACGCTCCCCACAAGAACCCACAAGAACCCACACCCCAACTGCATCATTGCGAGGGCTTTAGCCCGTGGCAATCTCTCGTTGACCCCAGGAAGTCATTCTGAACGTTAGTGAAGACTCTCCTACGCGACTATACGCTGTCAATGCACTGTCGCTTGTCGGCTTTGAGGAGATCCTTCGCTGCCGCTCAGGATGACCATGGGTATCAGCGAGGCCATTGCACAATGGTAGATGGCCACAGAATTGCATGCACCGTCCTCGGTATCAGCAAGACCTGTGCTTGCAATTCTTCGCCATGACGGTCGAGTGTGCGTGTCATTGCGAGGCTTGGTCACAAGCCGTGGCAATCTCTCGGTCGTCAGCGCACCCACCGCACACACCAACGCCCCAATAATCGCGGGTATTATTTTTAATACCCGCAAGAGGGAGGGGCTGATTAATGAGGAGTGAGTAATTAGTAAAAAAATCTGCGGAGCCTAAGCCCCGCAGAGTATTAGAATACCACATTTGGATTAATTGATTTAATTCCTTTCTTTGACTCTTCCGACAAATTATTGCAACCACAGAATGCTTGTTCTCCAATCGTCTTTACACTATTCGATATAGTGACTCTAGTGAGGTTCCTGCAATATGCGAATGCTCTCCATCCAATCGTCGTTACACTATTAGGGATAGTGACACTCTTTAGGCTGTTGCAACCATCGAATGCAAACTCTCCAATCGTCTTTACACTATTCGGTATAGTGACACTGGTTAGGCTCTTGCAATTAGTGAATGTATAATTTCCAATCGTCGTTACACCATTTGGAATAGTGACACTCTTTAGGCTCTCGCAATAAAAGAATGCAAACTCTCCAATCGTCGTTACACTGTTAGGGATAGTGACACTGGTGAGGTTACTGCACCATGCGAATGCATGCTCTCCAATCGTTGTTACACTGTTAGGGATAGTGACATAGGTTAGGCTACTGCAACCATCGAATGCATACTCTCCAATCGTCGTTACACTATCTGGAATAGTAAATTTCGTAATTCCTGCTGGAGCAAAAGCAACAAGCTTACCATTGATAATTAAACATCTGTCATCCTTCGGTGCAAACTCACTCTTAAACTCTTTTAGGCTATTGCATGATGCGAATGCACCATTTCCAATCTTCGTTACACTATTCGGAATAGTGATACTGGTTAGGTTACTGCAATTTAAGAATGCCAACTTTCCAATCGTCTTTACACTATTCGGGATAGTGACACTGGTGAGATTGATACAATTTGAGAATGCTTGCTCTCCAATCGTAGTTACACTATCCGGGATAGTGACACTTTTTAGGCTTTGGCAACCATAGAATGCATGCTCTCCAATCGTCTTTACACTATTCGGGATAGTGACACTTGTTAGGTTCGTGCAATAACCGAATGCATCATATCCAATCGTTGTTACACTATCTGGAATAGTATATTCTGTTATTCCTGCAGGAGCAAAAGCAATAAGTTCCCTGTTAATAATTAAACATCTACCATCTGGTGATGCAAACTCACTCTTAAACTCTTTTAGGCTATCACAATATACGAATGCCCTCTCTCCAATCTTCGTTACACTATTCGGTATAGTGACACCGGTAAGGTTATCGCGAGAACAGAATGCATCCTTTCCAATCGTCGTTACATTACCATTAAACTTAATAATACCCTTGCCGTCATTATATGTATTAGACTCTATCTCTACTCCAAATATATCTTTTCCCTCTTCATATGGTTTAACAACCTTACCATCAGATGAGGTGTACCATATCTCATTATTAGGAGGGGTAGATGAGTCCTGAGATATATTAACCTTAACACTCTGGTCACAATATGTTAGAGTGACCGTTGCACTACGCTCCTTGCCTGTTGTGTTAGCCTGTGCTGTGCAACTAACGACGCCATCGTTGGGCTTAAGGGTTAACCACTTTGCATCAGTAGCATACTTAACACTCTCTCCATCGACAGGGTTGGTTATAGTATATTTTATTTTAGCACTTCCGCCATCTGCCGATAGTTTAATACTATCGCTTGAATTTAGTGTGAAACCAACAGGGGCGGCAGGCTGGGTGACGACAACCTCGAAGCTCTGATTGCCATATATCACCTTGACGATGGCACTGCGCTCGCTACCAGTGGTATTTTTTTTCGATGAGTAGTGAATAACATCGATATCAATGGTCGTAGTCAGCCACGAGTCACCACTATTTGCACAGCTAACCTCAGAGACTCCATCGTCGTTTTTGACCGAATATTTTATCTCACCACTACCACCATCATAAGGCAAAATAACCTCACTTTCCGACTCTAGAATTAGCTCAGGCTTTGGTTCCTCCTGCGTTGGAGACTCGTTCAACTGAGGAGTATCAACAGTTGCGACTGCGCTCTTTGGCGCATCCTCCTTCTTCGATGAGCCACCGCCAAAGAGAATGAACGATGCGACAGCCGCCAAAATAAAGAGGAAAATTCCAAGCCACAAGCCCCTCTTACTCTTTCGCTCCTTTTTGGGTTTAGGCTCATTCTTGGGCTGTGGAGTCTGCGTAGGCTCAACATCAATGATGGTAGACTCATCGTCGTGCTTAGGCTCCACGTCTATAATAGTATTCTCGTCAATGGGGGCAACAACCTCTGGCTCATCATCCAGCAGCTTCAAGAAATCATCGATGCTCTGTGGGCGATCCTCACGCCAGTAGTTCATAGCCTCCTTGATAGCCCTCTGCACACCAGGCGAGAGGTTTGTGGGAGTATCAATGCCGCCCTTGGCTATATCGGTAGCCGAGGGTGGAACACTACCTGTAACGAGGTAGTACAATGTAGCACCAAGCGAGTATATATCCGTAGCAGGCGAGAAGATACTAACGCCACCATCCTTATACTGTTCGAAGGGTGCATAGCCGTGGCTGATGCCCACAGGAGTAGTGCTGGTTTGCTCACCATCATCGTTGTAGTGCTTCGAGAGACCAAAGTCGATAAGCATAGCACGCTCATCACTCGTGCGAAGCATAATATTACCAGGCTTAATGTCGAGGTGCATAACCCTACGCTCGTGGATATAACTGAGGGCAGAGGCTATCTGACGCACATAGTCCACAGCCGTAGCCTCATCGAGAGCGCCATTGCCCTTGACAATATCACTAAGCGAGCCACCCTCGACATACTCCATGACGTAGTAGGCCGTGTCGTTCTCCTCGAAGGCATCGTGGATAGGCACGATGTTGGGATGGCTGAAGGTTGCGATGGTCTGCGCCTCCTTGACGAACTTTGCCTTATACCTATTCATCGACTCGGCAAAGCCATCCGACGACAGAGCGATAGAGGTGGCATCCTCATTACGCCTATAGTAGTCCTTAGGGAAGTACTCCTTGATACACACCCTACGTCGGGTCATTGTATGCTCGGCAAGGTAGGTGATGCCGAAGCCTCCACGACCAAGGGTTGAGATAATGCGATAGCGGCCACCCTGAAGATGTGCTCCTGATTTTAGATTCATAGTATCGATGGTTAATAGTCTTCATAAACCGCTATGAATAGCGGGTTTACTACAACAAAGATACAAACAATTATACGCAATACAAAAAAAATCACCACATATTGTACGAAATATAGAGTTATGATGAGATCTTCATGGATATTAGGGATATACACCAATAAAAAAATCACCCAGAGAGCGATACGCCTCTGGGTGAAAGTTACATGGTGGTCGACAACGACCTCTTATCACATCTTTAGAATGGAAGATCATCGGCATCATCAGCCGACATCACAGGTGCTGCGGGCTGAGGCGTAGGCTGCACAGGCGCCGCCTGCTGATAGCTGGGCGCACTTGGCTGCTGATAGGTGGGTGCCGCCTGCTGATAGCCAGGCTGCGAGAACTGTGAGGGAGCCGACTGCTGATAGCCACCCTGAGCATAGCCACCCTGTGGAGCGCCCTCAGGACGGCGACCAAGGAGTTTCATGTCGTCAGCAACAACCTCCACGGCATAGTGCTTAACGCCATCTCGCTCCCAATCACGGCTACGGAGACGACCCTCGACATATATAGGTGTGCCCTTGCGGACATACTTATCTACCACCTCAGCAAGACCTCGCCACAATGTCACAGTGTGCCACTCGGTATGCTCGGTAGTCTCGTTTGTCTGACGGTTGAAAATACGCTCGGTTGTTGCCATACGCACACGAGCAACCTTAACACCAGTCTCCAGGGTGCGCACCTCTGGGTCCTGTCCAACATTACCTACTAGAATAACCTTATTTACCATACGTAATTAATCTAAATCTTCGTTCAACTGATTGCCACGATTGACATCATGCTCCTTAGTCATGCTATCGCCGAGGTTACCCTTCTGCTCAATATCGGCAATAAGCTTACCAATAAAGTTCTGGTCGGGACCATCGATAAACTGCATCTCAACAGGCTGATAGTACATAGCTCGGCGCAACGACTCAGGGAGGTTATGCGAACGACGCAACTTAACAGCATCCTTCTCGGTCATAAGCACTATGGCACGAGGATGGCGCTGATGCATATCTATGAGTGTGCGCATATCCTCTACATTGTAACGATGATGGTCGCCAACAATCATCTTCTCGACCACAGCAAAGCGCATCTCCGCAGCACTCACAAAGCCTCGTGGATTACCCACACCCGCAAGGAGTATCGCCTGGTGAGCATAGCCCACACTCTCCCTATCGGGGAAGTCGAAGAGAGGCACTATAGGGAGTGGCTCCATCTTCGAGAAATAGACCTTTTGATACGCTACCGAGCGAAGCTTGTTATGCCATAGACGACGATCCAGCGGAGTCATCGTATCGGGGCACTTCGACACCATAAAGTAGTGACCCGTAGTTAAGCGCGACTTGAGATCACGCAGACGACCACGAGGCAACATATAGTCGTTCTCCACAGGGCGTGTAGCATCGAGGATGATGATGTTTATCTTGGCACGCACACCACGGTGCTGCAGACCATCATCCATAATTATAAGGTTTACCTCGGGGTGCTCCACACGAATACGCTCAATGGCCTTAGCTCTACCCTCGGCAACAATAACCGTAGTAGTTGGGAACTTGAGCTTGATTTGCAATGGTTCGTCACCCACATCGAGATAACTATCCGAGGTCAACACCTCGCGATAGCCCTTAGTGCGACGACCATATCCACGCGAGAGAAGCGCTATGTTATACGACGAGCCGAGCGAAGATATAAGCATCTCAGCCATAGGGGTTTTACCCGTGCCGCCCACCGTGATATTACCAATGCAGACTACAGGAATATCGTAGGAGTGACTCTTAAGCACACCCCAATCATAGAGACGGTGTCTGATAGCAACCACCGCCGTATATATCCACGATATAATAATCCTAATAAACTTCATTACTCAGTGTAATTGTGTTGGCATAGTGCCACAATTTCGACAAATGTAGTAATTATTTTTAACATAAACAAATAATAGGGAATAAAAGCGCGGATTAGACCATATTTACTCAATTAATATTTTGTCATACGACTAATTTTTACTACCTTTGCCAAGTATGAAAATCAGGAATATTTTCACCGTTTTGTGCCTCACTATGGGTATGGCAGCATGCGGCGGCGGCTCATCCGAAAACGGAGCTACAAATGGATCAAGCCAAGCAAACTCTAACGACATAACAAACAGCGCAGAGGGAACCTCAGCAACAGACAACGAGGCATCCAATGGGTTAAATTCGGAGATAAAGTATGGTCTTTACACCCAGGGATACGAGCTCGTAGAGTGCACAATCGAGCCAAACGAGACTGTAGGTAAGATACTCAACAAATATGGAGTGTCGGCAGCACGCATCGACAAGCTCGACAAGGCTGCAAAGGAGGTATTCTCACTATCGAAGCTGCGTGCGGGCAACACCTATACACTCTTTACAACCACCAAGGAGAACTCCGAGGGCGAGGAGTACACCGCAGTGGACTACATGGTCTACCACATCAACAAGGTGGAGTATGTCATTTACGACATATCTACCGACACACCCGCAGCCATCATGGGCACAAATCCCCGTGAGGCTGTGCGTAAGCGTGCCGAGGCAACCATCACATCATCGCTATGGAACGCCATTGTCGATCAGGGTCTATCCTACTCATTGGCTGCCGAATTTGAGGATATGTACCAGTGGACCGTAGACTTCTTCCATATTCAGGAGGGTGACAGCTTTGTGGTTATATACGACGACCTTATGGTAGATGGCCAGAGCGTTGGCATCGGCACAATATGGGGTGCTAAGTTCGTACACAAAGGCAAGGAGTACTACGCCATACCATTCGTAACCGAGGGTAATAAGATGATGTACTGGGAGTATAACGGAGAGTCGTTGCGCAAGGGTCTGCTTAAGGCACCTCTTAAGTATTCACGCATCAGCTCTACATTCACATACAAACGTCTACACCCCGTGCATAAGGTCTACAAGCCACACACAGGCGTTGACTACGCCGCACCTATGGGCACACCCGTACACTCGGTTGCCGATGGCGAGATTATCTTCGCTGGATGGGGTGGCGGTGGTGGTAACACCATCAAGATCAGACACTCAGGAGGTCTACAGACTGGCTACCTACACCTTAAGAGCTTCGCTAAGGGCATAGCTGTGGGCAAACGCGTAGCACAGGGTGATGTGATCGGCTACGTAGGCTCAACGGGTACCTCTACAGGTCCTCACCTCGACTACCGCATGTGGCAGAATGGCACACCTATTGACCCACTTAAGGTTACTCAGCAGCCTGCCGATCCTATCGACGACAAGTACCGTGCAGACTTCGAGAATGTGCGTGATAGGATGGTTGCCGAGATAGAGGGCACGGAGATTGTTGGTGGTATAGTTACCAAGGAGGATATCTTCCAGAATTAACACCCTACACCATGGATACCACAAAGTGTCAGGCTGTGGATGAGCGCATCGTGAAGTTCATTAAGAAACACCATGTGCTCACGCTCGCCACTACAAACAGTCAGGGCGAGCCATACACAGCAAACTGCTTCTACGCCTACGACAGCAAGCGTAATAGGCTAATATTCACCACCGATGACGACACACGCCACGGCCGCGAGATGATTGAGCGACGTAAGGTTGCTGTGAACATCGTACTCGAAACACGCGTAGTGGGTCGTGTGCAGGGTCTGCAGATATGTGGACAAGCAATGAGGGGTGACGACGAGGCTAAGAAGAGCTACATCAAGCGTTTCCCTTACGCCATGGCCATGCCCCTAAATCTGTGGATGGTGGAGCCCACGATGATGAAGCTTACGGATAACACACTTGGTTTTGGCAAGAAACTGATATGGCAAAGCGAGGAGTAATAATAGTTGCTGGGGGCTCAGGACAGCGTATGCAGTCGGCACTACCCAAGCAGTTTCTGATGCTTGGTGGTATGCCCGTAGTGGCACGCACCATAAACACCTTTCACCAGACACTCCCCAATGCAGAGATTGTTGTGGTACTTCCCGAGGAGCATATACACCTATGGCGCAACCTCATGGCGCGCTTCGATGTTGCACCGCACAAGTGCGTGGCAGGTGGCAAGGAGCGTTTCCACTCCGTAAAGTGCGGTATTGACGCCCTATCCGACGAGGTTGAGTACATAGCCATACACGACGGCGTACGAGCCCTTGTAAGCAAGCCTCTTATAATACGCACAATGCTTGACGCCGAGGAGCATGGTGCCTCGATACCAGTAATCACCGTAGCCGACTCCTACCGTCGCATCACCGAGCATGGCTCGACGATAGTACCTCGCAGCGAGCTACGCATAGTTCAGACACCTCAGGTATTTAGGGCCGACATACTACGCTCGGCATACAATGTTGAGTTCAACGCCTCGTTCACCGACGACGCATCCGTCGTTGAGGCCTTCGGGCATAACATATCTCTTGTCGAGGGCGATGCCCGCAACATCAAGCTCACCACGCCCAACGACCTTGCCTATGCCGAATGGCTCATAGAGAGCGATAATAGGTAGTCCTAAGCCGAGAGATAAGACCAAAAATAAGATAGGCCCCACAGGAGTTATCCCGTGGGGCCTATCTTATAAGTGACTATATAACAACGCTACTTCGAAAAGCTTACAGCAAAGTATATATCATCAAACTGACCTATAACCTCACGTGCCAAGGATATAGCATAGCTACTGTAGTCGATGCCCATCTTCTCATAGGCTTTGAGCACATCGTTAGCATTGAGGTAGAACTTCAAACGATTGTTATACTGCTCAACATAGCCACTGCATACAACGTCAACACCTTCAATAACAACAGCAAGGTTCACCGAGGCATTGTTCTTATCATAGGTATACTTACCCGATAGCGAGTCATAGCCCATAGTACCAGTAATCTTACCACTATAGTTGAGGGTCAATGAGAAGTAGCCAGCATCAACGCCATAATCCTTGAGTAGTGACTGGGCCACATCATCGAGCTGATCTATGGCATAGTCAGCCAAGACATTATTACCGAAATACTCAACCTTTGCTGAGGCGTAGTACCATGTACCAAGCATACTCTTCTGCTGAGGAGCATTGGTCTTGAGCGTCTCGTAGCGCGAGGGCTCATCATCGTTACCAAGCAACGAGTTAAGCGCCTTGCCAAGATTAAACTGCGCCGAAGCCTCATGGGGCATAGATATGCCGATGACCATAAGAGCAACAAGTATAATAAATCGTTTCATAGGATCTTTATTTATAAGTATGCAGTTAGAATATGCAACGTCCTTTATTTCAACGCCTCAAGTTCAAGCTCTCGCTCAATCTCCTCCACCTCATGCAACCAAGCTCGAGACTCAGCATCCGAAGGCATATGCAGATCGCCTCGTGGCGAGAGACCCACAGCACCTACCTTAGGACCATCAGGCATTGCCGAACGCTTGAACTGCTGCGAGAAGAAACGACTGAAGAATACCTTGAGCCACTTCAATATTGTTGGACGATCGTAGACGCCATCGAAGGCCAAGGTAGCCAACATAAATATCTTGGCTGGAGCATATCTACGACGCAATGTACAATAGAGGAAGAAGTCATGGAGGTCGTAAGGACCAACAACATCCTCGGTCTTCTGTACGATGGTATTGCCGTCAGCAGGCAAGAGCTCTGGACTCACTGGCGTATCAACAACGTCGAGAAGCACCTTACGCAAAGAGTCGCCAGCACGATTTTGAGCATACCAGTCGACCATGAACTTAACAAGCGTCTTAGGAACTGATGAGTTGATGCCATACATCGACATCTGATCGCCATTGTATGTAGCCCAACCAAGAGCCAACTCACTCATATCGCCTGTGCCGATAACCATACCACCACACATATTAGCCACGTCCATAAGGATTTGAGTACGCTCGCGTGCCTGAGAGTTTTCATAGGCCACAGAGCGCTCCTCGATAGGAAGACCTATATCCTTGAAGTGCTGCTCACACGCCTCCTTAATAGATATCTCCTTGAGCGTACAGCCCAACTCACGCACCATGGTGAGTGCATTGTTGTATGTACGGTCAGTAGTGCCGAAGCCTGGCATGGTTACACCAATAATACCCTTACGATCGAGACCCAAGAGGTCGAATGTGTCGCACACGGCCAACAGAGCCAACGTAGAGTCGAGACCGCCAGAGATACCGATGACGGCATTCTTGCAACCCGTATGCTCCAAACGCTGGGCAAGACCCGCGCTCTGGATAGCAAAGACCTCACGACAGTGGGCATCACGAGCCTCCTTATTCTCAGGAACAAAGTAAATAGGCTCGATATGGCGACGCAAATCTCCGTGGTGGCATATCTCATCCACATCAATCTCTACGACACGCATCTCAGGCGCATCGGGATAGTAGAAGGTGTTACGTGCTGTACGACGAGTAGAGATATACTCGATATCGATATCCGATATAACCATACGGTCGTTACGCACAAAGCGCTCACTAACATTCAACACCGTGCCAAGCTCTGCAATAACAGCGTTACCCGCAAAGACAAGGTCGCTTGAGGACTCACCGTGGCCCGATGATGCGTAGATATATGCAGCCATAGTACGTGACGACTGCTCGGCGATGAGCGAGATAAGATAGTCGTGCTTGCGTACCGACTCAGGCGATGCCGAGAGGTTGAACAGAAGCTTAGCACCCTGCACAGCCTGCATTGATGATGGTGGCACAGGCACCCACATATCCTCACAAATCTCAACGCCAAACTCTACGCCGTGAAGGTCGAACATAAGGTCGCTACCAAAGCAGCACTCCTGACCCGCATAACGGATAGTACGCTCCTTAATCGAATAGCCCGACACCCACCAGCGGAGCTCCGAGAACTCGCCATAGTTGGGGATGTACGACTTAGGGACAATACCCCACAGCTGACCCTGACCAAAGATTGCGGCGCAGTTATACAGACGGTCGGCAAAGACCACAGGAAGACCTACGATACCGATAGTTGGGATATCTGCAGTCTCGGCCATAAGCCATGCGAGGGCACGCTCCGAGTCGCTGAGCAACTTCTTCTGAAGCACCATATCACCACAGGTATAACCCACGAGCGATAGCTCAGGCATAACCACAATCTCAACACCCTCATTGAAGGCGTCCTGCATAATCTTGAGAGCTCCCTCGGCATTACGTCGAGCATCAGCGATATGCACACGAGGCACCGCTGCCGCAACTCTCATATAACCGTATTGGTTGTTCATATTTAATATCTTAATTAGCAATTAGCATTTAGTAATCAGCAGCAGCTTTATTATCAGCTTTTTAGTAATAATCCCCCACTACCGATTACCCATTACTAATTCGTGATTTACTCTGCCCAGATACGAGCCAAGTTAATGATAGTATTCATCGCGCGGTTCATGGTTGTGAGCGATGCATACTCGTAGCGTCCATGGAAGTTCATACCACCGGTGAAGATGTTAGGACATGGAAGACCCATGAACGAGAGGCGTGAGCCATCGGTACCACCACGAATAGGGCGCACAAGAGGCTTAACACCCGCCTCGATCATAGCACGGCGTGCCTTGTCGATAACCTGTGGATGTGGCTCAACCATCTTACGCATGTTGTAGTACTGATCCTTGAGGGTAAGGGTGAGAACCTGCTCGCCATACTTACGCTGCAAGAAGTTAACGACATCCCACATAAGCTGCTTCTTCTGCTCGAACTTATCAGAGTCGTGATCGCGGATGATATAGTTAATCTCAGCCTCCTCTACACTACCATGGATACCTACGCAGTGGAAGAAGCCCTCGTAGTTCTCAGTAAACTGAGGACGCTCCGATGCTGGGAGCAAGCCATTAAGCTCAGTGGCGATATCAATAGCGTTGATCATCTTATTCTTAGCCATGCCTGGGTGCACGTTACGGCCCGAGATAAGAATCTTGGCACCTGCAGCGTTGAAGTTCTCATACTCCAACTCGCCCTCCATACCACCATCCATGGTGTATGCGAAGTCGGCACCAAACTTCTGAACATCGAAGTAGTCCACGCCACGGCCAATCTCCTCATCAGGGGTAAAGCCTACGCGAATCTTACCATGCTCAACCTCAGGATGTGCCACAAGCCACTCCATAGCTGTAACAATCTCAGCAACACCTGCCTTATCGTCAGCACCAAGGAGGGTTGTACCATCGGTGTGAATCAAGCTATGGCCCTTGAAGAATGATAGCTCCGGGAACTCCTCGACCTTAAGCCATACGTTGTTGCCCAACATGATGTCGCGGCCATCATACTTCTCTATAATATGAGGCTTGATGTTAGCACCCGACATATCAGGTGAGGTATCTACGTGTGAGATAAAACCAATTGTTGGGACATTCTCCTTACCCTTGGTTGCAGGGAGTGTTGCCATAACATAGCCATGCTCATCCATCGACACATCCTCAAGGCCTATGGTCTGAAGCTCCTCCTTGAGGTAGTTGAGCAATACCAACTGCTTCTCTGTCGAGGGGAATGTCTGGCTCGACTCATCAGACTGAGTGTCGAACGACACATACTTCAAAAATCTATCTTTCAAGTCCATATTGTTTAGTATTTTTTTAGTTTTTATTCTTCGTTTCAATAATTACAATGCGACCACCACACTACTTATATATATTATATATTTTAAGTGTATCGCCACTCAAGATTACTCACCCAACTTAGCCTTGCGCGAGTGCCAGATGAAGTAGGCGATGATTGCGCCATACATCACAATACCCAACCACTCAGCACCTGCCGAGCCAACCCAGCTACCAAGCTTGAGGTCAACATCAGCAAAGGCAAGGATGGCACTCACAACACCCATCAAAGCACCACCAGCGATGAAGCCCGATGCGATAAGAGTACCACGGTTGCTATTTGCACGTGCCTGCTCAGGGTCGCGGTGACGCTTAACAGCCCATGCAACGAGACCACCCACAACGAGAGGAGCGTTAAGCTCCATAGGTATGAACATACCGAGGGCGAATGGCAATGCTGGAATCTTAGCGTAGGTAAGCAAAAGTGCGATGACAGCACCAAAGCCATAGAGGATCCAAGGTGTTTCTCCACCTGTCATAAGGGGCGATATCACTGCGGCCATAGCATTAGCCTGTGGTGCTACAAGGGCATCCTCACCAGTGAAACCGTATGTCTCATTCATGATGATCATCACACCCGCAACTGTCGCTGCCGACACGATAGTACCCACAAACTTCCAAGTCTGCTGCTTCTTTGGTGTAGTACCCAACCAGTATCCCACCTTGAGGTCGGTGATGAAACCGCCAGCCATAGATAGCGCGGTACATACCACGCCACCAATAACCAAGGCTGCAATCATACCATCCTGACCATTAAGACCGATAGATACCAAGACCAAAGATGAGAGGATAAGTGTCATCAATGTCATACCCGACACTGGGTTCGAGCCCACAATAGCGATAGCATTTGCTGCCACAGTGGTGAAGAGAAACGATATCACAAAGACGATAAGCAACGCCACAATAGTCTGTGTCCAATTATGCAATACGCCGAACTGGAAGAATACGAGTGTTGTGATAAGCACGGCGATGATAACTGCAAGAATCACCTTCATAGATATATCGCGCTGTGTGCGAGGCTCAACCATTGCCGATTTGTTGCCACCAAGCTCATTACGAGCCAAGGCTACTGCCGACTTGATGATGCCCGCCTGGCGGATGATGCCAATAAGACCTGCCATGGCTATACCACCAATACCTATAGGACGACCTATCTGCTGGAAGATACCCTCGGGAGTGCTCAAGGCATCGTAGTTGATGCCGATGCCAGCAAGCGTATCAGCTACCGTAGCAGCATCCATAGCACCAAGTATTGGAGTTACAAGAGGAATGATGACAAACCATACGAGGGCTGAACCACCTGCGATGATGAGTGCATACTTCAAACCGATGATATAACCCAAACCGAGCACGGCTGCCGAGGTGTTAAGACCAAAGGTCAACTTTGCCTTAGCAGCAAGTGTCGAGCCCCAGCCCCACATCTGTGTAGAGAGCGACGACACCCATGCGCCGAAGGTTGAGACAATGAAGTCGTAGAGACCACCGATAAGACCAGCGATAACAAGGATCTTGGCCTGCGAGCCACCCTTCTCACCCGACACAAGCACCTCAGTGGTAGCCGTAGCCTCAGGGAATGGATACTTACCGTGCATCTCCTTGACGAAGTACTTGCGGAATGGTATCATCAATACAATACCGAGAATACCACCAAGCAACGACGATAGGAATACCTGATAGAACTGAGCATCGAGGCCCAAGATATAGAGGGCAGGGAGTGTGAAGATAGCACCCGCCACAATCACGCCCGACGATGCACCAATAGACTGGATGATGACATTCTGTCCGAGCATATTCTTCTTACCACGCAACTGGCCAAGACCTACGGCGATGATGGCAATAGGGATGGCAGCTTCGAATACCTGACCCACCTTAAGGCCAAGGTATGCAGCAGCAGCAGAGAATAGCACTGCCATAAGGATACCTAAGGTTACCGAGTATGGCGTTACCTCTGCAGGGGTCTCGTTAGCGCCCATAATAGGCTTGTACTCCTCACCGGGCTTAAGCTCACGGTATGCGTTCTCCGGAAGCGAAGTTTTGGGTTGTTCCTGTTGCATAACTATAGTGTTTTAAATATATACGTAGACAATCTAGGCAAAGATAGTAAAAATTTGGTGCATAACAAACTTTTATATTTATTTTTAAATAATGGACACCACAGAAAATAAAAAAAGAGGGATGTCCAACTTTTCAGTCGGACATCCCCCTGCTTGTAAGTAGTCAATTGAGATTACTTTTTCTTCTCAACAACTACTGGAGTTACCTTGTAAGACTCACCGCTATCCTTAATCTTGATACCACTAATTGTACCAGGACGAGCAGTAGCGTAGTTGATACCAGCAGCCTTGTTATCAAGACCTGTCTGCAAGTACTTAGCAAACTTCTCAACATCACGCTCGTAACCAAGAGGTGCTGGAGCAAGCATTGCCTCACCATCAGGAGTTACAAGAACGTAGCCAGGCTGTGATGTTACACCCCAACGCTCCTTAGCGATAGCGAAGTTCTTACGACCAATCTCGGTCTGAACCTTACCACTAGCATCAGTGTAGTAATCCTCCTTAGCCAACGCTGTCTTATCGTCAACATAGAGAGCACAGATGATGTAATCCTGCTCGAGATACTTCATAACCTTATTATTGCTCCATACGCTTGCCTCCATCTCACGGCAGTTGTTACAAGCGTGGCCAGTTACGTCAACGAAGATTGGCTTATCCTGAGCCTTAGCAGCCTCAATAGCCTCGTCAATATCGAAGTAACCCTCCAACTCATGTGGAATCTCAAGAATGTTACCATACTTCTTGTTGATGTTTGGATTCTCAACAGTACCATCAAGACGGAAGTCCTGAGTCTTCATTGGTGGCAAGTAACCAGAGATAGCCTTCAATGGAGCACCGAACATACCTGGGATGAGGTAAACAACGAATGAGAATACTGCGATAGCCATAGCAAGACGCTTTACAGATACGTGATTAACCTCATCGTCGTGAGCGAAGCGAAGCTTACCAAGCAAGTAGAAACCAAGCATAGTGAATACTACAATCCAGATAGCGAGGTACACCTCACGGTCGAGCAAGCCCCAGTGGTAGGTCTGATCGGCAGTCATCAAGAACTTCAAACCGAGAGCGATCTCGACGAAACCGAGGACAACCTTTACAGAGTTCAACCAACCACCACTCTTAGGCATATTCTTCAACAAAGATGGGAACCATGCAAGGAGTGTAAATGGCAACGCAAAGGCGATAGCAAATGCAGCCATAGTGAAGATAGGCATCCAAGCGTTACCACCAGATGCTGAGCTGATAAGCACAGTACCTACGATAGGACCAGTACATGAGAATGATACCAATACGAGGGTAAGTGCCATAAAGAAGATACCAACAAGACCACCCTTCTCAGCACCCTCATCACTCTTGTTAACGAGCTTTGATGGCATGGTAATCTCGAATGCACCAAAGAACGATGCAGCGAATACCATAAAGATAAGGAAGAAGATAAGATTAGGTACCCAGTGTGTAGACAACCAGTTGAACACATCAGTAGTCACGCTATCGCCACCCGCAATATTAGACATGATAATCATAACTGCGATAGGCAATACGTAGAGAGCAACGATGAACACACCGTACATTGTAGCGCGGAAGCGACCCTGAGCAGGTGACTGTGAGCCCTTAACGAAGAACGATACGGTCATAGGCACCATAGGGAATACGCAAGGTGTCAACAACGCTGCGAAGCCCCACATAATAGCAGCCAAGATTGATGACCAATCGAGCTCTGTATTAGACTTACTTGGAGCACGAACGATGTTAACATCGTAGTCGATAGCCGCCTTGTTATCATCAGCAGTGATCACAACCTTATCAGATGTCTTGTCCAACAACTGGCTGTCGAACTTCAAAGCACCTATCTTAACATTCTGCAATACGAGAGAGTCCTTAAGAGGCACGATTTTACCATCAGCATAGAACTTTGTTGATCTAACAACATCTATATTAAGGCTATCTACCTTTGTCTCAAAAGATACTACATACTTATCGCCACCTTCATTCATTGATGCGTTGATTGTCCATACTGGAGCACCCGACTTCTTGGCAATCTTCTCAAGATCCTTTGCATTGTACTTCTCAGCAGCAGCCTCCTTGTTATCAGCTGGAGCTGGAGCTACACCCTCACCAGAAAGAGCAACCTCAAATGTGTGGTCAGCCTGAGTACAGAAGTTCTCCACATCGCTACAGATAGTAGCCATAACGCTACCCTTCACGATATCGCCACTCTTGCCGTCAACACAGAAGACATACTCTACATTACCCTTGTAGACCTTCTCGCCGTGGTGCTCAACACACTGAGCAGCCAAAGGCTCAGAAATCTCCGATGCCGCAACCTCAGCATAGTCATCGCCAATGAAGAACAATGGAGCAGAGAAATTGTCCATTGGATAGCCGTGGTAGCCATCCTCAATCTCGCCTACAAAGCGAATCTCATAGCGACCAGCCTCCACCTCAAGTGAGGTCACCTCCCACGAGATGTTCGCATCGCCCTTCATATCCTCCACAGTACCCTTAACAGGCTCTGCAGCAGATACCTGAGCGATAGTTGTAAACGACAGTGTTGCCACCATCGCCAACATCAACAAATTAAATAGTTTTTTCATAAAAATTTAGGTTTTTATATAAATTATTTATTAGTTTTCAACATCTTGCATCAATGCGCCCACTACAAGGCACTCTCCTCTTCCATTGGCGAGAACTCACCATCGTTGGCTATAGCCTCCTCGGTGCGTCCGTTCCATATCTTATAGCGCGATGGTGACACACCAACCCTCTGCTTGAAGTACTTGCCAAAGAAGGACTGCGAGGCGAAGTTGAGCTTTGTGGATATCTCCTGGATGCTCATACCCGAGTACTTCAACAGACGCTTAGCCTCGTAGACCACGGCCTCGTCAATAAGCTTCGAGGCGTTGCGACCACTCTTCTTCTTGAGTATTAGCGATAGGTACTTAGGCGTGATACCCATCTTCGAGGCGTAGAACTCCACGCTACGCTCTGTGCTACAGTGCACACGCAACAGGTCGAGGAAGTGGTTAAAGAGCTCATCGGTGCGGTTGCTCACAGTGCCATTACCAGGCAAGCTATGCTGCTGGAGGATGCCCATCACATAGTGGAACATAGCGGCGAAGAGCGAGCTAATAATCTTCTCGCGATTTGCCGTTGGGGCGTAGTCGCACAACACTGAGCGCATGAGCTTCGAGATATCGTGGATATATGCCGCCTCCTGAGGCTCCACCTGCACACATGGGTCATCCAAGAATCCGTGGTATATAGATATAAGGTCCTGCGTGTCGACATGTATGCTATTTAGATACTGTCGAGAGTAGGTAATCATATATCCCGAAGAGCGTATGGATGCCTTAACCTGCTCGATAACGGTATTCTCGTTGAAGATGAATAGCGTATTTGGGCGCAATTCGTGGAGCTTACCGTTAATCTTAATCTTAGCAGTACCACTCACCGTAACGCCAATCGAGACGCCCTGAATAAGTGCTGTAAGGTCATCCAACTCACGAAACATAACCAACGGAGTGATAACCATATCCTCCGAATAGTATGCGGTCTCGAATCGTGATTTGAGCTTCTCTATGGATGCTCGCTTAATACCATCCTGCTTCATCTATTTATTATTTATATCATCGACTATTGTCAACTAGTGTTATATCCCAATCAAATTATCGCCACCTTCAACATCCCCTCGGTCACTTGCCAGCAGCCACTATCTAAGTACGCGTAGCGCACCCGCCTGGCAACGGACAAACATTGGGAACTCTGGTCCTGGCTGACCATCGACATCGGTATCCTCATGCTTCTCGGCATGAATCTCAATCATCGAGCTACGCAAGTGGCGAATAGCTCGAGGCTTACCACGAAAGAGGTGTCGCACCATATTCACACAGGTGACAATGGGATTGCGACGCTCGAGGACAAGCACATCGAAGAGACCATCGTCAATCTTAGCGCCGTGCGCCAAGTGGAAACGACCTGCTGTCTCGCCATTGAACACCAAGAACATCAAGGCCTCAGAGTCGAAGACCTCGCCATCGACCTTAACCTTAAGCCTCATGCGATGCATGGTGATAAGATCCTTGAGTCCTACCCATATGTAGGCAAGCTTACCATAGCGGCGCTTAGCCTTATCAGACGTATGCTGCGACGTTGTGGTCAACACACCAAAACTCAATACATTGACAAAGTAGCGACCATTAACCTCACCACAATCTACGGCATGCTCCTTACCCTGAGCAATCTTGCGAGCCGCCTTGACATAGTCCTTAGGCATACCTATGGCACCAGCAAAATCGTTTGCTGTGCCCGCAGGGATGACTCCTATAAGAGGGTTTATACCCTTCTCACGCATCTGGTTAACAACATAATTAATGGTACCGTCACCACCACATATCACAACAATCTCCACACTTTCGATACCATCAAAGGGATTACTCTTGAAGTCTATGAGGCGAGGCTCCATCTCGAAGCCCTCCTTAGTAAACTCCGCAACGATACGGTCAAGGCGCTTAGCCACCTTGCCCTTACCGGCCTTAACATTATATAGTATTACACCCTTCATCTTAAATGTGTCAGTAGTCCTATTACTTAAATATCTCGGAGCACTCTATGCGATATCCATCGCCATTGGAGTATATAAAGCAGTAGTGCCAGCCATACTCCCTCTCGCAACGCTTAGCCAATTCGAGAGCACCACCCTTAGAGCCTAATGCCATAAACATTGTCGCAGCCGCATCAGCCTCGGCGCATGTGGGGGCTACAACCGTAGCCGAGAGCAACTCGCTAACCACGCTATATCCTGTGCGTGGATCAATCGTGTGCGCCACCTTACGGCCATCCTCAGTCTCGTAGAAGCGACGATAGTTACCCGACGTAGCAAGACCGCAATCCGACAACTGGAGAGCCTTCACATATGAATCCATCTCCATGTTTCCATCGTATGGGGTCTCCACGCCAATAGTCCACTTATCACCTTTAGGGTTCTCACCCTTGCAGCGAATCTCACCGCCGATATTCACCAAGTAGTCCTCAATGCCCATACTCTCCAATCGCTCCGCCATAATATCGACAGTATAACCCTTTGCCACTGAGTTAAAGTCGAGCTGCACACGCTCATCCGAACGAAGCAACACACCATCACGCACAGCAATTTTGTCGAAGCCAACAAACTGCAATAGAGAGTCGACATTGGGCTCTACCCCATCTCGCTCCTTATTAGCAAAGCCCCACGCCTCGGTGAGTGGCTTGACGGTCACATCATAGGCGCCATTGCTTAGCTCAGTAAAGCGAGCAGCTATCTCAATATTGCGCACAATATGCCTATCGAGCGAGTCGGTCTCACCACGATTTATTCGCGACAATAGCGACTTATCATCGAAGATCGACATAGATGCCTTCAACTCAGCATCAACACCCTCAACCATAGAGGCTATATCCGCAGTCTTCTTATCAGTATTAGCTACGACTTGCACAAAAGTACCAAGCGCATAACCCTCAACCGACTTATACTCTCTCTTAGCACCAGAACCACACGAAGATAGCGCCACAACGACAAGCATTATGGCTATTACAATGCGATATGGTTTTATCAATCTCACCCGTTTTGCGAAAAATCAGCCTACAAAGGTAGTAAAAATTCACAATTTATCACCTATACTGCGCCATTTTTTTTAAATAAATATATTGTATAGTCCACCATTTTACCACACACAACTATTCTAAAACACCAATAACCCATGCGAGAAATGGATAAAACGGCAAATTAAACAACTCTACCCCAAGAGAGCAAGACGATATACGACCAAAGGGAATATTCCCAGTTATCTACAATTAGAACAATTTAGGGGATATAATGAACAGATGTCAAAAACTTTATCAATATATTCTTTTTAATGATAAGCTTAACCATAAACAAAACCACAATAATATTAATTAAAAAGAAATATTAAACGTAAGAAGATTCACAATATGGAGTATTATCGACAGATAAAAATAGCCATTTCACCAAAACATTAACACAATAGTGATGATTATTAATCTTTTTCTAAGAAAAAGGCTTTGTAATTAGCAAAAATAATCGTACCTTTGCCACACGCTCCGGCAGGATCAAGGTAAGGATGATCTGTCGTGGAGTGGAACCAGGGGCGTACTCCTCGGGAATATAGTGAAGGATGCGCACCATAAAACCTTAATTTTTATGTATTTGACACCTGAAAAGAAGCAGGAGTTGTTTGGCCAGTACGGCAAGTCTACAACCGACACCGGTTCACCCGAGAGCCAGATCGCGTTATTCACCTACCGTATCAACCACCTTACCGAGCACATGAAGAGCAACCGTCACGACTACGGCACACAGCGTTCGTTGTTGCGCCTCGTAGGTAAGCGTCGTAAGTTGCTTATGTACTTGAAGGAGGTTGATATCGAGCGCTACCGCGCTATCCTCAAGACCCTTAACCTCCGTAAGTAGTCTTGTGCTGAGAATGAAGGCAGTGCTTCGGCGTTGCCTTCATTTCAACTGAAAATTCATTTTTTTGCGTTATATTTTTAGAGGTTTTTTTTAGATTTATGGAAGCTAACAAATTGTACAATGCTGTACAGAAGACAATCACTCTTGCCGATGGTCGCGAGATTATGATTGAGACTGGTAAGCTCGCAAAGCAGGCTGACGGCTCGGTGGTTGTTCGTATGGGCGACACCATGCTTTTGGGTACTGTTGTTGCCGCTAAGGACGCCAAGGAGGGAACCGACTTCATGCCCTTGCAGGTGGAATACAAAGAGAAGTATGCATCATGTGGCCGCTTCCCAGGTGGTTTCATGAAGCGTGAGGGCAAGGCTGGTGATTCAGAGATTTTGGTAGCACGTCTTATCGACCGTGCATTGCGTCCACTATTCCCTGCAGACTATCATGCCGAGGTATTCGTTACTGTAAACCTCATCTCGGCAGAGAAAGATATTCAGCCAGATGCACTCGCTGGTTTGGCAGCTTCAGCAGCCTTGGCAGTATCGGACATCCCATTCGGTGGTCCTATCTCTGAGGTGCGCGTAGCTCGCATCGACGGTGAGTATGTTATCAACCCAGGCTTCGAGGCTATGAAGCGTGCAGACCTCGACATCATGGTGGGTGGTACCATCGACAACATCCTCATGGTTGAGGGTGAGATGAACGAGGTATCTGAGGAGGTTATGCTCGGCGCCATCATGTTCGCTCACGAGGAGATCAAGAAGCACTGTGCTGTACAGATCGAGCTTATGAAGGAGCTCGGCAAGGATGTTAAGCGCGAGTACTGCCACGAGACCAACGACGAGGAGCTGCGCCAGACGATTATCTCGGAGCTCTACGACAAGGCATACGCTATCGCTACAAGCGGCACTATGAAGCATGAGCGTTCTGAGGCCTTCGAGGCTTTGGAGGCAGAGTTCGCTTCACGCTATACTGAGGAGGAGCTCGAGGAGAAGGCACCTCTAATCCACAAGTACTTCCACGACGATGTTCAGAAGAAGGCTATGCGTAACATGATCCTCGACGAGGGTAAGCGTCTTGACGGTCGTCGTACCGACGAGATTCGTCCTATCTGGTGCGAGATCGACTATTTGCCATGCGCACACGGCTCAGCTATCTTCACCCGTGGTGAGACTCAGTCACTCACAACCGTAACCCTCGGTACTAAGCTCGGCGAGAAGCAGAAGGATGAGGTTTTGGTACAGGGCACAGAGCAGTTCGTATTGCACTATAACTTCCCTCCATTCTCTACTGGCGAGGCTCGTCCAGCACGTGGTCTGAGCCGTCGTGAGATTGGTCACGGCCACTTGGCATGGCGCGCATTGAAGCCTATGGTACCACTTGGCGAGGAGAACCCATACGCAGTGCGCGTAGTATCAGATATCTTGGAGTCTAACGGCTCATCATCAATGGCTACCGTATGTGCTGGTACTTTGGCACTCATGGATGCAGGTGTTAAGCTTCGCAAGCCAGTGTCAGGTATCGCAATGGGTCTTATCTCTGACTCTGAGACTGGCCGCTGGGCAGTTCTCTCGGATATCCTTGGTGACGAGGACCACTTGGGCGATATGGACTTCAAGGTTACAGGTACTCGTGATGGTATCACCGCAACACAGATGGATATCAAGGTTGACGGTCTATCATACGAGGTATTGGCTAAGGCTTTGGAGCAGGCACGTCAGGGTCGTCTCCACATTCTCGACAAGCTCGTTGAGACCATTGCTGAGCCACGCGAGGACTACAAGCCATTCGTTCCACGCATCGTTCAGATTAGCATTCCTCAGGACTTCATCGGTGCTGTTATCGGCCCTGGTGGTAAGGTTATCCAGGAGATTCAGAAGACCACTGGTACAACAATCACCATCACTGAGGTTGACGAGAAGGGTATCGTTGATATCTTTGGTCAGGATAAGGAGTCGTTGGATGCAGCCTTGGCACGCATCAAGGGCATCGTAGCCGTTCCTGAGATTGGCGAGACCTACAATGGTAAGATTCGCTCAATCGTAGACTTCGGTGCTTTTGTTGAGATTCTTCCTGGCAAGGATGGTTTGCTCCACATCTCGGAGATCGACTACAAGCGTTTCGAGACTATGGAGGAGACAGGTCTTAAGGAGGGCGATATGATTGATGTTAAGCTTATCGCTAAGGACCAGAAGACCGGTAAGCTCAAGCTATCGCGCAAGGCTCTCTTGCCTAAGCCTGAGGGTTGGGTAGAGCGCGAGCCACGTGAGCGTAAGCCACGTGAGAACGATGGCGAGAAGCGTGAGCAGCGTGGACCACGTCGTGAGCGTCGCTAACATAAATGACGATGAGGCACTACATATAATATAATAATATATAGTGTCTCGTCGTTGACTTTGTGAAAAAAAGCAAACAGAATATATTATTTTACAAACTTAAAACATTTAAACATTTATGAAAAATCTTTTCAAGGTTAGCCTTGTGCTCGCAGCAGGCGCTATGACCCTTACGGGCTGTAACTGCTTCAAGAAGATGGCTAAGAATCGTGACGATGTAAGCCTCACATGCACTCCTGAGACATTGGTTCTCAACAATGGTAAGGTTGATGTTGACATCACCGTTCAGTTCCCAGAGAAGTACTTCAATGCAAAGGCTGTATTGAAGGTTACTCCAGTTATCGTATTCGAGGGTGGCGAGGTAGCTGCTACTACTCAGTACTTCCAGGGTTCAAAGGTTGACGAGAACTACACCGTTATCGACAAGAAGATGGGTGGCCAGTACACTATGCACGCTACATTCCCATACGATGAGCGTATGGCATGCAGCGAGCTTCAGCTCCGTGCTGAGATCAAGTGCCCTAAGGGTGGTTGCAAGGAGTTCACATTGGTAAACCTTAACAATGGTGCTATCCCAACTAAGGAGGAGGCTGCTATCCTCGCAGCTGGTGGTGCTGAGGCTGACGCTTTGAAGCGTTCATTCGGTCTCACTATCGCTGAGGGTGTTGACTTCACACAGCAGTTGCTCGACTACGCTGGTGCTATGAGCGAGATGGCTTCTGGTTACAAGAACGTAACTACTGAGGTTACTAAGGCTAACTACATGTTTGCTATCAACTCTTCAACCTTGACTAACAAGGCTAAGAAGAGCGAGGAGCTTACTGCATTCCAGGCTAAGGCTACTGAGCAGAAGGACAACGACCGCATCAAGCAGAACATCTATGTAAACGGTTACGCTTCACCTGATGGTCCTGAGAAGTTCAACGATAAGTTGTCTGCTCGTCGTAGCGAGTCAGGTAAGAAGGCTGCTGAGAAGCTTCTTAAGGAGGTAGGCTTGACCCTCGACGCTGCATCATACGGCGAGGACTGGGAGGGCTTCAAGGAGCTCGTTGCTGCTTCAGACATCGAGGATAAGGAGCTCATCCTTTCAGTACTCGAGAGCTATGAGTCATCTTCAGAGCGTGAGGCTCAGATCAAGAATATGTCTCAGGTATTCGGCTCATTGAAGAAGGATATCCTTCCACAGTTGCGTCGTGCTCAGCTCGTTAACAGCTCAGACATCACTGGTAAGAGCGACGACGAGATGATCGCATTGGTTAAGGCTGGTGACTTCAACGCTCTTAACGAGTTGGAGATGCTTCACATCGCTTCTACTGGCAAGCTCTCATTGAACGAGAAGATCGCTACTTTGGAGGCTGCTGCTGCTACTTACAAGAGCGCTACTGCTTACAACAACCTCGGTATCGCATACGCTGAGGCTAAGGACGTAGCATCTGCAGCTAAGGCATTCGAGCAGGCAGTAAAGGCTGGTAGCAACTCAGAGATCAACAACAACATGGCTCTTGTTAACCTTATGGCTGGTAACACTGAGGCTGCTAAGGTTTACGCTAACAACGCTGACGCTGAGGTTAAGGCTATGGCAGCTGCTGCTGAGGGTAACTACGCTGCTGCACAGTCACAGCTCGAGGGCTACAACGCAGCTATCGCAGCTACAATGAACGCTGACTACACTGCAGCTAAGCAGCTTATCGCTAACGACGCATCTGCTAAGGCTGACTACTTGCGTGCAGTTATCGCAAGCAAGCAGGGTGACTTCACAACTGCAACTGCAGAGTTGAAGAGCGCTATTGCTAAGGATGCTTCATACGCTGAGACTTGCAAGAAGGATATCAACTTGCGTAAGTACATCGGCAAGGAGATCGCTCTCTAATCAATTGAGATAACTCCAAATGAGAGTCTGCCTGACAAATAGTTGGGCAGACTCTATTATTTAGGAGCAGACCTGAGGTAGGACAGAAATTAGCAAATAGGAGTTGGTCCCCATAATTGGCCAAGAATTGACCTATCTTAAAAAGAGAACATCCTGGGATAGTACATGAGGTACAGCCCAGGATGTTTTACTTTTAGGGATAGGCCGAAGATGGCCCTTATCACGTCAGATGTAATTTCTCGATAGAAGGGGTTAGATTTGGCTCATCGCATATATGAAAAACCTGGGATAGTACAAGAGGTACAGCACAGGGTTTTCAATTTTATAGGATAGGTCGAAGATGGCCCTAATCACGTCAGATGTAATTTCTCGATAGAAGGGGGTAGATTTGGCTCATCGTATAAATGAAAAACCTGGGATAGTACAAGAGGTACAGCCCAGGGTTTTCAATTTTATAGGATGGGTCGAAGATACCCCCTTATCTCGAGAAATTTAGTTTTTGCCTAACACAATCTTCTCAATCTCCTCAATCTGCATCTTAAACTGCTTGTCGGTATCCATCATGTCGGCAACAGCCTTGCAGCTGTGAAGTACCGTAGCATGGTTACGACCGCCAATAGATGAGCCTATCACGGTGAGTGGTGCCTTGGTGTGCTGCTTTGAGAGATACATGGCCACCTGACGTGCCTGTGCCACATCACGAGTTCGCTTTGCCGAGTTAAAGGTGTCGAGCTCAATGTTATAGTAGTCGCAGACAATCTTTACGATGCTGTCGATGGTTATCTCACGCTGCGTAAGCTTAACATATACCTTGAGAATATCCTTGGCAAGCGATATTGTCACCTTGCGACCAAGGAACGAGGCATTGGCGATGAGCGATGATAGCGCACCCTCAATCTCACGCACATTTGCCGAGATGTTCTCTGCGAGGTATGCAACAACATCCTCAGGTATTGTTGCTCCGAGACGCTGCGCCTTAGCACGTATAATCTTCACCTTGGTCTCATAGTCAGGCACAGAAAGGAATGCCGATAGACCCCACTTAAAACGGGTGAGAAGGCGCTGCTCGATATCCTTAAGCTCCACGGGTGGCTTATCCGAGGTTAGGATAAGCTGCTTGCCAGCAAGCTGAAGGTGGTTGAAGATGTTGAAGAATACGTTCTGTGTACCGGTCTTACCTGTAAGCTCCTGAATATCGTCGATGATAAGCACGTCGACCATCTGGTAGAAGTGTATGAAATCGGTAATCTCACCATTCTTGTAGGCGGTCTGGAACTGGGCCTGGAACTTATTCATCGATACGTACAACACCTGTAATTCGGGGTGACGCTGACGCACCTCATGACCTATGGCCTGCACGATATGTGTCTTACCGAGGCCAGAGTCGCCATAGATATATAGAGGGTTGAACGCTGTAGTACCAGGAGATACCGCCACTGCCATACCCGCCGAGCGCGCCAAGCGGTTGCACTCGCCCTCGATATGATTATCGAAGGTATAGTTAGGATTTAGCTGTGGGTCGAACATTATTCTTCGAGGAAGGCCTGGAAGTGCAAAAGGATTTTTTATCTTTGCAGTGTCAATAGGCCCTGCGAACTTAGGCACCGAAGCTTCGGGAGTCTCTGTCTGTGGCTGACGCACAGCGCGAGGTATAGCGTAGTGAAGCTGGGTATCAGCACCATACAGCTCGGTGATGATAGGACGGAGAATGCTTAGATATCGCTTCTCGATGCTTGCTACGAAGCTCTCGTTAGGGACACGGAGACGCAGATTCGAGCCATCGAAGTCGATGGGACGAATAGGCTTGAACCACTTGACAATCTCCTCCTCGGTAATTGAGGAGCGGAGCTTATCCAAGCAGTCTTGCCACATTTCGTTATATATCTCGTTCTGCATTTCCAATGCTTGTTAACAGTTAAAAACTTCGGTTCTGGTTAGAGGTGATGACCCCTCGAAACGCAATCAATATTGTGTTTCAACAAGTTAGTCTCATCTACTCATTTTTGCTTAAACCACCATTGATTTGCCGAGGCTATTTATGGCGTTTTCGACATTGCAAAGATGTGGATAATTTTATTAAAATAAACTCAAAAAAGAGTTGCAAAATTCGATTTTTTTAATAAGCGCTAAAGGGCAATATTTTTGTTGAATATTTTAATGTGCTGATATATTAGATTCTAAAGATTTTTTAGTATATTTGCATATTAGAAATTTGTTTGATCAAACTAACAACATATAAAAATAACTAATACGATTATGGCAACCGATTTGAACAAGCTGGTGATGGATCGTGCTAACGCATGGCTCAACGGCGACTACGACGAGGCGACAAAGCAGGAGATCAGACTTATGATCGAGAATAACCCTACCGAGTTGGTAGAGAGCTTCTACAAGGACCTGGAGTTTGGTACTGGCGGTTTGCGTGGTATTATGGGTGCAGGTACTAACCGTATGAACATTTACACTGTAGGTGCTGCTACTCAGGGACTTGCAAACTACCTAAAGAAGAATTTCGCTGGCGAGGAGATTAAGGTAGCTATTTCACACGACAGCCGTAATAACTCACGCATGTTCGCTGAGCGTGTGGCAGACATCTTTGCCTCTAACGGCTTTATAGTATACCTCTTCGATGCACTACGCCCAACACCAGAGCTAAGCTTCGCCATCCGCGAGCTCGGCTGTAAGTCGGGTGTTATGGTGACAGCATCGCACAACCCTAAGGAGTACAACGGCTACAAGGCATACTGGACCGATGGCTCGCAAGTGACCTCGCCACACGATGTTAACATCATCGAGGAGGTGCTTAAGGTTACTGACAACAGCCAGGTGTTGACTGGTAAAAATAGCGAAAATATTAATATTCTTGGTGAGGAGTTCGACAAGATATATCTCCAGGCAATCAAGGACCTTTCGCTCTCACCTGAGTCAGTCGCAAAGTTCAACGACATGAAGATTGTCTACACCCCACTTCACGGTGCTGGTGTTAAGCTTGTGCCTATGTCACTTCGCAACTATGGCTTCAATAATATTATATGTGTAGAGGAGCAGATGGTGCTCGATGGCAACTTCCCAACCGTAGCATCACCAAACCCCGAGGAGCGCAAGACAATGGCTATGGCCATCGAGCGTGCCGAGCGTGAGGGTGCCGACTTCGCCATGGCTACCGATCCTGATGCCGACCGCTTGGGTGTAGCGTTGCGTACTGCTAATGGCAACTACGTATTGCTTAACGGCAACCAGACCCTTGTACTCTTGATGTGCTACCAGCTCACACGCTGGGCTGAGCTTGGCAAGATCACAGGTAAGGAGTTTGTCGTTAAGACCATCGTGACTTCTATGATGCCTGATGCCGTAGCTGAGCACTTCGGCGTTAAGTGCTACAACTGCCTCACAGGCTTCAAGTACATTGCTAAGATCATACGTGAGCAGGAGGGCAAAACCAAGTATATCGGTGGTGGCGAGGAGTCGTTCGGCTATCTTCCTGGCGATTTCGTACGCGATAAGGATGGCGTTGCCGCTATCACTCTCGTTGCCGAGGCTGCAGCATGGGCACGCGATACTATGGGCATCACCCTATACGAGTGGTTGCAGCAGTTGTACGTTAAGTATGGCTTCTTCCGCGAGGGCTTGGTAAATGTTGTTCGCAAGGGTAAGGATGGTGCTGCCGAGATTCAGCAGATGATGGTTGACTACCGTAGCAACCCTCCAAAGTCGTTGCTTGGCTCGCCAGTGGTAAAGATTCTTGACTACAAGACATTGGAGGAGATTGACACCGTAACGGGTGAGCGCAAGCCTATCGAGGGCATCGACGAGAAGAGCAACGTACTTCAGTGGCTCACCGAGGATGGCACAAAGGTATCTGTACGTCCATCTGGTACCGAGCCTAAGATTAAGTTCTACTTCGGCGTTAAGGCTCCACTATGCTGCGTAGAGCAGTTCGAGAAGGTGGAGGCCGAGCTCGACGAGAAGATTGAGGCACTAAAGCGAGAACTCAACCTCGTATAGTGATAAACGGTATAGATTTTGTGAAGGGCTACATTGCATAGGCATGTAGCCCTTCATCGTTTAAATTTAAGAGTTATGACAACGGCGAGCTTTGACAACATCATACATCAACAACACCTACACTTAGTGGACTTCTATGCCCAGTGGTGTGGGGCGTGTCACGACATGGAGCTCACGCTCCAGCGCATAGCGCTATCCATGGGCGACATGGTTAGCATTATACGGATAAATACAGATATGATGGAGCATCGCAAAATCGTACGTCGCTATAATATCGTTGCTGTGCCAACATTCATACTCTTCTCACATGGTGAGGCAATATGGCGTGATTGCGGCATTGTACGCTACGAGCACCTCGTATCAGCCATTCGCAGACACGCCCTGAGATAGAGTCACAGAAAAATCCCGACAATAAGCCATACAACTTCTTGTCGGGATTTAATATATGTGTGGGCTACCCCACCCTCGTTATCTATGCTAAATATACTCCAATCTCCAGTCAAGCTCCTCGTTTATACGCTCCTTAGCATGGCAATCGGGCAGACGCTCCATAAGCACAGGGATACCAACCTTTACGGACTTATCACGGCTTGCCACATAGCATAAGAGGGTTACAGCACCAAGGGCTATATACTCCGAAGTGGGATTAGCACGCACAGCCTTTTCAACAGCTATGAACGACACCTCAGTTGTTGTTCGCTCATTGCGCGATGCTCCCATAAGTGCGGCATAGGCCACCATCTCGTTGCTCTCGGTACACCATATACCCATAAGTGAGTTTATATCGTATATCTTGGAAAGCAGAGCAAATGCCAGCTCCTCGGCAAGTTCGGCATTGGTGATACCTCGCGACCAGAATGGAAACTCGTGGGTATCTACCCTACTAGCATCAGCCACATGGCACGCCAAGAGTTTGAGCTCACGCACCTGTTGCTGATATAGATATTTTGCAAAGTCGTAGTCTTTGGTCTCTGTTGTAGCTATCTCACGTAGTGTCGCGACGCTCACACCGTAGTTAAGGCCATACTTCTGACCATGTGTAGCCATGCTCTCCGATACTGCGCCATTCATCTCACGACGCACACGGCCTAACAGGGCAATCATTCGTTGGGTATTATCCATAGTGATAATGGTTAAAGAGTTACGGTCTGACCGAACTCGAAGATTGGGAGCACACGGCTGGTGAGCACCTCCTGACCAAGGCTAACAACAACCGTAGCATTGTTAGCAAAACGGTAGTGTACCTTACCCTTAGGGTTAGATGCTGGATACTCTACGTTCGAAGGTACAATGTTTACCATGACGATATCGCCATCGAGGTTATCTACATTAAGAAGACCCTCCTCGCTATTGAAGCGCGCAGCAATGATTGTCTTGCGTGATGCATCCACCGAGAGATAGATACGATGTGTGGTGCATGTCTGAGCACTCTTACCATAGAATAGCTCCATGTAGCTCTTCTCGATACGCTCAATTTCAGCCAAAGCGCTCTTCAGACCAGCGCCATAGACACCATCACCGAGCTCACCTGTAATAAGCTCAAGGCGCACCTTGCGTAGCTCCAATATCTGTGCTGCAGCTGCGGCAGCAGCCTCCTCAAGGCTCATATCACGTGACGATAGCTTATCGGGCAACACCTGAGGGAAGGTAAGCTCCGAAGCGAAGTCATCAACCATAGGGGTCTCAAGATCACCTACCATATAGTAATCATCAGAGGCCACAGCTACCTGTGCAGCAACAATGTCGTACGTAGAACGGTCCATCTGCAAAGCACGACTGCCCAGGTACTTCTGCGCATAACGGGCATAGGGTCCAGCAACAAACTCCTCGTGTGAGATTGTTATATCGAGGGCAAGTGTAGTATTGGCATCTGCAAAGACTGTGGTCGCACCCTCAGTATAGAAGCCAACACGCTTCTTAACAAACTGCTGTGCCGAGAGGTTAGCAACCACAAAGAGCATCGCAACAACTATAAGTGATAATCTTCTCATAAGTTCAATTTTAGGTTATTTGGCAAAATTATGAAATAATCTCGAAATATCAAAATTTCAGATAATATTCCCCGGTAAGCCGACGATATTTTTCGCTATACCCTCCACCATAATCATACATATCAAGATCATCGACCTTGGGCATTATGGGCTCGGACGATAGCTCAAACTCCATGAGTACTCGCTTGGGCATCTCGCCCGCGTGGGTAAAGATGTTCAGCTGACACCTCAGCCACATACGACCAAAGGCCACACGACGAAAGAGCGCTGCCTCGGCTGCTGGGAGCACGATACTTAGGCGACCACCTGGGCGCAGTAGACGCAGCGCAGCCACAACAATATCATCGTAGCTGAGCGTGAGGCTGTGGCGAGCTACGGCACGTTGCTCATCGGGCGACGAAAGCGAGTCGTTGAAGAAGGGCGGGTTGGAGACAATATGGTCGTAGCCTATATCTAAGGAGTAGGTACGCAAATCGGCCAAGAGCACCTCAATACGCTCGGCCCATGGCGAGGCCTGCACATTCACAACCGACTGATTTATAGCCCCCTCGTCAATATCTATTGCCGTGATGCGAGCCTTAGCATTACGCTGAGCCACCATAAGAGCTATAAGCGCAGAGCCACACCCCGCATCGAGGATGCGTACTGCCCCAGACACATCGGCCCACGCACCAAGCAGGACACCATCGGTACCTACCTTCATAGCGCATAGAGCATCATCGATATTAAACTGCTTAAAGTGAAACATTGGTAATGGGTTAAGTTCAGCGTCTTTTTTATTTAGACATCACAAGCTAATAACTACCTTTTCCTACTATTTTGCATTTCCAGCCTGCCTTACCAAATAAGTGGCCTTTCTCCATATTTTTCAATTAATGGTCGAAAACGCGGTATTTCATCCTCTTCGTAATATGCTCTGTACAAATTCTCAGGATATGAGAATTTATTAGCGCCATTCATCTTACCGAAAGTTTCATCAATGAAGTTATATGCCCACTCATTATCATAGGACATCACCACCTTGAAAAGCATCTTCACTCTATAATAGTCAAGATATCTACGAGATAATTCATAGTCTCGCAACTCTTCCAAAACAGGGACAAAGGCATCATCATTCCAGCCCATTATGGCATTTAAGGCGTTGTTAGTATTTCCTTCCGGACCTTGTTGGCCTCCTTGATGATTCAAACCCTTCCTATATTCCAGAAGAGCATCAATAATCATAGGAATATCATCCTCATTCCTATACTCGGCTATAATAGGTAGCAGATTTGGCGTTCCAGATAGATGCAACTCTCGGAGCCTTCCATATAGACCATCCATCCCTTTAAGTCGTGATGCAGGAGCATACTTATCGAGGTGTTCAAGCCCATCACTGAAGATGATGAGGCTATCCAAGTGATGCTGCTGATCCTTAGTAAACAGTGGTCGCTTAGAATCTGAAACAACACCGATCATGAATGAGGCAACATCACAAGTATACCATACATCAAACGCTGCAACATTGAATGTGGAAGAGTCACTCAATTTCTGAAGAAGAAGGTCATAACATTTCTTGCTTCTATCTTCCACCAATGCATGATAAGCCATGGCTCTGTAAGCTGGAGTTCTTGAGTGCAGAACAGTCTGCTCAAGATCTGTCTTTGTCGCGTTCTTCAGCAGTTCGCGTTGTACAGTCCACCCTTTAGGGACACCTCCCCAGCCATCATTGCCATATAAATAATATACATTACAGCTATCGGGTGATTCTAGAATATTTACCCTTCTATTCTCAATGTCCTGTGCATTTGCCTCAAGCCCTACAAATAACATCATCAGGGTTAGAATAAAACTACTTACATTCATGATTCACTTATTTTATACCTATTCTATCTTTTAATCGAAGAGTTTGGTAATGCCCGCACCAAAGAGCGAGTAGTCGTAGCGTGTAGGGTCCTCGGGGCAGAACTCTCTGAGCGAGGCGGTAATCTCCTCCACAGCCTTCCAATCATCCTGCTTGCGCTGCAAGAGTCCCATGGCACGACCCATGCGACCTGTGTGTATATCCAAGGGGAGGTATAGCGCCGACATAGGAATCTTCTGCCACTGGCCAAAGTCTACACCTCTATCATCCCGGCGCACAAACCAACGCATATACATAGCTATACGCTTACAAGCAGCGCCCCTATCTATCGAAGAGAGATGCTTCTCGGAGTGCTTATCATGGGGCACGGAGAAGAACTCGCGGCGAAAGGCCGAGATAGCCTTGCGCACATCGCCACTCTCCAGGTAGTGGTGCTCGAAGAAACCTCCAACACTACCCCACTCCTCGATAATATGGCGCATACCACGCACAAAGTCTTGGAAATCACCACCATTGAAGGTGCGATGAACATAACTACTTAGATAGGCCATATCCCCCTCCGAGGCGTTCAGAACAAAGTCGCGTGGCTGATTATCCATATAGCGCATCATGCGGTGGGCACTCTGCACAATAGCCTTGCGGTTGCCCCACGCAATGGTCGAGGCGAGAAGACCTGCAACCTCCCTATCCACGGGGTCAGTGAAACTATGAGGCACACTAATAGGATCTGCCTCAATGAAGTCTGGGTTATTATATCTGTCGTGTAGCTCGTCCAATAACTCACGAAGCTCCTCACGACTAAGGTCCTTAAAGGATGCGACCATCGCTCATTACAATTTTACGATCCGACTTCTCGGCGAGCTTCTCGTCGTGCGTGACGATAAGGAATGTCTGCCCCGTACGCTCGCGCAAGGTAAAAAATAGTGACTGTATCTCATCTCGGGTAGCAGAATCGAGATTACCCGTAGGCTCATCGGCAAGCACCACCGATGGGTTATTAGCCAAGGCTCGTGCTATGGCCACACGCTGCTGCTCACCACCCGACAGGGCCGATGGCTTATGCTCCATGCGGTGTTCCATGCCCACCATAGCGAGAAGCTCCTTGGCTCGCTGCTTAGCCTCGCCACGTGACACCTTGGCGATAAGCATAGGCATCATAACATTCTCCAATGCCGAGAACTCCTCCAAGAGGTGGTGAAACTGAAAGACAAAGCCAATATGCTTATTACGAAAACTCGACAATTCACTATCCGACAGACCCTCGGGCGACACGCCATCGATACGCACCTCACCACTATCAGCCGACATAAGTGTACCCACAATCTGCAGCAGTGTGCTCTTACCAGCGCCACTCGCCCCAACAAGCGTAACAAGTTCTCCTCGATTGACACTTAGCGAGACACCATGCAGCACCTCAAGGTCACCAAAGCTCTTCTTTATATTATCTATCTGAATCATCATCATAGTATTTTCTAAGCTCAACAATCTGATGTGTCTCCCTAACATCGTGGACACGAAGAATAGTAGCGCCATGGCGCAATGACTCCCATGCCAAGGCTAACGACGAGGGAAGCACATCCTCCGCACCAAGGCCAAGAGGTTTATACAACATCGACTTACGCGACACGCCAACAAGTACTGGTAGGCCAAACTTATACAACTCACCCAATCCACGCATAAGCTCCCAGTTCTGCTCTACGCTCTTGGCAAAGCCAAAGCCTGGGTCAAGGATGATATTCTCACGCTTAATGCCAGCTACCACAAGCTCCTCGATACGTCTTGCGAAGTAGCCAACAACACCATTGACAACACCCTCGGGGTAGCTATTTAGTTCACTCATACTCTTAGGAGTACCTCGCATATGCATAGCCACATACATAAGGTTATTCTTAGCTACAACACCCACCATTGCCTCATCCATCTCGCCTGCCGAGATATCGTTGATGATGACATCGCCATACTCCTCATATGCGCGACGAGCCACCTCCGAGCGGAAGGTGTCGATAGAGACCACCACACCCTCATCCATACTACGCACAGCCTCCAAGCCCATGCGTACCCTACGCCACTCCTCCTCTACCGAGACATCGCTCGCACCTGGACGCGACGAGTAGCCTCCAAGGTCGACAATAGTTGCGCCACCCTCGATAGCCTGGCGTAGCGACACATATACCTCGTCGCACGACAAGTTACGACTCCTTGCATAGAAAGAGTCGGGCGTGAGGTTTATGATAGCCATCACATGGCTATCAGCAAGATTAATAGTTGTGGGGTGTAGAATCATAGACTAATCGGCGATGTAGCTGCTCGACATCCTCCTGCAAGTCATCAAGCACGATGTTCACAATGGCATATTTCGAGCGCTCGGTACGCTCATCATCCGATATCTGGTTTGCAATTCGACGTTCGACCTCCTCACGTGATGAGCCGTCACGCTGCATGGCACGCTCAATGCGCAGGGCCTCAGGAGCAAGCACCGAGACAACGCAGTCTACCCTACTATCGAGGTTCGCCTCAAAGAGTATTGCTGACTCAAGGACCACATAGCTACCACTCTGCTGCTCGGCCCATCTATCGAAGTCATCCATAACAGCAGGATGAACGATGCTATTAAGCATCGCAAGTCGAGCGGGGTCGTTGAAGACGCTCTGCGCAAGGTATAATCTATTAAGTTGACCATCGACATAGGCCTCCTCGCCAAAGGCCGCTACGATCTTATCACGTAGCTCCAATGATGTTACCATTAGCTCCTTGGCGCGATCATCCGAGGTATATACCTTCACACCACACTCCGCAAGAATACGCGATACGGTACTCTTACCCGATCCTATGCCTCCAGTTATACCTACCTTATACATATATATAATATTATTGAGTTATCTTGGGTCTACGCGATATGAGTTGTCGTACGACACAATCACAAACCATATTAGTAGTCCAATATACAGACATCATTGCGATTATCCTGTGGTGCGACATCCTCATCATCAAACGTAATAGGCGGCAGCGAACCCACGGCGACAACCTCTATATCGCTCATGCGTGCTGCAAGGGCCTGCTGTAACGACACTGTAGATATATGGTATGATCTCGAGCCATCGCTATTGCGGGTCTCCTTATCGAACGAGAGCTCCGAAGATGATATATTGAAGCGACTACGGCGCGACGACATGGTATAACCAATAAGGTCGGTACCCTTACCTCTTACGGTGCAATCCACAGGATACTCCTTACCATCTATGACAACAGTAATTTCATGTTCGGTGGTATAGTTCTCACCAAGCTTGGTTACATACCACAACAATAGTGCCGCCACGAACATTGCGATGTAGGCTGGCGAGATATAACGTCGCAAGAACTTAACGAACTTTATTAGGCCCTCTGTAGATAAGTACTTCATCATTCTTTAGGTTACACAGTTTACCAACTGCAAACTTACATAAAATTTATCAAAGAAACGAAAAAATAGGCCGCTAATCTCTTAGCGACCTACTTTTCTATAGAATATTCTTCTAATTCTCTTACTTTGTCTCCTCATCTGCAGCCTTATCAGCCTTCTTACGCTGAAGGTCGTAGGCGATAGGTGTTGCGATGAATACTGAAGAGTAAGTACCAATCACGATACCGAGGATCAACGCAAATACGAAGCCACGGATAGACTCACCACCAAAGATGAAGATTGACAACAATGTTACAAGTGTTGTACCTGAGGTGTTGATTGTACGTGACAAAGTAGAGCATATAGCGTTATCGATATTTGTCTTGATATTACGCTTTGGATAGAGACCGATGTACTCACGGATACGGTCGAAGATAACCACTGTATCGTTGATAGAGTAACCGATGATAGTCAAGATTGCAGCGATAAATGCCTGGTTAACCTCCAAGTTGAAAGGCATCACAGCATACAACATTGAGAAGATACCGATTACCAAGATAGCGTTGTGGAGAAGTGCGAATGTAGCACCTGTAGCCCACTGCCAACGACGGAAACGGATAGCGATGTAGATACCGATAGCAACCAATGAGAAGAGAACTGCCATGATTGAGTTCCATGTCATCTCGCCAGAGATTGACTTATCAACCTTGCTTGACTGAGTAATACCCACTGAGTCATTGTTGTTGCTGAACTCCTCGGTGAAGTCGAGTGTCTCAGTGTAGAACTCCTGAGTCGACTCCCAAAGGATATACTCAACAACGAAGTCCTCGTCGATGTCGTTAGCCTTGAGAAGCATATCAGCATTGTTGCTATACTCAGCCTCATAAGCAGCCTTGAATGCAGCAATCTGCTCATCGTTAGGCTCGAACTGAGTTACGATACGCACCTGGTTGTCGTCACCAAACTGCTTAACCTCAACAGAGGCGTTAGAAGCATCGGCTACAGCCTCGAATGCCTCAGCGATATTCTCACGAACAGCATCAACATCAACAGACTTATCGAACTTAACAACATAGGTACGACCACCTGTAAACTCAACACCCTTGTTAAGACCCAAGGTAAAGAGTGACACTACTGATGCGATAATAAGCGTACCAGAGATGATGTAAGAGTACTTACGCTTAGAGATAAAACTGAACTTAACATTCTGCAAGAAGTTCTCAGTGCACTTACGAGAGAATGATACGCTACCACGACGAGCAGCCCATACCTCGAGAAGTAGACGAGTGATGAAGATTGCGCAGAACAACGATGTGATGATACCAACTACAAGGGTTGTTGCGAAACCTCTAACTGGACCTGTACCGAAGAAGAAGAGGACAGCACCAGTGATGATTGTAGTGATGTTACCGTCGATAATCGCAGAGTATGCATTAGAGAAACCATCCTTGATAGACAAGGCGAGACCCTTACCAGAGCGAAGCTCCTCCTTAACACGCTCGAAGATGATAACGTTAGCATCCACAGCCATACCCATAGTAAGAACGATACCGGCAATACCTGGGAGTGTCAATACAGCACCGAACGATACGAGTACACCCATCAACAACAATACGTTGAGAAGAAGTGCGATGTTCGCCATCCAACCAGCAGTCTTATAGAAGAATGCCATGTAGAGGAGTACGAGCAAGAATGCGATAGCGAAAGAGATAAGACCAGAGTTGATAGCCTTCTCACCGAGTGATGGACCAACGACCTCTGAGTACACGATAGTTGCGCGTGCAGGAGCCTTACCAGCCTTGAGCACGTTAGCCAAGTCCTCAGCCTCCTGAACGGTGAAATCACCAGTGATTGATGAAGCGCCATCGATACGGCCCTCAACTCTAGGAGCAGAGTATACAACATCATCCATTACGATAGCGATCTGCTGACCAACGTAGCTAGCAGTGATTGCTGCCCACTTAGCAGTATTCTCTGAATCCATGGTCATAGAGACCTCGAAGCCACCACCTCTAGTTGGGTCGCCGCTCTGAGCCTCAGCATTGGTAACACCCGATCCATCCATCAAAGGAGCAGTACCCTTCAATACTACAAGACGGTAGTCACCATAGGTCTTACCATCGATGCTCTTGTTCTCCCATGCAAGCTTAACACCAGTAGGCAACTTCGCCTTGTTTGCTGGGTCCTTGAGAATATCGTTGATAGTCTCGATGTATGATCTGTCGGCAACACCTACGCAGTTACCACCACCAACATACTGGAACTCAACACCCTCAAGCATGTTATTCTGAGCGATAGCCTCACGAACAGCCTCAGCATCATATGGAGTACCTACAGCCCAGAACTCGAGCAAAGCTGAAGAAGAGAGAATCTTCTTAACGCGCTCTGGCTCCTTGATACCTGGGAGCTCAATAGAGATACGGTTAGTACCGATAACACGCTGAATGTTAGGCTGAACAACGCCAAGTGCGTCGATACGACGCTCAAGGCTCTTGAGTACGCCATCAGTAGAGTTGTCAACACGCTGCTCGATGCTTGCCTTGATGTCACCACGGTTAGTTGTGCCGAATACTGCCTGAAGGTCCTCATCGGTGCTGTTATTAACCAAGATGTCGATAGCCTTCTCTACATCCTTCTTCTCCTTAGCAGATGCGTGAAGAACAGCCTCCATACGCTGAGCAAACTCCTTGTTTGTAGCGAACAATGGGCACTTCTCAACATCTACACGAACGATGTCGGCAGGCTTAACCTCAAGCATTACGTTCATACCACCACGCAAGTCAAGACCAAGATTGAGCTCACGGTTCTTGCAATCGCCGTAGGTGTACTTCACGAAGAGAAGATCGTAAACCTCCTCATCCCACATCTTCTCAAGATATACACGCTCAGCATCAGCGTATGCCTTAGAGTACTCACTCTGCTCGTCGAAAGAGGCAAACACCTTCTCAGCGTTGTAGTTCTCAGCTACATAAGCATCGATGGCAGCCTTGCGAGCCTCCTCAGTCTCAAACTGCTCAGCCAAGAGAGTAGCCTCAGCCTCCGCTCTAAGGAGATCCTTACCAGCCTTCTCAAGCTCAGCCTTACGATCGGCAACCTTAGCCTGTGCGCTCTTCTCCGCATGTACTGCGGCCTTTTCCTCCACATTGCGTGTCACGAATGTGAACGAGAGCTGGAAAATGCTGGCAACTGCCAATAGCACAGCCAGCCACTTAATAATACCTTTACTCTGCATTGTTTAAAAGTTTTTGTTATTATTGTTTATGTAATTATCTCATTATCACGCACACAGATAATATCCGCGCATTAATCGTGCAAAGATAGTAAAAATATCGCAATCCACAACTGTGAACTGCGATATTTTTTCCAAGTTTAGGTGCTTACTACTTTGTGCGTAGCTCAACAACGAAGTCAATGTTATCCTCGCCAAGCTCGCCGACCTCCAAGAGGATGCCGCCCTTGACACTCTGGAACTTAATCTTCTCGCCGCTAACCAAGGCCTTAGCCGACACAACCTTACCCTCGTATGGCAGGTACAATACATCGTGGTCGAGCTCGAAGATATGAACATAGAGCTTGTCACCCTTGCGTGTGGTGCAGCCCCAGTCGTGCTGAGGGATATCACCAGCCACTGTACCATAGACACTCTCGCCATTCTTAGCCATCCACTCACCCATAGCCTTCATGCGCTCGATAGCTACCTCGGGAAGCTCGCCATTAGGCTGAGGACCAACGTTGAGCAAGAGGTTAGCACCCTTAGCAGCAGTTGACACAAGGTAGCGAACAAGGGTCTTAGCACTCTTATAGTTCTGGTCTACAACCTTATAGCCCCACATACCATTCATAGTCTGGCAGGTCTCCAAAGGCAAGCGACTAATCGCCTGACCCGACAAGCCATGGCTATTTTCGCCAGGAAGGTCACGCTCGAAAATCTGGATATCCTCGCCCTCGAAAGGTGTCACATGGTGGTTGTTGGCAACCATACACGATGGCTGAAGCTCATGCACCAAGGCATACTGCTCGTCGAGGTGCCAGTCAAAAGGTGTTGCATCCTCCTCATGATCCCACCAGCCATCAAACCACATGGCACGGATGGGACCATAGTTGGTGAGGAGCTCAGTAATCTGGCGATTCATAAAGTTATAGTAGCTATCCCAGCTAATCTTCTCGGGATCACGACCTGCAACACCCCAACCTGTGCGGCCACGTGGATAATCGTCGCGCGACCAGTCGGCATGCGAGTAGTAGAGGTGTAGAGCTATACCCTGCTTGTGGCACTCCTCGGCCAACTCCTTGAGCACATCACGCTTGAAAGGGGTAGCATCAACGATATTGAAGTCCGACTCTGCGGTATCCCACATCGAGAAGCTATCGTGGTGGCGTGTGGTGAAACATATATACTTGGCACCCGATGCCTTGATTGCCGACACCCACTCCTTAGCATCGAAACGATGTGGATAGAAGGCATCTGCAGCCTTGGCATACTCATCACGCTGAATACCCTGAGCATTCTGCAAATACCACTCACCCTGGGCATACATAGAGTAGATACCCCAGTGGATGAATATACCGAAACGGTCTTCTGAAAACTCCTTACGCGACTGCATAACAGCCTCGGTAGGCTGATAGCTCTGCGCCGAGAGACTACCGATGGAGATGAGCGCTACAAAGCTCAAAATTAATCTTCTCATTTTTATTTAGTTTTAGGTTTTTAGATTTCTATACGTGAGATATAGATGAGTTAGGTTGATTAGGAATTTTAGGGAACTTCGAGATAATAACTACTTAGGAGACTGCCACTGCGTGCGATATTCACATTTACACCCCCGACCCCTGGAAGGGGCGAGCGAGAGTCGCGTGTGAGAGTCCCTAACCCTCCAGCAAAGCTGAGCGGTAGACGGGACTCGAACCCGCGACTCTCGGCTTGGGAAGCCGATGCTCTACCAACTGAGCTACTACCGCAATGTATATGTTAGGGAGTTTAAGGAGCTTAATGAGTGTAAAGAGCTCAAAATTAGATAATCACTAATCTCCCTAAACTCCTTAATCTCTCTATAAATAAGCTTTTTTCAGACAAGCGATACACCAAAGATGGCCCTTATCACAGCGCCATATTTTTTGTTAGAAGGGGTTAGATACAACGCTCGGCGAATTTCGAGGCGATGGGCTGTACTTGGGCGTACTGCCCATTGCCGAAGATAATTCGTTAGCGGCAGTAGATTGCCCCTTATCACAAAAAAATTAGTCCATCTTTAGCACAGCCAAGAACGCCGACTGTGGCACCTGCACCGAGCCAATCTGTCGCATACGCTTCTTACCTGCCTTCTGCTTCTCCAAGAGCTTACGCTTACGCGAGATATCACCACCGTAACACTTGGCTGTAACATCCTTACGCACGGCCTTAACGGTCTCGCGAGCAATAATCTTAGCGCCGATAGCTGCCTGGATGGCGATATCGAACTGCTGACGTGGGATAAGCTCTTTGAGCTTCTCGCACATCTTACGACCAAAGTCATAGGCGTGGTCGGCATATATGAGCGACGAGAGGGCGTCGACAGCCTCGCCATTGAGGAGGATATCGAGCTTCGCAAGCTTACTTAGCTGGTAGCCTGTACGGTGATAGTCGAATGATGCGTAACCCTTTGAGATACTCTTGAGCTTATCGTAGAAGTCGAAGACGATCTCCGAGAGTGGCATCTCAAAGTTAACCTCCACACGGTCCTGGGTGATAAAGGTCTGGTTCTTCATCACACCACGCTTATCGATACATAACTTGAGGACATTGCCAAGGAAGTCAGCCTTGGTGATGATCTGCGCAAGGATATATGGCTCCTCAATCTTTGCCACCTTGGTAATCTCTGGAAGACCCGAAGGGTTGTGCACCTCAAGCTCCTCACCCTGGGTGGTGGTTATATGGTACGATACGTTAGGCACCGTAGTGATGACATCCATATCGAACTCACGGTATAGGCGCTCCTGGATAATCTCCATGTGGAGAAGTCCGAGGAAACCACAGCGGAAGCCGAAGCCGAGGGCCAACGAGCTCTCAGGCTCGAAGGTGAGCGATGCGTCGTTGAGCTTGAGCTTCTCGAGCGATGCACGCAAGTCCTCATACTGGTCTGCCTCTACGGGATATACACCGGCGAAGACCATAGGTTTAACATCCTCGAAGCCTGCGATAGCCTCCTTGCAAGGGTTAGCCACAGCGGTGATTGTATCACCCACCTTGACATCTGTAGAGTTCTTGATACCCGAGCATATATAACCTACATCGCCAGCCTTAATCTCGCCACGCTCCACCATCTTGAGCTTGAGCACACCAATCTCATCGGCATCGTACTCACTACCCGTGTTGAAGAACTTAACATGGTCGCCCTTGCGGATAGTGCCGTTGAAGACACGGAAGTATGCGATAACGCCACGGAAGGGGTTGAACACCGAGTCGAAGATAAGTGCCTGGAGAGGGGCGTTCTCATCACCCTCAGGGGCAGGGATACGCTCAACGATAGCCTCCAATACCTCCTCTACACCTTGGCCTGTCTTACCCGAAGCGAGCAATATATCCTCCTCCTTGCAGCCAATGAGGTCTATAATCTGATCCTTAACCTCATCTATCATCGCTGACTCGCAGTCGATCTTGTTGTGCACAGGGATAATCTCGAGATCCTGACCCAAGGCGAGGTATAGGTTAGATATTGTCTGCGCCTGGATACCCTGCGTAGCATCCACAACAAGGAGAGCACCCTCACATGAGGCAATAGCGCGCGACACCTCGTACGAGAAGTCGACGTGTCCTGGGGTGTCAATAAGGTTTAGTGTGTAGGCCTGGCCATTGCGAGCCTTGTACTCCATCTGTATGGCGTGGCTCTTGATGGTGATACCCTTCTCACGCTCAAGGTCCATGTCATCGAGCACCTGTGCCTGCATCTCTCGCTGATTCAGCGTGTTTGTCTTCTCCAGGAGACGATCGGCAAGCGTACTCTTACCATGGTCGATATGAGCAATAATACAAAAGTTGCGTATATTCTTCATTTTCCGCTAATAATCTTTATACGTATAAATAGCGCACAAAGATACAAAAACTATTGCAAATTAGCAATTCGCAATCCACTTTTTAACAACAATCTACAAATGAACCTTTTGCAGCAAAACCACGCGATAGGGCTACAAGAGATTATGCCATGATATCGAGGAGCTGTGTGAAGTCATCAATAACGACATCGGCCCTGGACTCTTCCAGTTCGGCACGGGTGGCATTGCCATACGAGACAGATATTGCCCTAACACCCGCATTGTGCGCCATGCCAACATCCACAGGCATATCACCTACAACAAGTGCCTCCGCCGCCGTAACACCCAGTGTCTTAAGGGTCTTGACAACAGGCTCTGGGTGTGGCTTGTGATTCTCCACACTGTCCGAGCCCACAACGTACTCAAAGAGATTATCTATCATGTGGTGACGCATAAAGAGCATCAGCGAATCGGTTAGTCGCGACGAAGCAATAGTGAGACGATAGCCTCGTCTATGTAGCTCCTCAAGGGTCGGCTTAACACCAGGAAAGAGGTCGGGCATGAGCTCCTTGCGACGCTCGGCAAATATCTGACGATATGTCTCTACGCAGTGGTCAATAGCAGCTGCATCCATCTGTGGATACATACTCTTGAAGCCATCGCGCAGCGTCAGACCAATAGTTGCGCCACACGTCGCCTCATCACGCATGTCGAGACCAAGACGCTCCATGGTGGCACGAAAGGCTATGATGATGTTGCGTCGCGTATCACAGAGCGTACCATCAAAGTCGAAGATTATAAGTTTTGTATCCATAGATCAAAGCAATGTTGTAATATTTGGCAAATTTATAAATATTTTTCTCAAAACGGCATGGTGAAGCCAGATAAAGATGTATAGTTTTTTTGCATATTAGGAGTATCCTTACTCACAAGATATATGGTGTTGTGAAATTATTTACGATAAAAATTTTGCATATTACAAAAATAGTCGTATATTTGCACCGCTATTTAGAAAAATGGTTTAAGGAGGGTTGGGTGAGTGGCTTAAACCAGCAGTTTGCTAAACTGCCGATATCGTAAGGTATCCGCTGGTTCGAATCCAGTGCCCTCCGCTAATAGCACAACGACAAAGACCGAGTTAACGCTCGGTCTTTTTTTTGTGTTGTCTTTGGCGAGAATATGCAAGCATTCTCGCCATGCCACACACAATCACCGCTATGCGGTTTGTCGTTGTTGTTGCTGATTGCTCACTTTGTGCTGGTTGAGCCGATACCACTAGCGCAGATACGGAGTATCGAGCAATAAACACCTTCTATCGGCTCAACCCCCTATTATGTGAGTAATGACTCGCTTGAGCATAGATGCAGAGCAACGCCGACAGGCGGCTTTGTTTTAGTGGCTGTGGCGAGGGCTTGCACTCAGACACAGACACAAAAACAAAACAGACGACTGAAACTCAGTCGTCTGCTCTGCATCGTGATCTTGCGGAGAGGGAGGGATTGGCTACTGCGCAGACCAAGGTCTGCTCCGCATAACGCCTTTCCCCTCTGCTCGCCACAGGGATTCGAACGGCGAAGCCGTAGGGCCGATACCACTTAGCGCAGATACATAGTATCGAGCAATAAACGCCTTCTATCGGCTCAACCCCCTATTATGTGAGTAATGACTCGCTTGAGCATAGATGCAGAGCAACGCCGACAGGCGGGTTTGTTTTGGGGCTGTGGCGAGGGCTTGCACTCAGACACATGCACAAAAACAAAACAGACGACTGAATTTCAGTCGTCTGCTCTGCATTGTGATCTTGCGGAGAGGGAGGGATTCGAACCCCCGGAGCCTCGCAGCTCAACGGTTTTCAAGACCGCCGCAATCGACCACTCTGCCACCTCTCCAAAGGACAAAAGTATATCATTTTTTCTAAACCACCAAATATTTTTCGAAATATTTTTATCACTAATTTATATCTATCAGATTATCAGCACTATAAATTTAGATATAAAAAGTCGTATTTCCATGCCTAACTACCCTATTATCGCAGAAATATGGCTAACAAACACTCCATTAAAGATAACCCCAAATACTATAATACGAGGGCATCGAAGACTCCCACACATAAGTATATGGCATGAGCACGAGGAATTGTCTGTCATGTGGCGCACACATACGCGCGGGTATTATTTTTAATACCCGCAAGAGGGAGGGGGTGTATGGAGGGGTGGGTAGCTTTGTGGCATTGGGGGATGCGTTACCCAGAGCAAGCCTCGCTTGCGGTGCTATCCAGAGTGCGCTTGCGCACGGCACTATCCAAAGCACGTTCATTGCGAGGGCTTTAGCCCGTGGCAATCTAGCGTTGACCCCAGGGTGTCATTCCGAGCAGAGCGACTACTCTCCTACTCGACTATACGCCGTCAATGTATTGTCGCTTGTCGGCTCTGAGGAGATCCTTCGCTGCCGCTCAGGATGACCATGGGTATCAGCGAGGCTATTGCACAATGGTAGATGGCCACAGAATTGCATGTACCGTCCCCGGTATCAGCAAGGCCTGTGCTTGCAATTCTTCGCCATGACGGAGGTTTATTGGGTTGTAGCTTTCGCTTCCGTCTCTTTCTGTCGCTTGTCGGCTTTGAGGAGATTCTTCACTACGTTCAGAATGACAGACTGCGACACTAACCAACACCACCCTACAAAAAACATCTGCGGAGCCTAAGCCCCGCAGAGTGTTAGAATTTCACATTTGGATTAATTGATTTAATCCTTTTCTTTGTCTCTTCCGATAAATTATAGCATCCATTGAATGCATCCTTTCCAATCGTCGTTACACTATTCGTGATAGTGGCATGGGTAAGGCTCTCGCAAGCATAGAATGCTCTATCTCCAATCGTTGTTACACTATTCGGTATAGTGACACTGGTTAGGTTGCTGCAAATACTGAATGTACCATTTCCAATCGTCGTTACACTATTCGGAATAGTATATTCTGTTATTCCTGCAGGGGCAAAAGCAACAAGTTTACCATCGATAATTAAACATCTACGATCCTCAGACGCAAACTTACCCTTAAACTCATTTAGGCTATCGCAATCTTCAAATGCGCTCTCTCCAATCGTCATTACACTATTAGGAATAGTGACACTGGTTAGGCTCTTGCAATAACTGAATGCAGCATCTCCAATCGTCGTTACACTATTCGGGATAGTGACACTGGTGAGGCTGTCGCAATAAGAGAATGCATCCTCTCCAATCTCCGTTACACTATTCGGGATAGTGACACTAGTGAGGTTACTGCAATAATGGAATGCATCCTCTCCAATCTCCGTTACACTATTCGGGATAGTGACACTAGTTAGGCCACGACACAACATGAATGCACTCTGTTCAATCGTCGTTACACTATTTGAAATATTGACATGGGTTAGGCCACAATCAGTGAATGCATGCTCTCCAATCGTCGTTACACTATTCGGAATCGTATATTCTGATATCCCAGCAGGGGCAAAAGCTACAAGCTCACCATCGATAATTAAACATCTACCATCTGGTGACGCAGACTTACTCTTAAACTCTTTTAGGCTGCCACATCCACCGAATGCCAACTCTCCAATCGTCTTTACACTATCAGGTATAGTGACACTTGTTAGGCTGCTACATCCACCGAATGCCCACTTTCCAATCGTCGTTACACTATTCGGTATAGTGACACTGGTAAGGTTATCGCAAGAACATAATGCATACTCTCCAATCTCCGTTACACTATTCGGGATAGTGACACTGTTGAGGTTACTACAATCTTGGAATGCATGCTCTCCAATCGTCGTTACATCGCCATTAAACTTAATAATACCCTTGCCACCTTCATAGGTATTAGACTCTATCTCTGCTCCAAATACAACTTTACCCTGTGCTTTAGGCACAACAATACTACCGTCGGATGAGGTGTACCATATCTCGTTATTAGGGGGAAGCTGTTGCTGTGCAACCTTCTCCTTTTTAGACGAGCCACCGCAAGCTACAATCATGCTTGCAAGAGCCAAAAGCAAAAAAACTTTTTTCATAGTCTATTGATTTCTATTGGTTAATAGTTATTCGTTTGCACAAACTTACGAAAAAAATTTGAAAACGACCATAAAATTTAACAACTACAGCATATTTTGTGACATATAATTCATGGCCTCCACACCCTTTTTCAAGGGGCACAAAAAAAGATACGAGCCTGTCCAAGTCTTGTTTTGGACAGGCTCGTAATAGTTGTGCAACAGACCACTATCTTGGTGGCATTGGAGGACGACCAAAGGCGGCGTGGCCACCCTTGACATCCATACCCTCGTACTTCGAGATATCCTTTGAAGCATTCTTGCCGAAGTAGCGCAAGTTATAGTTGAACTGAACGGTGAAGTAGCGACCAATAACGCTATTCCATGAGTTCTCAGTATAACCGCTACCTACGGTGCGAACAAAGGCTGTGTTCTGGTTCAACAGGTCGTTAACACCGATAAGCACCTCGCCCATCTGGTTCTTGAACAACTTCTTACCGAGGTAGACATTACAGATGAGATAGTCCTCGTTATAGTTGTTCGTGAAGCCCATATACTGGTTATAGTTAACGGCAGCGGTAAGTGTGAAGCCCTTCCAGAATACCCACTTCAACGTTCCTGATGCCACGTGGCTAAAGTACTGGTTACGTACACCGCGCTGGCCTGTCATATTCTGTGTAGCGTCGTTGAAAGTACCGTTCCACTGTATGGTGAAGTCTATATTCTCGGAGATATTGCTACCAAGCGACACCATAGCGTTATAACCCATATTGCTGGTATAGGTGACCTGATGATCAATCATCGAAGGGGTGCGTGTCCAGCTAACACCCGCCGAGAGATTGAGGTTACACTTTATAGGCGCAATAGGGAAGCCATAGTTAACATGGGTACGCAACGATGTGAAGCCATCCATATTAGCATAGGTGGTGTACTGCAATGGTGAGTATGGTGTGCCATCGGCAGTATTTGGAAGACCAGGCATATCCTCGGCCGTAGGGTTAAATATCACCGACTGGCCAATATAGCGCTGTGTGTACTGTGCATGCACCATCCACATAAAGGTGCGACCCTTCTCTATGTTAGAACGCACATAGTGGATATTCATACGGTGGGTGTATGCAGGTGCGAGGTCGGGATTACCACGAGAGATATACTGCGCATTCGACACATCGTAGATGCTCTGGAGGTTACGGATATTTGGGTTCTCCGAGTGCGACATCACAAAGAGACGAATGGTATTCTGTGGGTTGATAGCGAAATTACCCATGAAGAAGTAGGTAACATCGTTATAGGTATTGTTGATATGCTTATCGTCGACAAGACCCTTGAGCTTAGAGTTCTGGTAGAAGACATTGGCAACTACAGAGTTACGATCCTTAGCATAACGTACACCAGGACCTACCTTATGCTCGAAATAGCGGCTTGAGGTAGCTGACGAGAGGTCGTCATCGGGAGTCAAGCCAGTAATATCGTAGTCCGCATTTGTGATGTAGGACGACTTATCGAGCCACTGATCCTCAAAGTCGAAGCGATACTGGAGGCTTAGCTGCACGTTCTTGGCAACAGGCTCGGTATAGGTAACATTAGCGCTCACGTCGTTCTCCTTCTGAGGAGCAAAGCTCGAGATACAACGGCGCACAGGGTATGGCAGGCCATTCTCGTCGAACTCGGTCTTGAGTGTAGAGAGGCTATTTGTCCACGACTCGGGAGTGCTACGTATAGAGTAGCGACCATCGACAGTTATAGTACGGCCATCCTTGCCGAGCTTAGCACGATACTGCAAGAACTCCGAGAAACGATATGCCTTAGAGTTGCCCTTTGAGCTACTCTCAAGGATCTTAATGCCACTCTCACCCCACTGCTCACCATTGCTGAAGCTATAGGGGTCATTGCTCTGGAAGCTAAAGTTAGTGCGCGACATCAACGACATATTCTTGCTGATGTTCCAGTCCAAGCGAACATTAAGACGGTGGTTCATATTGAGCGAGTTAGAGTAACCCTCCTGCTGCATGGTATCCACAGGCGAGGGGTGCTCATACCACTTCTCGATGCGGCTTAGATTCTTTGTGCGCGAGTTATTGAAGAAGTATGAACCATTGAGCTTAACGGCATCATTCTTACCCCAAGAGTCGGAGTACTGAAGACCAATAGAGCCCACGCGAGCAACACCATTCTGTGGGCGCACCATATACTGGCCCACACCACGGCCACGGCCACCACCCATGCCGCCACCACCGCCAGTGACGCCAAGGATATCCTCAAATGAGAAGTTCTGCTGGTTGACGTTATTCAAGAGACCAATAATTGAGATGCGGCTCGATTCGTGGAAGATGTTGACATTACCACCAGCATTATACTTATGTTCAGATGTCACACCATCGACATCTTCAGGCTGATAGCCATAACCACCATATACCTTACCGAAGACACCCTGACGCATCTCCGAGTGGGTAACGATGTTGATAGCCTTATAGCCCTCGCCATCATCCATACCCGAGAACTCGGCATTATCCGAGAGCTTATTGAAGACCTCGATACGGCTTACTGCCTGTGCAGGGAGTGAGTTAATGGCGGTGGATACATCCTCGCCGAAGAACTCCTTACCATCGACAAAGATTTTTTTGACCTGCTCACCCTGAGCCTCAACCTGACCATTGGTGATGGTGATACCTGGCATCTTCTTCAAAAGACCATCCACATTAGCATCAGTAGCAACCTTGAAGGCTCCTGCATTATATGCCACAGTGTCGCCCTTCTGCGAGGTGCGAATAGCCTGCACCTCCTTGACAACAGCCTCAATCTTCACAGCCTCGGTGGCAAGCTCTATGGTGCCCATATTCATATCCCCACGAACAACGATAACATCGCTATGGGTAGCATAACCAATGAAGGTCACATAGACCTGATGCTTGCCATAGGGAAGCTGACTATATGACACCAAACCATCAGCACCCGATGTGGTGTGACGGTGACGATCGTCCTCAGAGACAAACTCAACAATAGCACCCACGACACCCTCACCTGTCTCCTTGTCGACAATCTTAGCTGTGACCTTAGCCATCTGTGCCATAGCGGGCGACATCGCCAAGAGAGACAAAAGAATTAGTACAAATCTTCTCATTGTATAGTATTGTTATATTTATATTTTCTGCAAGGCGAAAGTACTATTTTTTTATAAAAAAAACTAATTATCGGGGGTGAAACGACAAAAATAGGGGGTCAGTTGACCTTGACCCCCTATTTGATGCTATCTACGACCAGGATTTCTGCCATTGTGGTTGTTCGCAGGTCTGTTATTCTTGTTGAATGATGGGCGGTTATCGCGAGGCTTGCCACACTTTGAATGCTTGTTTAGAGCCCCGTGTCCACACTTGTAGTGAGCACTCTTTGGACCATGCGAAACCCTCTTGTCACACTTGTGGTGAGGAAGCTTATCGCAATCGCAGCAGTGATGTGCATGAGGTGGTGGAGGTACCATAAGAGATACATAGACACCATTGCCCCTCTTTGGCTTTCTATCCGCACAATTACCATTAGCCATAGCACTACCCATTGCCATCACCGATAGCACAAGGGTCAACATCATAATCTTCTTCATAATAGCCTATATTATAAGGTTTAACATTTTAGTTTAGCTCCTTAAAGCTATTACAAAGGTACTACGACATATGGCTTTTTAGACCCATCACTCCAGCGAAACGACAATCCTCGCCCCCGAAGTGACCATTATGAGCGGTGAACCGACTGCAGCCACTGCTTAAATTCCGACACTCTCGCCTTGGATATTATTATACGCTCGGGAGTCTCGACCATAAGATTGAGTGCAAGACGGCTACCAAACCACACGGCGATATCCTTAACCGCAGCACGCGAGACAATAAACTGTCGGTTGGCTCTATAGAAGTCATCGGCGGGCAGCTCCTTGACAAGCGCCTCGAGGGTCTTGTCCACAGGGTAGGTTATACCCTCGTTAGTGGTGAGGGTTACACGCTCAGCAAAGGTGTAGAAGTATGCCACATCCGATATTTTGACGGGGATAATCTTATCCTTGTATCTGACAAGCATAGTCTGCAACACCTCGCTATTGTGGCGCTCCACAACCTCCTGTCTACGCTCACGCTCCGCGCGCTGCTCCACAACAGTGAGTCGCTGTAGCTTATCCAAAGCACGGCGCAGATCCTCACTCTTGAAGGGCTTGAGCAGATAGTCTATGCTATTGACCTTGAAGGCTTGAAGGGCGTACTCGTCGTATGCCGTGGTAAAGATTATGGGGGCAGTGATATCTACGCTCTGGAAGATACGGAAGGAGTCACCATCGGCAAGGTGTATATCCATAAAGACCACGTCGACATCGGCACCTTGTTGAAAGAATCCCACAGACTCCTCAACACTCTCCAATAGGGCAACGACCTCAATATCGGGGTATATATCCGTGAGCATGCTACGCAGGTTTACCGCTGCAGCAGTCTCATCCTCAATAATTACAACTCTTTGAATCATCATCTATGCTTTAGGCTCCATAAGTGGCATGCGCACCAAGAAGCGGTTATTATCATCTATAATCTCAATCTTCTTGCCAGCAAGAATCTGCCATCTACTCTGCAAGTTATCGAGACCAATGCCTGTCGATGGCTCGACATCGAGCTTAGGATGTTTGCCGTTCTCCACCTCAAGCACACCATCCACAACACGAATGGTTACATGCAATGGATTCTTTGTTGTTATGCTATTGTGCTTGACGGCATTACCGATGAGTGGCTGCAACGATAGTGCAGGAAGGCTCCATCGCATATAGCTCTCATCAATATCGATGTCGAAGAAGAGCTTATCCTCGTAGCGTATCTTGAAGAGGTATATGTATGCCTCGGCAAAGGTCATCTCATCCTTGAGCGTTGTCAAAGCGCTTTGTCCGTTCTGAATGATATAGCGGAAGGTGTAGGATAGCTGATCTATATACTCCAGTGCACGCTTATCATCCTTCTCACGCACAAGCATGGCAAGAGAGTTTAGCGAGTTGAAGAAGAAGTGAGGGTTAATCTGTCCCACAAGCATGTTGTAGCGTGTAGTAAGATAGTCGTTCTTCAGTTTCTCGTTCTCCACCACCATACTCTGTCGCTGACGCATAAGGAGATATATGCGCGAGTAGAGCACCGATATCATATATATGAACAGACCCTTGGTCATAACTATGAGGTAGGCGTGGTTGCGAGGGTCCGACTCGAAGAAGAAGACTATACGCATCACACCACCCTTCATTGCCACGATAGGGGCAAAGTATATGCCTATGATGGAAAGCAGGAGAGCCAAAAGCAACCTACGAACATAGGCCCACTTTGTCATCACACCACTCTGTGTCTGCCAATTAAGTATTATGAGCATCACAAGGATAAGCAGCGTGTAGTAGAATATCTGCCATACGAACTCTACCGTACGACTCGGACGATCGTAGAGGGTGTCGAAGTCGAAGGGCTCACCATTACGCTCATAGACCTTATCGAGACGGGGGTGTGCCGCATTAATCTGCTCAGCAGTGAAGAGCTCACCCTCGGGTGGTCGAGAGCTGAAGCGCAGACGGTCGCCATCCTGAAGTTTGTGGGTGCGCACTTGCCATGACGAGACATATGTACTGTCGCTTGCCGAGCAGTCGCAGATGATATATCCGTGGAGATCGGGTTCGATATGCAGTTCACCCGTATTATGCTCCCCCACTACGCTATCATCACCTCGCTGATTCATACCATAATCGGTGATTATGGGTATGAGAAGGTATGAGAAGTTGATGACAAGACTCAAGGCCAACGCCACCAATAGGTGAAGGACTATGTTTGATTTTAACCTCTTCATAGGCGATTAGAAGTTTTATTTATTGGCAGCTATGAACATGGCAAGATATGCTATCTCATATCACGTCCAACCAAATAATTGTTATAAGGGGTTAGATGTGGTGGTTTATCGCAGATTGCAAATCCGCAGTTTACTTAACGTAAATGAGGAATTTGCAAGCAAGTATTACCACACAAATGCTTCCCTATCACAGCGCCATTTTTTTGTTAGAAGGGGTTAGATTTGGGGATTTGCCGCAGGCTGAAAAAGCGGAGTTTACTTAACGTAAATGAGCATTTTTCAGACAAGCAAAGCCCCAAAGATCACCCCTTATCACAAAAAAAATTATCGGTACCAAGAGGCATAGGTATAGTAATCCCTCGCCGTACGCTTGATAATCTCGTCGCGCTGCTCGGGAGTTACATCCTTAACCTTCTTGGCAGGGACACCAGCATATACTGAGTAGGGCTCGAGCTTCTGGTTGGAGAGGACAAGAGCGTTAGCAGCCACGATACATCCTGTGCCTACAACAGCGTTGTCGAGGATGGTAGCACCCATGCCTATAAGACAGTCGTCCTCGATGATAGCGCCATGGATTACAGCATTGTGACCCACTGATACATAGTCACCTATGTGTGTCTGTGATGGGTTCTTGGAGCCATCATAGAGGGTGTGGATAACCACGCCATCCTGGATGTTTGTATGGTTGCCAATGGTGATGGCGTTAACATCGCCACGGAGCACTGCGTTGAACCATATAGAGCTGTGCTCACCAATCTTCACGTTGCCAATGATTGTGGCGTTCTCAGCCAACCATGTATCGTCACCAATCTCGGGCGTATAGCCACGAACTTCCTTAATTAAAGCCATAGTAATTATCGTTTTAGGTTATCTATTCTTCTCTTGTGCCTTGCACTCATCCCAGTAGGCATCCATCTCCTCGAGGGTCATATCTCTAAGGCTCCTACCCTGCTCCTCGGCACGCTGCTCAACATAGTTGAAGCGACGGATAAACTTCTTATTAGTGCGCTCGAGAGCGCCCTCAGGGTCTATGCCATAGAGGCGACAGGCGTTGATGAGGGCGAAGAAGAGGTCACCCATCTCGTCGGTGAGACGCTCCTTATCCTTAGCCTCAATCTCGGCATCCACCTCACGAAGCTCCTCACGCACCTTGTCCCACACATCCTCACGCTTCTCCCAGTCGAAGCCTGTAGCTGCAGCCTTCTCACCCACACGATAGGCCTTAACCATAGCGGGTAGTGATGTAGGTACGCCACCCAAGGTGCCGCCCTTGCGGTTTTTCTTTCTAAGCTTAAGAGCCTCCCAGTTCTGCTTCACCTCCTCGGGGGTGTCGGCATGAATATCGCCATAGACGTGAGGGTGACGGTATATAAGCTTGTCGCACACGCCATTAGCCACATCGGTATAGTCGAAGGCACCCTGCTCCTCGCCCAGCTTCGAGTAGAAAGCCACATGTAGCAGGAGATCGCCAAGTTCCTCCTTGATGCCCTCCATATTCTTGTCGGTGATGGCATCAGCAAGCTCGTAGGTCTCCTCGATGGTATTGTTACGTAGCGAGTCGAAGGTCTGCTCACGATCCCAGGGGCACTCCCTGCGTAGCGTGTCCATAACCTCGAGTAGTCGCTCTGTTGCCTTTTTGGCTTCGTTCCTATCCATAGTATTATTTATTAGTCTCTTGCTTAGCACATATCTTTCTGAATGGCAGGCGCATGACACCAAAGAAGGCCTCGCCAAATATTCCCGACGACATCTTTGATGTGCCCTCCTCACGGTCGATAAATATTATGGATACCTCGCCAATGTCGTAGCCAAGGCGCCATGCCGTATACTTCATCTCTATCTGAAAGCCGTAGCCGTTCATCTTTATTCGGTCGTAGTCTATGGCTGCGAGCACCTCACGACGATAGCCCACAAAGCCTGCTGTAGCATCCTTAACAGGCATACGTGTCATGATGCGCACATACTTAGATGCGAAGTAGGACATCAGAAGACGCTTCATGGGCCAGTTCACCACGTTGACACCCTTGCAGTAGCGTGAGCCTATGGCCACATCCTTGGTCTCGAGCATATCATCGAGGCGCTTGAGGTCATCGGGGTTATGCGAGAAGTCGCAGTCCATCTCGAAGATGCGGTCGTAGCCATGGGCCAGGGCGTACTTGAAGCCAGCGATATAGGCAGTGCCAAGACCGAGTTTACCACTACGCTCAACAATATGTAGCCTCTCGGGATAGAGCTTCATCTGCTCCTTGACAAGCGTAGCTGTGCCATCGGGTGAGCCATCATCGACGATGAGCAGGTCGAAGCCCAAGGATAGGGACATCACCTTGTCTATCATCCTCACGATGTTCTCACACTCGTTGTATGTAGGTATAATTATTAGTCGTCTCATCACATCAGTTTATTAAAGTGACGCTTACCACATAGATAACGCAAAATTATGGAGAAACCATATATATTATTAACCCTCTTCACACGCTTAACCCTCTTACGCTCGCCACTGAGGCGTCGGTGCCACGCTATGAAGCTACCCCACGCTCTAAGCACAGCCCAGGTGCGATGAGGATGGAGGGTGGCAAGATGGGCCAGGGCCTCGGCACCATCGGTGAAGGGTCTTACCACGGCCACCACAAGGCGCTGCATGGGCGAGGCGCACTTATAGAGCATAGCAAGATTGTTGCGGTGGTTTAGGTATATCTTAAACGAGGAGGCGGGCAGCGTGCCACCACCAAGGTGGTAGACCACCGAGCGAGGCTCAACCATCACCCTCCACCCCGCAAGCTGCATACGCCACTGAAGGTCGATCTCCTCCATGTGGGCGAAGAAGCTGGCGTCGAAGCCTCCAAGCTCCTCGAAGACCTTGCGACGACAGCACAAGGCTGCGCCACTACCCCAGAATATATCCCTGCTATCGTCATACTGACCCTCGTCACGCTCTACCTTCGATAGTATTCTACCACGACAGAAGGGGTAACCAAGATAGTCTATGAAACCGCCCGAAGCCCCTGCATACTCAAACATATCACGCTCTCTATCAGCAAGTAGCTTGGGAGCTACGGCAGCCACATCCACCTCCCTATCAAGCAGCGAGATAAGCGGTGTAAGCCACCCTGCGGTAACCTCCACATCGGAGTTTAGCAACAATACATACTCCGTATCTATCTGGGCTATTGCCCTATTATATCCTTCAGCAAAGCCGTAGTTACGATCCAAGGATATCACCCTAAGCTCGGGATAGTGCTCCTTAAGCCATGCTACCGAGCCGTCGGTAGAGCCATTATCAGCAATGACAACCTCGGCCTCATCGGCACTATATCGCACCACACTGGGCAGATATCGCTCCAGGTGATGAGTGCCGTTCCAGTTGAGTATAACTACGCTTAGCCGTCTCATAACTACCAAACTTTCTTATGCTTCCAGCGTCTATGCGACCATAGCCACAACTCGGGGCACTCACGGATGATAGCCTCAAGGCAGCGGGCATAACGCTCAGTGATGACATTGGGTTCAATAGGCTCGCAACCATCGTATAGTTGCTCAACGAAAAATTCATAATCTCCACGACGCACACGACGCATATAGCAAAACCACACAGGAAGCGAGAACTTGCGAGCTATAAGCTCGCCACCATTAGCGAATATCGTATCCTGATTAAGGAATGTTATCCAGTGGGCATCGTGATGCCTAAAGGGGTTCTGGTCGGCAATGAGTCCGAGCGAGAGTTTCTTGCCTCGGCCACGATGACGCATGAAATACAATAAGCTATCATCACGAGGCACAAGCTCTGTATTATCGAGATGTCGTATGCGCTTGAAGAAGTCATCCAACATATTATTGCTCAAGGGGTGATAGACGCTAAGGAGCCTATGTCCCTTATCATACATACCAAACATCTTCATATACTCCCAACAGCCATAATGACCTGCGAGGATGACTATATCGCTATGGGCCGTTGCCTCGGCAAAATGCTCAGCACCCTTGAAGCGAAGCATACGCTTTAATCTACGCTCCGACGCACCTGCAAGACTCATGGTGTTGATAAACTGCTCCGCAAGATTTAGGGTGAAGCGACGCGATATTTTACCGAGTTCCTTCTCGCTCTTCTCAGGGAATGAGTTACGCAGGTTCTCCATAACAACCTTACGGCGATAGCGCACAACGTAGTGAAGTGTGAAGAAGACTATCTCCTGAAGGATATAGTAGCGCACAAAACGTGGCATGATGGCCACAACCCTACACATTAGGTATAGCGTTGCTGAGCCAAATCGTTGCCAGCGTGTGAGCGTATATCTATTATTATCCTTTGGCATACCCTATTATATTACTCGTCATCCTCCGATGTAGCACTCTCGGCGCTATGTTTTGCGTTGTAGCCCTCGATGACAATCACAAACTCACCCTTGGGCTCATGCTCCTTGAAGTGGGCAATGCACTCGGCCACAGTACCACGCACCGTCTCCTCGAACTTCTTGGTTATCTCCCTAACCACAGCCACACGACGTTGCTCGCCCATGGTCTCGGCAACCTGCTCCAAGCACTTGACAACACGGTATGGCGACTCGTACAACACTAACGTGCGAGGCTCCACGGCGAGCTCCTGAAGACGCTTCATGCGACCCTTCTTCTGTGGCAGGAAGCCCTCGAAGCAGAATCTATCGCAGGGGAAGCCACTCTGCACCACAGCGGGTATTAGTGCCGTAGCACCTGGTAAGGTCACCACATCGATACCCTCCTCGACGCAGCGACGCACAAGCAGAAAGCCAGGGTCGGAGATACCAGGTGTTCCAGCATCCGAGACAAGGGCCACATCCTTACCATTAGCTATGCTCTCGGCGACACGTCCAACGGTGGCATGCTCGTTGAACTTATGGTGTGAGTGCATAGGCTTCTCGATACCAAGATGGCGCAAAAGATGCGATGTTGTGCGAGTATCCTCGGCGAGGATAAAGTCGACGCTGCGCAGCACATTGATAGCACGCAGTGTTATATCCTCAAGGTTGCCAATAGGCGTAGGTACTACATAAAGGCTTGCCATATACTAACCTAATTTGCGTTCTATGAGTGATACCAAGAGCTTAGCTCCCGCAGAATCGGGATTCCACGAGAAGTTCTCGGCAATGTAAATCATACAATCATCCAGGTCACCAAAGGCATTGAGACGATCGATTGTTGTGTTGTATAGCTCAGCATCGCCACCGAAGAGATCCCTAATCATAAGGAACTTATCGTTGATGCCTATAGCCTTGCGAAGGTCGGTGATGCGGTTGAAAGGTGTTGTTGGCAACTCCTCCTCGGCAGCCCTGTCAGCGAGCACTCGCTTACCACCACCCAACACATCCATAAGACGCTTGGGCTGCTCATCTACGGGCGTTGCCACCTTGACAGCTACGTTCGTTGCATCTGCTACAACATTTGGAGCACTCTCCACAGCTACTTCTGCCGCAGTTGCAGTCGCTGTGGTTGCTGCGGCAGCACCAACCGATGATGCGGTGTAGAGCGATACTATCTTGCGCGCGCTACGCTTGCCCATAGGGATGTCCTCCTCAGCAAAAAGTTTACCATCCGACATTGGGGCGGCTGCTGACTCAGGCTCGGGTGTTGGCTCAGGCTCGGGTGTTGGCTCAGGCTCGGATGTTGGTTCGGATGCTGACTTAGGCTCTAACACTAAGCCAGGAGCAGCTATTATCTCAACGTCGGACTCTGACTCCTCAGCACCTTCAGTACCTTCAGCACCCTCCGACTCCTCTACTGCAGGGGCTGCGCTATCGGCGGGGGTAAGACCCAGGAGTGCATCAATATCGAGGATATCATCGTCGATGCCCACGGCATCCTCCACCTTACCATCCTCGTCAGGTGCCGACACGGATGTAGTATCGGCGGCATCTGCCACAACAGGAGCTACGACGGCTGCCGCTGCTACTGCCTCGACAGGCTCCTCTGCGGGAGCTGACGACGCCACGGTATCGACCTCAATATCAACTACTTCATTATAAATAGCACGTAGGTCCTCAAGAGCTATATCTCGTTCAATGCGAGATGGATTACCGCTCTTCTGCCACGCCTCGACAATCTTTAACAGATGCGAAACTCTTTTATGTATGTTCTCAAATTTCATGGTTGCGGGAAATATAAGTATATATATCGTTTCAAAGATACAAAATAATTCACAAATCGCCAATTTAGTCTCTCATTTTTTTTGCAACGGAAGGCTTTAAAAAGAGAACATCCAGGGATAGTACATGAAGTACAGCCCTGGATGTTCTACTCTTTGGGATAGGTCGAAGATGACCCCTTATCACAATAAATTAAAAGTATTTGATGTTCTTATCCTCAATAGCCGATATCAAATTATTCGCTGCTGACGATGCACCAATACGGAAGAGGTCTGTTGTGAGCCACTCCTCGCCGAGGACCTCCTCGACGATGGTGTAGTAGAGGGCAGCATCCTCAGGGGTCTTGACACCACCTGCAGCCTTGAAGCCCACCTTGCGTCCTGTGAGGTTGTAGTAATCTTTGATGGCGTGACACATGATGAATGCGGCCTCAGGTGTTGCAGCAACGTCAATCTTACCTGTAGATGTCTTGATAAAGTCGGCACCTGCAAACATAGATACGAGAGAGGCACGGCGTATAAGCTCAGGTGTCTTGAGGGCTCCCGACTCGATGATCACCTTGAGGACTACCTCCTTGGCCTCCTCACGAAGTAGCTCCACCTCGCTTGCAGCCTCCTCGACATGTCCCGAGAGCATTAGGCCAGGGTTAAGAACGATATCTACCTCGTCGGCACCATTCTCTATGGCCATGGCCACCTCAAGGGCCTTAACCTCAATGAAGCTCTGCGATGCGGGGAAGGCACCAGCAACACTTGTTATGCGCATGGGAGTGCCATCGATCTCAAGGCCTACGGTCTCGATGAATGGAGGATAGACACAAATAGATGCTACATTAGGAATATGTGGATACTTGTCGTAGAACTCCACAGCCTTACGCACGAATGCCTGCACCGACTCCTGTGAGTCGTTGCACGAGAGTGTTGTGAGGTCTATTGCCGAGTAGCAGAATTTGTAGACATCGACATTGCCATTACGGTTTGCCGCCATCTTTATTTTGGCAACCTCCTTAGCCACCTGCTCATCGGTATGAACTGGGGCATACTTCTCCAATTCCTTAATATAGTCCATAGTCAGCCTATTTCACATTTTTATAATCACAAATGTACGATTTTTTTTTCAAACTTTCACCAATCCTCCCCACTTTTTTACATGGATGAACAAAAATAGGACAAATTGGGATTGTTAAATAATCGGAAAAACCAGCACAAGCGCAGATATAGTCGATGGGTGGATAAAAAAAATACTGCCCCACCTTTCGGGATGGGGCAGCAAATATTATGTTCTCGTCAAATAATTAGCGAAGAACTACTGAAGAGAGCATTGCAGGAGTGTTGCTACGTGATGCAGACATTGCAGATGGAGTAGCAGGAGCCTTAGTCCAAGTCATGTCACCTGTGCGGTATACACCTGGGAATGCCTCGATAAGGAAGTAGATTTGACCCTGCTCAGTCAAACCGAATACGTCAGAGCAGTAGCATACAGTAGGTGCTGGTGTACCATCCTGATAGTAGAGGTTAAACTCATTAGTAGAAGTAGCATTGTCACCATCCAAAGTAACGATGTTAGAAGGATAAGCATCAGCTGAGATACTTACCTCGCCACCGTCAATAGAGAACCAACCCAACCAGTTGTAGTAGAATGAACCATCCTCGTTCACACCAAGGTAAGTACCGTTCATGATGTTGAGCTCACCCTCCTCACCTACAATACCATAAGTGTAGAAGCCCTCGCCAAGAACACTAAAGCCATCAACGATAACCTCGTTAGGATCGTTAGGGCTTGCAGCGATATTTACAGTGAAAGTGTCAGCACCGTTCTCAATAGTACCCTCACCCTGCTGGTCGATAGAGTACATCTGAGTAGACTTAACCTCCCAAGTACCTACCCATGCCTTAGCAGCATCGCTAGGCTTAGCAGACTCTGTAGTTACCTCCTCCTTAGAGAAGAACTCGATACCTGCCTCGTTAGTTGCAAGAAGGCACATTGTGTAAGTAGTACCACCGTTGATAGGGCCGAGAACTGCAGAGAAACCATCAGCAGAGTTTACTTCTGCAAGAGTCTCTGCGTCAATAGCTGTAAGAGCATCCTTGATAGTCTTATCTTCAACGCCGATCAAGTTCTCAGAAACATAGAGACCATAAGAGAGTGACTTAACGCCAGTACCCTTCCAAGTGAAAGCAACAGCGTTGTAAGGACCGTAACCCTCCTCAGCGTTCTCCTCAGCAGGAGCAACTGTAGACTCGAACCAGGTTACAGAGGTAGCACCAGTCAAAGTTACGTTTACTGAACCGAAGTCAGAATCCTTGTAACCCTCGCCGATAGCCTTTACACGTACAGTGTACTCGCCAGCGTTGTAGTTCTCGAACTTGTAAGAAGTCTCAGCAGTGTTGAAGCTCTTACCCTTAACCATAAGAGTGTAAGAGTCAGCATTTGCAACTGCCTCCCAAGAGATAGTGAACCATGTGTCACCAGTCTCAGCTACCTCAGGAGCTGGAGTCTCAAGCTTAGAGCCATTGCCATTAGGACCTGGAGTTGGCTCCTCACCATTATCACCACAAGCTGCGAAAGAGATAGCAGCTGCAGCGATCATCATCATTGAAAAAAACTTTTTCATAATTGATTGTTGGTTAATATTAAAAAAAATAAAAAGTTGTTATATCTCAATATATTATGCACCATCAACATATACAACGCCAAGGCATGATATTTATTGTTTGCACATCATCTAACTCACACCCAAAGAGCTCTATATTATACATAGGCACAATCTCGGTGCGAAGATAAACAAAAAATTCTATTTTCGCACACAATCATAGAAAATTATAAAAAAAAGGAGAAGATAAGTGAGTAGGCTTAGATTAGCTCACAAATAAAAAATAGCCTCGAACGAGAGATATCCCATTCGAGGCTATTATTAAAGCATAAGCAAATGCTTCGCTATCACTCCTATTAGCCGAGGAACGACAACAAGATACCCGCAGCCACAGCCGAGCCGATAACACCGGCAACGTTAGGACCCATAGCGTGCATCAAGAGGAAGTTACCTGGGTTATACTGCTGACCTACGGTCTGAGATACACGTGCTGCCATAGGCACAGCCGACACACCTGCAGAACCGATAAGTGGGTTGATCTTCTCCTTAGAGAACTTGTTCATAATCTTGGCAAGGATAACACCCGAACCAGTACCAAACGAGAAGGCGATGATACCGAGTGACAAGATACCAAGAGTCTGGAAGTTAAGGAAGTTAGCAGCAGTAGCTGTAGCACCTACAGAGATACCGAGGAAGATGGTCACGATGTTCATCAACTCGTTCTGCACGGTCTTAGACAAACGCTCTGTAACACCGCACTCCTTCATCAAGTTACCCAACATCAAGCAGCCGATAAGTGGAGCTGCAGATGGCAAAAGCAATGCGATAATTGCTGTGATAACGATAGGGAAGACGATCTTCTCGCGCTGTGACACGGTACGAAGCTGCTTCATCTCAATCTTGCGCTCAGCGTCTGTTGTGAGCATCTTCATGATAGGTGGCTGGATAACAGGCACCAATGCCATATATGAGTATGCTGCAACAGCGATAGGACCGAGCAAATCTGGAGCAAGCTTAGAGGTCAAATAGATAGATGTAGGACCGTCAGCACCACCGATGATACCGATAGAACCAGACTCCATATAGTCGAAGCCAAGGGCCAACGCACCAATGAAGGTAGCGAAGATACCAATCTGAGCCGCAGCACCCAAAAGCAAGCTCTTAGGGTTAGCGATAAGTGGACCGAAGTCGGTCATAGCACCTACACCAATGAAGATCAAGCAAGGATAGATACCGAGCTTAACACCAAGGTAGAGGTAATCCAAGAGACCTGCACCACCTGAACCAAGAGCCTCCCAGTGTACATGACCACCCTCAAATAGGTTAGCATGGAACATCTCAGCACCAGGAAGGTTGGTAAGCAACATACCAAAGGCAATAGGCATAAGCAACAATGGCTCATACTTCTTCACAATAGCCAAGAAGAGCAAAAGGAATGAGATGAGAATCATCACCAAATTCTTCCAATCTGACTTATTCTGCAAATCATCGCCATGCTTGGCATACTCACCCTCAGTATTGGTTACATCGCCATCCAAACGGGCAAAACCAGTCTCATCAACGAACTTCTCAACCGTTTCGCCGGCATCGAAGTTCTTATCAATCTGACTACTCCTCATCTTGGTCTCGTCAGTTGCCATCGCCGTAGCGGGAGCAACAAACGATACAGCGAATGCCGACAGGAGCATCATTACAAATAGTTTAGCACTCTTCATCTTATTTACAGTTAAAGAGTTATAAATTAAGCAAGGTCAATAAGAGCCTCGCCCTGCTGTACTGCCTTACCCTCAGTAACGTAGATCTTCTTAACGGTACCAGCACCTGGAGCCATAATCTCGTTCTCCATCTTCATAGCCTCCAAAGTCATGAGGACATCACCAGCCTTAACAGCCTGACCCTCCTTAACCTTGATCTTTGATACGCTACCTGGAAGTGGTGACTTGATAGAGCCTGCATTGCCAGTGACAACCTGCTGAGGAGCCTCAACAAAGTCAGCTGATGAAGATGATGGCTTAACAGCGGCAATCTTTGGAGAGACAATAGACTCCTCCTTCTCAACCTGAACGGTGTAGCTCTTGCCATTAAGCTCAACACGAGCTGTGTTGCGCTCGGTCTCCTCAACGATAGCCTCGTAGCTCTTTCCGTTAATATTGAACTTGAATTTCTGCATAATCTTTTCTAAATTGTTTGTGTTTGGATTTTACTAAAGCTGCTTGTGGATATTACGAACCTGCCAAGCAGAAACGTCGTGGTTCTGGCGGAATGTAAGCACGTCGCTCTCCTCGTCGTGACGATTGAAGAAGAGGTTGACAGCCATAGCAATGGCTGCCACCTCCTCATCAGAAATCTCATCAGACTTTGCAGTAGCGACAGTGGCTGCAGCACTCTTCTTCTCGGCAAAGATAACTCCGAAGAGCTTCAATACGTAGATAAGAAGAACAAGCACGAAAAATACCAGCAAAATGCTGATAAGTGCTATCATCGCTGCATTACCCCAGTTTACGTCGAATTCAGGAACTGCAAGAATCATCATAACTTAATTCAATGTTTTACAGATTACAATGGAATGTTGTTATGACGCTTTGCAGGATTCTCCAAACGCTTGTTGCGCAAAGACTCCAAAGCACGGATTACGCGGAAACGTGTATTACGTGGCTCGATAACATCGTCGATATAGCCGTAGCGAGCTGCGTTGTAAGGGTTAGAGAACTTGTCGCGGTACTCCTGCTCCTTCTCGGCAACGAACTTAGCCTTATCCTCCTTGTTCTCGAATGATGACAACGCCTTAGCGTGCAATACCTCAACAGCACCACTTGCACCCATAACAGCGATCTCAGCAGTTGGCCATGCGTAGTTAACATCACCACGGATGTGCTTAGATGACATAACGATGTATGCACCACCGTAAGCCTTACGCAATGTAACAGTTACCTTAGGTACTGTAGCCTCGCAATATGCGAACAAGAGCTTAGCACCGTGGGTGATAACACCACCGTACTCCTGAGCTGTACCAGGCAAGAAGCCAGGAACGTCAACCAAGGTAACGAGTGGAATGTTGAACGCATCGCAGAAACGTACGAAACGAGCAGCCTTACGTGAAGCGTTGATATCCAACACACCTGCCATGAACTTAGGCTGGTTAGCGATGATACCTACAGACTGGCCGTTGAAACGTGCGAAACCTGTGATGATGTTCTTTGCATATGGTGCAGCTGACTCCAAGAACTCGCCATTATCAACGATAGCCTTGATAACCTCCATCATGTCGTATGGCTTGTTAGGATTGTCAGGGATAATCTCGTTGAGGATATCCTCCTTACGTGCGATATCATCAGTACATGGCTGATCTGGAACCAAAGCTGTGTAGTTCTGTGGCATGTATGAGAGAAGATCGCGGATAAGCTTCAAGCCCTCCTCCTCAGAGTCAACGGCGAACTGAGCAACACCAGACTTTGTTGTGTGCATGTTAGCAGCACCCAACTGCTCCTGAGTTACATCCTCACCAGTAACGGTCTTAACAACCTTAGGACCAGTAAGGAACATGTTAGATGTCTCACGACGCATGATGATGAAGTCGGTCAATGCTGGAGAGTAAACAGCACCACCAGCGCAAGGACCAAAGATAGCTGAGATCTGTGGGATAACACCTGATGCCATCACGTTACGCTGGAAGATGTTAGCGTAACCAGCCAAGGCGTTAACACCCTCCTGGATACGAGCACCACCAGAGTCGTTCAAACCGATACATGGAGCACCATTGCGAACAGCCATATCCATAACCTTGCAAATCTTATCTGCCAAAGAGATAGACAATGAACCAGCTGTAACGGTGAAGTCCTGTGCGAAGACATATACCAAACGACCAGCGATGGTACCGTAACCTGTTACAACGCCATCACCAAAGGTGTGCTTAGCGTCCATGCCGAAGTCGTAGCAGCGGTGAGTAACGAACATATCGAACTCCTCGAAGCTACCCTCGTCCAACAACATAGCGATACGCTCACGAGCAGTATACTTACCCTTCTCGTGCTGCTTGTCGATAGCCTTCTGACCACCACCCATACGAGCAGTCTGACGGTTGTCCATCAACTTCTCAATTGCTTTCTGAATTTCGCTCATAGTGAAATCTTTATTTAGTTTTAGTAAATTTCAGGTTGATTACTTATTCTTGTTCTCGCAGAGCTCTGTGAGGATACCCTGAGTAGACTTTGGGTGAAGGAATGCAATGGTAAGACCCTCAGCACCCTTACGTGGAGTCTTGTCGATAAGGCGGATACCGCGAGCCTCAGCGTCAGCAAGCTGCTCCTCGATGTTCTCGCAAGCAAGAGCCATGTGGTGGATACCAGCGCCCTTAGTCTCAAGATACTTAGCGATTGTAGACTCAGGAGATGTTGGCTCCAAAAGCTCAATCTTAGTCTGGCCAAGCATAAAGAATGCAGTCTTAACCTTCTGATCAGCTACCTCCTCGATAGCGTAGCACTTAAGACCAAGTACGTTCTCCCAATAAGGAATTGCCTCCTCCAAGCTGTTTACAGCGATACCGAGATGCTCAATGTGTGATACTTTCATAGCATTTAGTTTTTATAAAGTTTAACTTAATATTTTTTTTATTGTGTTATCTTAGCTTTCACAGAGGTTTGACACCTCAAAAAATCACCCAAAGTTACTTCTTCTTTTTGAAACCACGAAATATTTTCGTCTCTTTTTTTCAATTATTTTAACCTCGGCTCACCAGCCAAACCTATTTGCAGATAAATTGGCATGGTTTTACGATTTTTTTAGCGTTCGAGAGTGATTTTTACAGAAAAAACCTTAACTTCGCAGAATAATAGCTATTAAGAGTATGAGATATTTATTGAGTATCATAGCCGCAATGGTCGCTCTTTGCACCACCACCTCGGCACAGAACATACGTCTCGGCGAGAAGATTCCAGATATCAGTGTGGAGTCGGTGGTGGGTACAGACCTAAAACTAATTGAGCAGGAGTACACCTGTCTGATATTTATGCACTCGAAGTGCGAGCCATGCTACAAAGCAATACCCGCATTACACAGCGCAGCAGCACCCCTAAGCGACAACCTCGCCGTGGTGCTTATAACTCACGAGACCAAAGAGGTGGAGGAGACCATAACCAAGAACTTCGGCAGTTACTTCTCAACCATAGCATTCGATAATAACCGCCATACATACAAGGCCTTCGGCATAAACTTCGTACCCTTTGGTGTGATATACAACACCAAGAGTCGACGTATCGAATGGTTTGGCTCGGTACAGCAACTAACCACTGCGGAACTAAACAAGATATGTAAAATAAAAAAATAGATAGGATATGTCATACACCAAGATAGAACACTACGAGAAGGAGTACCTCGATCAGCACCACGACAGCGCACTCAACGTCACTAAGGGCGTGGAGGACCAGCCTGTGGTAAACCCCTACTTCGTGCGTAAGAAACGCCGTCAGATGACCACCGACGAATATGTCGCAGGCATCCTCGAGGGCAATATCACAATACTCGCCCAGGCGATAACACTTATCGAGAGCAACAACCCATCGCACTATGCTCAGGCACAGGAGATAATCGAGAAGTGTCTACCCCACTCTGGCAAGTCGGTACGCATAGGTATCACAGGTGTGCCAGGCGCAGGTAAGTCGAGCTTCATAGAGGCTGTGGGCAACATGGTGACAGGCTACAACCACAAGCTCGCCGTACTGGCTATCGACCCAAGCTCGGAGCGTAGCGGTGGCTCAATCCTTGGTGATAAGACTCGCATGGAGAGTATATGCCACAACCCAAAAATTTTCGTGCGCCCCTCACCCTCGGCGGGCTCACTGGGAGGTGTGGCACGCAAGACCCGCGAGACCATAGTGCTATGCGAGGCTGCGGGCTACGACGTTATATTCATCGAGACGGTGGGTGTTGGTCAGTCAGAGACTGCGGTACACTCCATGGTCGATATGTTCATGATGCTTCAGATATCTGGTGCGGGTGACGAGCTGCAGGGTATCAAGCGTGGTATTATGGAGATGGCCGACATGATGGTCATCACCAAGGCCGATGGCGAGAATGTTCACAAGGCGGAGCTTGCCAAGGCGCAGTATCAGGGTGCCTTGCACCTCTTCCCTCTTGCCGACTCGGGATGGCGTCCTCAGGTCTACACCTGCTCATCGCACGAGGGTACAGGCCTCGAGGAGGTATGGCAGGGCGTGGAGAAGTACCTGCAACATATCGAGCTCAACGGCTACTTCATGGCCAACCGCAACCGCCAGAATAAGTATTGGATGTACGAGAAGTCGGATCGTAGCCATGTCGTTCTGTGAGCCAAGGAGTTGTCATAGCCCTTTGTCTTCCTAAGACCGCTTGGCCTCCGACTTAGGAGGTATGGCAGGGCGTGGAGAAGTACCTGCAACATATCGAGCTCAACGGCTACTTCATGGCCAACCGCAACCGCCAGAATAAGTATTGGAT
>JAZRMM010000010.1:0-60734 GCA_045647535.1 Alistipes sp.
CGGGGTTTCAAGAGCAAGGGCCTTGATGTCTGTGATATCTGATAGAGCAATGCCCCATGTTTGACTGGCATAGTTAAAATTTCTGATAATATAGGTTCCTCCGACAGTAACGGACTCGATTGTCTGTGTAGCATCGACCTCCGTACCATAAGTAAGGTTTACTGAGAACTTCGTATAGAGATGCTTGAACACAATTTCAATCGAACTGCTTGTAGCAGTACCGGTAGCCCAAAGAACATCATTCTCAGTCCACTTCGTTTCGTCAGTTTGGTCTGCAGGAACTTTTTCATCCATACCACCGGCATCGTTAGTAATATAATTATATTTATCATGACGATAAGGATATGTAGCAATCCAAGGAATAGCATTACCCGCACCCTTCCAAAGGAGTTGTTGATTATCAATACCTGTTCCATCGAATTGCCATTTGCCATTCCTATATGTCCACTTTTCACAGTCGGCTACATATCGAGGATTGTCTCCACTATTATTATTGAAAAAGAATGAAAGCGAGCCACTGGTCAGTGTTCCAGCAGGTGTACCGGCACGAGTACTCAAATCTGCCACACCAGCTGAAAGGATGGTGATGGGGGTGTCTTTTTGCGAGTCGAACGACTCGACTTCTTGCTTGTCGCAAGAGATAAAGAGGAAAGATGAAAGAGCAAAGATAAAAGACGCTATGCCTAATGTGTTCTTAATGTTAGTTTTCATATTCGTATATTTTTTTATTATTCGGTTTAATTATTTCTTCAGTGTTGGATATAGATTGCCTACAACATACTCCCAAGGGCCATTCTCCTGATCGGCATTGAGCAGCTCGGCCATCGTTACTGATGCAAACTCTGCAGGGGTCTTGGCAATCACATCTGCTCCCAAGGTGTAGTTGGTATTACCACCGCCAGAGAATCCGAGAGCGTCTTTTTCGTAATAGTAGATGTGCTTGAATGTACAGTGGGTTGCCGTCTGGTTATTGGCATGGTAACCGATGATTGCGCCCTGATGGGTTGTTCCGGTCACATCGCCATAGAAGGCGGAATTCTTAATGTCGTAATACTGGTATCCTGCCCATCCATAGCCAATGATGCCTCCGGCTATATCGCCCGAAACGTTGGCATAAACGGCGCAGTTCTCAATGAGGGAGTATTTTCCCCCTGAATGCTGGCCGCCAAACTGACCCACAAGTCCGCCAACTCTGCCTGAGCCCGACAGATTGGTGATGTTGGCGTATGAGATAACACGGCTGATGGTGGTGCGGTAGGTTGTTGATGCTATAGCACCAATATGACCAGTGGTGTTGAGCACGATGTCGCCCTTGATGGTGAGGTCTTTCACCGTAGAGTAGTTGAACGACTGGAAGATACCGAAACCAGCGTCTGTAGCCGTCGGGCGATTTTGATTGATGGTGAGCGTGTGGCCATTGCCATCGAAGACAGAACTGTTCTGTGTGCCGTCGGGATGTGCGATAGGCGTCCATTCGAGATTCTCGCCAATGGTGATGTCATCCACCAACTTGATGGTGTAAGGGATGCTGAGGGTGCGGGCATTAATCTGCTCAGACATCCACATCAAGTTGCCAGCATTGGACACCTCATATTCGCCCTCGGCATTCTGTCTGGCGGGCTCATACTCACCTGTAAAGATATTGATGCCGTTGGTCCATTCCGACTCCTCGGCTTCGCCACCGTCGATAGTCTCTTTGTTCCAGTCTTCAACAGTGATACTATCGAAGGTGAGCACATCATTGAGGCTCATGCGGATGGTGTAGGACTTGCCGCTTACCCAGTTGTAAATGTCTTCACCATAGCTTTTATTTGCGTTGGCTATTTGTGAGCCCGTGAGGACGAATGATAGGAAACCATGCTCTGCGGTGTTGATGACAAACTTTATATCTTTGCCTTCGAGAGTTTCACCGTCAGACAACGGCAGAGCCATAGCGTATGCTGTGTATGACTCTTGAGAAGCCAATGTGGTGTTCAAGAGTGTGGTGATGCTTTTATGATTCCCAGCAAAATCCACAGTAAGGCTTCCATTAGTGTAATCTCCATGCACATTCGCATAATTAGAACCAACTGATGCTCCACCGTCAACACTAAGGCTCACGGTCTCAATCCTTGCAGTGGTCGGGCGCATATTGGTGATGATGAAGCGGAATGTTGCAGGAATGTGCTCGAAAGAAATGGATGCACTGCCATTCTCAAATTCGCCCAGACCATACATCATCATATAGTCGCGAAGGAACTCCGGGGTCTGGGAGAATGACTGTACGAAAGTGGCAGGCATCTCCATTTGTGCGCTGAAGTTTGTCTCATCGACCTCGAAAATACAAAAATCGTTTACAGGAGTCACTGCATATACTGCCGTTGCAGTTTCCTTGTCCCCTTTGTTATAATACCGCAATGTCTTGAAATCAGCATAGTGAAGGTCTTCCTTCGGGCTGATGGTCATATAGGTGTGATACTTGATGTCATTCAACTCATCACCTGTAGGATTCTCAGACGGATAATTTGGGATAAAAGAGTCTTCACCGGTAAGCATAGCCACCACCTCTGTGCCCGCACTATCTTCTTCCCAATTGAAAATAAGGTTTCCCTTGCCATTAGGGTCAGACCACACGGCACGTGTTGCTGCTTTGGCGGCATCGTCATCGGCGGTGGTGAAGGTAAGCTGCTCATATTTGCTCACGCTTGGCTGCTCGGGGTTGTCGGGCGTAATATCAACATTATTGCAAGAGGCAAATCCTGCAACAACTGATGCTAAAAGAAAAAAAATAGTGTATCTTCTCATAACAGCTTAATCGTTATTATTAGTAGTAGTTTTCAAATTCAGAATCATCGCTATCAGAGCCATAGCCACTAACAGTAAATCCACCTTCTACCTCTACTTCGATGACCTCTATCATAGGAGGCTCGTAGTTTTGTGATTTTTCTTTGTTTAATCTCATAAGTTATTTGTTTTAGTTTTTCTCTTAGTTATTTCTAAAAAAACGCTCACGAAAAACAACCCCTAAACGGGTTGCAATTCGTAAGCGTCAAATAGGTAGTGGCGTAGCTACGGTGTCTGTTCCCGGAGGGAAAATATCGTAGTAACACTCCTTCAAATATGTGTCGCTAGTTAAATTGAGGTCAGCTACAATCCACCCCCTACAATCAATTACAAGAACAAAACCGTTGCAAAGCCCTCTTTCGGCTCTACTAACAAGATTATTAGCAGTCTTATGACCACCAAAATTTATGTAGCTTTGCACTCTCATTGTCATTCTTTTGCACAAATTTCGCTATAAAGGTAACAATTTTTTTCAATACACACCACTTGGTCGGTGCAAAAAATCAAAAAATCAACATCATATGCAAATGTAGCCGCTCCAGGTGGAGCGGCCATCGTCGTGCTTATTCAACACTACTCAAAGATAGAGATAAAATGGAATAAAAAATATTGCCACGATTTTATCTACTATTTTGACCAATAAGCCTATCTCTCTATGTTATGTGTCGTAGCTAACACCTACTACTCTTTCTTGGTCACTCTGATGCTATTTGTTTTTAGAGATAGTGATTATCTACAAAATAATCTTAACTTTGCGAAAAATTAGATAATCCAATGAAACGATACATCATAATACTAATCGTTTTACTCTCCCTTGCGTCGTGTACCAAGCACTCTGAGCATTGGGGTACACTCGCGCAGGTGGAGTCATATATTGAAGAGAGACCCGATAGTGCATTAGTGGTACTGCAAGCTATTGAGACCGACGAGCTTGTTGGCGACGAGGAGCGAGCTAAACACGCCTTGTTGCTCTCTATGGCGTTGGATAAGAATGTCATAGATAAGACCGACTTTGAGGTGTTGCAACCTGCTATTGACTATTACGATGATAACGGCACGGCGACAGATAAGTTGCGAACACGCTTTTATCAGGGAAGAATATATCAGAACGCAGGCAATGATGCGGCGGCATTAGAGTGTTTTGTAAAAGCTATCTCAGAAGGTGATGAATCAGATGATATATTGACTAAGGCTCGAATATATTTTAATCGAGGCTCAATCTATTATTCGTTATATGAGTGGGACAGCTTTATTGAAACACATAAAACGGCTGCATCATACTTCAAACAGGCTGGAAGGCATCATAGTTATGTACATTGCTTAATCCTTATAGTTAACGGATATACCTTAACAAATGAGTATGAAAATGCTTTGCCCTATATTGATGAGTGTAAGCAACTAAGGGAGATTATGAGTTTTCCTTTGTTACGTGATTTCTACTCATCTTATATAACATATCTCGAAGATTGTGGCACCGATGCAGAACTTAAAGATGCCGTGGATGAGTACCTTAATACTATTCCTGCGGAGAATATAGATTGGCTCTCATTGGCAAATGCCTATCAAAAATTAGGTCTATATGAAGAGGCACTACAAGCAATCGAGCGGTACAAAGAAAGCACAAATACATCGGAAGAGATAAAGTACAGGGCTCTAAAATCAGAGATATATGAGAATCTAGGAAGATACGAAGAGTCCTTGAGAGCATATAAAGAGTATATGATCGTATCCGATAGTACCACCTGGGCAGTAATGCAACAAGATACTAAGTTTGTTGAGGAGCGCCACGCATTGGAAATGGCAAAGGCAAAGGAGACTGAGGCTAAGAACAAGCGTACTATCGCGGTCTTGGCGTGCGTTGTTGCTTTGATTGGTTCACTCTTGGTGATTATGATTATCCGCCGCCGATTGCAAATTAGCCGTGCTAAGAACAGAGAGCTGGAGGTTGAGAAGCAAAAGTATGAGCAGTTGTATGCAGATGCTGTTGCCGAGCGTGATGCCTTGACAAAAATGGCCGAGGACTCGAGTGTTAAGGATGAGACAAAAGCGGTCATCAAGGCGAGACTCGATGTGCTGAACAAGGTTATCATATCGCAGATTACGGGTACAACATCTGCCAACAAAAAGGCCTATGAGGAGTTGGAGTCGCTGTTGGCTGATAAGGATACTTTCATTGAGTCAACACGCCTCACCATTGAGGGCAACAACCCCGAGTTTATCACTGCGCTTAAGCAGCGAGGCTTGACCGACGAGGAGATAAACATCTGCTGCTTGTATGCCATCGGCCTAAAGGGTAAGGATATCAAATCATACACAAGTCAGCCACGCCACTACAACCAGAGTGCCGACATCCGACATAAGCTTGGTCTTACGGTAAGTGATACCAACCTCTCGATTTTCCTCAGAGATATGCTCGAAAAGTAACGTTGCAAAACTTCTGGGTTACGCTGCAAAACAAATATTTTTAACACATATTGATTTACAACGACTTACGAACTAAAATTCGTGGGTCGTTTTTTGTTTTGCAAAACTTTTTTCGGGTAATTTTGTGATAGAAACAAGGACAATAATCGTAAAATCTTTTGATATGAAACAGTTTTTATTAGTCGTACTATTTAGTATTTATTATATGAGTGCAGCTATTGCACAGAGCATTTCTGGGCGTGTGGTTAATGAAAATAACGAGCCTATGCCCTATGTTAGCGTAGTATTGCAGGCCGTTGTGGACTCATCGTATGTGGGCGGCGTAGCAACTAACGAGAATGGAGAGTTTACCCTCAATGCCGAAAATGGCGTTGAGTACCAGTTGCAAGTGTCATATATCGGCTACGAGAGTGTAACGATGAATTGTCAAGCGGGTAGTGTTGGGACTATCGTAATGAAGGTTGACGACACGATGATTGACGAAGTGAGCATCGTAGCATCGCGCACTGTGTACGATGCGAGTGGTTACACCGTAAATCTTCGCTCGTCGGAGATTGCCAAAGGTAAGCAGACATCTGATGCCTTAGCCTTTCTCCCTGGCGTGACACTCAAGGATGGTGTCTACGAAATAAATGGTCTGCCCGTAAGTGAGATTTATATTGATGGCGTAAAGCTCGCATCATCCGACGAGTTGAAAACCATCCCTGCCGATATGATTGACAGGGTGAAAATAGACTATTTGGCTGGTAGCAATCAAAACGCCGCGATGACAGGTGGTATAATACATATCTCACTCCGCCAGCCTCCTCAGGGAGGTTATTATGGTGCAGTGGTTGGTGGCTCATCGTATCACTTTACCAAAGGCTTTGAGGATGCCTATCTCAATGGAGTCATCTACTATCGTTATAAGAACCTAAGTGTTTATGACAACCTCTCAATAGGATATTATCAGCCCAAGGAGAGCGCTGAGCAGACAACTTGGAATATGGCGAATGGCGACCTATCTATTATAGCACAGGAGAGCGATGGCAAGAGCTATAACATCGTTAATCGTCTGAGCCTTACGCAGCAAATCAACGATAGGCACTCAATAGGTGGTAGTTACTATATTGCCACAAATAAGATTTGGAGCAGCAATATGTCTTTGAATAGTGCCGATGTTCTCCTCTCGCAGATAAACAACTACAACAATTATCTCCTCCAGGAGGGTACACTGAAATATAATGCCACACTCGGCAAGCGAGGTACTACTATGGAGGTTATAGGCGACTACTTCAATCGCCAAGCGGATAACCATACGGACTATCTGCCAATAAGTGAGGGCGTGTCAACCGAGGCTGAGGATGAGACATCGTTGAATATGTACAAACTATCTATCGACTTTACTGACCCAATTAGCCAAAAGGCCGTGCTTAAGTATGGCGCATCGGTGCAGTATATCACACAAGACTATGCTCCAACACATGCACAAACAGAAGTCGAAGACCGTTTTCAGACAAGCCTTATTCCTACACGCACAACGGGTCTAACGCCTTTGGCTTATGTCTCGGCTATGGGTCAGGTGTGGAAGATACGATATAACATAGGCGTTAACTTCCAGATAAATAATATTGGTTACGAGACATTGGATGATGGTGCTAAGGCGAAGAATATGCAGTGGGGAATTAACCCTATGCTTCAGATGATGATGCCTCTTGACAAAAATGGCAAGCACGCCATAATGATTAACTACAAGCGCACGCTCGATGATATACCTTATGCAGCTATCTCGTCAACTGTACGCTGGAGCGATCCATATAACTACACCATAGGCAATCCCAATTTGAAATCGCCTGTGGGTGATATGGTTATGGTTAGTGCATCGTTGTTTCACAATATGTTTAATATTACTGGTATGTACGCCCACGAAAGCAACTCAATACATTGGGAGACACTGCAGAGTGAAACCGACCCTGAGGTATTCTACACAATGCCCGTAAACCTCGCATCAAACAATTTTTATGGTCTTGGTGTAGAGTTTAACTGGCAACCCGTTAAACCTTGGACAATGAAACTCTCAAGTCGTTTTACACTCCTCAAAGAGAATGCAACAATGGGTGGTGTGCACTACGACAATCTACGATTCCGCCAATATTATACAATGAACAACACATTTAGCTTTAACCACGGTTGGGGTGGTATGTTAAATATGATGTTCGAGCCTAAATTTAAGTCATTCGACCGCACATACCACGCAGTATATACTGTAAATGGCCAGATATACAAGAACTTGTGCAAGGATAAGTTGCAGATAACCTTATCATTCACAGCTCTTGGCAATCGTCGTAAGATGGATAGATACGTTGGCGATATAATTATTACCGACCGCTACACACAACCAGTGCAGAATATAGGTTTGCAAATCGTATGGCGATTCTCAGGCGGCAAGAGTGTCAATGTACACGCTGTTGAGAGTGGCTCACAGAGCTTCAGCGAAATTAGAGATAACAGATAATAATTGTTAAATAGCAAACAACTATGAAAAAACTTATTTTTAGCATTATGGCGGCACTTGCCTTTGTGTCGTGTGATAAGGATTGGAATGATATCAATCCTAACAAGGTTATCATCTCGAATGTTAATCTCGAATGTATTGAGGAGATAGAGGGTGCGCACGACCCAACGTCAGGACGAGAATATACACATCATAGATATAAATGTACAGGCAGTCTCGATGGCTTTGCTGGTAGCTGTTATATCGTTATTTCAGAACCTATTTTGGGTGAGTGTGCTAGAAGTCGTGAGATTATTGTAAATAAGAATAAAACAGACTTTGCATTTACATTTACTAATAAAGGCGACCACACAGACTTGGAACACTTCAACTATACGATTCAGGTGGTTGATAAGTTTGACTCTGTGATCTGCCAAACAACTATTATAGCATCAAAGCACCCCGATAACGAGTAGTGCGGTAATTGAGGGATATAAACACCGCTATTGTTATACGGATTTTTGCCCTAAGCAAATATGCGGGTAGGCAAAAACCTACCCGCATATTTGTTGTGTGTAGGCTCGATGCCGTATAGGCGGTGATGCAGGGAGCTCGCTCACAAAACATCTTCCGCCTATACTGTGTAGGAGCGTACAGCTACGCCACCAAACAAAAAAAGCGAGAAACTTTCGTTTCTCGCTTTCTGTACCCCCTCAGGGGCTCGAACTGCGGAGCAGTAGCGCGGATACCAAATAAAAAAGCGCAGACCAGAGGTCGAGCAATAAATCACTATCATATCCGCGCAACCCTTACTCTGTGAGTAGCACTGAGGCGTAGACTAGACTGCAAATAGCGACTATCTGCAACAGCAGATATAACAATAACAGTAGCGGCTGTGGGCTTGCACAGATGCCGACTACTGCTATTGGTGTAATGAGCAGTGCTCATCGCTATTTGCAACAAGCTATACAACAAAAAAGACAGAAACGTTGGTTTCTCGCTTTCAGTACCCCCTCAGGGGCTCGAACCCTGGACCCCAACATTAAGAGTGTCGTGCTCTACCAACTGAGCTAAAGAGGCATGCAATCTTTTTTATAGCCGCAAAAAGTGACGCATATCACTCGACTTGCTAAATCAAATAAGACAACCTTGCGATTGTCTTATTTAGTACCCCCTCAGGGGCTCGAACCCTGGACCCCAACATTAAGAGTGTCGTGCTCTACCAACTGAGCTAAAGAGGCATTCGCTATCTTTTCGATTGCGAGTGCAAAGATAAGGCACTTTTTTTAATCTACCAAATATTTTACAAAGAAATTTTAAAGAAATTTATATTTTTCTTCACCCTATAGACACAACATATTATATATCTGAGCCTTACAAATCACGACTATTAATTATCTTTTCGCCATAAACATCTAGCAATATATGTATACATCGAGTTAAAGAGAGTTAACATCACCTCTATAGAGGTAGACAAAATATATCCGCACTACGAATGTGGTGCGGATATATTTTATACTAATATGCACAATCCCACTAGTCGCTATTCCATTCGTTACCGCCATCGAGGTAGAAGACTGGGCGGCTACCCGACACCCTCTTCATGGCGAGGTAGGCTTCGTAGAGGCATATGCCATTTGCGCTATCCTCGGCAAGGAAGTAGGCAACAACAGAGGCGTGGCGGTCTGTGGTCTCCACCAAGGCCACGGCACGCTCGATATACTCCTCACGCCACGCAGGGTCGTTAGATGGGTTACCACCCCTCTTACGCGACTCACCCGAGAGCGACGAGTTGATAGGCGTGGTGAGGGCTACATAGGCACCCTCCTTATCGCACAACGCAAGGACATCCTCAGAGACATATCCCGCACCAAAGCGCAAAGCGTACTTACCCTCAGCCAAAGCACTCTGCACCTCGGCAACACCACTACAAGCAGGCATATCATGCCAATCGAGCGTTGTAGGCTCGCCATTTATATATATAGTGCCATCGTTATAGTCGAGGTCACGCACCGCCACAGCAAAGTCATAGACCTCCGACTTACGGTTCTCCATGCGGTTCTCCACACGCAGGCTAAGCATTGTGGGGGCTTCGTGACACCAAAGCAGGGTATCGCCGATGGTTGCTCCAAAGCGCATAGTATCCGTAGCATGCATACCGAGCGACACGTCGAGGTGTCCTCCCGTAAGGCGCAAGGTATCGTTGGCATACAGTTCGTAGTATAGTTTTGAGTGCTTGGGGTTGAGAGTCTCGTTGCGCATAACAAGACCGAAGTCTATATTAGCTATGCCACCCATACCCTTATGGGTATTCCAGAATGCCTCACGCACACGCACACGTGGTTGCGACACCACATAGGCGCAAGGCGTAGCCTCACCGCGTTCGAAACACTCAATAGCTGCAACGCCATCGCGGGGCAACAAGCGCAGCTCAACGATATTTGTATCCTCCTGAGAGATCTTGGTTATATCGAACTCTGTAGCCACAAGGCCATTAGTCACACTACCCGCCGACTTACCATTAATAAGGACCTCATATGGTTGCTTAACGCCCTCTATGCGGATAAAGACATGGCGGTCGATCCAAGCAAAGGGGAAGGTAAACTTACCCTTAAGAGTCGACTCATCCACCTTCGTCCACTCGGTGATAGGCTCCATAAAGCGCTGCTTATCCATTGAGCCCTCGTGTGCAAGTTCTGCACTTGGATATGGGATGATGCGTGTGCGAGGCAACTGCTCACGCGAGGTGCTCTGTGCCGACGCTGAGGCCATAGCCACAAAGGTTGCAGCGACGCTTAGAAACAGAAGCTTACGATATTGTCTCATACAATCTTTAGCTTTTACACTTTTTACATATGACGATTACGCCACTCGATGATATAAGGAGGCAGTACATCTACTCTATCCTCCCATTCGCCATTCTCGGTAAGACGGCGACGATCGTAGTTTATACGTTCGGTAATACGGAAGCGAGGCTTCTCCTTAGTCTTACGACTATCACGCTCCGAAGGACGTATCGCTCGCCTCATCACCGAGCCACGTGTTGGTCGAAGATCGTAGTACCACTCGAAATCGGGAAGACGACGCACCTGTGTCTCTGGGATAAGTGCCAAGGGGTAGAGCACATACTCGGGATTCTGCTTGTATACAATCTGATCGATAGCACCCTCATCGAAGTAGAAGGTGATACTTGCACTCTCGATATACATCAGGCCTGTAACCTCGGGGGTATCCTCCTCCTGCATGAAGTATATTGTTTGGGCATTGCCGTCGACATCGTTGCGAACAACATTGCCATCAACAAAGTATGCCATCATATCCTTACCCTTCACCTGGTTGAAGTACATGGTATCAATCTCGCCACCCATCAATGGGTCACCCATGAAGTGAACCTTATCAATCTTCTGATGACGTGTATATATCGACATTGAGTCCGATGTCACCTGGTTAGACTCATTCCATAACACTGGCTTCTGGTATAGGTGAATGATAGAGTCTGTATTGAGTACAACCATTGAGTCGCAGGCTATCTGTGAGTCAGAACGATACATTCTCACATTACGATAGGCCTTAATCATCTTATAGCTACTATCAGCTGGGAATGGAGGTGGCAGCATCAACGAGTCGCTCACCAACGAGTCGGCACCCATAGCAAGGCTATCACGCACACCCCTATTATCAGCCATGGCCACACTATCCTGAACGCCCGTAGCGAGGCTATCCGAAGGTATTGTATCTGTGATTATATCCTCATACTCGGGGCCTGTATACTCCCTGCCACGACGTGCTGCTCGCGCCTTAGCCCTATCAATCTTTCTACGCTGACGCTCCTGTGTCTTAAGCTTTATGCGCTCCATCTGCGCCTTCTCCTCATCGGCAAGACGAGCACTACGCTCCTTACGCTTGGCGATGATAGAGTCGATCTTGATGTCGAGGATCGAGTCTTTCACGGCACGTATCGAGTCCCTCTCGGCACGTTTTATTGCTCGTAGTGAGTCACGCTTCGTTGTGCGCACAAGCTTGATGCTATCACGGTGATGACGTCTCTCAATCCTACGCAACTGCTTTGGAGAGAGCACACTCAGGCTATCCTGAAGGAGGCTATCCACAGCAACATTATTAGCCACACTATCCTGAGAAGCCATAGCCATGCTATCCACACGAGGAGCCACATCGCCTACTGCCGAAGGTGTTGCACCAACCTCACGAGGTGCATCACCCCCACGTGGGGCATCGGTTGCATCAGTTGGTGGCACCTGTCTACGAGGATCGCTCTGCTTTGTGGGGTCTACCCTCTCACCTGGCTCACGCTGCTTGCTCTTATCATCTCTCTGCTCCGAGGGTCTCTCACCTCTTGGCATATCAGACACCGTAGCGGACACATCGTCACGTTCAGCAGCCTCGTCACGCTTTTCCTCACGACGCTCCTCTCTTTCGGCCTTACGTTCAGCCTTGCGCTCTGCACGCTCATCCTTGCGCTCTTCGAGCCTCTCCTCTGGCTTACCATCATCCGCCGAGCTATCCTGTGATGGTTCCGCAGTTGCGACATTAGTGCTATCCACGGCTGGGGCATCTAGCTGCTCAACAGGTGGCAACACGGGAATGGTGTACATCCACAAGGTATCTGCCGAGAGGAATATGGAGTCTGTCTGCTGCGTATCGTAGTTGATCATCGAGGGGCGGCCGGTAAAGAAGGCATTACCTGGCTCATCCCACCACTCGCCATAGTCGGCAAAGCCCATAATCATCTGCTCCGCATCGTCAAGCTGAATGTTACGACGACCAATTATGTGCCCCTCCGTACGGTAATACTCTATAGAATCGCTCCACACCTCACGCTCGGGGCTAAGGATATAGGCATTACGAGTAAGGTGGTGGAAGTCGCGCTCCTTGGTGTAGGTACCAGCATCGGCATAGAGATACTCATCCTTATCGTTCCAGATATTGCTATTGGTGAAGTATTGCGCATTCTCGCTCTCGGTATTGAATATCACCGAGTCGCCACGCATCAGATACTTTTCATCGCGCATCTCCACCCTATCTATGGCCGTGAGGTCGTGGGTCTTGGTATTGTATATACCTCTATCGGACTCCATAAGGTTTTCACCCTTTTTCACATAGCATCCTCCCCAGAACTCACCCATCTCACTCTCTGTATTGTACATACAGTTGTAGGTGTACATCGTAGCATCGCCGTCAACAATCTTCACAATGTCGGAATATACCTTAGCCTCGCACGACACATTGTTATACTCGGCACGATTACCATAGACGTAGGTGTTATTCTGGTTGATGAGGACATTTCCGAAGCACTCGAAGCTCTGGTTAGAGTAGCGCACAGCACTATCAGCCATGATCACTGCGCCGTTATGGTGGGCTGCAAAGTTACCCACGAGGATAAAGAGTGTTGAGTCGCCCTTACTTATGTAGTAGGCATCGTCAGCCATGATATCCACCTTACGCTTACCGCCCTCCACCTCCGAGGGCATCAACGACACATGAGTGTCGCTATCATAACCACTACTCATAAAAAGGGTGGTGCTTGCAGCCGAGAGAACATAGGCAACAAGCATCAACGCCACAAATGATAGTATGAATCTACGCATCTTTCTTCACTACTTAACCCACCCCTTGCGGCGTAGCTCCTCACTACGATAGTCGGGGTCGATGTATATATACATTGAGGCCTTCTTCTGCTCAAGCCATGCATCGTAGATAGCCTCCTGCTTCTGCACAAGAGCCATCTCCTCAAGGCGGATGTAGTCGTCCTCAAGCGATGCCACGTGAGCAGGTATGATATCTACAAGTTTAACAATCTTACTCATCTGGTTACCCATAAGGTCGGTAGTCTGATACGAGTCGGACACCTCACCAATCTTGAGACGCATCAGAGCGTTGTAGTCCTCCAAGGCCTTGCCACCCTGCGCACCAAAGTCCTCCTTAAGGAAGCGTGTAGCAGTTAGACGAGCACCATCGTAGACACCCATGCGAGCCAAGACATCGTGGTTAGATACGATACCACCATTATGCTTCGTTGTGGCATCATCCGAGAAGTTCAACGCCGCAGCCTCGAAAGATAGAGAATCCTTACGAATAAGGTTAGCCAAGCTGTCGAGTTGCTGTGCGGGCTGAAGAAGCTCCTCACGAGTAAATGTTGGGCGAAGAAGGATATGACGGCAACGATATCTATCGCCAATCTTCTCAATAAGCTCGATAATATGGAAGCCGAACTCTGTCTCCACAATCTCCGACACCTGACCAGGCTTCAGCTTCTCCAAGGCCTCTGCAAAGGGTCGCACGAAGTATGATGCTGGGGCTGGCTCCATCTCACCACCATACATTGCCGAACCATCAATGGAGTACATTCGTGCCAACACCGCAAACTGAGTCTTACCAGTGATTACACGCTCACGCATATCCAAGAGACGCTCACGAGTACGCTGCTGTGCATCCTTGAGCGAGGCGGGGAACTTTGTGATATGCGCATACACATACTGCTCACCAATCATTGGTAGGCTATCCTTATCGATGCGGCGATAGAAACGCTCCACCTCACCGGGTATTATGGTCACATTGCTAACCACCGACTGTCTCATAGACTGAGCATAAGCCTGCTCCTCGAAACGATTGCGCACCATCTCACGATAGTTAAAGATGGGCATATGCTCACGGCGCTCAAACTCCTGAATACCACCAGCCTCCTCAACAAGGGTGTTGACATAGGCCTCCACACGGGCGTGAACATCACCACCCATCATATCCACAGAGTCGATAAGGGCCTGGTTATAGAGTAGCTTCTGCTCCAAGAGAGCCTCTAACGCCTCATCCATAGGATCTCGCTCTGAGGTATATCCCATCTGTCTGTTCTGCATAACAAGGGCCTCGGCATACTCCTGCATCTCGGAGTGGAGTATCGACGAGCCACCTACAACAGCGACAACCTTATCGAGCATCACCTGACGACGAGGAGTCTGCTCACCATCTTGGGCGCATAACGTAGTAATTGAGGTTATAGCCACAGCGGCTAGAAGCATCATTTTGCGTATCATAGTATCAATATTTTCAATCCATCACTATAGGTTCCTCCTCTTCAACACTCTCCTGCACACTCTCCAACACATCATCTGTCACCACCTCGTCTTGCTTATCCATGGCCTCTATACGAGCGCCATAGCCCATAACATCTTCGAGTAGCTCATCGTGGAAGATAATCATTCCCGCCTCCACAGCCTCGCGACGTAGCTCATCCTCGTAGCTGAGGACCACAGCACTGCGACGCTCGGCATATAGTCGGCGCTTGATATCCTCCTCCACAGATTCGAGAGGTGCTACACTACCCTTGCGAGCCACATCGGTGAAGATGAAGTAGAATGTAGCGTCATCCGAAGAGAGATTTTGCGCCGTTGTTGTAGAGAGAAGATTGTCGTAGTTGCGTGTGCGCACCGTAGGAAGGTTACCCAAGAAGTCGTTATATGTCTCCCACGACTGCGAGAGATCTATTACCTGCAACGATAGCTTCTCGGCCAAGGCCATAATCTCGTGGGTATCCTGTGTGGTACGTAGTGTATTAAGCGCTGTGGTTAGCGACTTGGTGTTTGGGAACTCCTTTGGGGCCTTGACAATCACGCCTCGCACCTTGTGGTGGTTGAGCTTAAACGAGGCGCTGTTGGTACGGTAGTATGCCATAATCTGCTCGTCAGTGACCTCATGGTCTATATCGTTGTCGATGTAGTACTGGTCGAGCTGACGCATGATGAGTGACTGACGATAGTCCTCAACAAGTCGCTCGATAGACTCCTCATAGGTGGGTAGCACCTCACCTGCTCGCGACATCTTGAGTTGCTTAATCACCCAGGTGTCTACATACATCTTGGCAAAGGTTATGCTATCAACGCCCGTAAGTCCTGCGGGCATATCTCTGTAGAAGTCGGCACGCGTAAGCACCTTATCGTTCACCACAACCAAGATATCTTCGGTCTGCGGAGCTACAACAGGTGCGCTCTTAGGTTGCGGTGAGCTACACGCCACCATTGCCACAAGAGAGCCAACGAATAGTAGGTATATCGGTTTATTCATAATCATCTGGCAAATATACAATTTTTTCACTGAATAACGCATCTTCTACGAAGATTATTGCCAAAAGAGATTATTTACCAGTGAAATTAGTTCACTGAATCACCCTCGAATTATTCATATCTGGCATACCAAATCAACATCACTACGAGTAAGTGAATGAGCGAGGTTATCTTTACACACCACACACATGGAGACTACTTCGAACATTTAGCCTACTATGAGGGGCGAGCAGCTAAAGTAGATATTTCCCTATATTTAACCCTCTCAATTTACACCCATCAGCCCGCCGCATGGCCAAAAGTTAACGCCTCTACAACTCTTTATGCTCCGCATAACCACTACCCTTGAATAAAAAATTCTTGCAAAAATTTGGTTTATTTTGTAAACTTGTTTATATTTGCAGTAACAAAGGGATCGACTACCACAATTCACCACTCTATAAACGACTAATTTTACTGATTATGAAAGAGCAAACAATTGACGAACATCGTAGCATCGAGATCATCACCAAGATGATTGCCGACACCTCTGCACACATCGACAACGAAAGCAGCAAATACTTTCTGCTATGGGGCTACACTACAGTTATCGTATCACTCTTTGAGTATGTTGCACAGGTATGTCACTTACCAATCCCGCTGTGCCTTTGGGCATGGTGGCTCATACCCGTTATTGGTGGCATTGGCACCATAATCCTTAATCGCCACGCAGGTGCCTCTCGTCCCAAATCATATATCGACCGTAGTATCAGCATAATATGGACAGTTTTTGGCATCTCATTTTGCATGATATTCGTTGCCGCGATAGTCTACCAAACAAGCATTCTATTCCTCACAGCATTGATGATGGGCATGGGTACGATAATTACAGGTAAAATGTGCCGCCATAATGTATTGGCATGGGCAGGAATAGCAAGTGTAGTGTTGTCACTACTTATTCCAGCATGCCACCTGATTATGCGAAAGTATGGCGATTGGCTTATAAACAACAATATTGCTAATGTGGAAGCAATACTTTACATAGAAATTGTTATCTTTGCGCTGATATTCTTAGTTATGATGGTTATACCCGGACATATACTCCATAGCAGAGCAAAAAACAGGAGACATGCTTAAACCGCTTGACCCATTGCTACACTCAGAACTGCGACTTGCAGTTATTTCGATACTCATTGGTGTCGAAGATGCTGACTTTGTATATATCCGCACCGAGACGGGAGCCACTGCAGGCAACCTCAGCGTACAGATAGACAAACTTCAAAAGGCAGGATATATCGAGGTGGAGAAGGGCTTTAAGGGTAAGATGCCACGCACCGTATGCCGAATAACAGATAGGGGGCGTGAAGCGTTTAAGGAGTACGTAGAAACACTGCGCGAATATATCAAGATGTAGGGAATAGAGAATCGCATAAATAGATAGGCCCCAAAGTTTTAGCTTAACTTTGGGGCCTATATTTGTATAAAACAATATAAGGGTTTGAAGTCTCAACAGAGACAACCTTACGACTAATACTATCTGCGACCCATAGCTACAGCCTTATACGAGCTTACGTTCACATAGCTGAAGAACTCCTCAGCAGAGTCGCACATATCCTTTGACAAGAGGAATGGCTCGGTGTAGAATATCTCACTCATGTTACCCGCCTCATCCTCGGCGATACCCGCAAAGAGGAAGCGATCCTGGTCGTTTAAGCTATAGTACATATCCATGATCTCAGGGTTGTTGGCATAGTCATACATGAGCAAGTCCTCAAGGAATGCCTCTTCAGAGTACTCCTCCTTCATCCACTCCTCATACCACCAGAAGTATAGCTTATCGGTAGGGATATTGGTCTTGGCCTCGACGATGGCCACACACTCACATCCAGAGAGTGTTGCAGCATAAGAGCTATCAAGGGCAATAATCTCCTTAGCGTCAAAGAGCTTTACGATATCTATACTCTCAATATACACCTCGCTTGTGCCAGCCTCCAACGACGAGAAGCGATAAGAGAACATATCCGTTGTGGGGAGATTATTCTCAACGCCAAAGGCCACCACGACATACTCCGTACCTGGCATAAGAGGTGTCAACGCCTCGCTAAATGGGCCAGTGAATATTGCGGGCTCGAAGTTCTCGATAATAAACATCATCTGCTCGTACTCGCTCTCGTAGGGAGGCAACTGCGACGCTGCAAGGAATACGCAGGCGTACTCCTCGCTCTTCTTAGATGGCGTCACCGTAAGCATTGCGTTATACTGCGTGATGTCCTTAACCTCAATCTTGATTGTAAGGTCGCTCTTGTTGCTCTCCTGAGTTGCAAAGTATGCCACAGAGGGCTCTGAACAAAGTATAGGCATCTGCTCGTCGCTAACGGCAAAGCACAACACCATGTAGTTTGCATTGGGATTGAGACGCTCGTTGCGTGTCACCTTACCACAATGGCAGAACTGCTCTGCGGGGATACCTTGGTTGTTGATAAGCTCGTTGAAGGTATCGAGTGCAGCATTGCGATAGTGTGCCAAATAGTCGGCATTAAACTCCGCACCATCAGGAAGATAGTAGCTATCGGTTTCGGGCACTACATAGCTATAGTATAGGCCGTCGTAGCCATCGGGTGTTATAGTTACAGCCACGCTATTACCACTGACATTAGCCTCGATATCAAACTTAATATCTTGCAACTCGGGAGCTGTTGTTGTAATCACCTCATAGTACACCTCGGTGGTAGGCTCATAACTCTCACCCTCGACATTCACACCATAGCAGTAGACAACATACTCGGTTGCGGGATAGAGGTTGGTAACTTTGTAGTCCTCCTTATCGCCCTTCACTAACCACTTCATACCCTCCAAAAACTCACGGATGGTGATACCGTAATGGTTGGCATAGTCACGCAACATGGCGAAGTCATCCTCGATAAGCTCCTCACGGGTGTCGATGCCATTGGCAACAAAGTGCTTCTTATCGGCAAAGAGTACCACATACTCCGCCTCCTTATCCTCGGGTATAACATTAAGGCTTAACTCCATATGCTTGATATTCTTACCCTCAAAAGCGAAGGCCTTAGGCTCCTCCTCAGGCGGAGTCACCTCATTGACTGGAGGCTGATTGTCACACGCCACAGCAAGTGCTACTATAGCAAATGCTAAGATACTCTTCAGAAATTGTCTCATATTATATCTGTTTACTTGACTTAATTATCTCATTAACCGCATGGCAAAGATAGAAATAAAATTCAGAAAATTGGAAACTTTTACCTCAAAAGAGAACAATGAGAGAGATTTTTTCATAACTTTGTGGAAATATCTACCCAAATTTCTGGAACGATGAACGAGATCTACGCACTTCAGATAGACAGTAACATCAAGTCGCTATTCGACTATATGTCACATCGCGCCACCGAAGAGGAGCTACAACGAATGTATCGCGCCTATGAACTTGCGGCCGAAGCACACAGCCAGCAGCGCCGCAAGAGTGGCGAGCCATATATCATACACCCCATTGCCGTGGCAACCATCGTAGCTATGGAGCTGGAGTTGGGCGACAACCCAATCATATCGGCATTTCTGCACGACGTTGTCGAGGACACCGATTATACGGTAGAGGATATTCGCGAGCGTTTTGGCGACGATGTTGCCTTCCTGGTGGATACCGTAACCAAGCGTAAGAAGGATAGCTATCAGCACTCGAAGCAGGTGGATAACTATCGCCAGATATTGGAGTCGGTGCACTATGACATTCGTGCGCTACTCATAAAGCTCGCCGACCGTCTACACAACATGCGAACACTTAGCAGCATGCGTGCCGACAAGCAGATGAAGATCGCCGGTGAGACCGACTACTTCTACGCTCCCCTAGCAAATCGTCTTGGACTATACCATATTAAGACCGAGCTCGAGAACCTATCGTTCCGCTATCGCTGTCCTCGCGAGTATGCCGTGATGGAGCGTATCATGCAGGAGGAACGCGATGCCGACCGCCCACGCATAGACCGCTTTATAGCCCTAATATCTAAGATTTTAAAGGAGTGCGGTATCGAGGCTCGCACAGAGGTACGCTACCGTATGCCCTACAGCGTATGGCGTAAGATGCAGGCCAAGGGCAGCGACCTTAAGCATGTTGACGGCAAGCACTACATACGTATAATATACCCCAACTCGGAGAGCATAAGCGAGAAGGCTATGAGTCTTCGTATCTACTCCGCTCTTACCGACCACTTCAAGGAGAAGCCCGGAAGCGTATCCAACTACATAGACGCCCCCAAGGAGAATGGCTACCAGAGTTTCCACGTCAAGCTACTCAGCGAGCAGGGCATATGGGAGGAGATACACATATCTTCGGAGCGCATGGTGCGCAACTCACGCCTGGGCTGCGCTGCGGAGTTCACAGACGACAATGTTAAGGCATGGCTCGAGAAGTTCAAGGCCATATTGCAGGATGTGGCAGACGATAGCCACGACATGGAGTTTATGGACGGCGTGACATCGTCGTTCTACAACGACGACATCATGGTCTTCACCCCCAAGGGTCGTGGTGTGATACTTCCCAAGGGTGCCACAGCCCTCGACTTCGCCTTCGAGATACATAGTCAGGTGGGCGAGAAGGCTGTTTATGCACGCATCAATGGCAAGCTCTCATCACTACGCACCGTGCTGCGCCGTGGCGACTGCGTGGAGATTGGCACCGCTGAGGATGCTAAGCCCGAGCAAGAGTGGATGGAGTATGCTTCGACATATCGTGCCAAGCGCTACTTGAGAGGTTATTTCGCCACCCTACCACGCCTCGAGTATGAGCGTTGCGAGCAGTGTCACCCACTACCTGGCGACGAGGTTGTAGGCTTCAAGGATAGCGATGGTAACATAACCCTCCATAAGCGCGACTGTCCCGCAGCCATTCGCCAAGCATCGCAGCATGGCGACTCTATCATATCGGTAAACTTCGAGGAGAACGATGCATTCCTATACCCTGTGCGCATACGCATCACAGGCATCGACAGATACCACCTTATGAGCGACCTCATAGATTGCATCACCGACCGACTACACCTATCCATGTCGTCGCTAACAACAGAGAATATCGACCGTATTGCGATATGCAACATCGACTTCTCGGTACACTCGTTGCTTGAGCTTCAGACCGCCATGGAGAGCATCGGCAAGATTGATGGCATTGACGAGGTAAAGCGAATAGTGCGCTAAACACCATATAGATATACAACAAAAGAGTCACAATTTCTGAATTGTGACTCTTTTATTCTACATATAATACCCCTACCTCATACTGCCGATGGTGAGTAACACCATACCCACAAGTATAAGCATCAGATCTATAGCCTTGCTGCGAAGGTTGCGCTCACGGTACAGTATGGCTCCGGCAAGGAAGGTGACAATAACCGACGAGCGACGTATCATCGACACCACCGCAATCATAGCATCCTCATCAGCCAAAGCGTGGTAGTAGAAGAAGTCGGCACTCGACACGAATATAGATATGAAGATTATCGACCAGCGCCAGCTAAACAGCTCCTTAGCCCTATTGGGCAACCACACCACAGTGGCGATAATAAGCATCATAATAAACTGATATACACCAAACCAACTCTGCACAAAGAGTGGATCGAGCGAGTGGTTGGCTATGATATGCTTATCGTAGAGGCCACTCACCGCGCCGAGCAGCATAGCCGCAAAGAGGGACCATATATAGCGATTATCCCTAAAGCGAATATTCTCGCTACGCCCCGCACGGCTTAGCAGATATAGCGACACGATGGTAAGAAGCACACCACCCCACTGCCACATGTTCAGTCTCTCGCCAAAGAGCAGCATGGCACCCACAAGAACCACCACGGGGCGTGTAGCATTGACAGGGCCTACGATGGTGAGTGGCAGATGCTTAATGGCATAGTATCCCATAAGCCACGACGAGAGCGTTATGGCAGCCTTAAGCACGACAAGAAGGTGAGCCTCAAGACCCGCAGTACTACTCTCCAGCGCACCGCCATCAAACCATCCGAGCGATAGCTCAGCATCGAGGATTACTGGTGAGAAGATAAGCGAGCATATAAGGGTGTTGAGTAGCAATACGGGCACTACGGCATTGCCACTAAGCGAACGCTTCTTAGCAACATCGTAGCAACCTAAGAGGAGTGCCGAGAGAAGTGCCGAAACTACCCACATCGCTATGCGTAGATAACAAGGTTGAGGATCAAGCTAAGGGCGAGCAATACGCTGGCCATGGCATTGAGGTTGGCAAAGGCTATGCCTATATTACGCTGCTTCGTGGGTGTCACAAGGATATGCTCCAGGGCGAGGATAAGGGCAAAGAGCGAGCAACCAACATAAAGCAACCAAGTCTCGGGCTGATAGCTGGCAAAGAGCAGCAACACACCAACACTACACATATGAAGCAATGCACTTATAATCAACGATGTACGTACTGAGAAGTGCGAAGGTATGGAGTGCAGTCCTCGCTTGCGGTCGAAGTCGGCATCCTGCAAAGCATAGAAGATGTCGAAGCCACTACACCATGTGGTGACAACAAGGGCGAGCAGCCAACACTCGATGGATGATGTACCGGCAACAGCCATATATGCACCCACAGGAGCGATGCCCAACGATACGCCAAGCACGACATGAGCAAGGGCCGTAAAGCGCTTGCAGTAGCTATAGAACATAACAATGAGTAGCGCCAGGGGCGAGAGCCAACCACACAGAGGGTTGATGGTCGAGGCTGTGATAATAAAGAGTATGGCGTTTATAACAACAAAGGTTATAGCACCTCGTGCCGAGATCTTGCCTGCGGGAATCTCACGCTTTGCAGTGCGTGGATTATCAGCATCAATAAACCTATCTGCCCAACGATTGAAGCCCATGGCCACATTGCGAGCGAAGACCATAGCAAGGACCACCTGCAAGAGCAGTAGCCACAAGACGTGGTCGTGCGGAGTGCTGATCCATGCGTATGTGAAGGACAAGAGCGCAAAGGGCATTGCGAATATTGTATGCGAGAACTTAACCAGTCGAAGGTAATCTATGATTGTTGCCATAATTAGAATATTATAGTAATCTTTTAATAAGTCTGATAACCTCGGGGACTATGACCACAGGCGAGGTTATAACCATTATCCAACCCCAGTCTGCAGCCGACAGAGGAGCCACACTGAAGAGTTCTCCAGCACAGCTGACAATGAGAACCTGACCAAGGAGTATCACCAAGGCTATGAATATGAAGTTAAAGCTATATGACTCCTTAACCGAGGCCCCATTACCAGACAAAAGAGCAACAATGTCTGATATAAGGCTGCGACCCGTATGGAAGTACTTGGCGTTAAACATATTCCAGAACTGGAGCATCACAAATATCGAGAAGAAGACTCCCATCTCGTATAGCGAGAGGTGAGGTGTAAGGTGCGAGCTATCGAAGATATCCTCAACAAATATTGTCAACGACTCCGATGTTAGCAAATCTGCAACACTCGATATCTCGGTATGCCACAACAACTGCCACAGGCCCGCGAGGAGTAAGAAGAATAGCAGACCAGTACCCACTATCTGACCAAGCATCTCTCGACTAATGATATGGCTATTTGGCTTACGGGGTCTATCCTTGAGGACATTGGGGTCTGCCGGAAGCGACGATAGTGCCATAGCTGCAAAGGTATCCATGATTAGGTTTACCCACAGCATCTGTGTGACGGTCAACGGCGAGTCCACACCAATGAATGCACCAAGCAACACTATGAGGCAAGCACATAGGTTGATGGTCATCTGGAAGATGATAAACCTGCGAATATTGAGATAGAGCGAACGGCCCCACATGATGGCCTTGTTGATGCTGGCAAAGGAGTTATCTATGATGGTTATGTCGCTTGCCTCCTTAGCGCGCGAGGTGCCGTCACCCATAGATAGACCCACCTGCGCCTTGCTAAGAGCCGGAGCATCATTCGTACCATCGCCCGTAACGGCAACAACCTCACCGTTGCTCTGCAAAAGCATCACAAGGCGAGCCTTATCGTCGGGACGAGCACGAGCAATAACCTTGAGATTAGGTGCTGCAAGCATTCTCAGAGCCTCCTCATCGCTCAGGGCAGCAAACTCTGGACCCGTGATAACCTGACCCTCGTCCTCGCCAACAACAAGACCTATCTGACGACCTATCTCCATGGCGGTAGCTGGGGTATCACCCGTGACGATGATAACACGCACACCGGCCGAGTTCATACACGTATCTATAGCCTCACGCACATCGTGGCGTATAGGGTCGGCAATGGCCACCACACCAAGGAATACTACATCGCCAACCTCACCCTGCTCATCGAGCCTCTGCATGGCAAAGCCCAGCGTGCGCATAGCTCTACGCTGATAGCCAAGCAGCGTTGACTCGACAGACTCACGCGAGTAGTTGTTAGCAAAGCGATGAGACATGGCCATTACAATCTCTGGAGCGCCCTTGATAAAGCGTAGCCTACGACCATCTGCCGTGCGCACTACGGTTACCATATACTTAATCTCGGTAGAGAATGGTTCCTGAGCCTCTACAACATAGCTATCGCGCACCGTCACATAGTCGACACCCTGGTCTCTAAGCCACATAAGGAGGGCTCCCTCCGTAGGGTTACCAATAGCACACGGCTTGCCATTATCGTCGACACCAAGCTCCGCTGTAGAGTTCACTGCCATGCTCTCAAGCATCATCACCATAGAGTTATCGTCACACACCAGCGACTCCATCACGGTCATCTTATTCTGCGTGAGTGTACCCGTCTTATCGGTGCAGATGACAGTCGTTGCACCCATAGTCTCACAGGCGTGGAGCTTACGCACAAGGCTCTTCTCCTTGAGCATACGGCGCATACTCATTGCAAGGCTCACGGTGATACTCATAGGCAGACCCTCGGGAACAGCCACGACGATAAGCGTCACGGCAATCATCACCGAGGCCAACACATACTCAGCGATATCCACAAAAGACATATCCTCAACCGATATATCGTCGCTAAAGAGGAGCAACAAGGCTCGTCCCACGATAATAAGTGATGCGATGACAATGCTGGCAACAGAAATCCACTTACCAAGCTTTGCCAGCTGGCTATTTAGCGGAGTATCCACGTCGCTACCCTCGCTGGCACGAGCAACACCCCTACCCTCCTCGGTTGCCATACCTACGGCCGTAACACGCATAAGGGCATTACCCTCGATGATGGTAGCGCCACGCAGCATAAAGTTCGAGGGGTAGGTGGCATCCTTGTCGAAGTCGGCCTCGTCGACATACTTATTGGCATAGGTCTCGCCCGTGAAGTTCGACTCGTCGACACGCAGCTGCGTAGCCTTGATAAGCACTCCATCGGCAGGTATCTCATCACCGCTCTCCAGGCGCACAATATCCCCAACCACAACATCCTGCTTGGCAATGCTCTCGACCATGGCTCGCTCCTCGGCACTTGGACGGCGTAACACCTTAACGGGGCGAGAATCCTTAACACGGTTGAGAATATCGAACTCTTTGCCCGCCTTAACCTCAAAGATGAAGCCTACACCCGTGGCGAGCAATAGCGCTAAGAGGACGCCACAAGGCTCCAAGAGTAGTGACAAGCCCTTGCCCACAACGAATATCTCATAGAGCGACACGCCCACCGAGAAGAGGAAGACGATGATTAGGACAATGATGATGGGATCCTTGAACTTAGCAAGATAGGCTCGCCATAGCGGCTCACGCTCGGGTGGTGGTATAATATTTTTACCCTTGCCCTCGATTACCTCTTTAGAGGTAGATATAAGGGCACATGCATTGTATGACTCTCTCTTATTCTCCATTTTGGTCAGAAAAAATTATCGTGCAAATTTAGCAAAAAATATGACGCAAGGCTATATGTAGCGAGCTATTTTTAGCATTAAGCCCCACACTACTCAACCAAAAGGATAAAAAAAGCTAAGCCTCGGCTAATAACATAACAATTATTGTCCAAGACTTAGCTACTACTCTCCGAACAAAATAGGCTACTACTCTACAAAGAGAAGTCTCTCGTCACCCTCATACTCGGGCAGTGGCTTTGGAGTGTAGTCGGCATAGCCAATAGATATCACACACAAGATGCGATAGTTGCTAGGAATCTCTGGCAATACCTCCTTGACGTAATCTTCACTGCGCTGACTTGTAGGCTCATCCTTCAATGTTAGATACTCACCCACATGCACCCAACACGATGCCAAGCCCTCCTCGACCAACGAGAGCTGAAGCACTGTGGCCATGATGGCTGCATTGGTCTCCCACATGGGCGACACTTCGGGATCACCCATAACGACGATAGCAGCACCCGCCTCCTCCAAGAGCGACGAACCCCAATCGCGCAGACGACCAAGGGCATGCACCTTGTCGAGGTTGGTCACGGCCATAAGGCGTGTAGAGCGTGTATTCTTCGAAGATGGGGCACGCAAGGCGAGCTCCATAGCCGTCTTAAGCTTCTCAATTTCAACGGGTCTACCCGTATAACGACGTGTCGAACGACGTCGCATTACTACCTCTTTAAATTCCATATACGTTATGTTTTTAAAATTTCGTGTTTAATCGTTACAAAAATAGGGATTTTTTTTGTATATTTACACCATTATCAGCAAAAAACAGAGATGAAAGAGAGAATTACCGTAGCGCTAATCTACGACTTCGACGGGACACTCGCCCCAGGAAATATGCAGGAGTATGACTTCATACCCGCTGTTGGCAAGAGTAACATGGAGTTTTGGCACGAGGCAAACACCTTGGCCGAGGAGCAGGATGCCGACCAGGTGCTCACCTATATGGCTCGAATGCTGCAAGCAGCACAGTCCAAAGGCTTGTCGCTAAGGCGCGAGGCCTTCCGTGAGTCGGGCCGCAATGTCAAGTTCTACCGAGGTGTCGAGGAGTGGTTCAAGCGTATTAACGAATATGGCGCTGAGCGAGGCATCAACATCCTTCACTATGTCAACTCATCGGGCCTCAAGGAGATTATCGAGGGTACGGCCATTGCCCACGAGTTCAAGAATATCTACGCCTGCTCCTTCCTATACAATGTCGATGGCATAGCCTACTGGCCCGCAGTGGCAGTAAACTACACCAACAAGACGCAGTTCATCTTCAAGATAAACAAGGGCGTGGAGTCGGTATTCGACACCAAGGATGTCAACCGCTTTATGGAGGAGTCGAAGCGCCCCGTGCCATTCTCACGCATGATATACTTTGGCGACGGAACAACCGACATCCCATGTATGCGCCTTGTGAAGAACTTTGGTGGCCACTCCATAGCCGTCTACAACCCCGAGGAGAGTGGTCAGCGCACGCTGCTCAACGACCTTATTCGTGACAACCGCGTGAACCATGTATGCCCTGCCGACTACTCCGCAGGCTCGGAGATCGATACCGTGGTAAAGACCATCATCGACAAGGTTGTCATGGACCAGCGTCTTGCCGAGCTGGAGGTGGCAAGACAATAACAAACATCTGACAATAAGAGTAATAGCATGAAGATAGTATTTGCAACCAACAACCAGCATAAACTCTCGGAGGTGAAGGCCGTAGCAGGCGACAAGTTCGAGATTGTCACCTTGCGCGAGGTGGGCATCACCGAGGATATTCCCGAGACAGGAGCAACGCTCGACGAGAATGCCTCGCAGAAGGCACGCTATGTATACGAGCGCACGGGCCTAGACTGCTTTGCCGACGACACAGGCCTTGAGGTTGAGGCACTCAATGGTGCTCCAGGTGTACGCTCGGCACGCTACGCCACCGATGGCCACGACTTTGCGGCCAACAACCGCAAGCTACTCATGGAGCTTGAGGGCAAGGAGAATCGTCGTGCCCGTTTCCGCACCGTGATATCGCTTATTCGTGGAGGGGTGGAGCAGCAGGTGGAGGGCATAGTCACAGGCACCATAGCCGCTCAGGAGGCGGGCTGCGGAGGCTTTGGCTACGACCCACTATTCATCCCCGATGGCCACGATGTAACCTTTGCCGAGATGACGGCCGAGGAGAAGAATAGCATATCGCACCGAGGACGTGCTGTGGCAGCACTCAAAGAGGTGTTAGACCAAGAGTAGACACAACATTAAATAGTATGGGGAGCGTTCATGTGAAACGCTCCCCATACTATTTTACCATTATCGTTACAATCGAGCCACAACGGCTGCCAACTCGTCGACCATAGTCTCGGTTGTTGCCCAGCTCGTAACAAACCTAACCACACTACTACTCTCGCCACGAGGTCCCCAATAGTCAAACGAGACGCTCTCATGCAGACGGTCAATAATATCGTTCGGAAGGCGGAAGAACTGCTGATTTGTTGGCGACTCGATGACCACCTCGTAGCCTGCCGCACGGAATATCTCACGCACCCTGATAGCCATGCTTACAGCGTGGCGACCAATACGCATATATAGACCATCCTTAAATAGTGCCTCGAACTGCAAGCCTAAGAGTCGACCCTTAGCAAGGAGCGCACCATGCTGCTTAACAAGGGGGAAGAGGTGAGATAGTAGCTGAGGATTGCTAACAACCAAGGCCTCACCAAAGAGTGCACCCATCTTCGTACCACCAATATAGAAGACATCTGCAATACGTGCTATATCCTCAATGGTAAAGTCGGCTCCCTCGGCCATAAGAGCATATCCAAGGCGTGCACCATCTATATATAGAGGTATCTTAGCCTCACGACACACCCTACCCAGGGACTCAAGCTCGTCGAGCGAGTAGAGCGTGCCATACTCCGTAGGCTGCGATATGTAGAGCATACCAGGAGCCACCATATGCTGATAAGTATCGTCGGCATAGAACTCCTTGATGTAGCGCTCCACATCCTCAGCACGTACCTTACCATCAGTATGAGGCAAGGTGAGGACCTTATGTCCCGATGCCTCGATAGCGCCAGACTCATGAACGGCGATATGACCACTCTCGGCAGCGAGGACTCCCTCGTGACGACGCAAGAGGCCATCTATGGCTGTGGCATTTGTCTGCGTGCCACCCACAAGGAACATCACCTGCGCATCGGCCACGCCCACCACCTCACGCACACGAGCACGTGCTCGTGCCGTGTAGTCGTCGTTGCCATAGCCCACAGTGTGCTCAAGGTTTGTCGCCACAAGTCTCTCGAGCACCTCGGGGTGCGCACCCGCCATATAGTCTGAGTTGAAGTATAACATGGCTCAAAGGTCAATTGTTACTAAAGCATGAAATATGATAGATCGTCGAGGGCGATATACAATGGCGTGTTAGCACCCCACTCGCCCATGTCGGTAGTCTCGATAGTTAGACGCACACGGTCGTAGCCACTACCAAGGCCTGAGAGTGAGCAGATATTCCAATCTGTCATCATCTCACGCTTACCATTGCGATAGTCAACAACATAGCACTCTACAGTGCCCGTAACCTCGTTATCCTTCATGCCTGTAAACACCACCTTGAGGTAGTCGCCATCGGTGAAAGCGCGAGCGAAGTCGTTGATAGCCTCGTCTGTAATTGAGGCGTAGGTATATGTTGTGAGGTTTAGCTTAACATCCGAAAGGCTCAACGCTCTATTAAGCACAATGTCGCAAGGCTCGTTATAGCTATCGTAGTAGTATATCATGAAGCTATCGCCAGAGGCTGCCGAGTCGTTATACACAGCATACTGGTTGGCAAAGAGGCCATTTGCAGCGTCACTATCCTTGACATTCGACTGCGCAAAGCCTCCCCAATAGGCATACTCCTCGTTATAGAAATGCTCAAATTTCAAGTCATCACTCTCGTAGCCATATGTATACTCCGAAGTCATAACCTGCTCGAAGTCCTCAACCTTAGGGGTTGCTGGCTTAACATCGACACTCTCACGCTCACATGCCACAGCGCCCAAAAGAGCAACAGCAAAAAGTAGTTTTTTCATCTCAATTTTCATTAATGTTTATTTATAAAAAGGACACAATATCGTAGGCCTTATAGTTGGCCTCATTCCATGTTGGCATATGCCACACATTATCGTCATACTCGCGCAACGAGATTACAACACTATCACCATCGTAGTCATAGGCAATCTGCTTAGGATATACCTTATCACCCTCACGCTCAAGGATAAGCACAATGGTCGTTATGCCATAATCCTTATCGCGAGGTGTGAGATCTATACGTGCTATCTCGTCATTTTGGCTAAAGGCTAACTCTATGTCGAACTCCTCGGGCGCAAAGCTAAAGGCACGCGTGGGGTTGGTAAGAAGATCGTGTGACATGAGGTTTACTCTATCCTCGGTCACCTCCTTACGCTCGTTGTTTATCTCATAGCGTAGCTTGCCATTGCTATATACCTCCATAGCCTCAAGGGACATATAGTAGCTATCACCCTCGACCATAACACAGCCCGACAACTGGACATCAGAGTCACCAGTCTGAACAGCAACAGCAAGGGTATAGGCATAGCGCTCACCCATAGACGCCTCTAGCTGTTTGAGCCACTCAGTAGCAGTAGTCTGCGCCGAGAGTGTTGTTGCCATGCAGATGGCTACAAATGCAAATATCAACTTCTTCATTCTCCACAAATAAATGATTAGAAAATACCCAACTCCTGGAGTCTTGCCTCCAATGAGGTGATGTCGTAATACTTAATTTCGCGAGGTTTAGAGCCTATCTGTGGGCCTACGATACCAGCACGCTCAAGCTGTAGCATGATGCGTCCTGCGCGGTTGAAGCCCACCTCGAAGTTACGCTGAATCATCGAGGTAGATATCATGCCGTTGTTAACAGCCTCACGCGCAATCTCCGCAAACTTAGGGTCGAACTTCTGGGGCGACGAGTCCTCCTCAGAGCCAATGCCCACAGTGAACTCGCAACCAGCACCCTGCTCAGGGGTGTAGTCGGGCAGAGGATATGCCTCGGTATAACCCTGCTGACGGCCGATATGCTCGACGATACTCTCCACCTCGGGGGTATCGATAAAGGCACACTGTATACGCGTTAGCTCACCGCCATTGGACATTAGCATATCACCACGACCTATAAGCTGGTTAGCACCTGGCTGGTCGATAATTGTGCGTGAGTCGGTCATCTGCATAACACGGAAGGCGATACGCGCAGGGAAGTTGGCCTTGATACCACCGGTGATAACCTTAACATCGGGACGCTGTGTAGCCACAATAAGGTGAATACCTATGGCACGAGCCTTCTGCGCAAGGCGCATTACAGGGGCCTCTACCTCCTTAGCAGTCATGATAAGGTCGGCGAACTCGTCAATAATAACCACGATGTATGGCAAGAAGCGGTGGCCATTATTGGGGTTTAGGCGTCGCTGCACGAACTTCTCGTTATACTCCACAATATTGCGAGCATGAGCCTGCTTACAGAGATCGAGACGGCGCTCCATCTCCAGGCACAACGAGTTAAGCGTGTATACCGCCTTACGTGCGTCGGTGATGATGGCCTCCTCCTCCGACTCCATCTTTGCCAAGAAGTGCTTTTCGATCTTACTGAATAGCGAGAACTCAACCATCTTGGGGTCTACCAACACGAACTTAAGCTCTGCGGGGTGCTTGCGATAGAGGAGCGAGGCGATGATGGCATTCAAGCCCACGGACTTACCCTGACCTGTAGCACCCGCCACCAAGAGGTGAGGCATCTTAGCAAGGTCGAAGGTATAGTTCTCGTTCTGAATGGTGCGACCAATAACAACGGGCAGCTGTGCCTTCATCTCCTGGAACTCCTTAGAGCATATAGCCGAGAACATCGACACTGTCTGCTTAGTGTGGTTAGGCACCTCAATACCGATAGTACCACGACCAGGTATTGGGGCGATAATACGGATACCCAGAGCCTTTAGGTTCTGCGCAATATCATTCTCCAAGCCCTGAATCTTCGAGATCTTAACACCCGACTCCTGAACAATTTCATAAAGTGTCACAGTTGGACCCACGGTGGCGTGCATACTGCGAATAGGGATACCGAAGTTGAGCAATGTCTCACGTATGCGCTCCTTATTCTCGAATATCTCCTCCTCGTTAATCACAATCTTCGACTTATGGTCGGTGAGCAATGAGGGTGTTGGTGGAACATAGTTGAAGAGGTCGCGCATAGGATCATAGATATCGTTCTCTATCTCGTCGACATCCAACTGCTGCACAGGATTTTCCGTAACGGTAACGACAAGGTTATCATCACTACTCTTCTCATCCTCCGTATTATTAGCACCCATAGCACCAGCCACAGCAGCACCCGATGCTACAGCTGCAGCACTCTCATCTGTAACGCCAAGAACCTTGGCCACATCCATAGGTGAGAATGGTGAGTCACTCGCACCACCCGCCATAGGCTCAGAAGGGTCTTTGAATGGATACTCATCGGTAGCAGCACCTGCAGTTGTGCTCGCTGTAGCCGATGGTTGAGAAGGCTCACTAAGTGATGGGAAGGCGCTTGTTGCCTCCTGAGCCTGGGTTGTTGACACCTGCTCAGCAGCACCACTTTCGGCACTCATAGCCATTGTGGCATCCGCGGTCTCGGCGGCAGGGGCAGCGGCCTTAGCCTTGCCCATAGGGGTCTTTGCCCATAGCCACTTACCAGCGGCTGAGGCACTCGCAGCACCCTTAGCACCCGCCTTATCCAAGAGCTCAAGGAAGTTACGATTGATGAATAGGCCTGTGAGTATCCAGCCCGATACTATGATGATGAGTGCACCAACAAAGCCAAACGAGCCCTCGAGCTTGCCCATCATGGCAAGACCATACTCGCCACCAAGGCCCGAACCAAAGAGGTTACCCATAGTGCCAAATATCATGGCCATGGTTAGTGAGCCAAGTATTACTACAAGGCTGAAAGATAGTGCTATAAAGCTAAAGTTAAGGGGCTTATAACGAAATAGTCGCCAACCGAAGAGAAGCATGATGGCGGGTATGCCAAGGGCAAAAATGCCGAAGCCTTCGCCTACAAGCGATGCCGCCACCTGGGCACCCGTCTGGCTACACATATTTCCAAACTCGGGGTCGAAGCCCGGCTTGCCCAACATTGCCAGGGCACTCATATCCTCCTTCCAATAGACGAACGACGAGACTATGGAGCACAACAGATAGACACCCACGGCAAGGAGGGCAAATGCCGCCATCCATCGCAGGTTATCGTGCACGGTAGGTGCCTGACGCTCGGTATTATCTCTCTTCTTCGACTTTTTGCTACTCTTTGTCTTTGCCATAATTTTCTAAACGCTTGATAAATCAAGCGAAGTTACAACTTTTTTTTGAGAAATAAAAGCGTAGCGCCGAAAAAGAGAGAAAAGATGGTAAGGCTAAGCATTTATGCGGCATGGAGTCCATGAGTTCTTATGGGGTCTTTGGGGGCATAGTATGCATCCCGAGGCTAAGCAACGAAGATGAACTCAAGGATCTCCTACGCGACGGCACACTGAAATCGTACACTCTTGTCAACTATGAGGAGATTCCTCGACAAGCTCGGAATGACAAACTAGGGCAACGCCCCCATCAGACCCTACAAGAACCTATCAAAACACATAGACCCCAATACAAAAAACACTCTGCGGGACTTATCGCCCGCAACTATTGCTATCTCCTCCACACTCTTATTGAGCTATAAACTCATAGGTTATCGTACCACGATGCATGGTCGGAGCCGAGGCATCAATATTGAAGATTGTGCGAGCATGCTTGGCAGCTCTTAGTGCCACATCATCGAGGGCCTTTATGCCCGACGACGTAGAGACAAAAGCGCGCTTAACCGTGCCATTACGGTCGATATCTACCGTAATGACCACCGTTCCACTATGCTCAGCACGGAAGGCAGGTGCATATAGCTGACCACGAGCATTGCGCACTGGCTCTTCAAACTTATACGATACGGTCACTCGGCCGCTAAAGTTATTATCGACATCGCCATGACCTTCGATAGAATTGTTGCTCTTCGCCCCGAAAGCTTCAACTGGCACTACATCAGCTTCGAAAAGAGCTCTTTGATCTATCGCAACTTCAGGCTCTATCACAACTTCATCATCAGCAGGCTCTTGCTCTAAGATAGTGGTAATAGGCTTTTCCCTCATTACTGTATCAACAACATCCAAAGCGATTTTTTCAACTGTTTTATCCTCCTTTGCTATCTCTTTGCTATTATCGCCATTCGGATTTAAATACTTGATAGATATGCACAACACAACAATAAATAGTAGCAAAAGACACCACACCCACCAACGGCTTCTCTTCTGTTCATACTCAAGCTCACGCTCAAGATATGTTTTGGGTTTAGGTTTAGGTTGTTCAACCGCAGGCTGTATCTTGGGCTTCTGAGTAATCTTTGTCTTCTCCGACTCAGCGGCTAACACCGCCGCAACGGGCCTCTTATTATCCAACAGCGCCAAGAACTCCTTGATATAGTGCGGTCTATCCTCTTTCCAGTAGCTCATTGACTTACGAATGGCTACACAAATGCCTGATGCTAGTTTGCTCGGTAGCTCGCCAATGCCATCCTTGCCCATATCGGCAGCCTGGGGTGGCACCTTGCCCGTAACAAGGTAGTACAATGTAGCGCCCAATGAGTATATATCTGTCTCGGGTGAGAACTTGCTAACACCACCCTGCTTATACTGCTCCATAGGTGCAAAGCCATGGCTAACACCAACGGGCGTTGTCGAGGTAGCCTCGCCACTTGTGGCGTCGTAGTGCTTCGAGAGACCAAAGTCTATCAATATGGCGCGTCTATCCTCCTCGCGCACCATGATATTGCCTGGCTTCACGTCGAGGTGCATAATCTGTCGCGCGTGGATATGCTCCAAGGCGGCTGCCGTATCGCGGATGTAGCGCACCGCATCGGCCTCGGTAAGTGCTCCGCCGTGCTTTACAATATCGTAGAGCGACTCACCCTCGATGTAGTCCATCACGTAGTAGGCCGTGTTGTTCTCCTCGAAGACATCGTGAATGGGGATAATATTCGCGTGGTTGAGCGTGGCAATAGTCTGTGCCTCCTTGATAAACTTCGCCTTAAACTTATTCATTGACTCGGCAAAGCCATCCGACGACAGGGTCAACGCACCAGTGTCGTCATCGCGCTTATAGTAGTCCTTAGGGAAGAACTCCTTGATGCATACTCGGCGCTTGGCCATAACCTGCTCGGCGAGGTAGGTGATGCCGAAGCCTCCGCGACCCAAGGTCTCGATAATACGATATTTGCCTCTCTCAAGGAGAGTGCCTGGGGTTAGTTGCATAGTAATAGTGTTTTTAGCTACTACAAAGATAGATATTATTGCGCGCTCAACAAAATATTCGTGGCGATAATGTACGACGTAATGGGTTTAGTGTACGAAATGTAGATTTTAGGCAGTATCCCGCACACGGCTACTTACCGATTATCTGCTCGCCACGCTGACGCAGACGCTCAAGGTAGTTGTCATCAGCAAAGGTAGTGAAGTCGTAGGTGGCCTTATGTCCTCGCTCGGCACGTATGTCGTAGCGCTCCAAGAGCCACTCTACACGGCGAGCCACAGCCTCGCCAGAGTCGATAACCTTGATATCTCTACCGTCAATAACTCGCTCTATATTAGGGCGTAAGAATGGATAGTGTGTACAGCCAAGGACAATATAGTCGATGCCCCTATCAAGCATAGGCTCAACAACCCTACGCACAGCAACATCAGCACGCTCACTATGCTCCTCGCCAGCCTCGACAATCTCCACGAACTCCTCGCCCACAACCTTCATCACCTCGACATCGTCGGCATAGCGGGCAGCCGTGCGCAGAAACATATCGCTCTGAAGGCTATGCTTAGTGGCAAGCACCGCAATACGGCGTGTGACACTATTGAGGCAGGCGGGCTTCACCGCAGGCTCGAGACCTACGATAGGGAGATTGGGCCACTTAGCACGCAGGTGGTCGATAGCCGCTGTAGTGGCGGTATTACACCCCACAACAACCATCTTCACGCCACGCTCCACAAGGTAGCTGACAGCCTCCTCGGCAAAGCGCTCTATATCCTCGCGTGGACGACCGCCATAGGGGCAGTTCTTGCCGTCGCCGAGGTATATGAGCGACTCCTCGGGGAGCAATCGACATAGCTCACGCCACACTGACAAGCCTCCGAGTCCTGAGTCGTATACGCCTATAGGAGAGTTATTCATTTGCCTTGCTATCTATCTTAGTTACAATATATTCCACAACATCAGCATTGCTCATCGAGGAGCAGTCCACCATTATCTGCGCCTTAGCATAGTGGGGCTCACGCTCGGCCATCTGCTCTGTCATAAAGACTCTCAACTCCTCGTCACTCTTACCACGAAACATAGGACGTTTCTCACGACCGTAGTCCGTGAGGCGTGAAATGATCTGCTCTGCGGGGCGCTTAAGGTATATGGTGACACCATGGCGGTTCATCCACTCCATATTATCCTGCCACACAGGCATACCACCACCCGTAGCCACGACAAGACCTCGTGACGCATCCTCAGCGATGATGCTTTGCAACGTATCACGCTCCGCCTGACGGAAGTAGGCCTCGCCCTCGTAGTAGAAGATGTCGGCAATCGAGGCTCCCACACTCTCCTCAACACGCTTATCCGTATCGACAAAGGCGTAGCCAAGACGGTGTGCCAAACGACGTCCCAAAGAGCTCTTACCCGAGCCAGCATATCCCACCAAGAAGAGTAGACTCATAGTTTAGAAGAGGTTTAGCTGCGAGCCAGATATTGGAGCATCCTCCCTATCTGCGGGCTCTACATCCATCGTTTCACCCTCGTTTGCGATATCCTCCATAGGCTCATCGCCACCCGAAAGCATATCATCATCTATAAACTCATCGTCATCGTCGAACTCCTCGTCCTGAGCAACCTCCGGCTCAATGAACGTAAGCTTTGCAACCTCGTAGTTCGAGAGACGCTTACCCTTAGCACGATGGCTCTTAACAGCAATAAACTCGTCGACATCGATAGTCTCCATAGGGCGCTGCTCATGCTGACCACCAAACTCGATATTGAGCTTAGCACCCATCTTATCGGTTATAGCAACGAAGCGCATAGGAGCACCCTCCTCCAAGAAGTACTGCGTCTTGTCGCTCGCCTCCAGCTGGAAACGCTTCATATAGTAGTAGTTCTGCTCGCCATCGTAGTAGCATAGCGAGTATACCCTATCGGCAACAAATCGCTCCACACGGATGGTGTCATCGGGGAAGTGCTGCTGGATGTCGAAGCCCGTGATGTAGTACTGGTTCTTAGCGGTCCAGACAACAATCTTATCGTCGCCCTTGAACTCACCAAGCAAGATACCTCGACCATCGGTATTTAGGCGGCGCACATCCTCGTCGAACCATATATCCTGTCCACCGAGGGTCGATGTGCCCTTCTCCTTGAGGACAATCTTGTTGATAGGATAGCGCGTAACGAGATTACCAACGCTCTGACGACCCTTGATTGCCAAGGTCGAGAGGTCGAGGTCGATGATACACTTCTTCAACCTTGCCCTTGGACGTAGATAGATTTTGAGTACCTCGGCCTCGCCATTAGGATTCACCGAGAGGTACAACAACTCGCTCTTAGCCGTACCCTTTGTAAGGTCGTACTCCTTGTCACGCGTCACCGACTTAATGGCGCAGCGCTTCATCATGATAGCACCACCACGGCCATCACGATAGAGCATATTATATATGGTACGCTCATCGTTGCGCTTATATATACCTATATAGTATATACCCTTATCGAAGAATGCCTTCTCCGAGATCTTGGTAATCTTATAGCGGCCATCCTTGAGGATGATGATCACATCGTCGAGCGATGAGCAGTCCGACACAAACTCCGAATCCTTCATGCTCTTGCCATAGCCGAAGAAGCCCTCAGCCCTATCGACATAGAGCTTAGCATTCGACGACGCCACCTTCCATGCCTCGATGGTATCGAACTCACGAATCTCCGTCTTACGCTCCTTACCCTCTGCATACTTAGCCTTGATGCGCTCGAAGTAGGCTATGGCGTAGTCGGTGAGGTGGTCGAGGTCGTACTTTGTCTGCTTGATATCCTTCTCAATCTGCTTGATGTCGTTATCGGCCTTCTCGGAGTCGTAGCGTGAGATACGGATGAACTTAAGCTCCGTAAGGCGCTGAACATCCTCGATGGTCACCTCACGGCGTAGCTTCGACTTAAATGGCTCGAGACCCTTGTCCACAGCCTCGTAGGCAGCCTCACGTGTGCGGCAGCCCTCGATAAGCTGATAGAGCTTATTCTCAATAAAGATACGCTCCAAGGATGCTGCATGCCATGCCTCGTTAAGCTCGTCGAGCTTTATCTGAAGCTCCTTACCCAACAGCCCCTTGGTATGATCCGTAGAGTAGCGCAAGATGTCGCTAACACCCATAAAGACAGGCTTGTTGTCGACAATGACACAGGCATTAGGCGAGATAGAGACCTCACAGTCGGTGAAGGCATACAAAGCATCGATAGTCTTATCCGACGACTCGTCGGCAGCCACCTGGATGACAATCTCCACCTTCTCGGCCGTATTGTCATCGACCTTCTTAATCTTAATCTTACCCTTGTCGTTAGCCTTGATGATAGACTCCTTGATAGACTCCGACGTTGTGGTATATGGAATCTCGGTGATAGCCAAGGTGCGCTTGTCGATCTTCGATATGCGGGCACGAACCCTCACCGAACCACCACGCAAGCCATCGTTATAGTTGCTTGCATCCATGATACCTCCCGTCTGGAAGTCGGGAACAAGGGTGAACTCCTCGCCACGCAAGTAGGCGATAGAGGCATTTATAAGCTCCACAAAGTTGTGGGGCAATATCTTCGAAGCAAGACCTACGGCGATACCGTCGGCACCCTGAGCCAAGAGCAGTGGGAACTTAACAGGAAGCGTCACAGGCTCCTCCTTACGGCCATCGTAGGCAAGCATCCACTCGGTAGTCTTCTTGTTGTAGACAACATCGAGGGCAAACTTCGAGAGGCGAGCCTCGATATATCGAGCAGCAGCTGCCTCGTCACCCGTGAGGATGTTACCCCAGTTACCCTGCATATCTATGAGCAGACCCTTCTGTCCGAGCTGCACGAGGGCATCCTTGATTGAGGCATCACCATGAGGGTGATACTGCATAGCCTGACCTACGACGTTGGCAACCTTATTGAAACGACCATCCTCCACACACTTCATGGCGTGTAGGATACGGCGCTGCACAGGCTTCAAGCCATCGGCCAAGTGTGGCACAGCACGCTCCAGGATAACATACGAGGCGTAGTCCAAGAACCAGTTCTTGTACATACCCGTAAGACGACGCATATTATCCTCTGCACTGGTAAGCACTCCATACTTACCCTTGGGAGCATCATCCATGGTGTCGACCTCTGCACCCTCAACCACGAGCTCCTCACGCTCCATAATATCCTTGTTATCCTCCATTAGTCTACCATTTTCATATTTTCTACAATATCCTCCTCGACACGCAAGTTGTCAACGATAAAGTCCTTACGGTCGGGGGTATTCTTACCCATATAGAAGTCCAAAAGGTCGTGGATAGGATCATCCTTCGTTAGGCGCACCTTATCCAGACGCATACCCTCGCCAATGAACTCCTTGAACTCGGCTGCCGAGATCTCACCAAGACCCTTAAATCGGGTGATTTCGGCCTGTGCACCACACTTCTTAATTGCCACCTGGCGCTCCTCATCCGAATAGCAGTAGTGGGTCTCCTTCTTGTTACGCACACGGAATAGAGGCGTCTGCAAGATGTAGAGGTGACCCAGACGAATGACATCGGGGAAGAACTGCAGGAAGAAGGAGGTCAACAGCAGACGGATGTGCATACCGTCAACATCGGCATCCGTTGCGATGATAACCTTGTTGTAGCGTAGGTTATCCATATCCTCCTCAATGTTGAGGGCCGCCTGCAAGAGGTTGAACTCCTCATTCTCATACACCACACGCTTGGTGAGGCCATAGCAGTTGAGAGGCTTACCTCGCAAGGAGAATACCGCCTGGGTGCGAGGATCACGGCTCGAGGTTATAGAGCCCGATGCAGAGTTACCCTCGGTGATAAATATCATAGTCTGCTCGGCAAGCTCCGACTTATCGGTATAGTGAATCTTGCAGTCACGAAGTTTCTTATTGTTGAGCGACACCTTCTTTGCCGCCTCACGCGCCTTCTTCTGCACACCCGATATCGCCTTACGCTCCTTCTCGTTCTCCACGATCTTCTTCTGCAGAATCTGCGCAGTCTCGGGGTGCTTGTGTAGGTAGTTATCGAGATTTGTGGCGAGGAAGTCACCCACAAACTGACGCATGGTGACACCCTCCTCCTTATCCCTTGAGCCGAGCTTTGTCTTTGTCTGCGACTCGAAGACAGGGTCGTTGACACGCACCGAGATAGCCGCAATTATAGAGGTACGGATATCCGATGGATCATAGTCCTTATGATAGAACTCTTTGATAGTCTTGGCTATAGCCTCACGAAACGCCGCCTGATGGGTACCTCCCTGTGGTGTATACTGGCCATTGACAAACGAGTAGTAGGACTCGCCATAGCCATTACCATGGGTAATCACCACCTCGATATCCTCACCCGAAAGGTGCATAGGGGTGTACAACGGGTCGTTCGAGAGGTTGTCGTTGACAAGGTCCAGAAGGCCATTCTTGGAGATATACGGTTTGTCGTTGAGCACGACGGTAAGGCCGAGGTTTAGATAGGTGTAGTTCTTGACCATCTGCTCGACATACTCCATGTTGTAGGCATACTCGCCAAAGACCTCACGGTCTACAACAAACTCTACGTATGTACCATTAAGCTCTGCCACTCCACTCTCCGAGCGGTCGGTGAGCTCCAAGCCTTGCGAGAATGTAACCGTGCGTGCCTGGCCATCACGCACCGAGCGAGCGAGAAAGTGGCTCGAGAGCATATTCACAGCCTTGACACCGACACCATTCAGACCCACAGTCTTCTTAAAGGCGTTGCCACCATACTTACCACCCGTATTCATCTTGCTCACAGCATCCGCAAGAGCCTCCAAAGGGATACCTCGACCATAGTCTCTGACAGAGACCTTGTCGCCCTCAATCTTAATCTCGATGCGCTTACCCGCACCCATCACAAACTCGTCGATAGAGTTATCTACGACCTCCTTGAGAAGCACATAGACACCATCGTCCGACTGTGTACCATCGCCAAGCTTGCCGATGTACATACCAGGACGTAGGCGTATATGCTCACGGGGCGATAGGGTGACTATCGCATCCTTGTCGTAGGCAACTGTCGACGCTGCAATATTCTGTTCTGCCATATATAGTAATCTCTATTTTTTCTCTACTTATTCTCACGCACCTCGGCAAGTGTTGCAACCATGCTATCGTGTACCTCGGCCATAATCTCCTTCACCGAGCGAGCCTCAACCTCCTCCTTCGATATTGGAGGCAACACCTTGATGGTAATCCTATTGCTCCAATTCATGAAGAAGCCCTTGCGCATCATCTTATCGGTATTATCCAAGACGATAGGAAGGATTGGCACACCAGCATCCTTTGCCAAAAGGAAAGCACCCGCCTTGAAGTTGTGAATCTCACGATCCTTAGAGCGTGTACCCTCAGGGAAGATTGCAACAGATGCACCCTTAGACAACCACTCCTTACCCTTGTCGTGAACAAGCTGCATAGCCTCCTTAGCACTCGCACGGTTGATAACAATGTCGCCATGGGCAAACAACAAACGACCTATGATAGGTATTCTATAAACCTCCCTCTTCGACACCCACTTGAATACCAATGGGAGGTTATAGATAGTGATGATATCTGCCATAGAGTTATGGTTAAGGACCATGACATAAGAGGCTTTAGGATCGATATTCTCCATGCCTATAACCTTACGCCTAATACCCGAAAAGCCAAACACAGCATTAGTAATCCAGATGGATAAGGTGTGCACCACAACACGCTTCTTATCGAAGGGATAGCACACTACAAGGGCGATGAATGATGCTACATATAGCACCAAAGCAACCAATAAGATGATGATAAAATAGAGAAAAGTTAACATAATAAACGTAGTTTATAGCCAATATTTAATCAATTTTGCAAAGATACAAAATTTTCTCAAAATGCGCGATGTACGGAGCGATAAAAAAATTAAAAAGTTGTTAACAGAAATTATCCAACTTCTGGAATAAAAGGGCGGATAGAGAAGAGGAGTTAAGAGGGTTATAGCATTGTTGTAATCGAGAGTCGGTATCGACTGAAACGTGGTGCACTACAAAACTAAAATACTTAGCCATCGGGCAAATAGCGACAATTATTACATAGACCAATGTTACAAAAAGTAAATCATAAACGTTATATCAGAAAAAAAATCGGGCAACGACAAAAAAAAGTCTCCAAAAAATTTGGAAATTCAAGGGGGGGGTAACTTTGTAGCATAATTTTTTTGTTACGGATAATAATATTGATAGAAAAAAAGTTTATATATTTGTAAAACGTATAGATAGTTACTTATGAAATCACTTCAAAAAATCGCATGGCTTAGCATACTACTCTTAGGAATGGTATCGGCAAGCTCAGCAACAGCACAGAAACACCAATTATATGGACGTGTGACAGACAGCAGCAGCAACCCCATAGCCTATGCGACGGTGGTACTACTCGACAATAGCACTCAGATAGCAGGAGGTTCCACCAACGACAATGGAACATTTTCGCTATCTGCCACTGCTGGCAACTACACTCTTCACATAAGCTACGTAGGCTACAAAACTATCGACCAAGCCATAGAGCTAAAGAGCCCTACCGACCTTGGTGACATCGTTATGGAGGTAGATGCAGAGCGCATCGACGAGGTGGTGGTTACGGCCAATATCATACGTCGTGAGGCCGACCGCTTTGTTGTAGATGTGGCAAGCTCGCCCATAGCCCTCGGCAAGGATGGCGAGGAGCTTCTTAAGAGTGCCCCAGGTGTATGGATCCAGGACGACAAAATATCAATAAACGGCGCCTCGGGCTCGAAGATCTACCTCAACGACCGCGAGGTAAAGCTCGACGATGCGCAGCTCATAGCCTACCTACGCTCGTTGCGTGCTGACGATATTAAGCGCATTGAGGTAGTGCCTCAGTCGGGTGCCGACTACGACGCATCGTCGTCGGGCGGTATCATCAAGATCACCACCAGACGCAACCTCGACTCTGGACTTATGGGCTCGGCATCACTTGTGGCACAGGGGGCCAAGGGTGCGTACAACATAATGCCCTCGGTATCGCTCAACTACAACCGTGGCAAGCTCAATGCCTATGGTCGTGCGTGGGTGGGAACGAATGGCAACTACACCAATACGGCCGAGCATACCAACTACACCTCGGGAAGCATCATCGATGCCGCAACATCGTTGGACAACAGCAATATGTGGGGCGGTGCGAACATTGGCGTTGTCTACGACATCAACGATCGCCACTCGGTGGGTGGCGAGGTGCAGTACAACTACTATGGCGGCGATGGCACCACCAAGACATGGACCGACTATCAGCTATCGGGCGTAACCACACGCACCGATGGTAGCTATGCTAACGACTTTTATCACCAGATGGTGACAGCCACGCTCAACTACATCTACAAGCTCGATGACAAGGGCTCTACGCTGAAGGTTATCGGCGACTACACCGACTCTAAGAGCCCCAACTACAACGACTACGTCGACCGTGAGGTTAACCCAATAACGCTCATCCAGCGTGACTCCACATATCGCAGCACTACCCTCAGTCGCAACCAGCTCGGTACTGCCACCGTGGCCCTTGAAAAAGTGTTATCGCCCAAGGTAACCCTCAAGGCGGGTGTGAAGTACACCTACAACAACAACGACAACTTAGCCGACTACGAGTATATGGCCGGCGAGGCGTGGATGCCCAACGAGGCCAAGAGCTACGACATAGGCTACACGGAGAATATTGGTGCGGCATATGTCATAGCATCAGCAAATCTCGGCCGTGTGAGCCTGGTAGGAGGTCTGCGTGGCGAGTACACCTACTTTCGTGATAAGGCAGGGGCTGTGGAGCAGAACTACTTCGACCTCTTCCCCAATGCTAACATATCGTATGCCCTGACCAAGGATGGCGCATACTCAATCATTGCACAGTATGCCCGAACAATATCACGCCCCTCGTTCTGGGCACTATCACCCGACGAGACCAAGATTTCGGAGTATATGATTCAGCGTGGTAACCCCAACCTCAAGCCCTCGTACGACAACTCGGTATCCATTACGGCCGTGCTTAAGTACAAGTACACCATAACCCTCGGCGTGCAGATTAAGCAGAATGCCATACAGCAGACGACTCTTGTGGATAGCCAAAACCCCGAGTTGCTGATACTGCAGAGCATCAACTACCCTACGCTCAACAGCTACTACGCATCGGTAAACCTCCCATTCCAATTTACCAAGTGGTGGTCGGCAAACTTCAACCTTATGGGTATGTACATGGGACAGCGTATATATGTCGATGAGCCTGTGCGCCACAACTTCATGGCATTCGCCAGTGGACAAATGTCATTCACCCTACCCAAAAACTTCTTTATTGAGCTAAGTGGTAGATATATGCACGGCGTGACCGCTGGTAACACCACTATGGGCGATATGGGAAATATGGACCTTAGCATCAAGAAGCGCCTGTTGGATAACAAGCTTACACTCAAGCTCGGCGTAAACAACATTATCCCCACTAAACAGAATATCACTATTGAGGAGGCATCCTTCAAGCGCACGATGACCATAGACCAGCCTTGGTCACGACCTATGGCCAACTTCTCGATAAGCTACAACTTCAACTCAGGTAAGCAGTTCCGCGCTAAGTCGGTGGAGAGTGGCTCGGCCGAGGATCGCGGACGTATTGGCAGTGGTAGTGGCGATAGCCAGTAGACCGAAAGGGGCTGCAGATGCTTTCGCTCGGCAAAATAAATGCGGATAGGACAATTTCCTATTCGCATTTATTTTTGTTAGCGGCAGTAGATGCTGCCTTATCGAATGCAGACTTGATTTGCTAATAGAAGGCTGCAGATACAACGCTCGGCAAAAATCACGACGATGGGCTGTACCAGGCGTACTGCCCATTGTCGCGACTTTTTGTTAGCGGCAGTAGATGTCTGCCTTATCTTAGCAAATCACCTCTTTCCCGACCTATATATCTGCAGACTATTCACCAAGTTCTGCCATATGATATAGGCTGTAGGGGCAATCGAAGCCACGGGGTTGAGGAAGTTGAGAGACATCCATATTGCAAGAATGGTATTCTTCTGGCCAACAGACTGTGTGCCGGCAACCTTATCACCTGCGACACTACCCATATAGCGACCTAAGCGGAACTGAACAAGGCATAGCACAAGGGCTACAAGGGCAAGCTCTATCTCGACAATTATATCGGCCTCGGTATCGAGGATAAAACAGGTTGTGCGTCCCATGACAAGGACAAGCGAAAAGAGCCATATGTAGAACGATAGGGATGAGTGCGAGGCAAACCACTCTGCACCACGACGCCAAATATATCTGCACATCTGAGCCACGACAAAGGGGGCTATAAGCGTAGGTGCCACGCGCGAGATAATCTCCACAAAGGTACATGTGCCATTACCAAAGGCATGGAGCAGAGGTGGAGCGAGGAGCGCAGTGACAAAGTTACATATAAGGCTATATGCAACCATAGGGGCGACATTAGCACCGAGCATGCCTGCAATAACAGGAGCCGCCATAGCAATAGGCGCCATAACGCATATCATACCTCCCTGAGCCACAATGGGGCCAAGGAGTGGATAGAGGGCGTAATATACTGCAATGGAGCCCACAAACTGCACCATAAGCATCCATAGATGTACCCTCCGTAGACGCATGGAGCGTATGTCTATACGACAGAAGGTGAGGAAGAGCATCGAGGCGATAAGCATTGGGGTGAGCATATTATCACTCGCAGCCTCAAGATTGGCAAGGGGTCGGCAGAGGAGCGCTCCAACAACCATAGCCAGGGGCATAGATAGGGTCTTAATGGTATGTCGTGACAAAGCCATAATGTAGGGGTTATCGTAATAGGTATTTTAATAGGGCGTAAACAAGCATCTCACGCTGAACATCGTCAATAATAGTCTCTATGGGGAAGGCGAGGATAGCACCACGACTACCCTCCTCACGCCATGCAACAGCAGCACACGAGCCATTATCATACTTCATAACAGACTCCGCACCAGGCCTTACCACCTTGAGTACATCGCACTGCTCTACGGCATAGCACGCCTCGGAAAGCAAGCTATTGACACCCACAACAAACTCTCGGCGCATAACACCTCGTGCCACACTACGCACATCACCACTCTTCACCGAGCCTCCATACTCCACACCGAGTCTCTCACGTGCCCACGCTCTATCCTCCTCAGAGGCTAATGGCGAATGCCATAGGTCACGGAGCATGGCACTGCCCGAGATAAGTAGCGCACCTCCCGAGGCCACATATTTGTCAATCTCACGGCGCAGAGCATCCGTAAAGGCCTCATGACGATAGCCCATGACACCACGACCAATGGGTGTTGTGCACTGCTTACCCATAAGTATATCTACAAGGTCGTATGAAGAGAGTTCAATAGCACCCGCCTCTACGGCCGCACGCGATGTCGAGGCAAAGCTATACCCCGCCGAGGCGATAGCCTCACCATGAACATAAGCATAGTCGAAGGTGTTACCTCGAACGATATTCGAGGCGTGGTTATCGCTACTTGTACCCGCCCCTTCAGAGTTAGGATCGAAGTCATTCTGTGCTCCTATGAAGGATGCGTCATCCATATAGCCCACGCCACTATCCTCGTCAATATGGTAGCCCACCGAGGAGCTATCGCGATAGTTTAAGGGTGCCGACAGACGATCGAAGGCATTGACAATCATAACGCTCCCTCGACCACGGCGCTGACGACACGCCACCATAACTTCCGAGTCGAGGCTCTCGCCACCACTATTTACGGCAGTTACCTTATAGCCATAGATGATACCCGGCTGCTGCTCGACATATACCGAGCAACCGTCGATACGGCGACCCGTATCGAAGCCACCATCACCCACACGCGTATATAGTATATAGTAGTCGGCCACTGCCGTGGGTTCAAATATATCCTCGGTAGGCTGCCAACGAAGCATCACACCCTTGTCGTATAGCTCGGCACTAAACACCTTAACGGGGAGGGGCTGCACGACATACTCCATGTCGTACTGCGTAGCCAGGTAGCGCAACATACCCTTGTATATAGCACGACTCACATCGAAGCGGAATGCGGGGTCGAGACCATAGCGCATATCGGCGAAGTTCTGGTGCGAGAGGAGCTCCAAGAGGAGCGTAGGACACTTAGGGATGCGTGCCTCGTAGTAGGCTCTATCCCACATACCTCGGCGTGTCCACTGTGGCTCATACTGCAGACGTATATCGTTCACCACCGAGCTCATCACCGCATCGGTCAGTTCACGCGAGAGCGTGCGAGAGGCACCACCCTCGAACATACCCTCATCATCACGCGTAGAGTAGATACCTAACGTGCCTATGATATCGTCGTTACTGCGTAAGCCTGCGTCGGAGTGCAGAGCAAAGGCGAGGTCTATGGGGATATTACGCCCCTTAGCCGTACTATAACGCTCGCTGCCACCCATAAGATCATTGACCCATCGAGCACGCGACATATAGTCATCTTTATAGTCGTCCGAGCCTCCATTAGGGGTGTAGACATCCTCACTGAAGCCCGACCACTGAAGCCAATAGCGTGCGCCCTCAACAAAGCGTGGCATATCGCTAAGCTGCTCCTTATCACCACGATATACATTTCCCATGCCGCCACCAATCTTCACGGCATCGGTGGTTACAACACCCGAATACCTCGATAGATTATCCACCGAGACAAGCTCTTTATGGTTGCCTGCCTCGAAGTAGAACTCGCCAAGGCACAGCCACATACCACCACCCATACGTTGGTTAACGCTAAACTCATGGTCACCACCCGAGGCGTGAATGGTATAGTGGGCATCGGGCACAGAGCGCTCAACACTCTTGTAGGATACATACACGGCATACATACCACTCACAGGGATGTAGCCACCATATACCGCCCTGCTAGTTCGCGAGGGCCTATCCGTAGCCTCGACACCACGTGTTGAACCATCCTCAAAGGGGTTGTGCCCCGAGGGGTAGACGTAGTGCAGATGAGCAAAGCCCTTGCCCGCATCATACCACTTATGCTGACGCGACCGCTCGCTATATGTCGAGATATCTACACCCTGGTCGTTATCAATGATGACCTCCTCGTGGCGCACGCTACGCTCACGGGGCAATAGCACCGTAGCACCAGCACGCTCGAGCATAGGGAGGAGATATGGCACGATATAGCTCTGGGTATACATATCCTCGACCGTAGTCCAGAACGTGGGGCGTTGCCACTGCCAGCAACCGAGCCTCTGCTGCCATATATATCCATGGCTCTGCCACATGGCAATATGTCTACCCGCAAGGCCCGAGGTGGGCTGCGATAGCGATGTCGAACGAGTTATCAGGGGAACTACGGGTGAGTAGCGAAACTTGGCATCGTCGCCATAGCCTCCAGCAACAAGGCTTTCGATGGCACGACCATCAGCATATAGGCGCAGCTCAAAATCGGCATACTTGGCGGGGAGTTGCTGACGCACAGCATTATAGAACATCGCAATATTACCCTCTCTAAAGGGGAAATAGCCAAGTTCGGCTGAGGCATATACCTCCACGCGCTTAGGGGTCTGGTCATCGATGACACGACACTCCACGATGGATATGTTGGCACCCACAACCTCGGTGCGTACCACCTGGCTAAGGGCCGTAGCTATCTTACCCTGCACCGTACGAGGCAGGGTACCCCCAGCAAATAGCTGCAAGGGGAGCATCACAAGGATAAGGATATATGCTACTTTACGAAACATCAGGGCAAAGGTACTAAGATTTCGCAATAGAGACCCACTAATGCAAAGATATTTTTACACAGTTTGCGCTTTGCTATGGTAACAATCAAAATTCTTTTGTACCTTTGCATCAAACTTAAACCTAGAAATTTGAATTTAACATGAGACATCTACTAATCATTGCTGCTATGCTCATTGGTCTGAATAGCGCCACAGCACAGCACTTCGACGATTACTTTGCAGATCAGACGCTGCGCATAGATTACACCTTTATAGGTAATAGTCACGAGCAGCACGTCGCCCTACGCGAGATGTCGAAACACGACAACTGGTGGGGACGTCGTGTGAACCTTGCCGAAGTACCACTCGAGGGCAATGGCGACCTCACACTGTACGACGCAGAGAGCAATAAGGTGATATACAAAACATCATTCTCATCACTCTTCCAGGAGTGGATAACTACCGAGGAGGCATATCGCGTGACCAAGAGCTTCGAGTTCACCATCCTTGTACCTATGCCATCGAAGAGCACTATTGCCGAGGTTGTCTTGCGCGACAACACCGGTAAGGAGAGCCACTTCCAGCACACCATAACTCCCGACGATGTGCTTATCCACGACCGCTCGGCACAGCAGCCACTACCCTACACCTATATGCACAAGGGTGGCGACTCTAAGGAGTGTATCGACGTGGTAATCCTCGCCGAGGGATACACCGCCGAGGAGATGGAGCTATTCATGGAGGATGCACGCATCACAACCGACGAGATACTCTCGTATGAGCCATTCAATAGCCACAGAGAGAAGTTTAACTTCATAGCTATAGCAAGCCCATCGAAGGATAGCAATGTGAGCGTACCACAGGATGGAGCATGGCGCGAGACTGCCGTAGGCTCCAACTTTATGACATTCTACATGGAGCGCTACCTCACATCAGGCAATGTGTACGCCATGTATGACCTGGCCACAAACATACCATGCGAGCACTTTATAATCCTCGCCAACACAGATACTTATGGCGGTGGTGGTATCTATAACTCATACACACTCACCACAGCACACCATAAGGACTTCCGTCCAGTAGTCGTACACGAGTTTGGCCACTCGTTCGGAGGCCTTGGTGACGAGTATTTCTACCTCACCGTAGACAATAACGACGAGATGCACTCTCTATCGCACGAGCCTTGGGAGCCAAACATCACTACCCTTGTAGACTTCGACTCTAAGTGGGCCGACATGGTCGAGAAGGGCATTGAGATACCCACCAAGGTTACCGAGGAGCGTAGCAAGAACTACACTGTGGGCGTATACGAGGGTGGCGGCTATCGCGCTAAGGGCATCTATCGTCCTGTGGACGTATGCCGCATGCGCAACAACACAGCCGAGCGCTTCTGCCCCGTATGTGAGCGTGCCATAGAGCAAGTAATCCTCCACCAAACTATCGAGGATTAGTCAACAAAGATAAGCAATAGGGAGGCGATTGCCTCCCTATTCTATTTTTAAAGTATTACTCCTCATCCAAGAATCTCTCGTCGAAGTTCACAAGGTATACTCGTTCAGTAGCACGGGTGATTGCCGTATACAACCAACGAAGCATATCCTTAGACATGGGCTCGTCGCCAAAGAGACACCTATCGACAAACACCGTGCGCCACTGACCGCCCTGTGCCTTATGGCAGGTAACGGCATAGGCGAACTTTATCTGCATAGCATTGAAGTGGTCGTTTTCGCGTATAGCCTTGAAACGCTTAGACTTAGACTTTATATCCATATAATCCTTCTCCACCTCATAGTATAGCCTACGGCTCTCCTCACGTGTGAGCGAGGGTGACTCCGAGGCGAGGGTATCGAGCATCACCTTACACGTCATCTCGTAGTCGTCGTAATCGGGGAACTGCAACAGAGCCTCAACAAAGCGGAAGCCATAGAACTCCTCGAAGCGGCGTATGCGCCTGAGGCGTGCAACATCGCCATTAGCCACAAACGACATGGGCGACTCCTTATCCTTCTCGGCATAGTGGTAGTTGTTCTTGACAATCATCACCATATCACCACTCTCTACCTCCTCCTCGGCCGAGAGGTTATAACGACGAATACCCTCGTTATAGCGGTTAGCACGCTTATTCGAGCGGGTTATAACTATTGTCTCGTCACGACCATACCTATCGTAGGCATCCTGCAGGGTCTCAAGAAGTTCCCCTCCGCTAATTGCCTTAAAGTCGGGGTGCGACATATCGAAACGAGGTATCTCGTATATGCCATTCTCTATCATGCATCGTATCATCGTAGCGTTGAAGAGAATGCCCGAGTCGTGCGACTGGCGCACAACCTCATCCATGGTGGCATACTCAACATCGCCATAGCGTAGCATCTCCGAGGGGTGTAGCGCAGGACTAAAGTCGTCGCCAACAGGTGGTAGCTGCGCATCGTCACCCACAAGCATCAAACGGCAACACTTACCCGAGCGCACATACTGCACAAGGTCGTCCAGAAGATTACCCGAGCCGAAGGTTGCCTCCTCGGAGGTGGTCATCGAGAGCATCGACGCCTCGTCGACGATGAATACCGCACCCTGCTCACGATTGTAGTCAAGTGAGAACTTAGCCTCGTAGTCCGCAACACCTCGCTCGCGGTATATGCGCTTATGAATAGTAAAGGCCTCTTGCTTGGCATAGCGAGTGAGCACCTTAGCCGCACGGCCCGTGGGTGCAAGAAGAATTGGTTTGATACCCAACTCCTTAAGTGCTGCAACAAAGGCTGCTATGATGGTTGTTTTACCTGTACCAGCATAGCCATTGAGAACAAATATGCGCGAAAAGTCATCGTCGGAAATCCATGCAGATAGCTTTTCGATGATTTTTTTTTGATTATTTGTTGCTTCGAACGATAATTTTGCGTAAATTTGATGCGAAATATGGGCGTTAAGCATAGATGCCTGTGTGTTATACAAATTTAGTAAACATATAAAAACGATACAAACTTAATAACAAATAATCAAAAATGAAAAATTCATTTAACATTTTAACAGTAGTAAAGGTCCTTTTATTGGGAGCTATCGCAGTGGTTGGATACTTCCTCTTTACTCTTCTCAGCGAGAACATCGTTGCTCAGGATGAGATCGAGGTGCGTAAAACAGCCGTTATCGAGAGAAGTAAACTTATTAAGGATGTGGTTGCAATGTACCACGATGAGTATCGTGCATATCCAAAGTCAACCAAGGAGATCGTAGAGTTCGCTAAGAATGGCTACGTAGTTGAAGAGTCTGACAAGTTCGACCCTAACAACCTTGGTAAGTTCGAGGAGCCTATCATTGGCACCGATACCGTATGGATTGAGAAGAGCTACTACCACCTTGCAAAGGAGGCTAAGGAGAAGGATCCAAACTGGACAAATGTTACTTTGGATACAATCTATGTTCGTGACAGATTCCTCTCTGACCTAACAGAGCAGGAGATCGACGAGTTGTGCTATATCCCATATTCAAACAAGGTAGAGTACACCATCAAGCACCATATGGATGCTGATAGCGTTGAGTATTTCCGCTGCCACGCTCCATATAGCGCATTCCTCAACACCAAGGAGTACAACCAGCAGTTCTGGAACTTCATCGAGGATAGATTCAAGTATGAGGTGAAGAACAACGACGACTTCAGCGAGGATGACAAGAAGAAGATGAACGCTTTGGGTGCTCACAAGGCAATCACATCTGGTCAGTTCCACATCGGTAGAACACCTGAGACTACCATCGTTGTTGATCTCGACTACTTCGGTATTACATTCGGTCACCTCGAGAAGGTAAGCCTCGATGGTAACTGGGAGGATCCACGTGCAAAGAAGTAGCATGAACCCAACATCTAAAAGCTATGTGTCCATTCAACTACCGTTGGGTGGACACTCTTTTTCAAGAGCCAATCTTGAGAAGATAGACTCGACAAAGGGGAGCAGTGTGGTGGCAACACTACCCACTGCAAAGTGTGTGGCCGTACCCGCCGAGGTGTTCAACAAGGAGGAGGCACATAGCTACCTCCAAGCATCGGGCATCACCGTTGCTAATGACGAGTGCGTGGTGTATAGCGACACCTCTGAGAGTGTGGTGGCAGTGATGGCCATAAACGCCGAGTGTCACAAGCTTCTAAGCTCAAAGTTTGGTGATAGCCTAAGCTACACAACACCACTACTTAACTCCCCCACTCCCGAGCAGGGCACGGTGCTCCACCTAAGTCAAGGAGTGCTCTACATAAGGGTGACAAACGAGGGGCTGCGCCTTGCGGAGGTTGTGGAGGTGGCAACAGATGGCGACATACTCTACTACCTGGAGAATATACACCGCGTGTTTAATATATATAATATGTACGCGCGCGCGGAGGGCGAGACACAACGACTAATGACCATTTGCAAAAAGTTATTTACAAAGATTGTATGCGAATAATAAGTGGCAAATATCGTGGTAGGACAATAGTACCACCACGCAACCTACGAGCACGTCCAACAACAGACTTCGCCAAGGAGAACCTCTTTAACGTGCTCACCAACCTTGTCGACTTCGAGGAGTGCGACGTTCTCGACCTATTCTCAGGCACAGGCTCAATAAGCTATGAGTTTGCATCGCGTGAGGCACGTAGTGTGACCTCGGTAGAGATAAATAGCGTACACCATAACTTTATCCGCCAGACCGCAAAGGAGCTAAAGTTCGAGAATTTCTACGCCGTTAAGGCCAATGCCTTCCTATATTTGAAGAGCTGTAGCAAGAAATTTGATATAATTTTCTCGGATGCGCCCTACGATTTGGAGGGTAGCGAGGAGATTATCTCTCTTGTCTTGGAGCGCGACCTGCTTACGGATGACGGTTTTTTGATTTTTGAGCACTCAAAAGAGCTAGATTTCTCAAATCACCCAAAGTTCTGGCAGCAAAGGAGTTACGGTAGTGTGCAATTTTCCTTCTTCAAAAAAGTGTAATTTTTTTGAAAAAAAGTTGCGAAAAAATTTGCAGATTAAAAAAAATGCACTACCTTTGCATCGCAATCAAGAGATAAAGGGTTGCAAGTTCTTAAAATGGTGCGTTAGTTCAGCTGGTTAGAATACGTGCCTGTCACGCACGGGGTCAGGGGTTCGAGTCCCCTACGCACCGCAAAAGAGGATGATCGAAAGGTCATCCTTTTTGCTTTTTATACGGCTGATGTTGGTGGTACCACATATCGTTGGCGGTGCTACTCGCGTAGCACTGGTTGCATGATGCGATGGCTTTTGTTAGCAAGCTACAACACCATCACATCATACAACGATTAGCCATGGGCTACTCACGCCAACGATTAGAATATCTCGACATACACACTATCACCATGCGTGGGTACTCAAACTTTATTAGGGGTTGCACGGATAGAGGATGCTTATTGCTCGACCTTCGGTCTACGCTAAGTGGTATCCGTGCTAGCTTGTGTCATCCTTGACACGTCGCTTCGAGTCCCCTACGCACCGCAAAAGAGGATGATCGAAAGGTCATCCTTTTTGCTTTGTATACCTTCAGCATTTGCGGACTAGTATATCGTTGGCGGTGCTACTCGCGTAGCACTAGTTGCATGATGCGATGGCTTTTGTTAGCAAGCTACAACACCATCACATCATACAACTGCTGATATAGTCTCCCTCACTATCCACAACGTTACAAACAGCGGTAGATCCTCACGTCGGCGCATAGAGCGAATATCGCTCAGCACACCCTCACTTGCGCCTCCTCAGGATGACGAGGTTTATTACGCGATAGTAGAGATCGACAAGCCATGTATCTGTGATATATATAAAACTCACGCGAAGCATACCCCACTCTATCAGCTGCATTATAAACCAAAAAACGCCATTTCCTATCTATCTGTATATCAGCATTTTACCCCCCCCTCAACAAAAGTATTACTTTAGTTGCAATAATTAATATTTTTTTACTATATTTGCTATACGATAATGCCATTGACAGCAGAAAAATTGGAGTTATGCCTGCCTGTCAATGGTTAGCGAAGAGCATAGCTCCACAATTATTAACCTAAAAAACTATTAATTATGAAAAAGCTTTTACTTCTTTTGGCTTTGTGCGGTGTAATGGTTGCTTGCGGCGACGACAAGAAGGGTGCAGTATCTAAGGATGATGTTTACGCAACATTTAATCAGATGGTAGACGCATTGGACGACGAGACTCCAGATAACTTTATCAAAGCATTCAAGGCTATGGATGCAAAGTATAACAGCGGATCTGAGGCAGATAAGAAGGTGATTGATGAGGCCACCGACCAATGGAGAAAAGAGAACCCAGAGGATGCTAAAAAGGTATATGAAGCATGTGATATGTTACGTGAGCAGGGCTTGTTGTAATAACCTCGCCTATGTAAATAATAAACCCTGTCCAATGGACAGGGTTTATTATTTACACAAGCTAACCGTTATCTCTAAGAAAGGCATCATTATAGCAAGCCGATACTTTTTCCATATAGAAGTACTTTACATAAATACTCAATCGGCATAAGGGTGTATGAGTGGTGCTGACATGAAAAAGCCCCGGATGGATAGTACTTGACGTACGTTCCATTCGGGGATTTGATTGAAGCGACGCTAATGCGCTGCTATCACAAGAAATTACTCTTCCTTCTGCTCATTAAGAATACGCATAGCCGCATCGAAGATAGTAGTGTCATCAAGAGTTACAACACCACCATCAGGACCCTGCTCTATATGAATGCCCGCACCCGCCTTTGCATCAAAGTGCTTACCGCCGAAATAGTTGCGTACGGTCTCAACATCGATTCCCAATTCATCTGCAATGCGCTGCGAGCTACCACTGGGCAACTTATCCTTAATGCGGCGCAACTCGTTAAATGTAATAATCATAACTTTACGAATATTAAGATTAATATTAATTTCCTTTTGCGATACTAAATTAATACATTTTTTTGAATCCGCCAAATAAATCTAACTTTTTTTCCAAAACAATTCTCCTATACCTATTTATTAATATTGCCTATCTACGCCCAACAGCAGTGTATGTCTGATAGATAAAGGCACCTCGGACAAGATAAACGAAATAGCTAAATTTAGCAGGTACACTGACTATGCCACCTTTGGCACTCCAAATGATAATAGGAGCAAAATATTTGCGAAAGTGAATTGTCATTTGTGAATTGTTTTATATCTTTGCACGTTATATTTACCATAACGTATGGAGCTGTTGACAAACATAATAGTTGAGTATCTCAAGCACAACAAACGCCTTGTTGTGCCAAAGCTCGGTGCGTTCATCGCCAAGCAGGCTGAGGGCAAGCTGATGTTCTCGGAGCTTATGCGCAACGACGATGGCGTACTACGCTCACTATTAATCGCATACGGCATAAACGAGATAGAGGCCAATGGCATGATTGACCGTCTGGTATTCGAGATACGCCACGCCGTAGCCAATGGCAACAGCTACACCATAGAGCGATTTGGCAGCTTCTCCGCTGGAGAGAATAACACCATAACATTCAAGCAGTATCGTGAGCCAAGAAGCATTGGCGGCAACATACGACCACCCTTCGAGCACCTCGACCAAGCAAAGCGCTCGCTACAGCGTACACAAGGCGCACTAAATGGCACCACTAAGAGCGAGCCACAGAGACGCAGCGCAGCGAATAAGACAAAGAGCGTACGCCCCGTCAAGGAGCGAGCAGAGGAGGATAGTCTCAACCTGTCGAAGCCCGAGTCCTACCTTCGTGGTCTCAAGTATGAGAACAAGAAGAGTAAGGGGCATGACGAGGAGTTCTACCGCAACGAGAAGCGCATAACCTTTAATGGCAGGAAGGTAGTTATGGTGATCATCGCCTCACTAATTTTAGGTTTGGCAGCATGGCTGGTGTGGGGCACGCTATTTAGTAGCGACAGCAGCAAAGCGGCAAACACCGCCAACATTGAGAAGATAGAGACTATCGCTGCACCTTGCGATAGCATACCATCTACCCCAGGTACAGATGTTACACCCGAGGGCACTACTCCCGAGGTTGGTGATAACAAGGATGCAGCAAGCGACGAGATAGCTAATAACGAGGTAACTAACAACCAATTATCATGACCGCAAACGAACTACTATCAGTAAAACAGCGTTTCGGCATTATAGGTAATACCGAAGCTCTGAACAACGCCTTAGAGGTGGCTATTCGAGTAGCACCCACCGACCTATCGGTATTGGTTACTGGTGAGAGTGGCGTGGGTAAGGAGTTCTTCCCACAGGTGATACACGCGTACTCGGCACGCAAACATAATAAGTATATCCCAGTAAACTGTGGAGCTATACCCGAAGGCACCATCGACTCGGAGCTCTTTGGCCACGAGAAGGGCTCATTTACAGGCGCCATAGATAGCCGCAAGGGCTACTTCGAGGAGGCCGATGGTGGCACCATCTTCCTCGACGAGGTGGGCGAGTTGCCTATATCTACACAGGTGCGACTACTCAGAGTGCTACAGACAGGCGAGTTTATGCGTGTGGGCTCAACAAAGGTGCAGAAGACAAATGTGCGTGTTGTGGCAGCCACAAACAACGACCTACTTAAGGCCATTGCCGAGGGTCGTTTCCGCGAAGACCTATATTATAGATTGAATACGGTGCCCATCGCCGTGCCATCGTTGCGTGAGCGCAAGGGCGACATATACATACTCTTCCGCAAGTTTGCAAGCGATGTTGCTACACAGTATCGCATGCCAGCCATAACTCTCGACGAGGGTGCTCGAGCACTCCTGGAGAGCTACCACTGGAGGGGCAACGTGCGCCAGCTAAAGAATGTAGCTGAGCAGATATCTGCCGTGGAGCAGAGTCGCGAGATTAGCGCCGAGATACTACGCCGCTACCTCCCCAACGAAAGCTACACCACACAGCCCATGATGGGTGGCACACAGGGCGACTACAACGATATGACCACCGAGCGTGAGCTGCTATACAAGATACTCTTCGACATGCGCAACGACATTAACGAGCTTAAGCGCATGATGAGCAGGGCGATGTCGGGCGAGGATGTATCGCACACACCACCCACCCCATCGCACCACGATGTTGTAGGTCTACTCCCAGAGCCACAGCACACACCACACCGCCGTTACGAGGAGAGTGAGACCGTGGAGTTTATCGACGACATTCCGCAGCATGGAGGATCGAAGGAGGATATGCAGCGTAGCCAGATAATGCAGGCCCTGCGCAACAACAACTTTAGACGTAAGGATGCTGCGCGTGAGCTATTCATCTCGGAACGTACACTATACCGACGCATGAAGGCACTGGGCATTGAAGATTAACAGAGCAACTATGAGAAAGATATTCAACATACTTACACTATTTATAGCCACCACAATACTTTGCAGTGGCTGTGGATATAAGGTTACCTACAACCTATCGGGCGGTTCAATACCTCCTGAGGCACAGACATTCTCTGTGGCGTACTTCCCCAACAACGCACCTATGGTGGCACCTACGCTAAGTAACGTGCTCACCGAGGGTCTGCGCGATAAGTTCTCACGTCAGACACGCCTTCAGCAGGTTGAGGAGGGTGGCGACTTTGCATTCGAGGGTGAGATAACCAACTACAACTCAACAACATCGTCGGTATCGAGTGGTGACTACGCCCTACAAAACCGACTTACGATAACCGTGAGGGTCAACTTCCAGAATGCTGTTGACCAGACCCTATCGTTCAACAACAAGACATTCTCGGCTTATGCCGACTACGACGCATCGCAGCTACTTATCGACGTTCAGGATCAGCTCATCGAGGAGATTGTCGAGACTTTGGTAAACGATATTTATATGGCAGCCGCCGGCAACTGGTAGTATGACAGATAGTAGGAATATGGTTAATACCGAGGCGATGGATAAGCTCGTAGCTCGCTACCCATGGTGGAGTGGCGCACGCCTGGCCGTGGTGCGTAGCAAGGGGTTAAAGAATGTGGATGAAGTATCGCGACTAATAGCCATGATGCATCCCACAGCAACCGTTGCCACCGAGAGCGTAGATATTGAGAGATTGACATATATGTCGTCCGACGATTTGATTGACAGATTTCTGCACCGTGGAGGTAAGCGTATTGTTGCCGAAGAGGGCGATGCAGAGGATATGTCAATGACCGATTTGGGCGAAGATGACGATATGGTGAGCGAAGAACTTGCAGAAATATACCTAAATCAAGGGTTATATGAGCAAGCAATTGACACTTATCGCAAATTAAGTTTGGTAAATTCCAAAAAAAGTATTTACTTTGCGGAACTTATTGAGGAGATAAGTAAGAAAATGACTAAATAATATTACAGAATAATTAAATTTCAAGAGTATGTATATATTTTGTATTATCATGATTTGTATTGCAAGTATCTTGCTTATACTTGCGGTATTAGTACAGAGCCCTAAGAGCGGTATGGCTGCTAACTTTGGTGCTGCTAACCAGACTATGGGTGTTCGCCAGACTACTGATTTCCTTGAGAAGTTCACATGGGCGATGGTTGCTGCAGTAGTATTCTTCAGCTTGCTTTCAACAACTGCTAATCCACGTGTAGAGGAGAGCAAGTCTAGCGCTGACATGAACCAGGCTGCAATAGAGAATGCTCTCCAGGGTGAGGAGGCTAATGAGGCTGGAACTACACCAGTAGTATCTGGTGAGGAGGTTACTGAGCCTGCTGTGGTTAATGAGACTGAGGTTAATGAGCCTGAGGTTACTGAGCCTGTTGTGGTTAATGAGCCTACTGAGGTTACTGAGGTTACTGAGACTGAGGTCACTGAGGAGTAAGAGATATAAATTAACATAGACCAAGCGTCCGACTATTAATAGTTCGGACGCTTTTTATTTACAAGGGGTCTGAAGTGGAGTAGTATTTGTTAATTGAAAAAAGAGGATATAGGACATACCTATATATATAATATAGTAAATGAAACAAAAATTACGAGACTATGAAAAAGTATGTATGCACAGCTTGTAGCTATGTTTATGACCCCGAAAAGGGAGATCCCGAGACAGGCGTTCCCGCAGGCACACCATGGGAGGAGGTTCCTAATGACTGGACATGTCCACTATGCGGCCTCGGCAAGGAGGTATTCGAGGCAGAGGAGTAGCCATTATCTAACGACAGAGCATCGGTGGTGAGGTGGTGTCCAATAATTATTGGCACCACCCTACTATTTTAACAATAAGCCAACAAACACCCGATAGCATGGAGCCAGTGGGCGGCATCATAGATTTTTTAGGCTAACGCCATGGCATAAAGCCACGTAATATGCCACATAAGCGACTCTATTTTTGTGGGATACGAGATATTATTTTGTTGAATATGTTGCAAATTGAAAAAATATTGTTACCTTTGCACCGCTTTATGCACAAAACTTTAATTAATTAAACAGTTATGAACAATTACGAAACCGTTTTCATTGTCACTCCCGTGCTCTCTGACGCACAGGTGCAGGAGGTTGCTGACAAATTCCAGGGCGTAATCACCGAGAACGGCGGTCAGATTGTGAATATGGAGAACTGGGGCCTTAAGAAGCTCGCTTATCCTATTCAGAAGAAGACTACCGGTTTCTACTTCCTCGTGGAGTTCACTGGTGAGGGCTCAATCATCAACACGCTTGAGACACAGTATCGTCGTGACGAGCGTATCATCCGTTTCTTAACTTTCAAGCAGGACAAGTTCGCTGTTGAGTACTCTCAGAAGCGTCGCGCTAAGCTTGCTAACAAAACTCAGGAGTAATCATGGCAGAGAACACACAGCAGGGTGCATCTGAGATTCGTTATCTCAACCCAGTATCAGTAGACGTTAAGAAGAAGAAGTACTGCCGTTTCAAGAAGCTCGGCATCAAGTACGTAGATTATAAGGACGGTGAGTTCTTGAAGAAGTTCCTCAACGAGCAGGGTAAGATTTTGCCCCGTCGTCTTACCGGTACTTCTCAGAAGTTCCAGAAGAAGGTTGCTCAGGCAGTTAAGCGTGCTCGCCACCTCGCAATCCTTCCATTCGTAACCGATTGTATGAAATAATAAAGAGGAGGATAGACCATGGAAGTAATTCTTATTAAGGACGTAGAGAACTTGGGCTACGCA
>JAZRMM010000011.1:0-18061 GCA_045647535.1 Alistipes sp.
GGGGAGGAGAAATTAGAAATGAGAAATTAGAAATGAGAAATGGAGAGCGCTGAGGCGCTGGGGGGGGGGCGTTCAGGCGGACTGGGTTCTTGTGAGTTCTGGTGGGGTCTGGTGGGCTTTGGTTTGGGCGCGCCTCCCCCATTAGAACCCATTAGAACCTATCAGAACCTATCGGTTTTTTCTGCGTTCGCCCCGTGCATTTCGTGCGTTTCGTTCAACAACTGAACTTTTGACACTGCAAATATACAATATCAAAACCCGTTTGTCAAGTATTTTAACCTAAATTATTTCACTCCCTCCACCACAATGGGTGCTAACGGGTTGATAGATAGGTGCAGAAAAAGTTTGCGACAGTGCATTTTTTTTGAAAATATCACCAAAAGCGTTGCAAACTATTGCTTCTATCGATAATTTTTTGTAATTTTGTGCGCAACATAAAATCATAAACCTGACTGCTATGTCTTTTATCAACGAAAGGGTACTGCCAACAGGTCTCACATTCGATGATGTGTTGCTCGTACCAGCATATTCCGAGGTACTACCTCGTGAGGTATCGACCGTAGGTCGCTTCTCAAGAAACATCCAACTCAACATCCCCATTGTCTCTGCCGCTATGGACACCGTGACCGAGGCTCCATTGGCTATTGCCTTGGCGCGTGAGGGTGGCATCGGCGTAATCCACAAGAACATGTCTATAGCTGCGCAGGCGGCACACGTGCGTCGTGTGAAGCGTGCCGAGAGCGGCATGATCTACGACCCTGTGACCATAAGCAAGGAGAACACCGTGGGTGACGCTCTGCAGCTAATGCAGGAGAACAAGATTGGTGGCATCCCCGTAGTCGACGACAAGGGCATGCTCATAGGCATCGTCACCAACCGCGACCTCCGCTTCCAGAGCGACATGGAGCGTAAGATTGAGGATGTCATGACCAAGGAGAACATCGTGACAACACACGAGACCGACCTCAAGTCGGCAGCCGAGGTGTTGCTCGCAAACAAGATTGAGAAGCTCCCCGTAGTGGATAACAACGGCAAGCTCGTAGGTCTTATCACCTACCGCGACATCACCAAGCTCAAGGACAACCCTAACGCTTGTAAGGATGCTAAGGGCCGTCTGCGTGTAGCCGCAGGCATAGGCATAACCCCCGACGCCATGGAGCGTGTGGCAGCCCTCGTTGCCGAGGAGGTAGATGCCGTAGTCCTCGACTCGGCACATGGTCACACCAAGGGCGTAGTCGACCTACTTCGCAAGATTAAGGATACATACCCCCACCTCGACGTTGTGGTGGGTAACATAGCCACTGCCGAGGCCGCTAAGTACCTCATAGAGAATGGTGCTGACGGCATCAAGGTGGGTATCGGCCCAGGCTCTATATGCACCACACGTATCATCGCAGGTGTGGGCGTACCTCAGCTCTCGGCCATCTACGACGCCTCTACCGAGGCTAAGAAGGCTGGCGTGCCTATCATCGCCGATGGTGGCTTGCGCTACTCGGGCGACATCGTCAAGGCGTTGGCTGCAGGTGGCAACTGCGTAATGGTGGGCTCAATGTTCGCCGGCACCGAGGAGTCACCAGGTGAGACCATCATCTACAACGGCCGTAAGTTCAAGGCATACCGTGGCATGGGCTCTATCGACGCCATGAAGGCTGGCTCGGCAGACCGCTACTTCCAGAAGGGCTCGGAGGGTAACATCATGAAGCTCGTACCCGAGGGTATCGTGGGCCGTGTGCCTTTCAAGGGCAAGCTCGCCGAGACCGTATATCAGCTCGTAGGTGGCATACGTGCCGGCATGGGCTACTGCGGCGCTAAGGATATCGAGACCTTGCAGCAGGCACGCTTCATCCGCATCACCTCGAGTGGCGTTACGGAGAACCACCCTCACGACATCACCATCACCAGCGAGACACCTAACTACTCAAGAGGAGAATAAACACTATTATATATAGATGGAGAAGATACTTATTATAGACTTTGGCTCTCAGTATACCCAGCTTATCGCACGACGCATTCGTGAGATGCAGGTATATTGCGAGATACACCCCTTCAATAACGTCCCCGCCTTGGATGACGATATCAAGGGTGTAATCCTCTCTGGCTCACCACGCTCGGTGCGCGAGGAGGGTGCTCCACGCATAGAGCTCGGCGCCATAAAGGGCAAGATGCCACTCCTTGGCGTCTGCTACGGCGCCCAGTACCTCGCCCACTTCTTCGGTGGCAAGGTGGAGGCATCACCCAGCCGTGAGTATGGACGTGCACAGATGAGGGTTGTGGAGGCTAACGACCCCCTCATGAAGGGCCTTAGCGCCACATCACAGGTGTGGATGTCGCATGGCGACACCATCACCACCATCCCCGAGGGATACAACATCATAGCCTCAACAGAGGATGTTGCCGTGGCAGCATACCGCATTGCAGGCGAGGAGAGCTGGGGCATCCAGTTCCACCCCGAGGTATACCACTCGGAGGAGGGCTTCACCATGATTGAGAACTTCGTGAAGGGCATCTGCGGATGCTCAGGCTCATGGACCCCTGCAGGCTTCGTGGAGAGCACCGTGAAGGAGCTTAGAGAGAAGCTCGGCGACGATAAAGTGGTCCTCGGCCTCTCGGGCGGCGTAGACTCATCAGTAGCAGCACTCCTGCTACACAAGGCTATTGGCGACAACCTATACTGCATCTTCGTGGACTCAGGCCTCTTGCGTAAGGATGAGTTCGCCGAGGTCATCGACTCATACCGTGGCATGGGCCTCAACGTGAAGGGCGTAGACGCCTCGGAGAAGTTCTTGGGCGACCTCGCAGGCATCACCGACCCCGAGGCTAAGCGTAAGATTATCGGCCGTGACTTCGTCGAGGTCTTCGAGGCTGAGGCTAAGAAGCTCCAGGGTGTTAAGTGGCTCGGTCAGGGTACCATCTACCCCGATGTTGTTGAGTCGGCACAGGTGAATGGCACAGCCGTGGTCATCAAGTCGCACCACAACGTGGGCGGCCTTCCCGAGAAGATGGGCTTGAAGGTTGTTGAGCCTCTGCGCCTATTGTTCAAGGACGAGGTACGCCGTGTAGGCCGCTCTATGGGCATGCCCGAGCGCCTCATCGGTCGCCACCCCTTCCCAGGTCCAGGCCTCGCCATCCGCATCCTCGGCGAGATAACACGCGAGAAGGTGGAGATATTGCAGAACGTAGATAAGATATATATAGACATCCTCCGTGAGACAGGCTGGTACGATAAGATTTGGCAGGCAGGAGCCATCCTCCTCCCCGTGCAGTCTGTGGGCGTCATGGGCGATGAGCGTACCTACGAGCGCTGCGTGGCGTTGCGTGCTGTGCAGTCTACCGACGGCATGACCGCCGACTGGGTACATATCCCCTACGAGATCTTAGCACGCCTATCAAACGAGATTATCAACAAGGTACGTGGCGTCAACCGCGTAGTGTACGATATATCGTCGAAGCCGCCAGCAACAATTGAGTGGGAATAGTCGATTTATTGTGATAGCGGCGCATCAGCGACGCTTCAATCAAAGCCCTGAATGGAATGTACGTCAAGTACTATCCATCCAGGGCTTTCTCATGTCAGCGCCACTGCTGCACCACTCTGACGCTAAAAGGCATCTCGCTAATCATCGGTGCTTTTTTTCATGTCGAGGCCAAGCCTAACCCCTTCTGACATCAAACGCAGGCTCACGATGCACTGATACTCGCCCTCTCTGGGGAGGACCGCTGCGCTCTGGGGATAACCGAGGGCGATGCCCTCTCTGGGGAGAACCGCTTCGCTCTGTGGAGAGCCGAGGGCGTTGCCCTCTCTGGGGAGAGCCGAGGGCGATGCCCTCTCTGGGGAGGACCGCTTCGCTCTGGGCTCTTGAGTCTTACCCAGAGCAAGCCTTGGCTTGCGGCATTACCCAGAGTGCGCTTGCGCACGATATTACCCAGAGCAAGCTCTGCTTGCGGTGCTACCCAGTCTAATAAAACGTGTACCCCGTGCGTGCGTGCGTTTCGTGCATTTCGTTCGCTCCGTTCGGTTCGTTCGGTTCGTTCGCCCTTGAGACAACGCCTCAATACCCACCCCCGCAATGACGCCATCCACTGATACTCGCCCTCTCTTTTGTCCCTTACGTCCCTTACGTCTCTTCCGTCATTTTCCTCCCAAAAATCGCCCTATCCCCATGGCGTGAAATAGTCAAATAATTCTCCTATATCTCTCATCAAAAGAGGCCACAGAGAGAAAAAATTAACCAATATACCACTCGAAAAATAGGATATTTTACTCTCGTCAGCATATCTGTAGGACCCACAAAGGGCCTAAATTTTATCACAAAATTGTTTGCAGGATAGGAAAAAATTTATATCTTTGTAATGTTAAAGTGCAAGCTGAGGATTTACCCCCCCCCTTACACTTCTAACAGGCTCATAGCCAACGTTTTACACGTAAGTGTAATATACATTAGATTAAACCAAATTGAGTATGAATTGACCGTTTCTGAGCCAGGAAAGGGTTAGCTCATGTTTTGGGGGTCTATTATCCATGGCCAAAAGCCAACGATTATGGACCCATGCAACAGAAGAAAAAAAGTAAAAAAGAGATAATTTGAGATGAAGAAGCTTTTATTGGTACTTGTACTATCGATGCTTATTCCTATCGTGTCGTTCGCCCAGGTCGACAGAAGGGAGATAAACTCGATTAAGGTCCACTTCCGTCAGGGTGCTTCGACCCTCGACGAGAACTACATGGACAACAAGGCGACGCTTACCGAGTTTGCGAGAGTGGTGAAGGCCAACTACTCGGACTCAACGGCGCACTTCCGCCAGATTCGCGTGGTGGCGAGCGTATCACCCGAGGGTGGTAAGGCTGTCAACGAGCGCATTGGTAAGCTCCGTGCTGAGGCCATCGTGAATTGGATTAGCCGCGAGATTGCCGCCGACCTCGACTACAGCGTAGAGTACATGGGCATCGACTGGGAGTTGCTCATCGAGCTTGTGGAGGGTCGTGATGATGTGCCCTACCGCAGCGAGGTGCTCGACATCCTGCACAACACTCCCGCTGTTGTCACCGAGGGTGGCAAGGAGGTTGAGAAGCGCTACAACGCGCTACGCGCACTCAGAGGTGGCGAGGCCTACCGCTGGATACTCAAGAACCTCTTCCCCGAGTTGCGCTACTCATCAGCACGTTGCGAGTTCTGGTGGGAGACCATCCCCGAGCTATACCTCGGCTCAGCTGCCGAGCGTTTTGCTGCCGAGGGTGGCGAGCGCTCAGTGTCCTACACCAAGAGTGTGGATGACGACAAGCGCCCCGTGGTTACGAGCAACGCCGACTGGGTAACACCTCTCGAGACCACCGAGGGCGAGATAAGCTTTGCTGTTGCCCCAAACAATAGCACCGAGCCTCGCACCACAACACTCGCTGTGGAGTGCTACGACAAGACACATGAGATTGTCGTAGAGCAGGAGGGCATGGAGGCGACACTCAAGGTCACCTCACCAAGCCCTGTACACTACGGCCATGAGGGCGCCAACGACGTTATCACCTACGAGAAGAGCGTCGACGACGGCATCCTCCCTACGGTGAGCTGCACCGAGGAGTGGATCCAGGTCCTTGAGCCCACGAAGGAGGGCGTCGAGTATATCGTCGCACCCAACGAGAGCGAGGAGGAGCGTAGTGCAACAATCATCGTTGAGAGCTACGGCACCCAGCACGAGGTTGCCATCACCCAGGCTGCCAAGGAGTGCAAGCCATTCTTCATGGCGATAAAGACCAATATGCTATACGATGTTGCTGCCGTGCCCAATATCGGTGCTGAGTTCTACCTCGGTGGCAACTTCTCTATTGCAGCCAACTACCAGCACGCATGGTGGAGCAAGGATGCCAACCAGTTCTACTGGCGTTACTACGGCGCTGATGCCTCAATACGCTGGTGGTTTGGCAAGCCTACACGCATCAAGCCATTGCAGGGTCACCACATAGGTGTTAACTACCAGATCCTCACCTACGACTTCCAGCTCGGAAACAAGGGTATCATGGCGGGTGCACCTGGCGGTAATCTTGCCGACCGTGCCAACCATATCGTAGCCCTCGAGTATGGCTACTCGTTGCCTATAGGTCGTCGTCTGAACCTCGACTTTGGCATCGGCTTCGGCTACCACTGGGGTCTGTTCGAGGAGTATATGCCTATCGACGGTCACCATGTATGGCAGGCAACGAAGCGTCGTCAGTATTTCGGCCCCACAAAGCTCGAGGTATCACTCGTATGGCTTATCGGCTGCGGCAACTACAACAAGGATAAAGGAGGTAAGAGATGAAAAGATATCTAACAATAACAGCGCTACTGCTCACCATGGGTCTTAGCGCATGTACGCATAAGGAGTTGTGTACCGACCACTACCCCCACGCGTTCCGTAACCATATCAACGTGATTGCGGACTACCGTCAGGACTGGGAGGAGTGCTGCGGTGGCACCGACTGGGAGTATCGTTGGCCCGACGACTATATACCCTACGACGAGTTGCGTCCAGGCCTACCTTCGGGACTTCGTGTTGTTGCCTACAACGAGAAAGGCGACCATAACATCCACAACATCAAGCCTCATGGCGGTGTTGTGACGCTCTATGATGGTGTCAACGACCTGTTGTTCTACAACAACGATACCGAGTATATCATCTTCTCGCGTAATGGCGCTACCACACGTGCTACCACACGAACACGTACCCGTGCCTCATACATAGGCAACACCTACGCCAACGAGGGCGAGGTGACTGTTGCACCTCCCGATATGCTCTACGCCAACTACATCGAGGATTACTTCTCGAAGGAGGTTCTCGAGCCTACGGATGTTGAGGTGACTCTCCAGCCACTGGTATACACCTATAAGGTGCGCTACGAGTTCGAGGATGGTTTGAAGTATGTATCCATGGCCGATGGTGCACTCTCGGGCATGGCCAAGTCTGTCGACCTTAATACGGGTGAGACATCGTCGGAGGCTGCCACCGTGCTCTACGACTGCGAGATTACCGACTACGGTATCCGCGCTATTGTCAACTCGTTTGGTGCTCCAGGCTACCCCCACCCCAACTACCCTACTCGTACGGAGAATAAGCACGCTCTAAACCTACGTGTGCGCTTGCGTAACGGTAGAGATAGCACCTTCGAGTGGAACGTCACCGACCAGGTTAAGGCTCAGCCACATGGTGGTGTCATCGTAGTTAAGGGCATTGTCATCCCCGAGGAGGTGGGTACACAGGGCTCCGAGGGCTTCGACGTTGAGGTTGACGACTGGGGCGAGTATGAGGATGTGCCACTACCATTGTAGTGACCATACCTATATATATAATAAGAGACAAACAAACTAACAATTATTAACTAATAACAAACTTTATGAAAAAGATCCTATTGGGCATACTTGCATTTGCTGCAGTTGCTTGTAACAATGACGAGGTCGTTTACCAGCAGACCTCATCAGCGATTACATTCGGAGATTCGTTCGTTGAGGTAAAGACACGTGCTACGGAAGATCCTAGTACGACTACTGAGACCATCAACGCATTCGACGTATGGGCATTCATCAACAACGACCCTACTGGTACTGTCTTCAACCAGGAGCGTGTAGAGCGTGTTGGCGGCGTATGGAAGTACAATGACACACAGTGGTGGGCAAGTGCAAAGAACTACGACTTCTTCGCAGTATCACCTGTTGACGACGCAAATATCGTTGTTGACAACAGCACTATGAACGAGTACGGTTTGGGTAACATCGCGTTCACCAACGTAGATGGTACTACCGACCTTCTCTACGCAGCTAAGGAGCTTAAGACAGACGACAGCTTCCCATACTACGAGGATAAGGTTAGCTTGCAGTTCATGCACCTCTTGTCAAAGATTAAGTTCACCTTCAAGAATGGCTTCACAAGCAAGTATAACTCATTGATGGTCACTAACATCAAGATTAGCGGTGCACCAGCTGAGGGTAATGTCGATGTTAACAAGCAGCAGCGTACCGACTATGAGTGGGTTCTCACTGATGGTAAGACCACAGAGCTCTCTTTCGGCGATGCTAATGTCAACGATAACCTCGCGGCAGAGCCTATCGCAATCGGAGAGAAGGGTTATAGCCAGTATGAGCGCTTGACCATCCCTGCTGAGGCAGGCTACGAATATACCATCTCATTCGACCTTGCTCTCTACAATGGTACTCAGGAGGGCGCAACATGCCATAAGGAGGTAGTCCTTGATAACCAGGCATTTGAGATTGGTAAGAACTACAACCTTGTAGCAACTATCGACGCCTCAAACTTCGAGGACCTCACCCCTATCGAGTTCGACGCAATCGAGGTTCTTCCATGGATTCCAGCTGATGCTGAGGCCCTTGACACTCCAAAGGTTACAGCAACCGTTGAGGAGAACAACGTAACTCTCACATGGGAGGCTATCGCAAATGCTGAGAAGTATAGCGTGGCTATTGGCAACCAGACGCCAGTATTCGTTGATACTACTACCTACACCTTCACTGGTGAGTACGAGACAGAGTACACCTTTACAGTTGTTGCAATTCCTGCTGACAACAGCGAGTACACAAACTCTGCGACTGCCTTTGTTACAGTAACCACCGGGGCTAAGGCTACTGCCGTTGCTTCAGAGTGGGCTCTTGTTGGTGCATTTAGCTCATGGATAGATAAGACCATGCTCACAACTGCAGATGCAGATGTTGTAGTTTTGGAGGATGTAGCACTTAAGGCTGCTGAGGGCTTCCTCGTACGTAAGCCATCAACAGATTGGGCAGATAAGTATGGTGCAGGTAATGTAAACTACCTCAAGGCTAACCACTATATCACTACTGTAAAGGAGGGTGCAGATATGTGTGTTGAGGCTGATGGCACATACGATGTATACTTCAACATCTCTACTAAGAACCTCTATGTAATGGAGGCTGATGCAAACTATGCTGAGGCTACTGAGCAGACCGTAAACGGTGAGGAGCCTAAGCAGGAGGAGCCTGAGGTAACCGAGAAGGTTGTTTACCTCAAGCCTAACGCTAACTGGACAACTGATGGTGCTCGTTTCGCTGCTTACTTCTTTGGTGGTTCTACTGGCGAGAAGTGGGTGAGCATGACTGCAATAGAGGATGGTATCTACCAGGTTAACCTTCCTGAGGGTTACGACTATGGCTGCAGTGTTATCTTCTGCCGTATGAACCCTAACACTACAGCTAACAACTGGAACAACAAGTGGAATCAGACTGGTGACTTGAAGGTTCCTACCGATGGCAAGAACCTCTTCACTCTTGCTGCAAGCGCATGGGATGGTGCTACTACTTCTTGGAGCGTTTACACTCCTGCAGTTCCTGCTCCTGTAGCTCTTGCTACCCCAGTTGTAGCTACAACTGTTGAGGTTAATGTTATCACTTTGACATGGGAGGCTATCGAGGGTGCTTCACACTACACCGTTCAGGTAGACGACGATGTTGAGGAGGTTGTTAACGCTACAACTTACACCTTCACTGGTGACTACGAGGTAGAGTACACCTTCACCGTTAAGGCTATCGCTGCCGACACTACTAAGAACAGCGACTCTGAGGCAGCTATTGTTAAGGCTACCACCGAGGCTGAGCCTGTTGTAGGTCCTACCTACACTACCGTAGCTGAGTTCTTGGCTGCTGCTGAGGATGAGTCTGCAACTGCACCTATGTACACATTGAAGGGTACTATCACAGCTGTTGCTAACACATCATATGGTAACTTCGACCTTACTGACGACACTGGCACTGTATACATCTATGGTCTTTGCTCTCCTGATGGTGCTACTCAGAAGTATTGGTCTACATCGGGTGCTAAGATTGGTGACGATATCGTAATTAAGACTGTTCGCACATCGTTCAATGGCACACCTCAGGGTAAGAACGCATGGTTCGTAGAGCTTGTTTCTCCAGGTACACGTGCATTCTATACAGTAGACCCTGCCGCTGTTGATTTCGCATCTACAGGTGGTGAGCAGGATATCGAGGTATTTGCTTACAACACAACTGCTGGTGTTACCGCGACATCTGACAATAGCGCATTCACAGTTGAGGTTAATGGCTACGTTGTTACTGTAACTGCAGCAGCTAACGATCTTGAGGAGGCAGTAAATGGCAACATCACTATCAAGGTTGGTGATTTGGAGGCTACTGTTGTTAAGGCAACTATCGCTGCTAAGCCCGCAGCAGGTGTAGTAGAGGGTGGCTCTGATGACTTCCACACAATCACTAATACTAACACATCTTACGTATCAGGCAAGACTACTGCTGGTTGGAACTATAAGAACTGTGCAATCTTCAAGGGTGGTACTTCTGACTCAAGCCCTGCATTCAAGATGATTGGTGATGCTAATAACCGTGCTCTTTGTATGAACGGTAAGACAACAGCAGTTGGCTCAATCACCTCTCCAACCCTTACTACTGGTTGCGGTACATTGAAGTTCAACTATGGTCTTCCATTCTCTGATACTAAGATTAAGTTCAGTGTTGACATCATGCAGGATGGTGCTGTTGTTAAGACATTCACTATTGATAACGCATCTGCATCTAAGTTGACCAAGTACTCACACGAGGAGGTTATCAACGTGGCAGGTGATTTCCAGATTGTCTTCACTAACTTGAGCCCATCAAATAACTCAGGCAACAAGGACCGTACAGCAATTTGGGATGTTGAGTGGACTGGTTACCAGAACTAATCTTCACACCCCAACCCCTTTGGCTATAGGCGTTTGATCGCGCCTATGGCCCCTAAGCCAAGGCCAAACAATAGCTGTGTGGCCGAAGCAACGACAACAGAGACAAAACAAAACAAAACAAAACAAATTAATATTAACAAAAAAACTATGAAGAAACTTTTCATTAGCGTACTTGCCCTTGCTGGTCTTGCGGCATGCTACAATGAGAATGTGGTTAGCGAGTCAAGCTCATTGGCTCCTATCACCTTCGGCGATGTCTTCGTCGAGAAGGCAACACGTGCCGAGGACCCAAGCACCACAACCAACAACATCAACCAGTTCTACGTGTGGGCTGTCATGGATAGCCAGGAGGGTACCGTCTTTGCAGATGAGCGCATCCACAAGAGTGGCGAAGGCTGGACCTACGAGCAGACTGCTACATGGGCTCCAGGTCACAACTACTACTTCGCAGCCCTCGCAGCTAAGCGTGCTGAGGATGCTACTGAGTTCACCAACCTTGATATCGACTTCGCATCTGATATAAATGGTATGTCTACTGAGGGTCTTGGTACAGTTACCTTCACCAATACTGATGGTACTGACGATATCCTCTACGCTGAGTGTGAGCGCACAACAGATAACCCTATGACCAGCGCACCTGAGGCTGTGAAGTTCCAGTTCCACCACCTCTTGTCAAAGATTAAGTTCACCTTCATCAACGGCTTTGAGAACGAGAACGACACCGTTGTGGTTACCAACGTTAAGATCGAGGTTCCCGAGGTAGGTTCTATCGACCTCACCCAGGATAACTACACATGGGCTCCTGGCACCGAGAAGCTAGCGCTTGAGATGGGTGACGTTAAGAATGGTGAGAATCTTAAGATCAACGAGAGAGTATCTACCAACGAGCGCTTCACCATCCCTGCAAGCGCAGATATGACATACACAGTAACTTTCGATGTAGAGACCTTTGCTGGCAGTGTACTTCGTACCTCAGCTACAAAAACTATCGAGCTCAAGGGTTACGAGTTTGGCGTAGGTAACGCTTACAACCTTGTGGCTACTATTAACAAGGATAATGCCGACGAGAACCCAATGTACGACATCGTCTTCGACGTTGTGGTTGACGAGTGGGCAGAGCAGGAGAATGAGGAGCTGACCTTCTATGATCCTGAGACAAACACAGCCAACATCAACACCATCAAGGATTTGGAGTATATCTCTGAGTCTATCTACAACCAGACTATTCCATCTGATATAAAAATCTTCTTGTCTAACGATATCGACCTCAACTACTACGATATCACTCGTAGCGGTGAGCCTACTACAAGCAACTGGGCTCCTATCGGTACCGAGGAGAATCCTTTCACTGGTACTTTCGACGGTAATGGCCACACTATCAAGAACCTCGCACTCGTAGAGAACGAGGCTAAGGAGGGTAAGGCATTTATCGGCTTCTTCGGCTTTGCTAAGAATGCAACCATCAAGAACGTAACTTTCGAGAACGTATATATCAACATCCCATGCTTGGATATCGACCACAGCCAGGGTCATATCGGTGCTGTTGCGGGCTCATTGGAGGGTACTTCAACTATCGAGAACGTAACCGTTAAGGGCGACATCAAGGTCTACGCTACTCAGAACGCTAACGGTGCAAGCCGTGTAGCAGTTGTAGCGGGTGGTAACTCTTATGGTAACGTAACCATGAGAAACGTACACGTTATCGCTAACGAGGATAGCTACCTTATTGCAAACAACAATACTGGTGCTTTGGCAGGTCAGCTTCAGGGTAAGGCTCTATTCGAGAACTGCTCATCGAACATCGACGTTACTGTAAATAAGTTCTTCGCCGGTGGTCTCATCGGTATCGCAGCAGGCGATCAGACATTCATCAACTGCCACACTACTGGTGACGTAGCTGTTGTTGCAGGCCGTGAGGGTCGCAATCACGACCAGTACCGCGTAGGTGGTATCGCAGGTGGTTGGGCTGATGGCAAGAACAAGGTTTGTACTCTTACAAACTGCTCTTACACTGGTAAGGTATCAGGTAAGAACTCAGACGGCTCAGTAGCTAACCCACTCGACTATATGGGCTTTGTAGGTCGTGGTTACACCTTAAATGGTTGCCAGGGTAGCAAGGTAGTTATCGATGGCGTTGAGTATGTTCAGGCATTCAACACCGCTGCTGAGGCTGGTTTCTACTATGTAAATGGTGAGTTGCTCGTTTCAACTGATTCAACATTTGAGTTTGTCGCTAATAAGGTAAACACTGGCGCAGAGTACTTCGCAGGTAAGACTATCAAGCTTACTGCAGATATCGACCTTAACAACAAGGAGTGGACTCCTATTGGCTCTGCTACTGCGGATCACGGCTTCATGGGTAACTTCGATGGTAATGGTTATGCTGTTAAGAACTTGACCATCACCAATATCACTCCTGATGCTGATGGCTATGTTTACGCTGGTTTGTTTGGCGTAACCGAGGGTATTGACAAGGATAATCAGAACTACATCAAGAATCTTGTTATCGAGAATGTAACAATCGAGTCAACAGGTGACATCGTAGCTGCTGCTGTTGCTTATCCTTACTACACTGCATTGGAGAACATCACTGTTAAGGGTGATGTAAACATCAAGGGTGGTCACTACACTGCAGGTGTTTTGGCTTACACTCGTCGTTGCGTTAACGCTAAGAATATCTCTATCGAGGCTAACGAGGGTTCATCAATCGAGGGTAACCATACAGTTGGTGGTGTTATCTCTGATATCCAGATGAATGGTGGTTTGACTGCAAACTACTCTAACTTCGCTGCTTCAGGCTTGACTATCAAGGGCGTTAGAAATGTTGGCGGTATCACAGGTATCCTCTGCCAGCAGACCCTCAATGGTGCAACCGTTAAGAATGTGACACTTGTATGTAATGACGCTCGTACTGGTATCGTTGCAGGTGCTGATGGTGGCAATGCTAATGTTACCAATGTAGCATATGAGAATGTTACTGGCGCTACAGAGGTTATCGGTGCTCCTTATAAATAGTGTATACACTTTTTGAAATAATACCAACAAACAATTTTATTTTTATTAACTAATTAATTCACACATTTATGAAGAAGATTCTTGTAAGTGTTCTTGCTATCGCGGGTTTGGTAGCATGTAACAGTGAGAATGTGGTAAGTGAGTTGGATTCAAGAACTCCTATCACCTTCGAAGGTGTATTCGTTGAGAACGCAACACGTGCCGACGATCCAAGCACCACAACTGACAACATCAACGAGTTCTATGTATGGGCATACATGAACGAGGTAGATGGTTATGTATTCAACGACGAGACCGTATCACGCTCAGGCGACAAGTGGACTTATGGCGAGCCATCTTACTGGATGCCAGACAACCACTACTACTTCGCAGCATTTGCTGGTGACCGCACCTATGTAGAGGGTCTTCCAACAGAGATGGAGGCTGAGGGTCTTGGCGAAATCACATTCACTAACAACGATGGTACTAACGACATCCTCTACGATGAGTACGATGTTTTGGCAGCTACAACTAACAACCCTGTTAAGTTCCAGTTTGCTCACCTCTTGTCAAAGGTTAAGTTCACCTTCATCAACGGCTTTGCTAACGAGAACCAGACTATCGTAGTTAAGGACATCCAGATGGTTGCTCCTGAGGTTGCAACTATCGACCTCTCTGCCGATGAGCTTGCTTGGGCTAACTACTCTGAGGAGGTTACCCTCGATTTCGGTGACATGAATGGCGCTGCTAAGCTTGCTATTGGTAAGAGCAAGTCATCAGACAACGAGCGTTTGACTATCCCTGCTCCTGCTACTCAGAGCTACACTATCACCTTCCTTGTTGACGTTTACAACGGCGAGCAGGCAGGTATCGAGGATAGACTTATGACTGTTGAGCTCAATGGCTTCGAGTTCGTTGCTGGTCGTGCTTACAACCTTGTTGCTACTATCAACCAGGAGAACTTGAACCTCGATGCTATCGAGTTTGAGGTTGTGGTTGACGAGTGGATCGAGCAGGAGGTTGACGGCGGCGCTGTAGAGGGCGAGGTTACCTTCGTATCTACTATCGACGAGCTTAAGGCTATCTTGGCAGCTGCTGCAGGTGACACCAATGTAGTTTTGGGTGCTGACCTCGTAGCTACTGAGCCAATTCTCGTTCCTGAGATTGCTGACGCTACTATCACTATCAACGGTAACGGCCACATTTTCGATGGCTGCTTCCAGATTAACGGTAAGTCAACTTACGCTAATGCGACTACTATCTTCGATAACATCGCATTCGAATCTACAAATGCCTTTGATAACGGCTTCATCTACTGCGGTACTATCAACGGTGATACCAATAAGCGTTACCCAGATAACGTAACTATCAAGCGTTGTACTTTCAAGGCTCCTGCTACTGTTCCTGCAGCTAAGTTCTGGTCACTCGACGGCAACCTCGTTATTGAGGACTGCAAGGCTGAGAATATGCACTCTATGTTGCAGCTCACATCTTGCGGTAAGGCTAACGTTGTTATTGAGGATGTAAAGGTTGTTAACTGTAAGAACGGTATCTCTTTGGGTGATGCTGGTCGCACAGTAATCCGCAACGCTGAGATCGAGGCTGAGAACTACGGTATCCGTGCTAATGGTAGCGCAGCTTATACAATTATCGAGAAGTCTACTATCGCGGCTAACCAGCCAGTTATCGTTCGTAACGTGACTGTTGACGGTTATGTTCTCAACATCGACGAGGCTACTGTATTGACTCCTGCTGGTGACTACGATGTTATCTTCACTGCTAAGTCTGACGACGTTGCCTACGTAGCTCCTGCTAAGGCATTCACTTTCAACGGTCCTGCAGACCTTGTAGTATTCCCACAGACAGTTGTTGTTTACACTGCTGAGGAGATGGCTGCTGCTTTGAAGGCTGAGGCTCAGAAGATCAACGTTAAGATGGCTAACGACATCGACCTTCCTATCAACACTCTCGGTCAGCAGACTGGCGGTAGCGGTGAGTACAAGCTCGGTGGCGAGAATACTGAGGCTATCACTATCGACCTCAACGGCAAGAAGCTCAACGTTACTACTACCTACTGGTCAAACCTTGGTGCTAAGAACAACGACGCTCTCTTCACCATCAAGAACGGTACAATGACCAGCTCACAGGCTACTGGTACTTGGAACTCTTACGACCTCACATTCTCTAACTGCGACTACGCTATCGAGGATGTTGTATTCGAGAAGGCTATCGCTTTTGACAACGCTGGTAAGTCAGTATCATTGAAGAACGTTACTATCAACGAGACTCACGACTACTACGCTATGTGGATCACTGCTGAGGGTCAGAACGTAACTATCGACGGCTTGACTGTTAACTCACTCGGTCGTGGTATCAAGATCGACGAGCAGTATGTTGGCGCTCCTGCAAAGGTTACCTTGAACATCGCTAACTCTACATTCAAGACTGCAAACAAGGCAGCTATCTTGGTTAAGTCTGTAGCAGGTGCTGAGATCAATGTTGAGAACATCAACATCGCAGAGGTTGCTGCTGACGCTGAGTTCGCAGTATGGGTTGACGAGGACGCTGCAGCTTACGCTGACTTGGTTGTTGTAAACGGCGCTTTGGTAAAGGTTGAGGGTGCAAAGGACACAGTTGCTTCTTCAGCTACAGAGCTCGCTGAGGCTGTTCAGAACGGTGCTAAGAATGTATACTTGGCAGATGGTACTTACACATTGGCTTCATACCCTGCAGGTCTTAAGCTTGTAGGTTGTGGCGACAACGTAGTATTCGATGCAACTGGTAAGAAGTATGGCGTTTATGGCGACGTTACTATCGAGAACGTTGAGATTCGTTTCGCTGATGCAAACTACACTGGCTTCCAGCACACAAACGTTGAGGTTTACAAGAACTGCACTATCGTAGGTCAGCCTTTCCTCTATGGTAACGATGTTACTTTCGAGGGTTGTACTTTCGAGCAGGCTTCAGCTGGTGCTTACAATGTTTGGACATACGGTGCTAAGAATGTTAAGTTCGTAGACTGCGTATTCAACTGCGCTGGTAAGTCAGTTCTTATCTACACTGAGTCTGGCGACGGTCAGGATGTTGTTTTCGAGGGTTGTACTTTGAATGCATCTGCTCCAGTTGAGGGTAAGGCAGCTATCGAGATCGACAGCTCACTTATCAAGGGCGAGTACAATGTAGTAATCAACGACACTACTGCTAACGGCTTTGCTAATGGTAACGTAAGTGGTAACTCTCTTTGGAACAACAAGAAGGGTACTAAGACTAACATTATCGTTGACGGCGTTGAGGTGTTGTAATCACCCCACTTTTGACTATAGGTCCTTGACTGGGCCTATAGTCCCTAAGAGCTCCTAAAAAGGTGTGTTACGAGGGTCGAAAAAAGGGCCAAAAATAACACGAAAAAAGAGGGCTAAAAACTTGATTATTAACTAAATAATTTGTATATTTGTAGGGTATATATAGTTTAAGAAACCGCCATCCCGAGCGCCGTTCACCCACCTCCGAGGAGCTTAACACTCTCCTCATCCGCCGAGGAGCCTAACCCCTCCCCGTCATCCCGAGGAGCGTAGCGACGTGGGGATCTACCTTTGTGATGAGACAAAGGAACAATTGTAGATTGCCACGGGTCTAACGACCCTCGCAATGACGCCCAGGACAAACGAGGAGCACCCCTCCCGGTCATCCCGAGGAGCGTAGCGACGTGGGGATCTACCTTTGTGAGGACGCAAAGGAACAATTGTAGATTGCCACGGCTCTAAAGAGCCTCGCAATGACGAAACAAGAAAGATGTTATGGAACCGAGTGTTTACATACTGACAAATACCAACAGAACGGTGCTATACACGGGAGTGACATCGGATGTGTGGAAACGAGTTCTTGAGCATAGAAATGGCGTAGGCTCGCAGTTTACGAGGAAATATCGCTTACATAGGTTGGTGCTGGTGGAACGTCACCCAACGATGGTGTCTGCAATAGCTCGTGAGAAGCAGATAAAGAGTTGGTCACGTGCGCGTAAGGTGGCACTGATTAATGAGCTAAACCCTGCATGGCGAGACTTGATGCCGTTTGACGAATAACCCCCGTCATCCCGAGGAGCCTAAACCCCTCCCCGTCATCCCGAGGAGCGTAGCGACGTGGGGATCTACCTTTGTGAAGAGGCAAAGGAACAATTGTAGATTGCCACGGCTCTAAAGAGCCTCGCAATGACGCCCAGGACAAACGAGGGGCACCCCTCCCCGTCATCCCAAGGAGCGCAGCGACGTGGGGATCTACCTTTGTGATGAGGCAAAGGAACAATTGTAGATTGCCACGGCTCTAAAGAGCCTCGCAATGACGCTTGAGAGATAGACAAGTCGGAGGCCAAGCGGG
>JAZRMM010000012.1:0-44382 GCA_045647535.1 Alistipes sp.
AGGATACGCTCTGAGGTAGTGGTCTTACCGGCATCGATGTGGGCCATGATACCGATATTACGAGTATATTTAAGATCTCTTGCCATCTTGGTCTACTTGTTTTAGAATCTGAAGTGTGCAAATGCCTTGTTAGCCTCTGCCATACGGTGCATCTCCTCCTTACGCTTGAAGGCAGCACCCTGCTGGTTGTAGGCATCTACTATCTCTGCTGAGAGCTTCTCTGCCATTGACTTGCCCGAACGCTTACGTGAATAAAGGACAAGGTTTTTCATGGAAATCGAAACTTTGCGCTCGGGACGAACCTCCGTTGGAACCTGGAATGTCGCACCACCGATACGCTTTGACTTTACTTCGACCTGAGGTGTGATATTCTCAAGAGCCTGTTTCCAGATCTCAAGTGGAGATTTATCAGCATCCTTCATCTTCTTGCCTACCAACTCCAATGAATCATAGAAGATAGTGTAAGCAATACTCTTCTTACCATCCAGCATAAGATTGTTCACGAAACGAGTTACCTCGATGTCATTGAACTTCGGATCCGGAAGTAGAATTCGCTTTCTTGGCTTAGCTTTTCTCATTGTTACTTGCTAATTAAATAAATACAATTCCTAAATTTCTTTGATTACTTCTTACCCTTAGCTGGTGCTGCACCCTTGCCTGCCTTTGGACGCTTAGCACCGTACTTAGAACGACGCTGACGACGACCGTCTACACCTGCTGAATCGAGGGCACCACGCACTAGGTGGTAACGAACACCTGGGAGGTCCTTAACACGACCACCACGAACGAGCACGATTGAGTGCTCCTGCAAGTTGTGGCCCTCGCCTGGGATATAGGCATTGACCTCCTTGCCATTAGTCAATCTTACACGCGCTACCTTACGCATCGCCGAGTTTGGCTTCTTAGGAGTTGTGGTGTACACACGAGTACAAACTCCACGACGCTGAGGTCACGCTGCGAGAGCTGGTGACTTTGACTTCTCCACCATGCTTACTCGACCGTTTCTTACTAACTGCTGAATAGTTGGCATCTTTAAAACTTTTTGTCCTTTAAATTTTTGTTAACTATTTCAATTCCCTTTTGCGAGAAATTGCCCGCAAAGATACACATTATTTTTGATATACAATATATATACACCCAATTTTCGCACTGAAATGTTGAAAACTTGTGAAAAAGCGATAGAATTTTCTTATTCTATTTTAAAAGTTATAACGCTTCATTTATGGGTAAAATTGTATATTGTTGATTTATAGTCATTTATTATTTTAGCGCTATTTTTGAGGTGTCGCCGACGCCCCTCAAAATAGCCGATTTCCCATATTTACAAATTTTAGTCTATATTTCACACATATGTGACAAATAGACTATTTGGGAGCATGTTCCCATTATGACAATATTCGAGAGTGACGAGAAGCACAAGCCTCGATATGAACGACAGATTATGAGCCATGTAGCATTTTAGCCACAAAGAAAGGCACGCATAGTTGTAGAGATTTAAGAAAATTTACTACCTTTGTATATAAGGATTGATACAAGGGGTAAATCAACACCTATAACTAATACCCTACCCCAACAAAACAAAGAAACAACTAAACATTACAGAGCATATGGAAGAGAGAAAGGAACCCATTATTATCAAGTCGACAAAATCACCACTTAACCTTACGCACATTTTGTTAATCATACTCATTGTAGCGGTCGTGGTTTTGGGTGTCATTATTGCCTTTAAAGACTTTGGTGGCGACAAAACCCCTCAAGTGAAGAGCATTGATGGCAGCGTAGAGAAGCCTAAGAATATAGGTCATGATGACACTATGGTACATCCTAACGCTAACAAGAAGTTTGGCGACATCCTCAAGATTCCACACGGATTGGAGGGATACTTCGACCTTGACGAGGCTATCGCAGCAGCTAAGGCTCAGGATAAACCAATCTTCGTTGACGTAACAGGTCACGCTTGCAACAACTGCCGTGAGATGGAGGCAATCGTATGGAGCAACCCTCAAGTTATGAAGTACCTCGAGCAGGATTACATCATCTGTACTCTCTATGTTGACGATAAGGCAGAGTTGGCTAAGGAGGACTACTACACCGATGCTAGAGGCAGAGTTCAGACTGAGCTTGGTCGTAAGAACTTCGCTATCGCTAAGGAGCGTTGGGGCGTAGTAACACAGCCCGCATATGTGCTTATCAGTCCTGATGGTAAGACTATGCTTACACCAGCACCTATGGGTTACGAGCGCGATATCGAGAAGTTTGTTAAGTTCTTGCAGTCGGGTCTTGATAACAAGGCTGCTAGTATCAACTACGATACTGCTCAGGATAAGCCAATCTTCGTTGACGCAGAAGACCACGCATATCTCTATGAGGAGCCTTACGAGATAAAAGGCAGTATATATGACATGACAGGCTATGCTAACATCTCTTGGGAGGTAACCTCGCTTAAAGTGGAGGATGGTCGCTACAAGATTCGCTTTGTAGGCGAGATTGAGGATGGCTTCCACGGCTATCCAATTAACAACTTCTCTGCTCCAATATTCTTTATTGGTGAGGATTATGCTGAGGTTGCGGCATCGGAGATATCTGAGCCATTAGCAGGCCAGCTTGTTGACCACCATGGCGAGATGGTTTACAAGGGTAACGTAGAGTATGTCTTCTATGTTGACGGCAATAGTGGCGAGTACTTACAGGGTAGCGTAATGGCTACTATTTGTAGCGATGAGGAGAACTTCTGTACTCAGGCCGACCACACATTTGAGGTCAGACTACAGTAGCTACCTATAATAATATATAGGTTAGCGTTCGGAATGCGCTGCTATCACAACAGAATAAAAATCTGATTAGAAGGCTGCGGGCGCAACACTCTGCAAAAAAGTCCCGACGATGGGCTGTACTTGGCGTACTGCTCATTGTCGGGACCTTTTGTTAGGGGCAGCAGATGTCCGCCATATCTGCGCGCAAGCCATTTTGTTGTCAGAAGGAGTTAGGCTTGGGCACTCAATCATCGTGAGGGATTTTGTTGTCAGAGTGGTGCAGCAGTGGCGATGACATGAAAAAACTCCGGATGGGCTGTACTTAGCGTACTGCTCATTGTCGGGACTTTTTGTTAGCGGCAGCAGATGTCTGCCTTATCATCAAAATTAGGCTTTGTTATCAGAACCAAGAACCTCCTTAATCTTGTGGATATAGAGCTTCTTCATATTGTCGCGAGCAGGACCGAGGTACTTACGTGGGTCGAACTCTGCAGGCTTATTAGCGAAGACCTCACGAACAGCAGCGGTCATAGCGAGGCGTGAGTCAGAGTCGATGTTGATCTTGCAAACAGCGCTCTCTGAAGCCTTGCGAAGCTGCTCCTCAGGGATACCTACGGCAGCCTTAAGAGCACCGCCATACTTGTTGATGGTGTCAACCTCGTCCTGTGGCACTGATGATGAGCCGTGGAGAACGATAGGGAAGCCAGGAAGCTGCTTCTCGATAGCTGCAAGAACATCGAATGCGAGTGGTGGAGGTACAAGACGACCTGTCTGTGGGTCGAGAGTACACTGCTCAGGGGTGAACTTGAAAGCACCGTGTGATGTACCGATAGAGATAGCGAGTGAGTCGCAACCAGTCTTTGTCACGAAGTCAACAACCTCCTCAGGCTTAGTGTAGTGGCTCTCCTCAGCAGATACCTCATCCTCAACACCTGCCAACACACCGAGCTCACCCTCAACAGTTACATCGAACTGGTGAGCGTACTCAACAACCCTCTTTGTGAGAGCTACGTTCTCGTCGTAAGGAAGGTGTGAGCCGTCGATCATCACTGATGAGAAGCCCATGTCGATACAGCTCTTGCAAGTCTCGAAGCTATCGCCGTGGTCGAGGTGAAGAACGATCTGTGGGTTCTCCCAACCAAGCTCCTTAGCATACTCAACAGCACCCTCAGCCATATAGCGAAGAAGTGTCTGGTTAGCATACTGGCGTGCACCCTTAGATACCTGGAGGATCACTGGTGACTTAGTCTCAGCAGCCGCCATAACGATAGCCTGGAGCTGCTCCATGTTATTGAAGTTGAAAGCAGGAATAGCATAGCCGCCATCAACAGCCTTCTTGAACATCTCACGGGTGTTCACAAGACCCAAATCCTTGTAATTAATCATATTACAAAAGTTTTATGTTGTTAAAAATTATTGTTGTCGGTATTTAATATTCGATTACCGTTGCAAAGATATAAAAATTCTCGGCGTTGTTAAAGCATTTTTGAAAATTTTTAATTAATCACTCCGCTAATAGTCATATCTCGTGCCAAACAACAAGCAAAGGCGTGCCTTGCGACACGCCATAAGCCTAAGGTTATAGTTTGACAACCTGGATGTTACTGCGATTATCACGACCAATACTCAACACCTGCATATTGCCACTCTGAGCCTCCCACTTCTCGATGAACTCCTCAATAGGACGGATATCATCCATAGTCCACTGGTAGAGCTCCGACATCCACATTGGGGTTACATCACCCTTATAGTCGAATGCAGCAGCGCAAGCGTAGCAGTTAGCAAATATATCTGTATCTGACCACTCCCACTCAACGGTTGTTGCGTAGTAAGGCTCACAAGTATCAATCAACAAATCGTAGAACATAAGGTCATAACCGTGGTAATCGTAATCCGCCTTATAGATAAAATCTGAGAAGATGTCGGTTGTAGGCTCGCTTGTCTTAACCTCCATAGTTATCACGAAATGTGAAGAGTCGTAATAGTAAGGTGGCTTATAATACTCGAATGTCACGGGGTCGTAGGCATAGAGGTCAGATACACGATAAGGACCACCAACAACAACATCCGTTACCTCCAACTCGCACTTACCCTCCTTCTGTGTCTTGAAGACCTTTGAGCACACATCGGTTGTTACCACACCACCGCTATAGCCAAATGCTACGATGATATACTCTGTATCTGGATAGAGCGTATTCATATGAGTTGTCATCTCACCCTTAAACTCGTAGGTGTAGTAGACAAACTCACCCAATGCATAATCAAGGAGTATTTCATCATCATAATTTGCTGGCAGATACTCCGTTGGAGTAATCAATAACATCCACTTCTCGTCGGGATTTGAAGGGGTAATCTTGATATCGCAAACACGAACATAGCAGTTTGTAACCTCAATATTGATATCCATATCAGACTGACCCACCTCCTCGGTTGAGAAGTTGAGGTATGAAGGCTTGCCTACAACCTGCACAAAGCCATCGTACTCTGCTACAGGGTAAACGAGTGCCGAGTAGAGAACATATGACTCAAGCGAAGCGTCAAGAATAGTATCGCCCTTGTAGCATACATTATCGAGAATATCCTGCATTGTGTGACCGGCTTTCAAGTTAGAAGAGTAGACATTAATCCACTCATCAGAGAGCGCTGCCATAAAGTCGTCGCCAAACTCTACGCCCTCACCAGGGTAAAACTCATTGTTAGCATCAACAATCTTAACGAGGTAGTAGCCGTCCCAATTCTCAGGTTTCACATTCAACTTAATCTCAGCACCATTAACCTCTACATCGATACCAAACTCAACATCCTGCAATGGAGCACGCTCGGGGCAGATTACCTCCCAAGCGATATCGGTAACAGGCTCATACGATGCACCATCCTCCGAGAACTTCACGCCATAGACATACAACACCGACTTTGTACCTGGGCGCACGCTATTCCACTGAACGCGCTTTGTACCCTTGAACAGCACATTCGCAGCCTCCATATATGCCTTGAGATTCATATTGTTAGCAATTGCGTTACTCTCGAATGCTGCATAGTCATCCTCCCATAACTGCTCGGCAGTTGCGATGCCGTTGAACTGCAAATATGACACCTCGTCGAGGAACATTACATAGTACATATCGCTATCGGCGGGCGTCACCTGTGTGATTGCCGACGCTGCGTGCACCTCCTGGACATCGATATTGAACGACGCCTCAGGCTGTGGGGTCTCGCCAGCACCCAACTGCTTGATGGTCACATTGATAACCTGCTCGTGGAAGGTGATAACAATCTTACCCTCGCGTGACTCGCCCTCGTTCTCAGCCGCAGAGAAGGATAGATGGCCATACTCAGTGGTGCTCTGCTGTAGAGATATCCAATCAACATTGGTCTCTATGGTACCATAATAGGGCGTTGTGCGCGACACCTCACGCTCCTTCTCCTCCCACTTAACCTCGTAGATACCGCCCTCAGCAGGGACCTCCATAACCTCGGGGGTGGTGAGCTCAAGATATCTCTCCATCTCAGGCTGCACATCGGTCGAAGGTGTATCGGGCTTGCACGCCACAAACAACATAGGCGTAGCAGCCAACACCAAAAAGAGTCTAAATAACTTTCTCATAAACACTTATAATTTTAATTTTGATTCTTAGTTATTACTATAGTACGTCAAGATGTTGCCCTTGAACTCGATAACGCGACCATCGAGGGTCACAAGGCGAACATTATAGGTATAGAGGCCATCCTCCTTACCAAGACCATTGTCCGAGAACTCGAACGTAAAGTCGTTGGTGTCGATGTCAATCTTCACGCCCTCGTAGTTGATGTAAGGCATAATAATCTTGCCATTGTAGTAGTTCAATACCAACTCATTCTCGTATCTATCGTAGAAGTAGAAGTATCTATCACTATTAGTCACCCTCACCATCTCGACATATACTGGAGAGAACTCAAGAGGCTCAGCAACGACATCCTCAGCATAGTTGATGCCCGCTACCGCGCCGCTCCATGCGAGCTGATAGATGTTACCCTCGTATACCCACTCGATGTTAAACGATGTGGTGCCAGCCTCAAGGTCGTTAACAACCGTTGCCTTGGCGCTTGTCATGTCGCCATAAACATCGCCATAGCCGTGCACGCAGTATGCGATATCTATGGTCGCAGTCTCTGACGAGTAGTCGCCATCAGCGAGTGGCTTGCCTACAAGGATATCGTCAGCCTTGAAGCTGAACCTGTGACCCGAGAACTCGTCAACCATGAAGAGGATATCCTTCTGACCCTCTTTGTCGTACTCCACCTTTGCAGAGAGCGCCTCCACGGTGAATGTCTTGCCCGTCTCCTTCTCATATACGAAGCCCTCTACAGCACCTGTCCACTCGATGGTGATGTGGTCACCCTCCTCTGACTTGATGTAGCCAGTGATGGTTGTAGTGTTGTCGTCGTTGTGCACAAGGGTAAGCTCTGCATCAACAAGAGCGCATGTCTGGTCATTGCCTGTGCTAAATGTAGACCAAGTGCTGATTGTCTCTGCAGCGTATGAGTATACACCAGCCGAGAGGAAGTCGTCGTTTGGCGCAATCTCATCGAGCATATCGAGCTCGTGGTAACGGGTGTCGTCAATGTATAGCTGCAAGAAGAAGTTACCAATCATAGAGTACTCAGCCTTAACGCTTACGGGAGTGAATGCCACAGGCTCAGCGGGCTTAACCTCAGGGACCATGTCGATAACAACACCGCTATATGTATAACGCTGCACCTCGCCCTCAGCGGTAGTAAGCGCGATGCTAAAGTCGTAGGTCTCGCCATCAACAGCTACCTCTACCTCGCCACCCTCGAAGAAGTACTCCTCAAGGCCCTCATCAGTATAGATCTGAAGAGCACACTCATCGGCTACCAAACCCTCGTTATCAACATTGTATGTGCCAGCAGCGAGGATCTCTACGCCCTCCTCACCTACGAGAACGATACCAAGCTCAAGGCTCTCTGAGTCATCGGTAAAGGCAAGGGCGAAGATGTTGTTCTCCAAGCCAAGCTCCTCGCTTGGGATACGCATAGCTGCTGCGAGCTCTGTAGCCTCCACAGGCGCAGGGGCTGCTGCCTGCTTAACGGTTACCTCAACCTTCTGCTCCTTATACTCGATGTTGATTACCGCCTCGCGCGCCTCGCCCTCGTTGACTGCAACGGTGAAAGCTCCCAAGTTGTCGGCGTCGAGAGTAATCCACGCTGCCTCGGTTGAGAATGTAGGTAGTGGCTCAGCTACCGGCTCGTAGCGAGTCACCTCGTTGAGTGTCCACTCGATAAGACCCTCGCCACCCTCGGCAGGGAACTCCATAGTTGCATTAGAGGTAAGCTCAAAGGCATACTCCTTAGGGGTGTCATTAGTAGGGCTATCGGGCTCACATGCCACGAATACCACAGCCACAACTGCAAGGGCTGCAAGCTGCTTCAGATAGTTAAAAAATCTCATAGTAATTAATATTCTAGTTTGTATTTCTCAATCAAGCACAACAAAGTTATGCAAAAAGTAGGTAAAATGCAAGTTATTGAGAAGGAAAGTGGGAGGAGGAGTCACCTACTGAACAGCAGCCTATCTTCGCGTTGCAAGACGTAGCCTTGTAAGTTTTTCACGAAAGCCACCCTCAGATATAAAACGTCGACCCTCCGACTCAATAAAATTAAACAAGAGCCTATCTTGCTGGTGCAACAACACTATGACCATATTAGCAATCGTCTTGTCATCGCGGGTTTGCGCCAATCTAATGTAGTAATCGCTATCATTGAAACGTCTACCTATATTGCGCATAGCTCTATTCTCATTAGACCCTATCTCCCAAGGCGATAGGCAACGAGTACGCAGATAGTCGTAATAATCTTCGAGTAGTTCCTTGAAGCTTCCACGCGATATATTGTAGAGTTTAAGAGCCACCTCATATGATGTTGAGGCATCAGTATAGCCCTCAACTATATTTTGTTTCCCCGAGCGGGCCGCCTGCACCATCTGATCATAGGTGCGGTCGCGTTTATCGATGAAACGTGAACAGAAATAGGCTGTGAGGTCATAGATAACAACGGCCTTTTTGTAGCACAACAACGACTCATAGCTGCGATGACCATTGTCTATTATGGTGTGGAACTCATTCATAACTGAACTATTTATACAAAGGTAGTGATAATTACGATAAAAGTGCGTGTATAGGTATATTTTTTCTATGGGTAGGAAGATTTTTCTAGGGAGCACCACTTCGTTCTGGGGAAAACCGCTCGCAGGGCGAGCTCTGGGTAAAACCGTGCGCAAGCGCACTCTGGGGAGAAATGATAAAGCGGAAATACCTAGAGAGGGCAACGCCCTCGGATATCCCCAGAGCAAAGCGGAAATACCCAGAGAGGGCAACGCCCTCGGATATCCCTAAAGCAATGACCCCCCAAAAAAAATCGGAGCCTCCCGATTGGGAAGCTCCGAAAGAGTTTATGAAAGACTCAAATTAGAATGCGTTGTAAACGAACTTGTAGTCCTCACCGTCAACTGTAAACTCAACAGTGATTGAAGTTGCCTCAACAACAGTCAACTTAGCGTTAGAGATTACATCGTTAGCATAAGTTACACCGTTAACCACGAGAGTCTTGTTAACGAATGAGAAGTGTGAACCATTCATGATGTAAGATGGTGAGCTCTGCCATGTAGCATAGTCATTAGCCTTTGGGAAATCAGTTGCTGAATCCCAAGAGTAGTACTGATCAACAGCAATCTTCACCTGGTTGTTACCCTCAGCGTCTGACAAAAGGCAGCCATAAGCGTACTGACCAATCTGCTCACCTGCGCTCTTTGAAACCAACTCTACAGTGTTACCAGACTCCTCAACTGCCTCAGCTGGAGAAGTGTATACGAAAGCATACTCCTGACCGTTGTAAACGAACTTAGCATCGTAAGTAAGTGAACCGTTACCATTGTCAGTTACAGTACACTCAACGCTTGACATAGTACCGTTTGTTGTACCATAGTCGAAGATACAGTGACCCTCGTCGATAGTGCCGTTGAGTGAAGAGTAGTAACCAGCCTTAACAGGCTTACCAGGAGTACAGTTGTCCATACCCTTGAAGTCGATTACGTGAGCGTTAGTAGCTGAATACCAGAACTGAACCTCCTTCTCGCCTGGCTGGTCGTAACCAACAGTTGCATAGAGAATATCATATGTGATAACGCCACCTGGCTGCTCAGGCTCCTCACGCTCAACGAGTGTCAAACCCTCGAGAACGCCAGTGTAAGTACCGTGGTGCTCAACAGCTGATGGATACTCAGCATAATCAAGGTTGAAAGTAGCAGTACCATCACCATTGTCGATAACCTCCATAGTTACAGGCCAGCACTCAGCACCATTCCAAGTGTTGTCAGCTGCATAACCACCGATGTACAATGTAGATGCATCACCGAAGCTACCATTCTGATCGTAGAGACCTGCTACGTACTCAGTAGTACCACGAGTACAAAGCTTGATAATAGCTGTGTAAGTACCGTCAGTGAAAGTGAGGTTGTGGTAGTTCAAGTTGCTATCTACAGCCTCAACAGCTACAGATGTGAACTCAACAAGAGCTGGCTCAGCAGGCTGCTCAGGCTCGTAACCTGGAACGATAAGACCCTCGATGTCACCGTAGTAGTGGAACTTACCAACTGATGAGTTAACTGTCAAGTCGTACTTACCCTCTACGTAAGCAACAGTAATCTTGATGTCGCTAACCCATGTAGTACCGTTCATATAAGTGTTACCAAGAGCGTAACCTGAAGAGTAGTAGAGCTGGTAGTCCCAAACACCCTCGTTGAGGTAGTTTACACCACCGTTACCAGCAGTTGTAGTGATAACATCACCAGCAGCTGTTGTAAGAGTCAATGCATAGTAGTTAGAATCGTTCTCCTGGTAAGCAGCAGTTACAGATGCCAACTCCTCAGCAGGCTGCTCGTAGGTGTACTCACCGTAAACGCACTTAGAGAATTTACCATCAGCGAACTCAACACCTACAGCGAGCTTGTAAGTACCATCAGAGAATGAGTACTTGTAGTCAGCAGTAGAGGTGATGATGATAGGATAACCAGTAGTAGACTTGTACAACCAGTCGTTGCTGTAAGCGATATCCTGGCACTCCTCCTCAGTCTTCTGATAGTATGAACCACCAGTTGTAGAGATGAAGTAGTACTTGTAGTTCTTAACATCGAGACCCTCGAGACCAGCAAGAGTTACAGTAACAGCCTCAGGAGTGAATGCAACGTTCTCGATAGTGAACTCAACATCGCTCATAACGATATCCTTGCTTGCAAATGGAAGGCTTACAACAGTGCTCTCGCCCTTTGCGTTGATAAGCAAGAGACCCAAGTACTTAGTAGTTGCAGGTGCATCGCAGTTTGTACCGAGGTAGTAAGTGTAACCGCTATCAGCGAAGTCGTCCTCAGTGCGAGCGTAACCATTATCGATAAGGTCTGCCTGCAAATCCTCAGTTGGCATCTCCTCGTCGTACCAACGAGAGTAAACTGTAACGATTTGCTCAGGAACAGTTACATCAACACCGATAGTGTAGAGTGACCAGTCATCAGCCATCTCATAAGATACCTCATATGCAGGCTCTGCAGCAACGAGGTCAGCAGTTGCGAACTCATAGAGACGAATATCCTCGATAGAGTAGTCTGTGCGACCCTCCTCCTCTACGAAGAGACACATAATGTACTCTGTAGCAGGCTTAGTCTCGAAGTAGTAGTAGTCACGAGTGTATGCCAAAAGGTCATCAAGAGCAATGTTCTGCTCAACTACGTCAGACTCAATCTTGAAGCCGAATGAGTACCAGTCAGGCTGCTGGAGATATGACTCCAATGATGACCAGAAGTACTCCTCTGCAGAAGCATAGTACTGATACTCGTTAACGTACATGTCGATGTCAGCCTTAGATACTGGGTAGAGGTAGTATGCAGCACCCCCACGGAGAGTTACATCAAAGTATGCATTGTTGAATGCACGGTTATCAACGTTCTCAACGATAGAGATAGAGAGCTGCTTGAAAGGAACAGCGATAGTCTCAGCCCATACAGGAGCACCATTAGCGTTGATATCAGTAGGGATAACGCAAACCATGAATGAGTTACCCTCATATGGCAACTGACCGTACCAGTCAAGGTTCTGAAGAACGCTCTCAACAGTACCGTTGATAACCCACTTCTCGTTTACGCCATCAACATAAGTTGCACCCTCGTATGGGTTGTCACCGATGTTAGCGAAAATGTTGTTGATGAAACCAGCAGCTGCAGGAATGTTGAACTCACCCCAGCTTGAGTTGTAAACTGACTCAAGGTCGCCATTAATCTCATTGTAAGTATCGAGATCAAATACAGCAAGGTAGAAGTTGTTGAACTCTACGATGTGCTCAGTCTCACCCCACCAGTCAGTATAGTCATACTCATCAACAAGAGTAGTTGTGATAGTGATGTTACCAGCCTTGTCAACCTGAAGGTCGATAGCTGCCAACTCAACATCGATATTCATAACCTTGCAAGCACCAGCAGCAGTGTTGAAGTGGATAGCGATCTTACCAGACTTCTCAGCATACTGCAAGAAATCCTTAGCAGGACCAGTGATGTTCAAAACATAGTCCATACCACCTACGGCACGAGTAGGAACCTCAACAGAAGCCTTCCAACCGAGTGGCTGGTTCATAATGTTGATATCCTCAACTGCATCGTTGATAGCGAAAGCGATAGACTTAGTCTCGCCAGCCTTAACATAGATAGCAGACTTAGCAGCCTCGAACTCAACGAGCTCAGCCTTCTGAACGTCGAATGTTGAACCATCAGCCAAAGTGAAGGTAACAACGTCGCCGTTAACCTCTACGCCAGTGAATACGCAAGCGCCAGATACCTGCTCTGCAGGAAGCTCTGTGCTAACCCAGTTAGCGCCACCGTCGATTGATACATACAAGAAGCCGTCCTCGCGAACCTCCATCTTAAGGTCGCATGCGCAGCCCTCAGCCTGCTCACCCTCAGCTGGGAATACAGGAACCTTCTGGCCGTCAACCTCAAGGAAGTTAACGAAAGTCTCACCGTTGAATACTGCCCAGTAGTAAACACCACCGTCAGCATAAGCACCGATAGTGTAGTCAGCACCAGTAGCAACAGCCTTTGAGTTGTCGATAGTGAATGATGAACCATCAGACAAAGTTACAGTAGTTGTGTCGCCCTCAGTTACAACATCGGTAACAACAACCTTACCATTGATAAGCTCAGTCAATGAAGCAACCTGCTCATCGAGCTTATCCTCCAAAGCGGCAACGCGCTCTGTCAAGGTAGCAAGATCAGTCTTGATCTGCTCAACCTCATTCTTAATGTCGGTATCGTCATAAGAACATGACGTAGCCAATGCCATAGCCGAAATAACGGTAGCAGCTACAACCGACTTGAGGGTAGTAAAAATTTTCCTCATAGTTTTAGAAGTTAAAATTGGTTAATAATATTAAAATTGTGTATCTTTCTGTTAAGATAAGGGGACAATATCCCCACAATTATCAATGCAAATTTAATAAACTTTTTCTAACTCGCAAAAAAAATAGAGATTTTTTTAATAACTAAGTTGGAAAATCATCGGGAATTTATGCGGGAAAATATGCAGACAAAAAGTGGCAATTCGTGGGGAAAGCCAAACGAAAAAGGGGTCTGAAAGGGGCTGAGAGGCCGATTATGCAGTAGTAGCGGATGGCAAAAAAAGAGTATATATTCAAAAAAAATGAGGCCACCGAAAGGTATTCAACCACAGCTACACGCCAATGGTCTTAGTAACAAAACCCGCATCTCCGCAGAGCCTGCGACTTCCGCTACAACCTTTCGATTGCCTCTCCAACCTAAAACTACTAACCTAAATGAACCTTAAAACTTCGCTGCAAAGGTAAGGGGTAATTTTTAAATATCCAAATATTTTATTAAAAAATTTCATTAAATTAGAAAAAAGTTTTAATTAGACAAATCGCCAGACTTCTATCTCCTTGACAATCAGCAAATAATAAGTCACATGCAAAAATTGACTAAATTTGAGGTTGCAAGATGTTTGTTATTACGCCGAATAATTACTAATTTTGCAATCATCGCGTGCGCTTGCGCGCATACGCACAATAATAAGGTAAGAGGCATGAAGCAGCAGAATCACATCATAGGCTTTGACGCAAAGATTGCAAACTCCACACCCGAAGGTAGAGGCTTCTACGGCAGATTTATAATCGACGCCGTGGCAACAGCCTGCCCAAAGAGAGGGTACTTTAGAATGTATGTGCCAAAGCGAATGCCAAACAGCGCATACGACAAGCTCGAACTAAAACACAATGTGGAGTCGATGGAGCCCGATGGCAGCCTATGGCGCACATTCAGCTCGCTATGGCGATATGCACGTGTGTCGAACGATGCAAAGGTGGGACGCGTGGAGCTATACCACGGTCTGGCAAACAAGCTCCCATTTGGCTTAGCTCGCAGAGATATACGAAGCATAGTGACAATACACGACCTAACATTCATGCGCAACGTCGAGGATAAAAGCCCAATAATGACCTTCATAAACAGATATCGCTACCGCGATACATGCAAACGTGCCGACAGAGTGGTGACAGTGAGCGAGTTCATGAAGGGCAAAATTGTCGAGCACCTCAACATTGACCCCGACAAGATAGATGTGATACACATGGGGTGCGACAAGATGTATTGCAACAAGGCAACACCCGAGCAGTGCGAAAACGTACGCAAGAAATACAACCTGCCAGCAAACTATGTGCTCAGCGTTGGTACGATAACCGAGAACGCCAACATCGAACTATGCATAAAGGCTCTGGCAAAGAGCAATATGCCCATAAGTCTGGTGATAGCGGGACGTGCATCGACACATATCGACCGACTAAGACTCGAGATAGAGCACTTCGGCATGAAGGAGCGTGTACACATCCTCTGTGGCGTAGCTGCCGAGGATATGCCTGCGATATACAGCAATGCCATAGCATACTTAGCGACAGAGCGCTATGCAAGCTTCAACTACCACATAGTGGAGGCACTCAACATTGGCACTGCCGTAGTGGCCGTGAGAGGCACAAGCCATGAGGAGGCGGCAGGACCCGACTCGGCATATGTATCGCCAGATGACAGCGAGGAGCTACGACAAGCGATCGAGGGCATTGCCATAAACATGGCACTACGCGAAGATATGGTAGCCAAAGGCAAGGCATACGCACAGCGATTCCGCCCCGAGGTGATTGCGTACAACATGCTCAAGTGCTACAGCCGTGTGGGCATAGACATTAGAGAGTAGCATCCAAAGGCTTGGCAAAAGAGAAAAATTGAATAAAACACCATGTATCTATCATTCAGCGTATTACAATGTAAAACGCAAAATTTTAGGTTGAAATGTGCGATTTTTAGGCAAAAAATAAGTATCTTTGGCCCCGATATAAAAGAAGTAGATAGAGGCGCACAGCCCATCATGATATAGAACGAACAAATTTACTACATACTAAAAGTTATGGAAAAAGTAACAAAAATCGTAGTTATGGCAAAACAGGTGCCCGACACTCGTAATGTCGGCAAGGATGCCATGACTCCGGAGGGCACGGTGAACCGCGCCGCTCTTGCCGCAATCTTCAACCCCGAGGATCTTAACGCCCTCGAGATGGCACTTCAGATGAAGGATCGCATAGCTAACGCTACAGTCTACGTCCTCACAATGGGACCTCAGCGTGCAGCAGATGTAATCCGTGAGGCGATGTTCCGTGGTGCCGACGGCGGTTACCTCCTATCGGGTCGCGAGTTTGCGGGCTCTGATACCCTTGCAACATCGTACGCACTATCATGCGCACTCCGTAAGATCAACCCCGACATCGTAGTGGCTGGCCGTCAGGCTATCGACGGCGATACTGCACAGGTGGGTCCTCAGGTGGCTGAGAAGCTTAACCTCCCACAGGTGACATACGCCGAGGAGCTCATAGATATCAACGACACCGAGGTGACCATCAAGCGCCGCTTGGAGCGTGGTACCGAGGTTGTTATCTCTCCACTCCCTGCCGTAATCACAGTAAACTCATCGGCTAAGGAGTGCCGTCCACGCAACGCTAAGCGTGTGATGAAGTTCAAGTATGCGTTGGCTACATCGGAGATGGCCGTGGCTGACCAGAGCGCTCAGGCATTCATCAACGAGCGCCCATACCTCCACATCGTGGAGTTCGCAGCAGCCGACGTAAACCCAGACCCCGAGCAGCTCGGCCTCAGCGGCTCACCTACGAAGGTGAAGAAGATTGAGAATGTCGTATTCCAGGCTAAGGAGGCTAAGAGCCTCACAGCCGAGGATAAGGATATCGAGGAGTTGATGAAGGAACTTATCGCGAGCCACACGCTCGGTTAATCAATATTGAGAGTATGAATAACGTATTTGTATATATCGAGATAGAGGAGCAGCAGATAGCTGACGTATCGTTGGAGCTGCTCACAAAGGGTCGCGAGTTGGCTAACACCCTTGGTGTGAAGCTTGAGGCTGTGGTAATAGGCAAGGACGTAAAGGGCCTCGCACCAGAGTTGGCTAAATATGGCGCCGACACAGTATGGTGTGCCGACAACGAGATATTCGCACCTTTCCGCACACTCCCTCACACAGCTGTGATGGTGGGTCTTATCAAGCAGGAGAAGCCTCAGATTGCACTCTTCGGCGCAACACCCGTAGGTCGCGACTTCGCACCACGTGTATCATCAGCTCTCCACAGCGGTCTTACTGCCGACTGTACTGAGCTTGTCATCGGCGAGCACAAGGATCCTAAGACAGGCAAGGAGTACGACTCGTTGCTCTACCAGATTCGTCCTGCCTTCGGTGGTAACATCATCGCAACAATCGTAAACCCCGAGTGCCGTCCTCAGATGGCTACCGTACGCGAGGGTGTGATGCGCAAGGAGGAGTTGGCAACACCTGCGGCTGGCGAGATTCGCGAGATAGAGTGGCAGCCTATGGTGAGCGACACCGACCTGGCAGTACGCATCGTGGAGCGCCACATCGAGGAGCGCAAGATAAACATCAAGGGCGCATCTATCATCGTGGCTGGTGGCTACGGCGTAGGCTCTAAGGAGGGCTTCAAGCTCGTTCACGAGTTAGCAAACGTACTCGGTGGCGAGGTGGGTGCATCACGTGCAGCTGTCGACGCCGGCTTCACCGAGCATGAGCGTCAGATCGGTCAGACAGGTGTGACCGTACGTCCTAAGCTCTACATCGCTTGCGGTATATCGGGTCAGATTCAGCACACAGCAGGTATGGATGGCTCGGCAATGATCGTGTCTATCAACACCGACCCTGCAGCACCTATCAACAAGATTGCCGACTACGCAATCACTGGTAGCGTAGAGGAGGTGATACCCAAGATGATTAAGTATTACAAACAGAATTCAAAGTAGCAAAGTCATGGCAAATTTCTATTTAGATAATAAGGATTTACAGTATCACCTCTCTCATCCTATGATGAAGAGAATCGTGGAACTCAAGGAGCGTAACTTTGCCGACGCTAAGATATATGACTACGCACCACAGAATACCGAGGACGCTATCGACTCGTATCGTCGTGTTCTCGACATCGTGGGCGAGGTGTGTGGCGAGGTTATCGCAGCTAACGCCGAGAGCGTAGACCATGAGGGTCCTCGCGTGGTGAACGACCATGTGGAGTACGCATCGGGCACAGTACGTAACATTGAGGCCCTCATCGAGGCAGGCCTCGGCGGTATGACCCTTCCACGTAAGTACGACGGCTTGAACATGCCTGTGACCTGCTTTGCTATGGCAAACGAGATGGTGGCACGTGCAGATGCTGGCTTCGAGAATATCTGGGGCTTGCAGGACTGCGCCGAGACCATCAACGAGTTCGCAACAGAGGAAATCAAGGAGCGTTTCCTTCCTCGTGTATCTGCGGGCGAGACATGCGCAATGGACCTCACCGAGCCTGATGCAGGCTCTGACCTCGGTGCCGTGATGCTCAAGGCTACATGGGACGAGGCGGCTGGCGTATGGCGCCTTAACGGCTGTAAGCGCTTTATCACCAATGGTGATGGCGACATATCACTCGTATTGGCTCGTACAGAGGATGGCACCAAGGATGCTCGTGGCCTCTCAATGCTTATCTATGACAAGCGTGATGGTGGCGTTAAGGTACGACGCATAGAGAATAAGCTCGGTATCAAGGGTTCACCTACATGTGAGCTTGTCTTCAACAACGCACCTGCGGTGCTTGTAGGCGACCGCAAGATGGGCCTTATCAAGTACGTCATGTCGTTGATGAACGCTGCACGTCTGGGTATCGCAGCACAGTCTACAGGTCTCTCGGAGGCTGCATATCGCGAGGCATTGAAGTACGCACAGGAGCGTGAGCAGTTTGGCAAGGCCATCATCGAATTCGCAGCAGTGCGAGAGATGCTCAAGAACATGGAGGCTAAGACCCTTGCATCACGTGCATTGTTGTACGAGACAGCACGCTTCGTGGATATCTACAAGCAGCTCACTCACATCTCTCACGACCGCTCGTTGGAGGCTGAGGAGCGCCAGGAGATGAAGTTCTACAACCGCCTTGCCGATGGCTTCACACCTCTTGCTAAGATGTTCGCATCGGAGTATGCCAACGAGGTTGCATACGACTCAATACAGATTCACGGTGGCTCGGGCTACATGAAGGACTACGCTTGTGAGCGTCTCTATCGCGATGCCCGCATCATGAACATCTATGAGGGTACAACACAGCTTCAGGTTGTGGCTGCTATCAACCACGTGACTAAGGGCACATACCTCGAGCAGATCATGCGCTACGAGGAGGCTGAGCACACCGAGGCAACAAAGGCTATGGCTGAGCAGCTCGTGGAGCTTCGCAAGGTATACGAGCAGGTTGTTGAGCGTGTGGAGACCCTCGACAAGGAGGCTACAGGCTACAAGGAGTTCCACTCACGCCGTCTTGTTGAGATTGCTGGTTACATCATCATCTCACACATCATGCTACGTCAGGCTGATGAGGTTGCTGAGGATTACCTCAACCCAACAAAGATCTTCGTGAAGTACGCTGCTAAGAAGATTACCGAGGCTGCATCATACATCAACGCATCAGGCGCTGAGGATGTTGAGCTCTTCAAGTAGTCCTTAACAACATAGAGGGACATAGACAAAGGCTGGTTACCCGACGGTAACCAGCCTTTTACGTTATATAAGCCACATAAGAGAGTAGCATACACAACACCGATGGCGGCTATAGCCCCAATAACTACAATTTAACAGCGACATAAAACGTCCGGGGAACACCATAGGCACAAAAAAATCCGCGGGGTTACCGCGGATCTTTTTCATATAGTACCTATAAGATTAATAGGGCTTAGCTGCGTACGAGATGTTGTAAGCCTCGGCCTTACGGAGCTCCTGCTTGAGCTCGGTAACCTTACCTACGGTAGCGGTCTCGTGTACACGAAGGTTTACAAGCATATCTGTAGCCTTGCTGTAATCCTTCTCAACCATACGCTCCTTAATCTTATCGCCAATCTTATCAACGCTGATGATATCATCGTTGAACTGGATGCTAAGCGCAGCACCCTCTGAGGCACGTCCCTGAAGCTGACCAACCCAAACGTTAGTAGTCATTGTCTTGTCGAGCTCAGTAATCTCATGGGCCTTTGGAATTGCTACAACAACCTGTGGATCGTTGTCACGCATGGTGGTAGCCGCCATGAAGAAGAACAAAAGCATGAAGACAATATCAGGAAGTGACGATGTCGACATTGCGGGCACCTCTTTCTTGCCCTTTTTCGCCATTACTGCCATAACTTACTTTGCTGTTTGATCGTTAGGTTCTGCCTCCGAAATCTTGGGAGGTACTTTCTTTCTTAAATTCTCCTTCTGCTCATCCTCAAGATCCTCGAAAGCCTTACCATACACCTTTGGATTTTTAGATACATAGTCGCGATAGAGGTTGAAGGCATGAGTCAACTCGTCCTGTACCTGCATATAGACATCGAAAGTAGTCTCGTTATCAGCCTTGAGAGATACGATACCCTGGCTGAGATCGAACGAAATACCCGACTCAATATCGGTAGTCTTCTTCTCCGAGCGATTTACATTTACTAGGAAGTCATATGTCTCCCATGAGAGATCAGAATGGTCGTTACCCTCCTTAATCTTATTACGCTTAAGGTTCTCGGCTTTAAAACTCTGGTTACCAACCATGATATTACCGCTCTTAGACACATTCACGATGAGAACGTTACGCTCCTTCAGCTTGATATCATCAGGCTGCTGCTCCTCATTGTCGGCAATAGGAGGGAGCGTACGCTTCATACCCATATCAACATCCATAGTAGTGGTCACAAGGAAGAAGATCAACAGCAAGAATGCGATATCCGCCATTGAGCTGGAGTTAATTTCACCAGTCTTTTTCTTCGACTTTGCCATAAATCACTACATTTATTTTTTAAAGATACCACGAACAGAAGATACAACTGCTGCAGCCAAACCAAGGATAACTGAAAGGTAAGTAATCCAAATGGTAATATCTGTAAGCATGTACTCCTGGCTTGTGAATACGTAACGCTCAGGGCTATCCACCTGACCAATGCCGAAGGCAATATCAGTAGATACACCGTTAGCATCCAAAACGTAGAGAACCTTACCATCGTTCCAACCGTGGCTGTCAGCCATGAAGTATGCAATAGCAACAACAATAGCAACAACAACGAGTGTAGAAGCAATCTTAATCCAGTTAGGATTCTGGATGAAGTTGAGGATGAAGCCTACTGCTACGAATACTACAGCGAAGAGCATCAAGAAGTACAACCAGTAGATGTTAAAGCTAACAGCCTTTGCAAGAGCCATAAGGTTCTCACCATCAGCCTTAGCCTCCTCTACTGCCTTCTTAACAGTCTCGATGTTGTCATGAGTAGTTGTTACGTCGTTCTCAAGAACTACGATCTCTGTCTGAAGAGTGTCGTATGCCTCGATAGCAGCGATGAACTCATCAGTGAACTGCTCCTTAACTGGCTTGAAGGTATTATTCCACTCCTTCTTAGGAGTATCCTTCTCCTTCTTAGCGATTGCATCCTTGAGGTTAGCAACAGTAGCCTTATAGTCTGGCATTTCGCCTGCCTTCTCGTCCTCAGGGTTCTTAAGCTTCTTCACCTCCTCTACGCCGAAGGTCTTGCGGATAGTCTCGAGTGTCTCAAGGTTAGCTGCATCAACCTCTGCGTTACTCTTCTCAATATCACGCTTAGCCTGAAGATCGGCAGCATACTTGTCGTACTTAGACTGCATGTACTCGATAACCAAAGCTGACTCATTAGCGAAGTCCTTACCCTTGATATTAGCGATACGTGCCTGCCATGTGCTATCCTGAGAGTAGCGAGCTGCATAGTCACCGCCCTCATAAACCATGATGAGAGAGTCGTTAGACTTGAACTCCTTATCGAGATCAGTTCTCTCCTTCTTAGTCTTGTTATACTCCTTCTTATTAGACTTGAGCTCCTCAATCTCAGCGAGGCGAGCATTGATAGCATCCTGACGCTGCTTAGCGTCCTCATATACTACCTTGCTCTGCTCAAGCGCAGGGTCGATATTGCGGATCTCCGCAACAGTCTGCATATAGTTCAAACCCTCTGCATTACGTACCTGGTAGATTGTAGCAGAGTTAATTGCCAAGACACCTGCATCGGTAGTCAAGACTGGCAATGTCTTGTCAAGCGAATCCTTGATAGGCTCACAATTCTCATCGTACTGACCGATGAGCTGCATTGTGCTGGCAATCTTATCAGACTCTGGAGCCCTCATACCTGCAACAACAGCCCATGCCATCAGTCCTAATGAGATAAGGACGATAACAAGGAGTGCTATTCTGTGAATATGTTTCATAATAATCTAAAATCTCTAATTGTTATTTAACTCTACTATTATCGCTTGTTGTATGCAGTAAGCATATCTACCAAGGTAATAGAAGTATCCTCCATCTTAACTACCTGTGACTCGATCTTTGAGAGAATGTAGTTGAAGAAAATCTGAAGGATAACAGCAGAGATAAGACCCATGATGGTTGTCAAAAGAGCGACCTTGATACCACCTGCTACGACTGTAGGAGACATGGTTGCTGACTGCTCGATATCATCGAACGCCTGGATCATACCAACAACGGTACCCATGAAACCGAGTGATGGAGACAAAGCGATGAACAATGAGATCCATGAAAGACCTGACTCCATCTGACCCTGCTGAACTGAACCGTAAGATACAACAGCCTTCTCAACAGCCTCAAGACCCTGGTCGTAACGCATAAGACCCTGGTAGTAGATAGAAGCGATAGGACCGCGAGTGTTGCGGCAGTACTCCTTAGCAGCCTCTACACCCTCCTCATTGAGGATGCGCTCAACGTTAGCAACGAACTTCTTGGTGTTGATCTGAGCGAAAGTCATGTAGAGGATACGCTCGATAGCGATTGCCAAACCGAGAACCAAGCAGACAAGCACTGGGAGCATCCATTCCCAACCACCCTCGAGGAACTTCTTCATCAAAGCGAAGTGCATAGGCTCGCCCTGAATCTCCTCCTTCTTAGCAGGAGCCTCCTCAGAAGCACCTTCGGTATTGTTGTCACCAGTTGTAAGGTCTGTACCCTCCTCAGCGTTGAGAGTATCATCACCCTGAGCATCATCGGCGGTATTCACTACCTCCTGCTGAGCTGCATTGTCAGCAGCATCCTGTGCATAAGCAGCGCCAAAAGTAAGGGTGGCAGCTGCCAAAATCATAAATAATTTTTTCATAATGATTTGTTAGTTAAAATTTGTAATTTTTTTAGTTGTTATCTCTTTTTTTTTCGGTTTCGGCGATATTTGAGGATTGTGGTATAATTTGTGGTCAGCACAAAAAAATGGCGCATAAGCCCAAAGCCACAACACTAAACAATATATCAATCAACACATTACGCCCCTAAGACTGAACATATCACTCCCAGATAGTCCATCCTCAAGGCCATTATCAGTGCGAAATATACAAACAAAAAACGAAAAATGCAATGCCTTTACAAGGTAAATTCACCTCGTAGAGGACGTCGCATCAACTCGATTGTTTCCGATAGAGGCAAATTTTTGCCTAAAACATACATCAACTTTGTCACCGCAGCCTCGACTGTCATGTCGTGTCCCGACACTACGCCAGCCTCCTGCAACGCAAGGCCTGTCTCGTAGAGATGCATCTGTACAGCACCATCCTTGCACTGCGATACGTTGACTACAACAACGCCACGAGATACTGCCTCCTTGACAAGCTCAACAAACCACTCCGAGGTGGGGGCGTTACCCGCTCCATAGGTCTCAAGCACAACACCTCGAGCACCACTATCGAGCAACATGGCACGTAGCGTAGCGGGGCGAATACCTGGGAAGAGTTTGACAACAACGACCTCGTCCGAGAGCGACTCGCTGATGGTAAATGGGGCATCGACGGCAACAGGGCGTGAAGCTATCATAGCATTGTTATACTGAATGTTAACACCCACATCGGCCAATGGCTGACAGTTAAACGACGCAAAGGCATTGAGAGCCTCGGCGCTATGCTTTGTTGTGCGGTTACCTCTGAAGAGTCGGTTTTGGAAGTATAGGGCCACCTCAGGAACAAGGGGCTTGCCCTCCTCGTTACGAGCACCAGCAATCTCAATGGCGGTGATAAGGTTCTCACGACCATCGGTGCGCAGGATGCCAATAGGGATCTGACTACCAGTGAATATCACAGGCTTAGCGAGATTCTCGAGCATGAAGCTAAGGGCCGACGCCGAGTAGGACATGGTGTCGGTGCCGTGCAAGATCAAGAAGCCATCATACTTCTCGTAGTTATCACGGATGATACGAGCCATGTAGACCCAGTTATCGACAGTGACATTTGATGAGTCGATAGGTGGCTTAATGGTAAAAACTTCGATGTCAACATTAAGGCGTTTGAGCGAGGGGAACTCCTCATAAATTCCGCTAAAGTCGAATGGTACGAGTGCCCCAGTGGCCTCGTCCGTCTTCATACCGATAGTACCTCCGGTATATATTATAAGTATTGAAGCTCTCTTCATAATGAAGATTGATAGGGCATTAGTGCCACTATATCCCTACAAAGGTAGCAATAATTTGCTTTCGGTGTAGCGTTTTATGCAAAAAATTACTTATCAATCCGAGATTTTCTGCATATTGCCTGCTACCATAGGCCATCTTCTTGCCTAAAAAAATGTAAGAGACCACCCCTCAGGATGGTCTCTTACATAGTGGTTTAGTTATCACAACTATAGCGTCTGCCACAGCTCTACAAAATCGGTATATGGCAGATATTCACTGAGATAGTCCTCAGTAACATCGTTATAGAACTTGCAACGAACAATCTCATCGTCAGCACTTATATCGAAGAGGAAGCCCATGGTGCCACGCAACACAACCTCCTTGGTTGCAGCATCGAAGTAGCGCACAACAGCTCTATGCTCCACGCCATCGACAACCATCGCAAGGGTATTGGTAGCGGCATCGTAGCTCCACGCACCCTCACCATACCAGCCCTTATAGCCCATAGCAGCAAGGGTCGAGAAATTGACATTCTCATCATAGAGCGTAGTCCTATATACATAGTTGCCATCACCCGTGCTCGCCATATCACCAAGCACCGACACCTTATCGAAGAGCTCACTTGGATTGTAGCGACCCCAAGTCCAGAACTCCGCCTCTGTGCATGTAGAGAATCTATCCTCGGCACTTAGGCGCATGGTTGTGAGCATAGTCTCGAAGCCTTCATCGTCGATATCCTCAGCCTGCTGACTCTCCATAAGGGCGATAGTCTTGCGCATATAATCGCGAGCAAGCGCGCCATTACCAGGCAGATGCTTACCCTCAAACATCATATACTCACCATACCACTCCTCGCACAAGGCATTATACTCCTCAAAGCTGATGTCGTAGCCCTCAAGGTAGCTATCCTTACCATCGGTGAACTTAAAGGCATAGAGCTCCATGGGTGAAGAACGCCTATAATCCTGGCCCTGATATATCCACATGGGGTAGACATGGCCCTCAAGCACAGCAACCTCACCATCGAAGTAGAGGAGCTTAGCAGCGTAGCTCCTGTCTTCGCTCGTGTAGAGGGTGTTGGTCTCAGGGTCATACTCCCACGACATAGACTCCGACCAGCCATGATAGCCATAGTTCTCCACTATGTAGTCTATCATATCGAAGTCGCCAGCACACCCTAAAACATGGCGAACGGCAAGGGTTCCATCGTCGTAGAGAGCTATGTCGTAGTGCATCTCCCCACCATCCCACATCATAGCATCGGTCCACCAATCAGGGGTTGAAGAGTCGGCCTCAGTGATATACATAAATCGCTTGGTGCAATTAAAAATCTTCTCGTCGAGGCGCTGCACGAAAAGGGCGTCGTCGACATCACCCCTCTGCTCACCAACGAGCATCAACAAGTCTATCATTGCCTGACGATCTTCGCCATACGAAGGGTCGGGCAAGAGCGCACCTTTATAGGTTGTCCTGTCATCGTAGTTATTACCATCACCAGGCTCTACACCTGGAACGTTTGCTATACCAACTAATTCACCATAAGGGGAGAGGCACGATGTTAGAAGAAGTGCCACAACTGGAAGAAGTAGATACCTTTTCATAATCATAAATTTTAAGATTGTTTGTCGATTGATTAACTACTGCAAAGGTACTACAAACATGAGGTTAGACCAAAAATTTGGAGTTCTAATTTTTCCAGTAAGCGATGGCTAACACGCTGATTTATCAGCATTTACACAACATGAAAAGTATAATGTTTTCAAACCGTTGAAAATCAATCGATTACAAATAAAAGTGTAACAGCAATCACAACGCATCAATCGCAACATATTAGTACTCTGCGAGTTGAAGCGTTAGCTGAAAAGATTCTATTTCGTACAAGGGCTAAAGAGCGAAGAGACGCTTTGCTGAGGCAGTGGTAATGGCATCGACCTCATCGAATTTCTTGGCGTGGAGCTCGGCAATCTTGCGGCATACATACTCCACGTAGGCCGACTCGTTACGCTTGCCACGATGGGGCACAGGGGTGAGGTAGGGGCAGTCGGTCTCGAGAAGCAAAAGCTCGGTAGGAAGCTCGGCAACTACCCTATCGAGGCCACTATTCTTGAATGTCACAACACCACCGATGCCAAACATAAAGTCGCCATGGCGCAATATGCTACGGGCCGTGTCGACACTATCGGCATAGGCATGGAAGACTCCTCTAAGACCACGACCACGGTAGGTGGCCACGGCATCGAGCATCTCCTTATAAGCCGAGCGGGTGTGTATAACCACGGGGAGGTCGTAGCGCAGGGCGAGCTCCAGCTGGGCGTGTAGCGCCTCACGCTGCTCGCGGTAGAAATCCGTACTCCAGTAGAGGTCGAGGCCTATCTCACCAACGCCACAGAGGGGTTGCGAGGGATTGGAGAGCATCTTCTCGACCATATCCACCTCGTCACGCCAGTGGGGATTATCGTTTACGGAGGTGGGGTGCAGACCTGCCATAGCGTGGCAAAAGTCGGGGTGCTCGGCAGCCAAAGAGAGCATACGTTCCCTAGTTGTGGAGTCGATATCGGGGAGGATTAACATCTCGACACCAGCAGCCTTAGCTCTATCGAGAGCCTCGGTGCGGTCGTCGTCGAACTCCTCGGAGTATATATGTGAGTGGGTATCTATCATCTTATTAGTCAATTATATCTTTTCGTAGCGTTGGCCAGGGAGGGTGCGAACAAGGCCCTTAAGCTCCAAGCCCACGATAACCATCGACAGATCACCAATAGTGAGCTTCGTCTGATTGAGAAGCTCTACAAGCGAGACTACAACAGCGCCAGAGATAACATCGTAGACCTTACGCTCATTATCCGTAAGCTGCACACACTCCTCCTCACCCTTAGTCTCACTCGTGGGGAGACTGACAGAGGGGCTCCAACCCATATCATCAATGATGTCGGAGGCCGTGAGCACAAGGCGAGCCTTACCCGAGCGTATGAGGTTATTGCTACCAAACGATGACACATCTGTCAAACGGCCAGGGACGGCCATGACCATGCGGCCATAGCTATCAGCAATATCGGCTGTGGCGAGTGAACCTCCAGATGCTGGAGACTCGACGACAACCGTACCAAGGCTCAGGCCAGCGATAATGCGGTTGCGGGCGATGAAGAGCGAGCCATTCTGGCGTGACTGGCTATGTAGCTCCGAGACAATAGCGCCACCATGCTTTATGATATCGTTAGCCAGGGCACGGTGGGGCGCAGGCGTAACCTCGGGAAGCGCCGAGGCTATGACAGCTACGGTTGATAGTCCATAGGTGAGTGCTGCACGATGACACGCCGCATCGATACCATAGGCGAGGCCACTGACAATACAGGCATCCTTACGGCTAAGACTGATACCCTCAATAAGGCGATTGCAGGCCACCTGTCCTGAGGGTGACATATCGCGTGTGCCAACCATAGATATCATAGGCTTAGACAACGCCCTAACATTACCCTGCACAAAGAGCACATGGGGGCGGTCGGGGACCTCACGAAGGTACTCGGGGTAGTCGCTATCCGTAGCAGCGAGTGTGGCTATATTATGACGATAACAATAGTCAACCTCCTTATAGGCTTGCGACGACGCCTCACGGCTAGCGATACGCTGAGCCACATCGGGGCGCAGCTCACCACGCACGACAAGCTCATCGGCAGAGGCCGCCATGATAGCCTCGGCTGTGCCGAAGATATCCAAGAGGTGGACTATCGTACGAGAGCCTACACCACGGGTAAGAAGGAGGGTTAGATCATCAACTGTCATAGGCAAGGCTATCTATTAAAGAGCATCTCACGCTCCATGCGTCTGAGCTTACGTATCTGCGTGAAGAGAAGGATAGCGGCAACAAGGACAGATGCTCCATCGGCAATAGGCATGGCCACCCATGCACCTACAGCGCCATACTCAGGGGTGAGGATGAGTAGCAGCGGAAGGAGGAAGAGCAACTGACGTGTGGTAGATAGGAACATGGCCAGAGGGGCACGACCAATATACTGGAAGAAGCCTCCGGCGACAATCTGGAAGCCCACCAACGGGAAGACCAACATTGCCAACCCAAGACCCTGGGCAACGATGTCCACCATAGCCTCGGCCGAGGCACCCTTGCTGGCGTCGACAAACAAGACGGCAACCTCGCGAGGGAAGAAGTGGCCTATGAGAAAGGCAAAGGTGGTGACACAGGTGGCGCACATGATGGCGTACTTGAGTACCTTGATGACACGGTCGTACTGGCGGGCGCCATAGTTATAGCCCACGATGGGCTGCATACCCTGGTTGAAGCCCTGGGCGACCATGACAAAGAGCAGGAGCACACGGTTCATAATGCCGTAGGCACCTACATATATATCGCCAATATCGCCATCGAAGGTGGCACGCTGGATAACATCGTGCTCACCAGTACCGCCATAGTTCAAGAGTGCAGTGTTCATGAAGCGAGTGACCAGCGAGGCACAGAGGTTAAGGAGGAAGGGGGCCATACCGATAGATATGATATTGCCGACAATCCTACTATCGAAGTGGAAGTTGTGGCGCTTGAAGCGCAGGAAGCTACTCTTCGACGTATAGTGGCGCATCTGTATCATGAGGGCGATAAACTGTGCCGAGACAGTGGCCAATGCCGAGCCGGCAACACCCCACTTGAAAACAAAGATGAAGAGTGGGTTGAGCGCCGTACATAAGGCCATTGCCAAGAGCATGATATACATAGCCTTACGAGGATAGCCCGAGGCACGCAGCTGCTCATTAAGACCCAGATATAGATGGGTGATGATGTTACCAAACATGATGACCTGCATGAACTCTCGAGCATAACGTAGCGTCTCGGGACTCGCCTTACCACCAGAGAAGAATATCAGGATGGGGTCGAGGAAGAGGAGGAAGAGGAGCATGATGCTCACACCAAGCACAAGGTTGAGCAGCACGGCGTTACACAATATACGCTCGGCAGCTCGCTTGTTACCCTCGCCCAGGCGTATGGAGATACGGGCAGCAGCACCCACACCAACCATAGCACCAAAGGCCGAGGCTATGTTCATGATGGGGAGTGTGACAGCCATACCCGAGATTGCCTCATCGCCCACACCGTGGCCAATGAAGATGCTATCGATAATGTGGTAGAGCGATGATGAGGCCATAGCTATAATAGCCGGTATGGCATAGCGCATCAGGAGCTTACCTACAGAGTCGGAACCAAGCGATATGGTGCTACTATTTTGATTATTTGCTGACACAGCAGTGACCTTGTTTATCTGTTACTATATTTATATATATGTTGCAACGGCAACAATCATATCCTCATCGAACGTGCTAAGCTCCACCTTGGCACCCCTCAGCCCACGCATAGAGCCATAGATGCACCCCTCAGAGGCGTCGTAGCTCGTGATGCTAAGGTCGTTGATAAGGTCGACACCCTTAAGTCCATAGAGCTTATACATAGCCTCCTTGGCCGACCATACCATGGCTGCCCAGCGAGCGTCATCCGAGAGCTGGGACTCCTCTGGCGATAGGTAGCGTGAGACAACACGATCGAAACCCCTTGCCAAAGACTCTATGTCGACACCCACGGGGCCATCCGAGATAGCTACAGCAACACCCCTCGAGGTATGAGAGACGCTGATATAGGTGTTGGGGCTATCGACGATGGGTGCTCCCACCGAGTTGTAGTCGATGACAACCTCTCTGCCGAGCTCACGGCGCACGATACGTCGCCAGGCGAGGTGCTCCGTGCGGCGCGACTCGTTCTGAAAGCGTGAAGCAGAGGCTACGTCCGAAGCTGTGATAAGCCTATCGCAGCAGGCGAAGATTCGCTGCAGGGGTTCGACAATGAGTTTAACCATTGACCTCAACCTTAATTTTATCGACACGACGTCCCTCCATAGTGGCTATGAAGAACTTAACGCCATGTGACTCGAGCTCATCGCCACGACGTGGTAGGTCGCGCTTGAGCTCCATCATCAATCCTGCCAAGGTCTCGGCATGACCCTCAACATCGGCAAACGAATCCTCCTCGAAACCTATGGCTCGCACAAACTCGCTGAGGTGTATCTTAGCATCGAAGATATAGGTATTCTCGCCTATCTTCTCGTAGAGTCTATCCTCCTCATCGTCACTCTCGTCGGTAATCTCGCCCACGACCTCCTCGAGGATATCCTCCAGCGAGACGAGGCCCTGTGTGGCACCATACTCATCAACGACGATGGCTATATGAATCTTCTTCTTCTGAAACTCCTTCAACAAATCGTCAATCATCATGTGCTCGGGCACGAAGTAGGGCTTGCGCAAGAGGCGCTGCCACTCGAAGTCTTCGCCCTCGGAGATATAGGGCAGGAGGTCCTTGACGTAGAGCATACCTCGCACATCGTCGAGATCCTCGCCATAGACAGGTATTCGCGAGTAGCCCGTCTCGACAATGAGGCGGCGCACCTCATCATAGGCGGTATCATACTCCAAACCAGTGATATCCACACGCGAGTGCATGATCTCAACGACCTCGGTCTGACCAAAATTGACTATACCCGAGAGCATCTTCTGCTCCTCAATGGAGCCCGTCTCGGCGATATCCACAGCATCGGCAAGCTCCTCGATAGATATCTCGGCACTCTTGGTGGCAAAGCGACTTACACGGCTGCTGGTGCGTATAAGGATGAAGGCCAAGGGGTAGAGCAACCAACGCAGCACCTTCAACGGTATGGAGAAGAAGGTGGCCATGCGTATGGGCTTAGCCTGCGAGAAGACCTTGGGGAGTATCTCGCCGAAGAGCAACAGCAGGAAGGTTACAACAATGGTCTTCAAAATAAACTCCCAGCCATCGCCAAACAGGAACAGAGCGTCGATGAGCTGCGTGGTGAAGATAACCAAGCAGATGTTGACCATGTTGTTCGCAACCAATATCGTTGCCAGCAGTCTATCCCTATTGCTCAACAGGTCGAGGACACGATGCGACGAGGCATCGGACCTACCCTCCAACTCCTCGATATCTCCACGCGTAAGCGAGAAGAAAGCAACCTCCGAGCCTGAGGCTATCGCCGACATCGCAAGCAACACCAACGATATGATACTCAAGGATATGATACTGCCAACATCGATACAGGGTTGCAGCGCTATAATTGTATCCATCTAATACTTAGGTTAATGACTAAAAGAGTGCACCAACGCTTGCCTGAGGCGCATCCTCGGCAACACTCTCCTTGACCAATGGGCGGAAGGGCACACTCTTGAGGTGCGAGTCCGAGCCCACGATGACACCCATCTTACGGCGTATGTACGCAGGCTCCTGCTTCCAGCCCGCAATAAAGCGATAGCGGTTCTGCGATGGGGTGATGGCAACACGCTCGGGGACAGGTATAAGAGGGTTCTTCTTGACGATAGGCTCACCCTTCTTGATCTCCTCCTCCTCGAAAATATCGGCCTCCACAGCCTCGCTATAGGTGCTCTTAATCTTGGGATCACGACCATCGGCAAAGCCTGTGGCGATAACAACAAGCTCGAGCTCGTCCTCGGCCAACGTAGATTTCTCGCTGGCACCCCAGATGATGTCGGCCGTATGCTCCACACCGTCGTCATCGACATACGTAGCGTGCTTCTGTATGTACTGCGCAGCCTCGGTGACATCCGCAAGCATAAGGTCATTGATATCCGCCACTGCGAAGTTGAGAAGGATGTTCTTAGCACCCGTAATCATATTATCATCGAGAAGTGGAGATGAGAGCGATGCCTCAGCGACGTTCAAGGCGCGGTTATCGCCAGCGCTACGAACAACCGACATATGGGCACGGCCACTGTTGGTCATAACCTTCTTGACATCGGCAAAGTCGACGCACACCAGTGCGAACTCTACGGTGATAAGCTCGGCGATACCCTTGGTTGCCATACCGAGGATGTCGTCGGCCTTACCGAAGGCCTCGCGGATAGGCATCTTGCCATACATCTGCTGAATCTTCTCGTTGTTGATGACAAGCAGAGAGTCGACCCACTTGTTGAGCTCCGCAACACCACGCACAGCCTGGTCGTAGCGACCCTTACCCTCCATGATGAAGGGCATGGTGACAACAGCCACGGTGAGGATGCCCAGCTCGTGGGCTATCTTGGCGATGACGGGCGAGGCACCTGTACCTGTACCACCACCCATACCTGCTGCGATGAAGAGCATCTTGACACCCGAGGTCTCGAGAAGTGTGCGTAACTGCTCCTCGCTCTCGGTGGCTAACTCACGACCTACGTTGGGGTCGTTACCAGCACCAAGGCCTGGGCCCATCTGCACCCTATTCTTAACTTCGCTATTTCTAAGGGCGCTCTTATCGGTGTTGCACACAACGAAGTTGACACCCGTAATACCCATTCTATACATGTGGTTCACGGCATTACCTCCCGCACCACCAACGCCGATAACCATGATTATCGACTCTGTATCGAGCATCAAACGCGATGGGTCCTCGCTAACCAAAGCGTCGAGGAGCTCATCTGTCTTACCATTTATCTTATTCATAATATATATCGGTATTCTATTTCGCTACAATCCTACAAATAATCCTTATCCTGGTCCTCGGACATCTTCTTGCTCATGTTGTTGAAGAGCTTGCCAATCGTATCCTTTATCCAGCTTGGCTTCTCGACAATATCGCCTTGATCCGTCTTGCTCTCCGCACCCTCGGTGTCGCTCACGGTGAGCGTACCTGGCTGAGAGGTTACCAGAGGCTTCTCCTCAGGCTTAGCTACCTCCTCGGTTGTCACCTTAGGGGTCTGAGGCGTTGGTGGCACAGTGATAGGTGTTGGCGGTGTGGTAGGCGTCTGAGAGGTTGTGTCGTTAGTAACGGGGCGTAGAACAGGAACAGCGCAGAGGCCTCGTGTTGCACCGTAGAGCAGTAGCGAGGTTGCTGTCGAGTAGGCGGGAGTGGTGATATGCTCCATGGCCGACTCCTGCGTGAAGCCATACTCGGGGTATACGGCTCTCACATCCTCGAACTTAAGCTCACGAGCAAAGAGGTGCTCTATGTCAATAGTCTTGGAGCCACCACCCGTGATGAGCACCGCAGGCATAAAGCGTGAGCCACACTTAGCCTCCTTAATCTCGCGCTGCACAAGCTCAGCGATATCCATAAGGCGAGCCTCGATGGTGTTCACGAGGTTGCGACGCAAGATATTCTTGACCATGCTGTGGTACTTGGGCTGGAAGGTGATGATGTCATCCTCGGCACGCTCCGTAACGGCAGAGCCATAGCCCACCTTGAGGTCCTCGACATACTTCACAGGGATGCTCAACGAGCGTATATCGTCGTTGATGGCATCGGCGCCAATAGGTATAGATGCTGCATGGCGCACCTTGCCACCCTGAAGGATGGTGACGTCGGTGACACCTGCACCGAGGTCTATGATGATAGCGCCGTCGACAATCTCCTCGCTGGTGGCGATGCCGAGGTGTGCTATCATGGCGTTGGCAACGAACTCCTTAACGGTGATGCCCTGACGCTGGAGGCATACACGCAGACGGTCGCGCATGCTCTTCTCCGTGAGCACGAAGTTGTAGGTTGCAGCCAGCATCTGGCCATAGGCGCCACATGGCTCATCCATAACCTTGCCGTCAACGCTATATGTCAGGGGCTCTATGGAGAGTATCTCCTCCTGGTCGTCGGGGAGTTTCACGCTGAGCATACGGCGGTTGAGGTCCTCGATATCGCGTGTGGTGACCTGCTTATGCACGTCGTCCTGGACATATACATGGTCGACAACCTGCACACAGCGTACATAGTCGCCCGCAAGGCCAGCATAAGCCTCGGTGATGCGTATGTTGAGTTGCTTCTCGATTCTACTCTTAGCCGCTGCGATAGCACGGCCCACCATGTCGATATTCTCGATGCGACCCGCAATCATGCCCTTGTTTATAGGCTCCGAGACGATGCCCTGAATGTTTATGTTACCATCATCCTCCACCGCACCCACGGCGATAACCACATTTAACGAACCTACGTCAATGGCTACAATCTGTTTCCCTTTCATTGCTATATCTATTTTATTATTTTTTTCTCTCTTAAGTCGCTGACCTCTCGCTCTATAATCTCTTCACACAGAGTATCCTACCTACAGACCACCTGACCCTCGTAGCGCAGGCTGATATGCTTGTACTTATCCCAGCCTATGTTGCTGAGTGTCGAGTCGTAGAAGTCGCGCAGCTCGACGAGCTTCTCGTCGAGCTTATCCATGGTGCCCATGTCCACGACGAAGTTACCCGAGCGGGGCACTATGGCGAGCTGCATGGGGCTGTCGCCACCTCCCGTGAGCTCTATCTGCACAATCTCGGCACTCCAGAACTCATCGGCACCCACCCTCTCGACAAAGGATACAAGGCGCTTAAAGTCGTCGACCATGTCGTACACACACTGCCTCTCCAGCGTCACGGCGAGCCTCTCGGCCTCCAGGGCATGAAGCTCCTGCTCTATGACACGATCCTTCTCGGCGTGGCTCTTACGTGTGGCGCTCTTATGCTCCTTGAGGCTCTGCACACGACCACGGTACTCGTAGCCCGACATGAACATAGAGCGTTTGACACTCTGCTTCTCCACCCTGCGTAGTGCCGCCTTAAGCTCCTCACGGCGCTTGAGGAGCGACTCCTTACGAAGCTCTATATCGTCGAAGTGCCGCTCGAAGCCCTTGAGGAGGGCATCGGCGCTATGGGCATGGTTGCCCACATAGTCGGCATCGAAGAGGGGCTTATAGTCACCCGTGACAATAGGCACCGACACGAGGTAGCCATCCACAGGGGGCATCAACGAGCCATCCGAGGCCATGTACATATCGTAGCCCGCAACACGCAGACGACCAACAACCTTGCGCAGCGAGACATTAAGCACCATCTCACCGCTATAGGTCATATAGACATTGACGCTACTCACGGCGCTATGCTCCATAACCACACGCTCCAGCTCGGCGAGGTCCACCTTGGCGATGGGGCGTCCCAGAGGGTGCATATCGTGCTTCTCGAGCCACTCGTCGATATGGACATTATCGACAAAGCGCTTATCACCACCACCCTCGAGGTGTATCTCAAACGAGGTTATGCGCTGCTCGGCACGATGCTGCTCAGCACTGCTGTCGGCCCATAGCACGACGACAATGACCAAGAGCCACATAAGGCCGTAGCCCACGATATTTCGCCTCGTAAACTTCATAATACTAACATTTTGCCTTTAGCTGCAAGGCTATATCCTGGCAGACAACATCTATGTTACCCGCACCAAAGGTCACCACAACATCCGTATCCATGGCGGCGAGTGTGGTAGCTATATCCTCTCGCTCCGTAAGGCGCCACTCCACCTTGAGCATGCCACCTATAAGCTCCGAGCATACGCCCTCGATAGGCTCCTCACGAGCAGGGTATATGGGCACCATGACAACCTCGTCGGCAAGCGACAGCACCTCGGCGAAGCCCTCGGCAAAGTCGCGTGTACGGGTGTAGAGGTGGGGCTGGAATACCGCCGTGAGCCTACGTCCAGGAAAGATACCCCTCAGCGACTCGATGGTAGCCCTAAGCTCCTCGGGGTGGTGGGCATAGTCGTCGATATATACCTGCTTGGGGGTGTTTATGTATACCTCCATGCGGCGCTTGACACCGCAGAAGCCCTTGAGGGCCTCACGCACAGCGTCGTGGTCCACACTCTTACCCTCCATCTGCGAGGCGCACCATAGCATAGCCACGGCAGCCACCGAGTTCTCGATATGCACCTTGCCTAAGATGCCAAGCTCGCACCCCTCGACTCTACCATCGGGGGTTACTATGTCGTAGCGATAGCGACCACCCTCCATGAGCACTATGTTCTCGGCATGGAAGTCGCCACCCTCGGAACAGGAGTATCGGTAGAGCTTGCGCTCCGCAGTGTCGAACTTAAGCTGCACACCCTGCTTGAGGATGAGCGCTCCGCCCACCTTTATCTGCGAGGCGAACTGCTCGAAGGCCTCGACAACAGCCTCTGCCGTGCCGTAGATGTCGAGGTGGTCGGCATCTGCCGCCGTGATCACCGCAACATCGGGGTGCAGGCGCAGGAACGAACGGTCGTACTCGTCGGCCTCGACAACAAGGCGACGACCCTCGCCCAAGACGAGGTTGGAGCCGAAGTTTGTGGATATGCCCCCTAAGAAGGCGCTACCCTCATGCTGCACAGCGCTGTTGAGCCACGCCGCAAGGGTCGATGTCGTAGTCTTGCCATGCGTACCCGCCACAGCCATAACGAGCTTACCCTCCGAGAGATAGCCCAGCATCTGCGAGCGTTTCTCTATGGTAAAGCCCTGCTCACGGAACCATGCCCACTCGCTATGATCGTGAGGTATTGCGGGGGTGAGAATAACAAGGGTGTCATCCCTATGGCGCATAGTCTCGGGGATGAGCTCCACGCTATCGTCGTAGTGTATCGCAGCACCCTCAGCCTCGAGCTGACGTGTGAGGGGTGTTGCCGTGCGGTCGTAGCCCGCAACACGGTAGCCCTCGTGCATGAAGTAACGGGCAAGGGCACTCATGCCTATGCCGCCGATACCCAGGAAGTATATGTTATTGACCCTCTTCATTCGCTCTATTTGGTTGTTAGCTGGGCCTCTACCTCGCGCACCACACGCTCCGCAGAGTCGCTGATGGCCAAGCTCTTAATATTCTTACTGAGGCGCTCTAAACGCTCTCTGTCCTTAGCCAGGGCCACAGCCTCCTGCATACCTCTGGCCACAGCCTCCGTATCACGGACAATCTCGGCAGCACCCTTGTTCACCAGCGCCATGGCATTCTTCGTCTGGTGGTCCTCAGCCACATTGGGCGAGGGGACAAATATCGTAGGCTTGCCCACAAGACATAGCTCCGACACGGTGCAGGCGCTACTGCGCGAGAGCACCACATCGGCTGCAGCATAGGCGTAGTCCATGCGCTCGATAAAGGCACCCTGCCATATATTCTTCGTGGGGTGGGCCTTCAGGAACTCCTGCATCTCCCTCTCGTAGTACTTACCCGTCTGCCAGATGACCTGCACAGGGGCCTCACCCTTGAGGGATAGTATCCACGCCTTCATCATCTCATTGAGGGTGCGTGTACCCAGTGAGCCACCCACAACCAAGATCACGGGCATAGACTCGTTGAAGCCATAGAAGGCGAGGGCCTCGGCTCTATTGTTGCCATCGGCCGTAAAGCGACCACGCAGCGGGTTACCCGTCATCACTATGCGCTCCTTGGGAAAGAAGCGCTCCATGCCGTCGTAGGCCACACATATACGCTTGGCACGCTTCGAGAGGAGCTTGTTCGTAAGGCCTGCGTAGGAGTTTTGCTCCTGTATCACCGTAGGCACACCGAGACGCTGTGCCGCCCATAGCACGGGTGCTGAGGCGTAGCCACCAAAGCCCACGACAATGTCGGCCTTGAACTCACGGATGATGCCCTTGGCACGGCGTATGCTCGAGGCTACCTTGAAGGGGAGTGCGAAGTTGCTGAGGGCAAACTTACGTTGTAGGCCCGCCACAGGCAGACCCTTGATATTGTAGCCTAAGGCTGGCACCTTCTCCATCTCCATCTTGCCCTCGGCACCCACGAAGAGGAGCTCTACATCATCGCCCCACTTGCGCTTGAGCGCCTCGGCCACAGCCACAGCTGGGTATATATGTCCACCGGTACCTCCGCCCGATAAAATCACTCGTTTCATATCTGGTTGTTATGAGGTGTTGACGGGTGTTGCAATCTGCGCCAACACACTGGGTTACAGTATCTTAACATCCAAGCACTTAGACCATGGATATAAAGATGCAATTTCATCCTACAAAAGTATAAAAACGAATGGTAAATTGCAACGATAGCGAGGTTGTTTTTTGAAAAAAAAAGATTATGCGAGAGGGGGTGGGCGCGCTGGGCGTTCAGGCGGGCTGGGGAGCGCTGGGGAGCGGGGCGTTCAGGCGGGCTGGGTTCTGGTGGGGTCTTGTGAGTTCTGGTGGGGTCTTGTGGGTTCTGGTGGGGTCTTGTGGGTTCTTGTGGGTTCTTGTGGGCTTTGGGTTGGGAGCGCTTTCCCCATTAGAACCCATTAGAACCTATCAGAACCTATCAGAACCTATCGGTTTTTTTTCTGCGTGCGGTGCGTGCACTTTGTGCGTTTCGTGCGTTTCGTGCATTTCGTGCGTTTCGTGCACTCCGTTCGGTGCGTGCGGTGCGTGCGGTGGCCAAAGAGACAAAAGAGACAAAAGGGACGAAAGGGACGAAAGAGACGAAAGAGAAGAGGGGTATCAATAGACCGTCATGGCGAGGAATTGCAATCGCCTACCTTGCTGATACCGAGGGCGGTAGATGCAATTCCGTGGCCATCTACCTCTGTATCACAACACTTCTGATACTCGTCCTCTCTTCTGTCCCTTATGTCTCTTATGTCCCTTCTCGAACGAACGGCGTTCGTTCGGAACGTCAGAGACGTTCGGTGCATTCGGCGAGTATCAGCCTCAACAACGAGACGCGAGAGCACTATCTGGCTCGGCACTTATTAAGTAATTTAACACACTATGCGCCGAGAGTCTACTCTGCCCACATGGGCAGCATATAGGTAGTTATGTACCAATCATAACTACTAACTACTAAGATGTTATGGTTAACTTATTGACCATAGCATACACTCTCCCTGCTTATATAACTATATATAAGCTAATATATTAATAATAATATATATAGTATGCTATGTGTAGTGTACAGGCTGACTGATACGCAGGCCCTGAGACATATTGTTTGTTGTATAAAGCTGCTACAAATATACAACAAAAAAGCACCTTTGTCAAGAGGTAAGGGTAAAATATTTAATATTTTTATCCTTCCACTACAATTCATCTCAGTGAGTGAGGCGAACGAACCGAACGCGCCGAACGCAGCGAACGAAATGCACGAAATGCACGAAATGCACGAAATGCACAAAGTGCACGAAACGCACGCAGAAAAAAACCGATAGGTTCTGATAGGTTCTAATGGGTTCTAATAGGGAAAGCGCTCCCCACCAGAACTCACCAGAACCCACAAGAACCCAGTCCGCCTGAACGCCCCGCACCCCACAAAAACCCACCAGAACCCAGTCCGCCTGAACGCCCACCACATTTTTCCGCCTATCACCACTCCACTTTTAACATTTTTTTTATATCTTTGCGCATTGTGTATATAAATAAGAGGTATAAACAATTAAAAATATAAAAACTTAACACTATGGGAAGAGCATTTGAGTACCGCAAGGCGAGAAAGATGAAGCGCTGGGGACACATGGCGCGTGTATTTACAAAGATCGGTAAGGAGATTGAGATGGCAGTAAAGGCATCGGGTCCAGACCCATCGTCAAACCTCCGCTTGCGCCTTCTTATTCAGAACGCTAAGGCTGAGAACATGCCTAAGGAGAACGTGGAGCGTGCTATCAAGCGTGCTACAGATAAGGATGCTGCAGACTACAAGGAGATGATCTACGAGGGTTATGGCCCCCACGGCATCGCAGTCCTCGTGGAGACAGCTACCGACAACACAAACCGCACCGTAGCATCTGTGCGTATGTACTTCAACAAGTATGGTGGCACCCTCGGCACATCGGGCTCTGTAGGCTTCATGTTCGAGCACAAGTGCGTCTTCAAGTTCAAGCCAGTAGCAGGCGTTGACCTCGAGGAGATGGAGTTGGAGATGATTGACTTCGGTGTTGATGAGTTCTACGCTGAGGAGGGCGAGGTTACCGTATACGCACCTTACGAGTCATTCGGCCAGATTCAGACATGGATCGAGGCTAACGGCCACGAGCTCGTATCGGGTGAGTCAGTACGCATACCTACCGACACCAAGGAGCTTACACCTGAGGAGCGTGAGGCAGTGAACAAGCTTATCGAGCACCTCGAGGAGGACGACGACGTGACAAACGTATACACCACAATGGCTGAGTCTGACGACGAGGAGGACGAGGAGTAAGACGACTACCGCGGAAATAATTAGTAATGAGTAATTAGTAATTAGTAATTAGTAATTATGAGCAAATTCAATGAGTATAAGGGTCTTGACCTTGCGGGCGTTGCTGACGAGATGTTGGCACGCTGGACCAAGGACGACACCTTTCACAAGAGCATAACAACACGTGAGGGTCATCCTACCTTCGTGTTCTATGAGGGTCCCCCCTCAGCTAACGGTATGCCAGGCATCCACCATGTCATGGCACGTACCATCAAGGATGTATTCTGCCGCTACAAGACCCAGCAAGGCTACCTCGTACACCGCAAGGCGGGCTGGGACACACATGGTCTGCCCGTAGAGCTCGGCGTGGAGAAGAAGCTCGGCATCACCAAGGAGGATATCGGCAAGAAGATTACCATCGAGGAGTACAACCAGCAGTGCCGCGAGGCCGTGATGGAGTTCACCGACATATGGGAGGACCTCACACGCAAGATGGGCTACTGGGTGAACATGGATGACCCATATATCACCTACGACAACAAGTTCATCGAGACACTATGGTGGCTCTTGAAGCAGCTCTACGAGAAGAACCTTCTCTACAAGGGCTACACCATCCAGCCATACTCACCAGCAGCGGGTACAGGTCTCTCGACACACGAGCTTAACCAGCCAGGTTGCTACCGCGATGTTAAGGATACCACATGTACCGCACAGTTCCGCATCCTCGAGCCTAAGGCCGAGATGGAGGGCTGGGGTACCCCCGTATTCCTCGCATGGACAACAACACCATGGACCTTGCCATCGAACACCGCACTCTGCGTAGGTCCTAAGTACGACTATGTGGCAGTACGCTCCTTCAACCCATACACCTCAGAGAAGATTACAGCCGTGGTGGCAGAGCCCCTCTTGTACTCTATCTTCAACAAGAAGGGCGAAGAGTTGAAGCTTGAGGACTACAAGGCTGGCGATAAGATTATTCCTTTCGAGGTTGTGGGCAAGTGGAAGGGTACCGAGCTCGAGGGCATGCACTACGAGCAGCTCCTCCCATGGGTTAAGCCTGTGGAGGCTGACGAGCAGGGCAACTGGAGAGAGGCATCATCTAAGGCCTTCCGCGTAATCCTTGGCGACTACGTTACCGTGGAGGATGGTACAGGTATCGTGCATATCGCACCTACCTTCGGTGCCGACGATGCCTTCGTAGCACGCCAGGCAGGCATACCTTCGCTCTTCATGATCAACAAGCGTGGCGAGACACGCCCTATGGTGGACTTCCAGGGTAAGTTCTTCCTCCAGGAGGAGCTCGACGAGAAGTTCGTCAAGGAGTGCGTAAACGCCGATTACAAGGAGTATGAGGGTCGCTACGTGAAGAATGCCTACGACCCACAGTACACCGTGGATGGTCGCTACGACGAGAAGGCTGCCTCGGCTGCCGAGAACCTCGACATCTACATCTCTATACGACTCAAGGAGACAAACAAGGTCTTCAAAATAGAGAAGCACACCCACAACTATCCACACTGCTGGCGTACCGACAAGCCTGTATTGTACTACCCCTTGGACTCATGGTTCATCCGCACCACAGCACTTCGTGAGCGCATGATGGATTTGAATAAGACCATCTACTGGAAGCCCGAGTCAACAGGTACAGGTCGCTTCGGCAAGTGGCTCGAGAACATCAACGACTGGAACCTCTCACGCTCACGCTTCTGGGGTACACCACTCCCAATCTGGGCTACCGAGGACCGCTCGGAGCTCAAGTGCATAGGCTCTGTTGAGGAGCTTATGGCCGAGATCGAGAGGGCCGTAGCTGCTGGCGTGATGACCGAGAACCCATACAAGAACTTCAAGGTGGGCGATATGTCTAAGGAGAACTACTCGACAAAGAATATCGACCTCCACCGCCCATATGTAGATAACATCGTGTTGGTATCATCTAAGGGTGAGCCTATGCGCCGTGAGCCCGACCTCATCGACGTATGGTTCGACTCGGGTGCTATGCCATATGCTCAGGTGCACTACCCATTCGAGAATAAGGAGGGCTTCGACCAGATATACCCTGCCGACTTCATCGCCGAGGGTGTCGACCAGACACGTGGTTGGTTCTACACCTTGCACGCCATAGCTACCATGCTCTTCGACTCTGTAGCCTTCAAGAACATCATCTCTAACGGCTTGGTGCTCGACAAGAATGGCAACAAGATGTCTAAGCGCATGGGCAATGCCGTAGACCCATTCGAGGTGCTCAAAAAATATGGTGCCGACGCTACCCGATGGTATATGATATCGAACTCGCAGCCATGGGATAACCTCAAGTTCGACGTCGATGGCGTTGACGAGTGCCGCCGTAAGTTCTTCGGCACACTCTACAACACCTACTCGTTCTTCGCCCTCTATGCCAACATCGACGGCTTCACAGGCCAGGAGGCAGAGGTGGCTGTTGAGCAGCGCCCCGAGATCGACCGCTGGATACTCTCGGAGCTCAACACCCTTATCCGCGATGTTACCAAGTCGCTCGAGGAGTACGACCCAACACCTGCGGCACGCCGCATCGACGAGTTCGTCAACGAGAACCTCTCTAACTGGTATGTGCGCCTCAACCGTATGCGCTTCTGGGGTGGCTCTATGAATGAGGATAAGCTCGCTGCCTACCAGACATTGTATACCTGCTTGGAGACCGTAGTGATGCTCGCAGCGCCTATCGCGCCATTCATCACCGACCGCATCTTCTGCGACCTCAACGCCGCAAGTGGCCGCCACAGCGAGTCATCAGTACACCTTGCCGAGTACCCTAAGTGCAACGAGGCCCTCATCAACCGTGTGCTCGAGGCACGCACAGCACTCTCACAGCAGGTGTCATCTATGGTCCTCGCTTTGCGCCGTAAGGTGAATATCAACGTGCGTAAGCCACTCTCTAAGATTATCATCCCTGTGTTGGATAAGGAGATGGCAGCACGCATCGAGGCTGTACGCTCGCTGAACATGAACGAGGTGAATATCAAGGATATTGAGCTTATCTCAGATACCACAGGCATCATCACCAAGCGTATCAAGCTCAACTTCAAGCACTTCTGCCAGCGCTACGCACAGCTTGCAAAGCCTATGTCGGCACTTATCGCCCAGTTTACTCAGGAGCAGATTGCCGAGATCGAGGCTAACGACGAGACTACATTGGAGCTCAACGGCCAGCAGGTTGTAGTTACGGCTGCCGACTTCGAGATCACCTCGGAGGATATGCCAGGGTGGTTGGTGGCATCGGAGGGTAAGCTCACCGTGGCCCTCGACATCACCATCACCGAGGAGCTCAAGCGCGAGGGTGTAGCTCGTGAGTTGGTCAACCGCATCCAGAATATCCGTAAGGAGTCTGGCTTCGAGGTTACCGACAAGATTAGCGTGGAGGTTGAGTCTAAGGAGCTCACCGCGCCAGCTATCGAGAGCTTCGCACAGTATATCGCACAGCAGACCCTTGCTGTTGAGGTTAAGGCTGTTTCGGAGCCTAAGGGTTCGTTTGTTGTCGATAGCGACATCGACGAGACAGCGCTCAAGATTGCCGTTACCAAGGCCTAAGCCAAGGTAGCCATATAAGAGGTTGGGGCTCTCCTTCGGGATGGCCCCGATTTTGTTAATTAGTAGTGAGTAGAGAGTAATTAGTAATGGCGAGCGCCGCTGGCGCTCTAATGAGTTAGGGAAGTTAAAGAATTTAAGGAGTTTAAGGAGTAGCACTAAATTCCCTAATTTCCTTAATCTCCTTATGTCCGTCTGCACGCCCCCCCCTCAATCAGCACGAGGGAATTTGGTGTTAGAAGGCTGCAGATACTTTCGCTCGGCAAAAAAAATGAGGAAGGGCTGTACTAAAACGTACTGCCCTTTCTCATTTATTTTTGTTAGCGGCAGTAGATGTCTGCCCTATCTCGATAAATTAAATTTGTTGTCAGAGTGGTGCAGTAGTGGCGCTGACATGAAGAAGCCCCGGATGCGTCATACTTGGCACACATCATATTAGTTCAATCAGTGAGAGGGAATTTGTTGTCAGAAGGGCGCCGAGTGCCACACTCGGCGAAAAAGGCGACGATGGGTAGTACTTAGCGTACGTCCCATTACCTTAATCAGCGAGAGAGAATTTGTTGTCAGAGCGGTGCTAATGTGGCGCTGACACGAGAAAGCCCGGATGGGACATACTAAGCGTATTTCCCATTCGGGCTTTGGACTGAAGCGTCGCAGTAGCGCCGCTATCACAACAAATTATTACTCTTCGTCAGTATCAGTGTAAGCCTTAAGCAACTTATCCTGAACATCAGCAGGCACCTGCTCGTATGAAGCGAACTGCATTGTGTAGGTAGCAGCACCTGATGTCAATGATGAGAGAGATGTTGAGTAGCGATAGAGCTCTGCAAGAGGCACACGTGCGTTGAGGCGGTCGAAGCCCTTATCAGACTCCATACCCATAATCATTGCACGGCGGTTCTGCAAATCGCTCATCACCGAACCCATATACTCGCTCGGAGTCAGCACCTCCACGTTGTAGATAGGCTCCATAATTTTCGGACCAGCATTGCGGAAAGCATCCTTAAATGCGTTACGAGCTGCAAGCTTGAACGAGATCTCGTTAGAATCTACTGGGTGCATCTTACCATCGTAGATAACCACGCGGA